>NZ_JBBNAC010000001.1:634004-1268008 GCF_037996825.1 Bdellovibrio sp. BCCA | reverse complement strand
CATTTAAAATTCGACTAGACTCTACCGACATCCTAAGCCCCTATTTTCCAGACAGACTGTGAGCAAAATAGACGTAGTTCTGTAGAACCGTTTTCAATTTTTGTTTTGTCGCTGAATCAACCAGATCTCCTGTTAGAGAAAACGCTTCAGCCGCTTTAGGTACAGCGAAAGGTTGAGGATACAAAAACGAACCCAAGGTTTCAAAAGGAGCTCTTGTATATCCAAGCCCGCGAATAGAACCAAATGCTCCCGGTGATGTTCCCATCAACAGCACCGGCTTTCTTTCAAATGGGACCGGACGAAGACGTGACACCCAATCAATTGCATTTTTGAGGGGACTAGAAATCGAAGCATTGTATTCAGGACTTGCGATCACCAAGCCGTCCGCCGCTTGAATCATCTGTCCTAAAGACTTTACAGACTCGGGCATTCCCGCTGCTTCAATATCACCGTCATAGACGGGAAACGCCAAAGTTTTAAGATCCGCCACCGTAACCGTAATATCAGGAATTTCAGAGAGAAGCTCCTTGGCAACCGCAAGAAGTTTTCGATTGTAAGAATCCTGGCGCAGACTACCTGCGAACAAAAGCAAATTCATGAATGACCCCTTTAATAATTTTCCATCTCATCATAACGAGGCTTCCGCTTTATGACCAGCTGAAGTTTATGGAACCTTTATTCAGATATATGGATAATCTTTAAAATTATGCAGAAAATTCATTAACAGACAGTTCAAGCATCGCTATAGTGGAAGCATGGATTTAAATGAAGTCGCTATCTTTGTAAAAGTCGTTCAAGTCGGAAGTTTTCATCAGGCTGCTAAACAGCTCGACATGCCGAACTCCACGGTGAGTGCTAAAGTTTCTTCCTTGGAAAAACGCCTTGGCGTCACGCTGCTTCACCGTACTACTCGAAAACTTCAAGTCACGGAAGCCGGCCAAGCTTTTTTCAATAGAAGTCTCAATGCCATTCAAGAATTGCAGGGAGCTGAAGAGGAAGTGACTTCCAATCAAGGCGAACCGCAAGGTCTTCTTCGCATCACGGCCCCTTCGGCTTTGGGAAGCAGCCTTTTACCGGACGTCGTTGCCAAATGCCTTAGCAAGTATCCAAAAATCCAAGTCGAACTGATTTTTGCGGACCGCATTGTCGATTTGATTTCAGAAGGAGTGGACCTCGCCATTCGCGCCGGAGAATTGAGCGATTCAAGTCTCGTCGCAAAAAAACTAGGCGTCGGTTATTTTGCTCCTTTTGCGTCGGCAAGTTATTTAAAAAACCACGGCACTCCCCTTCATCCTAAGGAACTTCGCGAGCACTCCTGTTTGCAATTCAGTCCGTTAGGAAAAGAAAAATGGGAGCTTGTGAATAAAAACAAAAACAAGGTCACCGTTTCTTTAAGCGGACGTTTGATTGCGGATGATTTAAACGTTATTAAAGATTTGGTGTTAGCTGGAGAAGGCATTGCACTTCTTCCCACTTTTATTTGCGAGATGGAAACTAAGAAAAATAAACTTGTGCGCATTCTGCCAGATTGGCGTTCGGATGTGCGACCGATCAGTTTTGTTTATCCACCACAAAAGTTTGTGAATCCAAAACTAAAGGCGTTCATGAATCTTGCCATTGATGACTTAAAAGAACGCTTGAAAGACAATGAAATTTAAAAAAGACCACATTCAGCATAGTCCTGGACGGCCTAAAATCAAGGAACTCCTCTGAAAATTCGCAGTTCTGTTGCTGGAGGCTTTTCCTTTCCTGCCGAACGATTACCTTAAAAGCAAAGAGGTGTTCTATGGAAAACCAAGAAACAGTGGTGACTCCGGAAGAGCAGCAGCAACGCTTAATAGATCAAGGTCTTTATACGTCCGAGGCTGTCACCGTCTTAAGTTCTCCCGAAGAGCTTTATAACTTTTGGCTTGATCCCACTAATTTCATGACATTCACCGAACAGCTCGAAGCCGTTCATCAAATTTCTGAAACAAAATCTCACTGGGTGTGGCGGGCATTGAAGGGCGGAAAAACCATCGAATGGGTCAGCGAAATCGTCGAACAAAAACCGTACTTACTGATCGCGTGGCGCTCAACGCCGGAATCAGATCTTCGTCTTTCAGGTCGCGTGGAATTTGTGCCCTTAAATTATCACCGTGGAACCGTCGTGAGAGTCAAAATGGCCTATGATCTTCCGACAGGGAAACTTTTAAATCTTATCGAAAAGACTCTGGGAGAAAGTCCGCACCGAAATCTAAAAATCAACCTTATAAAACTTCGCGAATTGTTCGAGGCTGGAGAAATTCCTAAAGTGGAAGGCCAACCTGCCGGTAACAAACGTGAACATGAAACAAAAACCGCCCTTCACTAAGGAGTTTTTTATGAAAGCCGTTTGCTGGCAAGGAACAAAGCATGTCGAAGTTCAGAAGGTTCCCGATCCTCAAATTTTAAACCCTCGGGATATCATAGTTAAAATCACCTCCACGGCTATTTGTGGTTCGGATCTTCATCTTTTCGATGGCGTGATTCCGGCTATGCAAAAAGGCGATATCCTGGGACATGAGTTCATGGGCGAAGTTGTTGAGCTAGGCCCTCACGTTAAAAATCTGCGTGTCGGTGATAAAGTCGTTGTGCCATTTAATATCTCTTGTGGTCATTGTTTTTTCTGTCATCGCCAAGAGTACTCGCTTTGCGACAATAGCAATCCCAAACCCGAATTAGCTGAAAAAATTTATGGTCACGGAGCTTCGGGACTTTTCGGCTATTCGCACATGTACGGTGGATATGCCGGCGGCCAGGCAGAATATGCGCGCGTACCCTTTGGAGACGTCGGCCCTCTGAAAGTTCCTACGGATATGGACGATGAAAAAGTACTTTTTTTAAGTGATATTTTTCCAACCGGATACATGGCGGCTGCCAACTGCAATATTCAAATGGGTGACACTGTCGCTGTCTGGGGTTGCGGTCCTGTCGGGCTTTTTGCAATTGAAAGTGCTTATTTACTTGGAGCTGAAAGAGTTATTGCCATTGATCACGTTCCGGAACGATTGCAGATGGCGAAAAATGTTTGCAAGGCGGAAGTTTTAAACTACGAAGAAGTCGACGTCTTGGACGAACTCAATATTTTAACCGGAGGCCGCGGCCCCGATGCGTGCATTGACGCTGTCGGTTTAGAAGCCCACGGAACGGATTTATACAGCAAATATGAAACCGCCAAGATGAGTGTTAAAATGGCGACGGATCGCCCCATTGCTCTTCGCCAAGCCATTCAAGCTTGTCGCAAAGGCGGAACCGTTTCAATTCCAGGGGTGTACGGTGGCTTCTTAGACAAAGTTCCATTAGGTGCTGCCTTCGCCAAAGGTTTGACATTTAGGATGGGACAAACACACGTTAGAAAATATATGGAAGCTCTTTTGGAGCACATTGTTCAAGGAGACGTTGATCCTTCGTTTTTAATCACTCATCGAATCAATATTGAAGATGCTCCGGACGCTTATAAAACTTTTTTGGATAAAAAAGACAATTGCATCAAAGTCGTGATTAAAAATCACTAAGACTTGGTCGTTCCCTTCCGGAAAGGACATTTCCAATCAGGTGGATTGTGCTTTCCGGAATACTGAATGGCTTCCCAGGTGTTATCGTAAGTTTCCACCATGGGATTGATCGAGCCTTGAAATTTTAAATCTCTTTCGCGAATCAACGCCGCTATGGAGTCAAACTGCCCCTTCGCCCTCAGTTCATTAAACTGAGAATAAAGATTAAATACCAAAGCATTATACGGAAGACGTCGCGCCTTACGACTGCTTTGGGGATGAAGACCCACGACGAAAAAAGCACTGCCATCAAGACTAAAACAGAATTTTTTATCATCGGGATCATCACTGAATTGGGTATCCCATTCTCCTGCAATGTCAGGATGATCCCAGATTGCTGAAAGCTCCTTAAACAGTCCTTGTTCAAACTCAGCTTCATCGCGGGAAATATTATTGGGGAAAACAGCAAAATAACTTAAAAACGAAAGATGATCTTGAAGCTGTTTTCTTTTAAAAGAAATTAGGTTTGAGGCTAAGGTCCGACTGTTCTTGCCCGTTCCGAAATCTTCGTAAACGTCCCACAACATCTCTTTACGAAAAAGAGATTGGACTGCGGCAACACAAGGATAATTTTTTTGAGATATTAAGTTTCTAATATCCTCTTCAACACCTTTGATACTCATATTTCTAATCGTAAACATGAGTACTTTGAGATCAACGAAATCCCCTATGTCTTTAATCAGAATAATAAATGAGATGTGGAAATTTATTTAAAATAACTGACCTTTTGCTCAGTATCTTATTTTCCTTTTTCCGGCGCTGTTTTAACACTATGTCTTTCAAGAGATAATAAAATACATTGAAAGGAGGTCTTTATGAAAACCCTGGTTATTTTTGCTTTAACATTGGCCGCATCCACGTTAAGTTGGGCGCAGATGAACTCACAGCTTCCACAACACAGCCATCGACGACTCAACCTAATACTGCTCAACCATCAACATCTTCAACTTCGACTTCAACTTCACAAACAAGTCCTTCTGGTGCACCGACAGGTCCTTTTGAAACAAACCCTTCGCCAACGGCAACACCTCAAACTTCTCAAAGTGACTTGCAAGAAAATCAGGATCAAATGCAACGTGATTTGGATGAATCTCGTCGCAATATGGAAGAAGATCGCCGTATGTTGGATGAACAACGTCGTAACACCTTACCAACAACTCCAGCCAATCCTCCCACGACAACTCCTAGTACATTCTAAAACGGCTTCTCCATAAAACAAAAACCGCCACGAGAAGGCGGTTTTTGTTTTTCTTTATCGTACATCGGCTTTGGCAACGACTTCCACGGAACACTGGTATCTATAACGAGACTCGGGAGCGGCCGAAGCATCGGCAAGGCACTCATGTCTAAGTTCTTTAGGTCCCATGATAAAGTATCTGCGTCGTGTGTAGGAACGCGCCGATGTCACTTCTCCCCGGGCTGAGATTATGCAGGAGACTCCGTATTTTTCTGAACAATTTGAGAGGGCGTTTCTTTCGGCTTCATTAATGGCGGAAGAACGACAGGTTTCTTCATTGCTTTTACTTTCATTGTAATCGCCGTTGCCGCGAACGGAGGTGATGTAAGAAGGATAATTAACGATTCTTTGCGAAACGATTTCGCAGTTATAAAACTCACGGGCTTGATCGTTACATCGATTGAGAACCTGATTGGTCTTTCTGCTGGCTTTTACCCGCGCCTGTTCAACACAATCCCGTTCATCAATACCGACGGCCGTCACTGTTTCAGAAGATTCCGCCTGTCCCGCCTTGATTCTTCGGCGCTCTAACTCCTCTTGTCTTTGCTTATCTGCTTGCGAAGGTTCCGTCGCAAGTCCAAGAGACCCATGGGAGATAAGAGAAAGGAAAACCAAACTTGCAACTACGTGAACTTTCATAAATTCCTCCGCTTTAAGTGCGAAAATTTGCACAGAAAGTCCCTTAGCAAGTCGAATACCAAAACAATTAGGAGCATTTTGTCACTCTATACTTTTTTCTAAAGACACACTTGATCCCGTGGAACACTATTTCCAGAAAAAATTCGAACATCATTAAATTTAGCGAATAACTTTTCTTTTTCCTTGGTCCGGATTTTCATTTGATATACAAACCGCCAATGATCCGATTTATGTTATTTACTCTTGTATTTCTGGGCTTCTCACCTGTTTTTGCAAAAACCATTGTGATTAACGGAGAAGATGATTGGGCTCCTTACTCTTCGGCGACGAAAAATTATAAAGACGTTGAAGGCCTTGCTCCTGATATCGTGCGAGCTGCTTTTAAAACTCAAGGAATTAAAGTTGTCACACGTCCGGTGCCATTTGCGCGATGCCTTCACGAGGTGGACGAGGGAACCGCGATTGGCTGCTTTGATACCGTGATTAGCAGTGAAACCCAAGACCGCTATATTTTCCATCCCACGCCCCTTTTTACAGCGGACATGGTTATCTATGGCAGTATCAACGAGGCTCCCAAGACGTGGACCTTTAAAGATCTTGAAGGAAAGACCGTGGGCACCACCAACGGCTACACCTATCCCACGGAGTTTATCAGCAATAAAAGAGTCCTGCACTCGCCAGGCCCTACGGAAAAATCACAGTTAGAAAAACTAGCCAGTGGGCGCATTCAATATGCAATCTTGTGGGGGCTTACGGGTTCTTTGATTTTAGAGGAACGCCCCGACCTGACTAAAAAAGTGAAGGCGTTAGGAGTTATTTCTCGAACGAATCTTTATTTGAGCTTTTCAAAGAAGCATAAAGAAGGTGCAAAATATGCGGCACTCTTAGAAAAAGGACTGCAAAAAATTCGCTCCAACGGAACTTATGCCGAAATCGTCGATCAGTTTAACTCAAGACATGTTGCTGAAGAATCGCGATTATAAAAAAGCCCGCCTTTTTCCAGACGAGCCTTCGTAATCACTCATTAAAGTTTAATTTCGAACAAAGTTCCATTCTCAGAAAGAATGACTAAGTATTTCAACATCACTTCTTGAGGATACTGAGTCGGATCATTGTATTTAGCTTGGTACTCAACGATCAGTTGGTATCTCTTTTCACTGTCCATTTGTTGTACTTCACGAGTCAAAGCCTGTTCTGCCACCGCGTATGCATTCATGCTCATCTCTTGATGAGTCGGCTTTAAGAAGCTGTCCGGTTTGCTTGAAGTAAAGAGTTTGTAGTACTTGTACCCTTCAGCATCGGCTTGACGGAAGTTGTAGTTTTTCGCCGCAAGTTCTTTGCGATACTGAGTTGGAATAAATTTTCCAATTCGCGAAATCATCATTTCATAAATTTTTCTTGCACGGCTGTCTGGCTTGCTCGCGTCGTATTTCTTTTGGAAATCCAATGCGATATTTGTGAGACCTTCACTGGACATCTCACGACACTCTTGATCTTTTTCGTTTTCAAGAGAAGCTAAGAAAACTTCAAAAGTTTCTGTCGCCATGTTTTTATAAGCTTGTTCAGCCGCACTGCCCGCACGACTTGCATTATGACGCTCCGTAAAGAAGTTCAGAAGTGTCAAAGTGTACTCTGTTGAAAGATACGACGCTTTTGAATCTCTTAAAGCCGCGATAAATTCGTTAACGTATCTGTTAAATTCCTTCGTCGCATACTTTTCTTGAATAGATCCCTGTGCACTTCCCTCAGCTCTGCCAGCCCATACTTGAACAGTGTCGAGCTTTTCTTTTAAAGCCGCGTCCATCTTTTTATCGCAAGACATAGGTTCACGAAGAGCCAATTGCGGAGTTTCTTTGTTTGAGATCGCACTAACATCCAGACCTGCCGCTCCCCACATCGCTTCTGCTTGAACTTCAATTGTTGCAATTCCAGCATCGCCTGTGATGTTTTCAGAAATCAAAGCTGGATCCGTATTAGCAACAATAATATTGCTCAAAGTTTTTACCGGAATGCGTTCTCTTTTGTCAGTCACCAAAGTTACGCTGACCAATTTCACGCGACCGACGGACGGCTTCGCTTTGATTTGTGTCAATGGAACGGGCTTTGCCAAATCAAGCCTGTATAAATCCCCGCCCGCTTTACGAGTGATGTCTGCAATTCGGCCCACGCCTTCATAAGGCTGTGCCGCTTGTGCACCAGGATCTGCCGCCAACTCATTGAGGAATGAGGGAAGAGTTGTTTCAGCATGAGCAACCCCCGCGACTTGAAGTACAAGGATTGACGTTAAAATTCGTTGCGCCCAATGACGATCCATTGTGATTCCTTTCTCTTATTGTTGTTAATGCAAAGTTCGTTAGACTTTCGCCGAGTGTGATTCTGAAGCTGTGAGTGGAAAATTTTGAAGAACAAAGAAAGAGCGTTGTTTAAAATCAGCGCTTTTATGTGTCATTTAAATTGTTCGATTACGAAATGCGAACGGGACATGTTTTTCGAGAAATGTCCCTATGTCAAAACCTTGGATGATTCTCGTTCTTCTAAATTGAAATAAGAGGAAACCGCCTGGATTTGAAATTGCTTTTAAGATCGCAGGAGACTTTATGTTCTTAGGACTTGGGCGGCTTCTTTTATTAATTGGTTCGATCGTGATGGCGACATCTCAGGCCTGCGCCATTGAAATCGCCTATTCTTATTTTAATGAAAGTATCACCGTCTCAAATCAAGACGCCTCAGTGAAAAGACCTTTGCTCTTATGGATTCACGGCTGCAACCAAACCGATGAAAAGTTTGTTGATGTGACAGACATTGTAGAAAAAACGAAACATCTAAATCCTGTGATTATTGCTCCTTATCAAGTTTCTAAGATGAATCTTCTGAAGTGCTGGAACTTCGCCTCATCGGAAATGCAAAAGCGTGATGGTGACTTCATGCAGGTCATTGACGAAGTTAAAAAACATATTGAAGCTGGTGAGGTCGACCCCAACCGTGTCTTTGTAGGAGGGTTTTCTTCGGGAGCCATGTTTGCCAATCACTTGGCCTTATGTTTTCCGGATATTTTTAAAGGGGCCTTGATACACTCTGGCGCTCCTTTTGACGTCACAGGCAGCATGACAATAGATTCCGCTCGCACCAATGTGCAAGAGGCTTTAACCTGCGCGGGGGAAAACTCGTCTTCGGAGACCCATCGTTTAAAGACGTTGTTTTACATTCATGGCAAGAAAGACAAAGTCGTTCCCGCCTTTATGGGCAGAAACGCCTTCGCCCAATCTATACTTTATATGGATTCATTGGACGATAGACAGTTTAATTCTTCGTACAAGGCGACCCACTTGATAGGTCAGGATGGATACTCGGTGCGTTTTGCTGATGGCAGCTCGACAAGTTATATTGAAATTGAAAACATGTCCCACCGCTGGTCAGGAAGCAAGCCAGGTTCTGACTTTAGCTCCCCTTCGACTCTTTCAAGCATCGACGTCTTTTTGCGCCTGACAGATAATTTGCGCTGACGTCAAGCCCTGCGACTTTAGAAGCATTCACCTTCTGAAAGAACCGTTCTTTCCGTGTACTTGTTGTCGTAAGAAAATTCCGCCAAGAGAGTGCTCATAGAAGAGTCCATGATTTGCACGTGCACAAAGCGAATGCCTTTGCGAGTTTGCATTTTTAAAAGACGTTTTTGCGAAGGTGTTTCGCACTCTTCGTAAGAGTCATACACGGCAGTACTTTGCGCCTTAAATTCGCTCGCACCCTGCATGGAAATATTTTGATTGCGGATTTCATGAGCCGGAATTGTGAATTCTCCATCAAGAGGAATCATCCGAAAACCCGCGAAATCAAATTTCGCAAGTCCTGCCGAAGTCTCAGAATCAGAGAAGAAATTAGCCAAGAAATCAGAACCGAAAATGGAGTAAGGCGTGATGTACACCCGGTAGTTTTGGCCTTGTTTTAAAACAACGTCAGCGCCTTCTGTGGAAGTTAACGTGAAATCCTGATGAACAACCAAGCTCCCGTTATCTGAATTACATCCCGCAAGCATCAAAAGCGATGCAAAAACCAGCATTAACTTTTTCATAAAAAACCCCATGTGAATGGAGTTTGTGTACGCTTCGACACCTCAAACGCCAAGGACTGAGAAACAATCTGTAAAAAAGAAAAAGGCAGTCGTTAAGACTGCCTTTTTTGCTACTGCATTATCACTCTATAACCACTGGTCAGAACTGGAGTTACTCCAGGTTCCGCAGGCTTCGCAATAAATCCATTGAAATCCCCGGATACAGGCCCTGTGATTTCGGTACATGAGCCATCTTTCTCTTTTTTAGATCTCGGATAACAATGTTCAACGATTCCACTTAAACGATAATAGCGATCCCAATACACAATACGATCGGCCATTCCGAAAGCAAATGAATGAACATTTGGATTTGTTTGATAAATCCCGTCTCCGGTACAATCTCTAGAGTTGTAATAAAGGGCCGTATCTCTCGGATATATCATGCCGTTTTCATATTGAAGTATCGCTTTTTCTTTTTCAATCCAAACTGTGATGAGTTCAGCGTTGTTATTCTTTGTTACGGAAATTAAATAATCTCCGATCGGCATATTTTGCACGGAGGGGTTGTTGCCAGGGTTGCCATTGATAAGCCGAGGAATTTTTGGTGGGGCACTAGCTCCAGCTGGAACAAAAACTTGAGTCTCTCCACAAGTGATTTGCGCTCCACCTTCGACATTGGCGACAGAACAACCTGACTCTTGGCTCTTAGAAACAGGCGCCACCGTACTAGGTAATTCATTGGCTCCGCTTGTTTCTCCGCCTTCCTGTTTACAACCGATCCCTGTTGCAAGAGCTACCGTTAGTAGCCACGAGATATTTTTAGTGTCCATACTCACCTCCGCATAAACAATCGCTGGTATAGAATACCATTGACCGTAAATACGGTGGTTAACGGACAGTGAATATTGATAAGCCGCTGAAATTGCAGTGAAAGGCTTGTGTCACTCTTATCCGTAAAAAAATTGAGTAGCGGGAAAGTCACACTCCTAGAGAAAAAATCCTCAGGATGAGACACCATCTAATTGCAGGAAGCCGAATCTAAGGCACCACCTGAAATGCCACGGCGGAAGTCCGCTTTTATGATTGATTCAACTTTCGCTGTGATGTCTGGTTGGCGCTCAATAATGCCCAGTTCGCGAGCCAGATCTAAGCTGTTATGACTTAAATTCTCAGATCCCACAAAGACGGCCTGTGAATCTACGACGATAGCTTTAGCATGGATGTAGGGATTTTCCGCTGTGTACGGCGACACCGCTGCCAGGGCTTTGACACCGCTGGCTGCCAGATCCTTAAGAAATGGGACATTTCTTTTTTGATCCATACCGCCTTCGACACACAAAGGAACTAGGACCGTCACTGCGATTCCTTCACGACTTTTTTTCTGAAGCATCGCGATGACTTCAACACTTCCAAGATTTTCAACCTCAAGGGAGATTGATTTTTTAGCCGAATCTAAAAGAGCCAGAATTTTTTCCTTGGAATTCACGGGGCTCCAAGCAAGTTTCTCATTTGAAAGTTGCGGGGTGGGAGGCATTAATTGCATCGAACTATTAGACCAATCAGACTCAAAAACGCTTCCCATCTCATTAATCACACCGGTATCACTCGTAAAAATTCCGAAATCTCTGGTGAAGGCCCCATTGCGAGTGAGATTGATGGAAGAAATAAGAGCCGTCTTTTTGTCAATCACCATCGCTTTTTCATGCGTGATTGAAAAACCTGGAGGGCTTGAACGAACGTCCACGCCCTCGGCAACGAGATGGTCTTTAATTTGAGCGGCGGAGCCTTTTTGTACCAACTTTTCATCAAGAATAATGCGAACCTGCACCCCTCGCTTTTGGGCTGCAATAAGATGATCCACACTTTCCAGATCAGAGAGGTGAAACATCACCATTTCAATGGAAGACTGAGCTTTGTCGACGGCACTATTGATTTGTTCGTGATTGTCTTCAGGGGTCACCGTCAGAATATCCTGTGCAGCGTGAGCACTGCAGACTTGAAGAAGGAAAGAAACTACCAAAAGAACGTTTCCAAAAGCCGATTTCATAACGACTCCTCTTGGAATAATTCTTAACAAATGTTAATTCCTATTTAAAGAACTAATTTTGTAATGTGGATCTTTTTCGCCGCGTCTTAACGGGAACGCACGTAATAGTTATAAGCCACCGTCAAAATTCCGAAGTCATCCATAAATCCTAATGCAGGAAGACCATCGGGAATAAGATCAAATGGAAAGAAAAGATAGAACAAAGCTCCGAACGCGATGTACTTTTGAGCTCTTTGCATTTCATCAGAACGGACCACTTGCCAAAGTTTCTGCGCCATCTTGTAGATGTTGGGATTTTTTTTCTCAAAAGACTTAATTTCGCCACTATGCTGATTTACAAAATCCAGGTTGTCGCTCTGCTGTCCGAGGTTCAAGCAAAGGTCTACAATTCCCTCATCCATGGAGCTGTCTTTTCCGAGCTGATCCGGAGTGACGTTCATGCGATGAAAACTGTTTTGAATATAAGTCGTCTGCAGGAATTCGAATGCTTCGATGACTAGCGGATGATCTTTGGAAAGCAAACCGTCTTTTGATAACGATAAAATGCCGGCATAAAGATTGGCTTCATATTGCGCCGGAATCTGAAACGTCCCGGGATTTTTACCCCAGCGTCGCACCGTCATATTGGAGATTTGCAAGTACTCCGCAAGCCGTTCAGGGCTAAGCTTTGTTTCTTTCAGAAGTTTATTAAGCTGGGCGACTTTCATGACGCTACTATAACATTTTGGACCAAAATCTCAATATTTCCGGTCTTTTTTTGTGAAACTTCCTTGCTTTGGCACTTTTAAGGTGGCGATGACCAAAACTTTATGAAATATTAACAATTGTTAAGGTTGTTTCATTGGGAGGAACGCATTACGTTTCAACAAAAGATAAAGATCTCTTTTGAAACCGGGCACTACCTGGTCAGAACGATTGAAACTTCTGACGAACTTCACAAAGTCCTCGCTTTGCGCCGTCGCGCCTTTCCTCATTTAAGTGAGCGCATTAAAGAATTTGACTACACGGCCGACCACCTCATTGCCCAAGATAAGCTGACAGGAGAAATCTGTGGAGCTTATCGTCTTTCATGCTCCAGTCATTCCAAACATTTCGAAACTGAAGAAGACTTTAACGTCAATGCGATGATCAAAGGTCCCGGTGTGAAGGTGGAATTGGCGTGGGCCTGTGTCGCACCTGAGTATCGCAACGGTACCGTGATCTCCGCTTTGTGGGAAGGTATTCGAAGTTACTTGCAATTAACAAGAGCGCAGTACGCCTTTGGCGCAACGAGTGTGATGGATTCCGACGGTCAGCGTATTAGCGATATTCAATCTCTTTTAAAAGATCTCAACTCACATCCTCAGAATAAATCGAATAAAAAAATTCTTCGCGCTCTTCCGACCCTTTTAAGAGCTTACATTTTAGCGGGAGCGTTCGTGTTCGCTCAGCCGATCTTTGATGCTGATTTAAACTGTTATGATTTTATGACGGTGCTCGAAGTAAATGCCTAGTTGCAAAGATTTTGTGAAGATGGAACGCATTAAATCCCCCATTTGAATGCTTTTTAAAATTCCTTTTTGTGACTATCATAGATTTTTGCAATAAAGGAGAATCGCCATGAAATACAACTTCCGCCCCGGCCCACGCAATCTGATCACCGATGTTGAAAACACCCGAGTGGGGCAATCTGAAAATCATGAAGTGTGGAGCGGTACTTCCGTCGTCCTTTTTGATTCTGGCGCTGTAGCCGCCGTCGACGTGCGCGGAGGAGGTCCCGGCACTCGCGATACGGATGCCTTAAACCCAAGCTGTCTCGTGGACCGAATCGATGCGATTGTTTTAAGTGGTGGCTCCGTTTTTGGTTTGGGTGCTTCGTCAGCAGTGACAGACGTTCTTGCTTCCCGTGGTATTGGTTTTCCGATTGGCCCCGCACGCGCTCCGATTGTTCCGAGTGCTGTGCTTTTTGATTTGCTTAATGGTGGAAATAAAAACTGGGGCGATAAGTCTCCGTACTGGGATTTGGGTCGCGCCGCTCTTGATAATGTTTCTTTGGATTTCAAACTAGGAACTGCGGGTGCAGGTTATGGAGCTAAAGCCGGCCCTGTGAAAGGCGGACTTGGCAGTGCTTCTTCGATTTCTGGAGACGGACTGCAAATCGGAGCTTTCGTCGCCGTCAACTGTGTTGGCAGTCCGATCATGCCAGGGCAATCTTCTTTCTGGGCTTGGCCTTTTGAACAAAACAACGAGATGGGCGGACAACCTATTCCTCAAGCTGCCATTGATTTTGATTCAGCCGGAGAGGCTTGGACGGGCTCCCCGTTAGACAGTCTTCTTACGACAAATCAAGCTGGCAAAAACACGACAATTGGAATTGTCGCAACCAATGCTCGCCTGACAAAATCAGAAGCCCAGCGTGTCGCGATCATGGCACAAGATGGCTATGCGCGCTCGATCCGCCCGGTGCACACACCCTTTGACGGAGACACTGTTTTCGCTGTCTCTACAGGATCATGGGGACAAGACATCGAAGCCCGCGCCGATCTTGTCAACCGCATCGGCCTTGTCGCTGCGGATTGCCTTGCGCGTGCGGTGGCTCGCGGTGTTTATGAAGCGACAGCGTTGGGCGCTTTGCCTGCGTATCGTGACGTGCACGGCGCGAAACTTCGTGTGAAGAAATAAATCGAGTTTGATTTTTTTGGAATGAAAAAGGCAGCTGTTTTACGGTTGCCTTTTTTTATGGTTCAACTGTTCCGACCTTACCTGTATATGGATTAACATTTCCCTTAGTACTCCAGTTATCATACTTAGTCGAATTAGCCCGAGTGCGATAATGAGGGGCCACATAAGTTCCATTCTTTCTATAATACCCTCTTACTCGAACCGTCCCACTGCTAGATGAAGATTTATAACTTCGCCCCGAAGAGCGATGACCACCGCGAGCATATGACAAGTTATCGAACGCAAAAAGGACGAAGAAAATACCGAGAATGTATATTGAGAATCGTTTCATCGAGAAACTCCTTAGAAAGACAATCAATCATTATCTGATTTAACTATACTCTCCTGAAATCAAGCCGCTTTTTTTATATAAGTCTTTCCGTGCCGAACCCATCGCAAAAATTCATTCAAATCTCGTGACTGTGCTCCATATGAATTTTCAAATAAATCAGCATTGTAGAGACAATAAAATCTAGATTTTGCCCGAGTAACTGAGACATTCAATCTCCTTGGATCGGATAGAAATCGAAGATCTTCTTGAGATTTACCAGCACTACCGAACGACAAAAATATTGCTTCCTTTTCTTGTCCTTGAAATCTCTCTACTGTATCAACAAGAATCTTAGAAGCGACATCGACACCAAATCTATTTTGAAGTGCCGCATTCACGACGCCCGCTTGTGCACGATAAGGACATATAACACCAACATTGTTTATGTTCTCTTTGCCTTTTATTAACTTATCTATTTTGTCGGCAATAAAATCTGCCTCTTTCTTAGAATATTTACCGGACGAGTCAGAGACAAACTGCTTTGGTACCACAAAACCATCAGTTAAGAATGCTGGGCTATGAGAAAAATAATCTCTATTAGCTACTGAAACATGAGGAATCAATTTTCCTTTATAAAACTTTTCGGAAGACCATGCTTGAATTTCTCTTCTCATACGATATTGGATTTCAAGCATGGGAGTTTCGTCACTAATACATAAGGAAAAAACATTATCAAAAGGTAAAGTTTCTTGGCGAGAAGATAAAACCGGAGGCATTTGAAATTGATCTCCAACGAGCACCAGTCTATTTGCCATACGTTGAATAAATGGCCAAAAGAAAAGCGGCACTTGCCCTGCCTCATCAATAACTAGTAAATCAAATTTGAGAGAGTTGTTACCAAGTGCGAGTTTGTGAAGAGTAGACCCAACCAATTTGGGATCGCTTTCTTCCATTTTAAAACTCGGCGAAATAAAATTTATATTTTCCGTGTTTTTTTGATAAAGCTCTTTTCGAACCCTTCCGGAATCTCCAACCCTCGCCCATTCATGTTTAAAATCATCTCCCACAATTTTTCCTAATAAATTATCTACAGCCGAATGCGTAAACGAGGCCACGCAGACTCTCATATCAGAATGTAAAGCCAAAGAAATAACGGTTTGAAGCAGATGTGTTTTTCCCGTTCCTGGTGGTCCTTGGACCGCACCGCTCAAATTGTTACCAACTAAATAGTGAATTGCGCTCTTTTGCACATCGTTTAGCTTTTCATATAGCTCTACAAATTGAGGATTCTTTACAGCTAGATCATACTTCCCTCGTCCCAATAGAATAGTGGCATCCGAGCTTGGCATTTCTCTAATTTTTTTAATAAACATGTTCTTAAAAGAAGACGAAGAACTTTTAAAAAGAAATATTTCTTTAACTTGATCATCGTCTAAAGGTTTCTCTCCCGAGACGATAAGTTCAATTTTTCCTGGCGCAGGATATTTAATAGTCTCCACTTTCCAACCGTCACTAAATTGGACGGAGATGTCAGCATTTGGTTTTTGAGCTCGAATTTCGACACGCTCTCCGGCTCTAAACCGGCAGTAGAAAAACTCACCGGATAGTCTCCAACGAGAAAATCCAAGCTTTTCCGCCAAGACCAAGGGACCTAAAGCATCACCGCTATCGCAGATACTGCTTAGGGGAGATTCAATTTCAAATTTATATCTAGCGTACTCTGCCCGTTTCTCAGTCTGTATCATTTTGAGAAGAGCATTCGTTTCTATTTTTATTTTTGGCTTCATTCCGATAAACACATCGGAGTTTTCATTTGAAAGCTTAAACTTTTCTCACAATCATCGATCCATTTGTTCTATGGATTGATTTAGCCATTTTTTTGATTTTGGCGATGTCACATTGGTGTAGTACGACGTACTTGAACAAGTAATGTCTGACATTGCGGCGACACCAAAGAGAAGATATTCGCCGTTGTTATTCTTGATAAATGCGGGGCCACCGGAATCACCGGAACAAGCCGCCCCATTTTCATTTTGTGAAAACGCGACGATTTCATTCGGTGCTTCTTCTTCGTATTTCACTTCAGCGGTCTTCAGTTGAGATCCTTGTGCATACGAAATTGCATAAAGTTTTCCTTCGTCTTCAACAACGACAGAGCCTAGCATTTCATATCTATGACGGTCTTGCTCCGAAATCTCCTCCACGCCAGTTTCGACAGCACCAAATCCCGCAATCTGAATGGATGCATCCTTTTTTAAAAGCTTGGTATTATCCAAAAGACGAGCTGGCTGATATCCCGCAGGCAAACCACCTTCGAATTTCAACAAAGCTAAATCTCCCGTATCATTTTCAACAGAGGCTTCTTCCTCGTTCTCATTATAAAGATCGTTAACGATGACTTTGGAAGCCAAACGCGCTGACTTATGCAAAATAAATTTCTCACCCGTTTCCGGGTCGACGAGGCTGACGTACGCTCTTGGATCGCCTTCCATCATTGTGTCTTCTATATTCAGAGTAAAATAAATTTGATTCTTGTAAGCCACCTTATGAACACAGTGTGCTGCCGTTAAGATCAGATCATTGCGGATAATAGTTCCGGTGCAAGCCCCGCCGTTGGCTAAAATGGCGACGGTGTGTTTACCGATTTCTGAATTAAGAGAAGTGATTTCTTCTCCGCCGACGATGCTGCTGCTGGCTGACGCCGGAGCTACCGTTTCTTTAGAGGGTTCATGATTTGAGCAGGAAATAGCCATGAATAAGAAAGGCAGACATAAAATGAATGAGCTCACTGACGAATTTTTCATATTTACTCCGAACTGCGAGCATCATAAGTGCGGAGCCATTCTTACGAAAGACGTCGGGCGAGCTTTTGAATTTACTTCCTGAGACTGACATTTTTTGTGTTCCACAAATAAAGACAAACAGCGCCTCATGCGTCTTTACTGTCAAGATCCTCTACAGGTTTGAAATTATTCTTCTATAACGAGCTTATTTGTACTCATCATGGAATTGCCACCAAGTGTACATTTCAGTTTGTGGCCACCCTTTCGGTGAGTCTTCCCATTTTTCTTGGCGACCGAATGGAGTCATATCCAAAATGGCCCACGGTGTTCCCATGTACTCGACTCCCCGTCCTCCAGTGTAGTAAGTTCGGTAGACTTTGTTTCCATCACGAACAAAGACGCTTAAGGCGTGCTCGCGATTGCCATCAATGCCAAGATCTTCGTTAAAAGAAGTAAGCTGCTTGCGACACTCGAATAGATCCAACAGGGATTTCTCACCGTAAGGGCCTTTGAAAATGTATTCATTTTTCATTTCCATCATCGGAAGACGACGACGAAGAGCACTGACTTTGTCGCGTTCTCTGGTGTTCTTCTTTTCTTTCACGCGCAGCTTTTCAACCGCTTTACGAAAAGCTTTTTCAGACACGATTTTAGGTAAGGATTTTTTAGCCATAAATGCTCCTCATAAAAAAATCGTATCGAACCTTTTAAATTTGTTCATGTCAAAAAAACAGCGTTGCCATTTGTTAACGACGCAGGGACAAGTTTAGAAACTATCTAGTTCTAAAACTTTTTAAGCTCACTTGAAAAGGTTTGGTCTCCTGCAGTTAGGTCCAACTGACCTTGTTGAAACAGCAATGACCAACGGTTGTTCTTTTCTGTAAGCGCCCCTAAAGAATCTAGAAATTTTGAATCAAAGGAGAATATCTGAAGTTCGTTAGCGCGGTGAACTTCGTTGTTTTTAATTTCAGTTAAAAGAACTTCCGGATTCTTATAAGTGAAGACCATCACATCTTTTGCAGCCTTCGTGGCTTTGTGGAGTTTTCTTGCTGAAGGATTGCCGATCTCGATCCAAAGATCGATGGAGTTATGACCTCCGAGTTTACGTAATGCGGGGGCCTCGGGATCAGCAAGTCCTCCCGGTGTAAATTCAAGTCCCTCTTGATAAGCTAAGCAATAAGCAAGAACCCGGCTAAGCATATAAGGATAAGTTTCAGAAGGATGTTGAGCCACGCGAAAATCCAGAGACTCATAAACGCCGCGATCAATATCCGAGAACTCAATTTGGAAACGATAAAGCACTGAGGTGCTCCTTTTACTTAATACCAGCCCAATTCAAAGCTTGCTGCTTTTCTACGAAAGTACGCATCTGTATGACTTTGCCATTTCGGAATGTAAAGCCATCTGCGATATGGGCGTCAATCCATTGAGGATTATTTTTCAACCTCACGCGAACCCACACAAACACGACAACTTTATCACCAGAAACAAAGAACTGCTCCGGCTCGCAACTTCCCTCCGCCCAAGTGGCACGCGCTTGAGAGAAATGCGCTTCTATTTTTTCAAGCCCGCGGTATGTGCCGGAAGATGGAAATCCCTCGGGCTCGATGCGCTCGATCTCGGGATCAAACAACCTAAGTACCGCAGGAATGTCATTTCGGTTGATCGCCGCGTAGAGTTCTTTTAGGACTTCTATTTCGTTTTGCGAGTTTGCGTTTTGATTTGTGGGCATAGACTATCTAAACACCCGGAAATAAAAAAAGGAAGCCGAAGCTTCCTTTATATTCCATCGTTTGTATCGTTTGTGAGGTCGGCCATTTTCGCTAAAAAATGGCGGGGTGGACGGGACTCGAACCCGCGGCCTTCCGCGTGACAGGCGGACGTTATAACCAACTTAACTACCACCCCACATCGATTTGGAGAATCTTTTATAGCTACAGTGACCGCGTAATTCAACACTTTTTTACGATCCCTTTAAAATACCCGCTCTTTCCTCTGAACCCTGGGCATGACAAGGCTCATTATGCCCTCTTTTTCAGCAAATTGGCCCCTTGGAAAAGCCCGATTTCGGGTATAGTGTAGTTTCCCATATCCAAAGGAGAACCCCATGAAAAAAGCTCTGGTTTTGACAGCTTTGTTACTTTCTCAAACTGCTCTTGCAGAAACAATCACCTACGCCGTTGAAGGCATGCACTGCGGATCTTGCGCGAAGGCCATCAAAGCTCAAGTTTGCAAAATGGATGGTTTGGAAAAATGCGACGTTACTATGGGTAAAGTAGTGATTTCTCCAAAAACAGGAATCAATATTTCTCAAGAGCAAATCCAAGCGGCGATTTCTAAAGCTGGCGAATACAAAGTCACTGGCTCAACAAAAAGCAAATAAACATTTTAAAGAGTTCTTAACAACTTTTGTTTTTGCACAAAATAATTTGACGACGTCATCGCCTCTCTGGCGGTGACGATTTTCTTAATCTTTGTCATAATGCTCTTATGACGAACAATTCTGAAAACATAGCAAGCAAAGGACGTCTTCTTATCATCGATGATGAGTCCGAGTTGCGTGAAGTTTTAATGGCTCTGCTTGAAGAGTCTGCCAGTGAGATTCAACAAGCCGCAAATGGTCTTGAGGGTATTGATCTTTTAAAATCACAAAAGTTCGATGCTGTTCTTTCTGACGAAAAAATGCCTAAAAAATCAGGTCTCGAAGTTTTAAAGTGGATGCGCGAAAACGGGCTCAACATTCCATTCATCATTCACACGGGCTACGGCCAAAAAGAAATGGTTTTGGAAGCCCAGCGCTTGGGCGTGTATGCGTTCATTGACAAACCGTGGGATGAGCGAGCGCTAATTAGCACGGTAGAGAACGCCCTTCGCTCCGGCATGGGGCAACAGAAGCCGTAAACCTTCTTGTCTTTTACACCTTAAATCCATCATCATAGAGGAAGTTTCGGGTCAAAGACCCTAGAATAGGATTTCCTCATGCAGAAACTTTTTTGGCTCGATATGGAGATGACAGGTCTCGATGTCGAAAAAGAAGTGATCATCGAAGTTGCAGCTATCGTTACTGATTTAAACTTTAAAGAGCTCGACACATTTGAAACCGTTGTTAAACAACCGCAAAAGTATTTAGACGCCATGGATGCGTGGAATACAGAGCACCACAAGAAATCGGGTCTCACCGCAAAAGTTCCTTTCGGCATGGACCCAGATCAAGTCGAAGCAAAGCTTGTCGACATGGTGAAAAAACATTTTCCAGATCCAAAAGATCGCCCGGTGCTTGCGGGAAACTCGATCATGCAGGATCGTCTTTTCATTGATAAGTACATGAAGGATCTTTCTCCACGCTTGCACTATCGCATGGTGGACGTGTCTTCATGGAAAGTGATCATCAACAACAAATTCAATTACGTATATCAAAAAGCCAACAAACACCGTGCGCTTGATGACATCCGTGAGAGCATTCAAGAACTTCGCGCGTACTGCGACAAATTGAAATTCTAAGAACCTATGCCACAAAAAAACGAGATCGAAACGGAATCAGCATTTAAAAACTGGATCAATGCCGGTCTCGTGGCCCGCATAGCAAAGCATATCGCATTTCATTATCCGGAATTTGACAGCAAAGCTTTTAATAAATTAAGCAGCCAACTCCCCGCTCTGGAAATGAAACCCAGAATGAAGTTGATCTGCGATTTTTTAAAAGAGCACCTGCCACAGGATTACACAACAGCCCTAGATATTCTTATCGACGCCACAGCAAAACCAGCTCCCAAAGTAGAACCCTTAAAAGGTTTTGATCTCTGGGCCTTCACAGAATACGTGCATAGATACGGATTAAAAGATTTCGACGAATCGATGAAAGCGTTGCACGAGTTCACACAAAAATTCACAGCCGAATTCGCCATCCGCCCCTTCTTGATTCAAGAAGAAGCAAAGACATTAAAAGTTCTGCACAAGTGGACCAAAGATCCCAGCCATCACGTAAGACGTTTGGTTTCAGAAGGTTCAAGACCAAGATTGCCGTGGGGTGAACAGTTGAGATCTTTCATCAAAGACCCAACTCCAACAATTGAACTTCTAGAAAAACTAAAATACGACGACGAATTGTACGTAAGAAAATCCGTAGCCAACCATTTGAATGACATCTCAAAAGATCATCCGGCGATTGCAATTAAAACTGCACAAAAATGGTTGAAGGAAGCGCCAGCAAAACAAAAACCAAAAATCGATTGGATCGTCAGACACGCCTTAAGAACACTTCTAAAAAAAGGCCATCCAGAAGCACTAAAACTTTTGGGCTTTGAAAACAAAGGCAAAGTCGAAGTCAAAAATTTAAAGCTAGAGAAAAAAGAAATCCGCATCGGCGAACACCTAGAATTCTCGTTTGATTTAGCAAGCACAGCCGCCGCTCAAATCATGGTAGACTATTTAATCCACCACAAAAAATCCAACGGCGAAACAAGCCCGAAAGTTTTTAAGCTAACAACAAAAAGCCTAAAAACAAAAGAAGTCTTACCAATAAAAAAGAAACATTCATTCAAACCAGTAACCACAAGAGTGTACTACCCGGGAACACACTATCTAGAAATAATGGTGAACGGAAAACTCTTAGCCAAAGTCCCGTTCAATCTAAAAAAATAAACGCGCCGCCAGGGCGCCAGATCCCAAAGCGCAAAACGAAAGAAAGTTGAAGTCCTTCCACGCGCAAACTCGCGCACACTCCAAAGACCCTTCACCAAACCCTAAAGTTAAAATCTCCAGCTTTGGGTCTTAGAGGGGGCTGTGCTGCTGGCAAAACCGAGTTCCGCAGCGCCAAGAAAGAAATGCAGTAGAAATCAGAAGACTAAAGAAAATAAAAAAAAGGGAGCCAGCACGGCTCCCCAAAGCGCGAGGACTGTCTGAGCGTTTTGCCAGCAGCACAGCCCCCTCTAAGACCCAAAGCGGGTTAGATTAGTAACGATAGTGTTCCGGCTTGAACGGACCGTTAGGACTTGTGTGCAAGTATTTAGCCTGCTTAGAAGTCAACTTAGTCAGCTTAACACCAAGTTTTTCGAGATGAAGAGCCGCCACTTTCTCATCAAGGTGCTTAGGCAAACGGTAGACAGCGATGTCTTGGTACTTATCACGGTTGTTGAAAAGTTCCATTTGCGCCAAAACTTGATTCGAGAATGAGTTACTCATCACGAAGCTTGGATGTCCAGTTGCGCAACCCAAATTCACCAAACGGCCTTTAGCAAGGATGATCACTTGTTTGCCGTTTTTCAAAGTGTGGATGTCTACTTGTGGTTTTACTTCGCGGATTTTTGAGTTCTTGTTCAACCAAGCCATATCGATTTCGATATCGAAGTGACCGATGTTGCACACGATCGCGTTGTTCTTCATAGAGTTGAAGTGCTTGTCAGTGATGATATCGCAGCAGCCTGTTGCTGTTACGAAGATATCACCGATCTTTGCAGCTTCATCCATCGTCGTTACTTCAAAACCTTCCATCGCCGCTTGAAGCGCGCAGATAGGATCGATTTCAGTGATAAGAACGCGGGCACCAAGACCACGCAATGAGTGCGCAGAACCTTTACCTACATCGCCGTAACCTGCAACAACGCAGATTTTACCAGCCACCATCACGTCAGTAGCACGCTTGATACCGTCTGCCAAAGATTCGCGGCAGCCGTACAAGTTGTCGAATTTAGATTTTGTTACAGAGTCATTGATATTGATCGCTGGAACTTTCAATTTTCCGTTTTTCAACATCACTTCAAGATTGTGAACACCTGTTGTTGTCTCTTCAGAGATACCGATGATCTTTTTCAATTCTTTAGCGAAACGTGGCTCATGCATCATGTTTGTCAAATCGCCACCGTCGTCAAGGATCATGTTGAAGCCTTCTTTGCCCCAACCTACGATTGTCTGTTCGATGCACCAGTTGAATTCTTCTTCAGTCAAACCTTTCCAAGCAAATACTGGGATGCCTGCTGCTGCCATAGCAACTGCTGCGTGATCTTGAGTTGAGAAGATATTGCATGAAGACCAACGGATTTCAGCACCAAGCTCGATAAGAGTCTCGATCAAAACCGCCGTTTGGATTGTCATATGAAGGCAACCCGCGATTTTTGCACCTTTAAGTGGTTGAGATTTTTTGAACTCTTTACGAAGAGACATCAAACCTGGCATTTCAGTTTCGGCGATCTTGATTTCTTCACGACCCCATTTTGCCAATTTATCGAAAACTTCTTGGCTCTCCATCGCTTCTTTGCAAACTTTGAAATCGCCAGAAGGCAATTTAACTGCAGATTTTGCTGGAGCTGCTTTTACATTTTTTTTCATAGCGGATTTTCCGTTCGTTGTCGTTAGTGACATTGATATTGATCCTTTGGTTGTTTTCTAAGGTAATGTTAAAATTTCGTATCCAGTATCTGTCACAAGTACCGTATGTTCAAACTGTGCGGATAATAGACCATCCGCAGTATGATAGTACTTAATGCTCGATCCAGGGATTGCGTATTCGATGATCTCGTCAGTTCCTTGGTTGACCATCGGTTCTACCGTGATGCAGTGAAAAGGAACTAAACGGTCGCCCTTGCCCTTTTTACCGAAAGAGGGCACGAAGGGTTCTTCGTGGAAGATTCGTCCAACGCCGTGGCCGCCGATCTCTTTTACGGTGGTATAGCCCTTACGGGTTACAAGTTTATTGGTTTCAAAGCCAATGTCTCCGGTCCAACCGTTGGGAGTGATCGCTTCGATCCCACGATCACGAGCCATGCGAGCGGTCTCGACAAGATCTTTCGCGTCTTCAGAAACATCACCAATCATATACATTTTTGACGTGTCACCGAAGAAACCATCAATCCAAGCTGTTACGTCAACGTTGATGATGTCGCCGTCTTGAAGAACCGTTTTATCATCAGGAACACCGTGGCAGACCACTTCATTCACCGAAGTGCAAGTGTACTTAGGATATCCATGATATCCCAAACAAGCGGACTTCGCGCCTTTGCTCATCATAAAGTCATTGCAGAGTTGATCGATCTCGTTCGTCGTCATGCCGATTTTGATGTACTTATCAAGGTAGGTCAAAGTATCGGCCGCGATACGGCAGGCACGAGTCATTTTTTTGATTTCTTCTAAAGACAGAGGCTTGATTCCCATAGAGGGGATTTATAACACAGCGACCTTGGGTTGGATAGGCCAAAACACCGATGAGACGGGGCTCAGAAATAACAAAAGCCCGGGTTTCCCCAGGCTTTTGAATCTTGTTCAGCTTTAAAACTGATTCTAAGACTATTTCAAGTGCTTAGAAACAAGTTTAGTCATGTCGAACATAGAAACTGTAGTTTTGCCGCCGAAAACTTCTTTAAGTTTTGCATCAGCATTGATGTTTCTTTTGTTCTTAGCATCTTGAAGACCGTTCTTCTTGATGTATGCCCAAAGTTTTTTAACAACTTCAGTGCGTGGAAGTGGAGAAGCGCCAACAACTGCTGCCAAAGCTGCAGATGGAGTCAAAGCTTTCATGAATGCTGCATTTGGTTTGCGAGCAGACTTAGCTTTTTTTGGAGCTGCTGCTTTTTTAGCAGCTGCTTTTTTTGGAGCTGCGGCTTTCTTAGCAGCTTTTTTTGGAGCAGCTTTTTTAGCTGCAGCTTTCTTAGTAGTAGCTTTCTTAGCTTTTGCCATTCTAAATTCCTCCGTTAGGTTTTTAGTCTCGTTTATACGAATGAGCTTAGTGTGTATCTAAGTCGAGGCGTTTGTCCAAAAAAAAATGCATGCTAAATCATTTTTTTTTCGCACTGGAAGCAGATTTACCCCGTTTTTCCCTCGGAAAACTGGCTTTTCCCCTCCCAAACACCCCCTTTTCCCTAGGAAAAAGGGCCATTTCTCGATGGAAAAACCCCTTCTGGACTGAGGAGATTGAGGGTGCAACCGATAAGAAAGGCATGAGTTTTCAAGCAAGTTTTAAGCAAATTCTTCGAGAGAAAATGGGTGAAACAAGCTCTTCTTCCCAGGGAAATAGCTCTGCAAACTTGCACGCAGATCCTCTGCATCTTGCTTATTTGCTTGGACAAATCAATCGTTTAGAATTCCAAACACCGCGAGGACAATACCCAGCACCGAAGGTTCGTCCTCAGAGAAAGCCGCATACTCTCTCTGCTTCCCAAAGACTTTCCTATGAGTTCCTCAAGACTTGGATCCATGACTTCTCAGAGGGGTTCACGGCTTCTGAGCTTAAGAAAGCGTTCCGCCAAACAGCGATGATCCTTCACCCCGACCAAGGCGGCAACGTGCAGCAGTTTCTTGAGCTGAAGGACCATTATGAAAACCTTCGCTCACTTGTGCCGTGAAATTTGTATTAATATAAGACACTAAACAAGATTACATTGTTGAAATGACCTCAGTACTTCTACTATAGAACCGATATTCATAGTAGAAACACAGCGGAAGACGATGGCACCATGTATGACTTAGAGTTCACATCTGAGGATGCGTATAAAAAACGACTGACCTATTTTAAAGTTATTTACTTTATTGGCGTCGCTGTATCTTTCGTCTATATCGTCAAATATAACTTCGAATATAAAATCTCCGAATACAACCCTGTCCTCATCCCGGGATGGTTGGCTTTCTTGTTGCTCCCGCCTTTAGCCCTTAAATTCACCAAGAACTATCTTTACTCGGCGATCTCTCTAGGCACTGTCTCCATCAGCCTCCTCACTTATCTGCTTTACACGGCCGGAGGAGGAGACGCCCCAGGGGTCTTTTGGCTTGCCGCCGTTCCTTTGGTCTTGGGAATTTTGATCGGACTTCCTGGCGCCGTGGTGGGTTACTTCATCGTTGCTTCGATCATCATCTTTTTCTGGTATCTTAAGGCCAACGACCTAGGACCGAATGTTATTGCAGACTATGGCGACTACGGAAAAGAAAAGCTCTTTAACCTTGTCACCTTTCTGATCTTCTCCTGCTTTACGACGCATCAATATATAATGGGCGAAGAACGTTTTATGAAACGCCTCATGGAGAAAAATCTCGATATCGAGAACCTTTTACGCGTTTTGATTCATGACATCGCTAACACTCTTTCTTCGATGACTTACAATTTGGTCAAAGCCAAAGAAGATCGCGAGAACAGCATCAGCTCTTTGGAGTTTGAAAAAATTGAAAAGGCTGTGGATGATATCAACAATCTGCTTGCGCAGGTGCGGCATTTAAAATCTGTTAAAGATGGAAAAGCTGCTCTGCCTTTGAAGCCGATCTCTCTCACCCTGGTTTTGCACGAAGTCTACGAGAGCACCTTGGGTGTGGCTCAGAAAAAAGGCATCAAGCTGTCTTTGGATATTTCCCGCGATCGCATGTTGATCAACGGTGAAAAAACCATCTTGAGCAACGTCGTTCTATTAAATCTTTTGAACAACGCCATTAAGTTCTCTCATCCGGGGGATCGCATTGATCTTAAAGCGTATTCGACCGATGAACAGGTTATCATCGAAATTCAAGATTATGGCATTGGGATTCCTGAGCATATTCTCAATCAGATCTTCAATCTCAATGCGCAAACGACTCGCTCTGGAACTCAAGGAGAAAAAGGCACTGGCTACGGCATGCCACTTGTAAAAGAATATTTACAGATGATGGATGGAACGATTGAAATCCACTCTCAAGAAAAAGCCACACAGACACAACCTCGTGGTACTCGTGTCACTTTGAAACTCCCTCTGGCTAAAACGACAGTATAGAGTCTCGCAGCGAACCAATATAACTTTGCAAAGTGAAGGCCTCCTCGGAATAGACCGATAAGGTCTCTATGAATATTCGGAACTTTTTGGTGCATTCATTGCTGGTCTTACTGGCGGTCGAGAGAGTATGGGGCGTTCCGGGTTCTCTCACCTATCAAGGCCGCATTCAAAACACTCAGGGAACCGCTCTTGAAGTGAATGGCGTGCAATTCGAATTTTCTATCACCAATCCGACGGGTTCCTGCACGATCTACCGCGAAATTTCCAATGGCATCGACATGAGAAACTCCAAGGGCGTGTTTGATGTCCCCATCGGAACGGGAACAAAAGCTTATCCCGGAACACCGAGCTTTAAACTCCTCGACAGTTTTGATAACTCCACGACATATAACTGCGAAAGCGGAGGCACCTACACACCCGTTTTAGATGACAAACGTTTGTTGCGCGTGCAGTTCTTTGATGGTGTTGGTTGGAGATTGATCACTCCCGACAGTGAAATTCGCGCTGTCCCCTTTGCGGCTGTTGCAAAGTCGGCGCAAAAACTGGGGAACAACTCTGCCGCGGACTTTTTGTTAAAATCTTCAGTTCCTCTTTGTACGGCTGGACAATACCTAAGACATATCGCCCCCGTTGGAACCTTTGAGTGCACCACACCGTCTGTTTCCGGAAGCAATGTGAGTGGAAATATTTCTGGAAGCTCTGCGGGATTTACGGGATCTTTAAGCGGAGATGTCTCTGGCACTCAATCAGCAACGAGTGTGGATAAAATCAAAGGCGTCGCTGTTTCTATGACCGGAAATGCTTCGGGAAAAGTTTTGAAATTCAACGGAACGAATTGGGCTCCGGCAGACGATAATGTTGGCGCAACAGCCAACCTTTCTGGAGACGTCACTTCAACTTCAGGAAGTGCCGGAACGAAGGTTGAAAAAATTCAAGGCGTCGCGGTATCAAATAGCACACCTTCAGCGGGCCAAGCGTTCGTCTATGGTGGCACTCAATGGGATGTTCAGTATTTTGGTTTGGGTCAGCTTCGCTCGACGGTCACGGGTGCGACACAGATGCCAAGTTCCTGTGCGACGGCTGACAAAACTTTGACTTGGAGTGCGATTACCGATTCGCTGTCTTGCACTTCGATTTCAATTGCGAATTCTCAAGTCACGGGACTCGGAACTGCAGCAACAAAAAATGTAGGAACATCCGCAGGAAATGTGATTGAACTTGATGGCTCCGGTCGGGTTCCCGCTTCTCTTCTTCCAACGGGAGCCAGTGGTGCCCTTTTAGACGGCGGAAATAGCACGGGTGCAACGTTAAGCGTGGGAACAAATGATTCTCAAGCGCTTTCCTTTGAAACAAATAATATTTCCCGCATGAAAATTTCTTCCAGTGGTCTTGTCGGTATTGGTGTTTCTTCTCCATCAGAAGAGTTAGACGTGCGCGGCACTGACAGCGTTTATCTGCAAGTTGTAAAAACCAACGGCTCGGGAGCTGGGAATGCCGGGGTGATTGCGCAAAGTTATACGAACTCGGGAATTGGAAGTTCCTATATGGGAATGGCCTTCCGAGGAAGCGAAGCAAGTCCCGCCTCTTTGCAAGCTCAGGATCAAATGTTGTATTTGACAGGATACGGAGCCACGGATTCTGCCTGGAATGTTGGAAAGTCAGCGCAAATTACTTTTGCGGCGGCTGAAAACTTCACGGCGACATCTTCGGCGGGAAATATTCTTTTTGAAACGACGCCTTCGGGTGCAACGACGGTGGCTGAACGCATGCGCCTTACAAGCAGTGGTGAATTAGGAGTTGGAACGAACGCACCTGAGTTTAGACTGTCTTTAGAAAACGACGGCGGAATTCTTGCCAAAGGAGATTTCGCTTTAGGTCGCACTTTAGCATCAAGTGGCGCTGGCACACGCATGATCTGGTATCCGCGCAAAGGTGCTTTTCGTGCCGGATCAGTTACTGGCACTCAGTGGGATGATGCTTCCATCGGAACTCACTCGCTGGCTGTTGGTTATAACACCACTGCCAACGGAGCCAATTCCGTGGCTATAGGAAGCGGAAATACTGCGAATGGACCTTACTCTGTCGCCTTAGGAACTGCGGCTCTTGCAACTTCATCACAAAGTGCGGTTGCTATCGGAAATACCGTCACTGCAAGTGGCATGTTTTCAGTTGCTATGGGAGCGGACACTGTGGCCTCGGGCACTGCTTCAACAGCCTTGGGAAGAAATAATTTGGCACCCGCCATTAATCAGATTTCAGTCGGAATGTACAGCGCAACCACGGGCACCGAAAATCCTACGGCGATTGTCGCGACCGACCCTTTGTTTGTTATCGGTAACGGAACTTCAACAAGCGCACGCTCCAACGCCGTGGTTGTTTTAAAAAATGGAAACACTGGAATCGGAGTTTCGGCTCCAACAGCCAAATTAGAAATCAATGGCTCTGTGAAATACGGCGGAAGAACTATAGCCCGCATGACGGTGTGTTCTTATAATAGTACATCCATCAATCTGGATGCTGGCACAAACACAGCATGGCACTATTGGACGACAGGTGAATGTGACAACGGACTTCCTTCGGGAAATTGTTTGAGCTACCTTGCTCAAGCAGTGGCTTCAGGAAACGATACAGATTGGCAGGTCTTAAATCCGGGAGAGTCTCCTGGATATGGGGTCGCCGGTGTCGCCACAAATGGCGGATTTCATTTCAGCCTTACAACTCCAGGAAGTCTTTTTAAGTTGCGCGCCGTTTATCAGTGCGACTAGCTCATTTTGAGACAGGCAACTCTCGGGAACAGTGAAGTTTTTTTGACAAAATTCCGATAAGTTCCCCATGAGATCATTGTACTTACTTGGTATCTTACTTCTCGCTTCGCTTTCTATTTTCCCAATACAAGGCAATGCTTCTCCGTCTTCATTAACTTATCAAGGTCGTATTATTAAATCTGACGGAACTCCGCTGGAATATTCCAATGTCAGTTTCATTTTTCAAATCATGGATCCTTCCGGTCAATGCGTGATCTATCAAGAGCAAGTGACTGGTGTAAATATGGCGAACTCTAAAGGCGTCTTTGACGTTCCCATCGGAAAAGGTGGAGTCAATTACCCTTTAGGCGGTGGATTTACGGTTCTTGATTCTTTCAACAACTCTTCGACTTTCACTTGCGGAGCTTGCAGTGGATATACTTGCTCTGATAGCACGAGCAATTATTCTCCGGTGCAAACGGATGGTCGCCTTTTAAGAGCGCAGTTTCACGACGGCAGCGCTTGGCGTTTGATTTCTCCGGACAATGTGATTCGTTCCGTACCCTACTCGGCTTATGCACTTTCTGCGAAGAAATTGGGAACTAATATCGCTACGGATTTTCTTTTAAAGACGAGTGTGCCGACGTGTAATTCCAATGAGTTTTTATCTTGGAATGGAAGCACTTTCGTCTGTGCTCCTGTAACTGGTGCGAGTGGCGGGACCGTGACTAATGTTACATCGGGGAACTCTTATGTAACAATTACGAACAACACTTCGACTCCCCTTGTAACTTTGAATGTTGGCACAGGTGCGGGAACCGTCGCGGCTGGAGATGATTCTCGTTTTACGAATGCTCGCGTTCCTACGGGAGCTGCGGGTGGAGATTTGTCTGGAACTTATCCGAATCCTTCTGTGGCGAAGATTCAAAATGTTGCAGTTGCTAGTGCTGCACCAACAAATGGAAATTTTTTGAAGTTTGATGGCACTCAGTGGATTGGGGCTGCCATTGGGATGAGTGATGTTACTAATTTGAATTCCTCTTTGAATAATTACCATACCGTGGCTGCGTTTAATTCTGCTGTTGGGAGTGCGAACTGTGCTGCTCATCAGACGCCGTATTGGAATTCTGTCTCTGGGTCTTTTCAATGTCAGGCGATCAATGTTTCTGTTGCGGGTGATGTGAGTGGCACTATTGGAGCTGTTTCCGTTAATAAGATTAAAGGTGTAGACGTTGATACAACTGGATTAACTTCTGGCCAAATTTTGAAATATGATGGAACGAAATGGGCTCCTGCGGCGGATTCAAATGCAGGAGGTACTGTTACTAATATCGCAACTGGTACTGGTTTAAGTGGCGGGCCTATTACTACGACAGGAACCATTTCACTTGCGAATACTGCCGTGACTGCGGGTTCCTATGGTTCAACAACACAAGTGGGAACTTTTACGGTTGATGCTCAAGGACGCTTAACGGCGGCTTCAAATACTGCCATTGCATTTCCTGTGACTTCTGTTGCATCTAAAACTGGTGCTGTGACTCTTGATTACGGTGATATCAACAGTGCTGCATCAAAATACTTAACATATAAACCGAACAATGTCGCTTGTACTGATGGACAAGTTTTAAAATGGATTGCTGCTAACTCTCGTTGGGAGTGCGCGAGCGATACAGATACCAATGCTGGCGGTACCGTTACAAATATTGCGACAGGTACAGGGCTTAGTGGTGGCCCGATTACTTCTACTGGAACTATTTCATTGGCAAATACAGCTGTGACTGCAGGATCTTATACTCGTGCAAATATCACAGTCGATTCTCAAGGTCGTTTAACAGCTGCAAGCAATGGTGCTGCTGTAAATTTAGCAACTGAAGTGACAGGTACCTTACCAATTGCAAATGGTGGTACGGGACAAACGACGGCGACCGCTGCCTTCAACGGTCTTTCTCCAAGTACAACAAAAGGTGACTTGATTGTTCACGACGGAACGAATGACATTCGTTTGCCTGTTGGTACAAATGGACAAGTGTTATCAGCAAACTCAGCGCAAGCTTCAGGTCTTCAGTGGATCACTCCAACAAATGGAACTGTGACTAATGTTACAGGTACGGCACCGATTGTCGTTGCAACAGGCTCAACAACACCAGCGATTTCAATTAACGACGCCACCACTTCAGCAAAAGGTGCCGTGCAAGTCGGTGCGGGTATCGCTGTCACATCAGGAACTATCAGTGCTGATCCGGCAAACTTCCCTTCTGCTGTACCGGTTTCAAAAGGCGGTACGGGAGTTACTTCACTGACGGCAAATAGACTTCTTGCTAGTGATGTTACTGGCTCGACAATCACCGCATTCACTTGCGCTGTTGGGCAGCTCGTGACTTTTGATGCGGCTGGCGTGATGGGATGCACGAACTACTCGGCTTCAGGAATTTTCGCAAATGGTGGAAATAGTTTTGGGGGCAACGCCACACTTGGAACAAACGACGCTTATTCACTAGCATTTAAAACAGGTGGATCAACACGCATGACGATTTTATCCGGAGGAAATGTGGGAATCGGGGTTGCAAATCCCGCGACACCATTGGATATAAGTTTCAGTGCAATGTCGAGTGGGATTCAAGCCTCCAATACAGATGCAACAGGCGCGTCTTCTCTGACTTTGAATGCGGGAACGAATAAAGTTTACTTGGGAGTTTGGGGGCAATCCGCAGGGGGAACCATCACCTACCTCCAATCAAACGCGACAAATACGTTTGACATCAGCACCTTCCAAGCACAACCAATGACCTTCTCCACAAATAAAGTCGGCGGAGGAAGCACAGAGCGCATGCGAATCACGTCGAGCGGTTACATCGGTATTGGAACGGCGGCGCCGACTTATCCTGTGCATATCGTCTCGAATTTACTAACCGGACAAACTTCCACTCACTATGTCACTTCGACAAATACGACGTCTTCAGCAAATGCCTCGATTAATACGTCAGGTTTTTATAGATACACGGACAACAGCACAGCTAATTCAGGCTCCAACCAAGTTCTGCGCGCAGAGTATATTCGCTCTGCTACAGCTACCGGAGCACCGACATCATTCGACGCGCAGATCACAGCTGCCAACGCCAATATCAACGGCAATGCTCCGTACATTCTTAAGGGTGTTAACATCGAAGCTCCTGTTGTGGCCAGCGGCATGACACTGGATACATGGCAAGGTCTTTACATCTCTGCTCCGACAGGTGCCGGTACGATCACAAACAGATACGCGTTAGTCACAGCAATGAATGCAGGTAACGTGGGTATAGGGACAACTACCCCGTCCGCCAAACTACATGTAGCTAGCACCGTGCGCATTGATGACGCCGCAGTTCCTTTAGCATTCACTGAAACAGATCAAGGCGCAGTCCCTGGAAAATATTGGCGCGTCCCTCTTGACGGAGCCCAGCTACGCTTCGACGCCGATCAATCAGGAACAGGCTCCTTCGCGACTTACATTTCGCCATTAGCACTTTCCCCGAATGGAAAAGTAGGAATGGGAACACTGACGCCAGCAGCGCAACTGCACATCACATCGGGAACCGGCTACGCCTCTTTGATGTTGGGTAACGACGGAGGTTCCAGCAACATCCACATGACCCACGAAACAGACGGAACCTTCGCATTGTTCAACGGAACATTCGGCGCCGGCGTAACATTGATGTCCGTATCCAACGTAGGAAATATGTGGATCAAAGGCACCCTCAGCCAAGCCTCAGACGAACGCCTGAAAAAAGACATCCACACCATGGACAACCAATTAGAAAAAGTCTTACAAATCCGCCCCGTAACCTACAACTGGAAAGACCAAGAAAAATACGACAAAAAACAACAAGTAGGTTTGATCGCCCAAGAGATAGAAAAAATCTATCCCGAAGTAGTCCAAAACAACAGAGACGGCTACAAATCAGTAAGCTATTCAAACCTAGTCGCACCAGTCATCGCCGCCCTCAAAGAATTCTACAATAAGTGGCAAGACCAAAACGAAAAAGTAGACCGCTCCATAGCCTCAATCCAAGAAGAGAATCTACAATTAAAAAAAGAAACCGAAAAACTCAAAGCCGACAACGCCGAAATGAAAATGCGTCTAGAGCAAATAGAAAAAGCATTGCACTCAAGTCAGAATCAAAAAAAGTAAATTTAAAGATCGTAGGAAAAACGAATCTGCGTGGGATTTGCTGGCTTTAAAGGCCTTTGGCAGTTCTGCGCAGTCAGACCTCCGCGCCGACACGATGTCGTACCAAAGCGCGGCGAGGCAGGATGCCGTGTCTGACGGAGCGGAATTGCTAAAGGCCTTTAAAGCCAGCAAATCCGCCCACCAGACGTCGTGTATTAAACCATCTTGAAACGAACTCGTTTTGGACCAGCATTCTCGCCCAAACGTTTCTTACGATCTTCCTCGTACTCAGAGAAGTTCCCCGGGAAGAATTCAATTTTAGATTCCCCTTCGAAAGCCATGATATGCGTGCAAACACGATCTAAGAACCAACGGTCATGCGAAATCACCACGGCAGATCCACCGAACTCAAGAAGAGCTTCCTCAAGAGCACGCATTGTATTTACATCCAGATCATTCGTCGGCTCATCCAGAAGCAAAAGGTTCGCACCTTCTTTAAGGATCTTCGCCATGTTCACACGGTTTCTTTCACCACCCGATAACTGACCGACTTTTTTCTGTTGGTCTGTGCCAGAGAAGTTAAACCAAGAAACGTATTGACGAGCATTGATCTCGCGGGTTCCTAACTGAACGACATCAGCGCCGCCAGAAAGCTCCTCATAGATCGTCTTGTTTGGATCCAACGTCTCACGTGTTTGATCCACGTAAGCAATCTTCACTGTATCCCCGACTTTGAAAGTTCCAGAATCTGGTTGTTCTTTTCCAGTGATCATGCGGAACAAAGTCGATTTACCCACACCGTTCGGTCCAATTACGCCGACGATCGCGCCGCGAGGAATTGTGAAACTCACATCGTCCAAAAGAACTTTGTGGTTATAAGCTTTCGTGATGCCTTTAGCTTCAACAACGATATCACCCAAACGAGGTCCCGGTGGAATGTAGATAGACATCTCTTGGATTTTTTCAGGAGATGCTTCCTTAATTAGATTTTCATAGTTAGAGATACGGGCTTTCGATTTCGCTTGGCGAGCTTTCGCGCCTTGACGAATCCAATCCAACTCGCGCTCCAAAGTTTTCGCTTTGCGAGCTTGGTCTTTGGCTTCGTTCGCCATGCGCTTGTCTTTTTGTTCAAGCCAAGATGTGTAGTTCCCTTTCCAAGGAATACCTTCACCGCGATCCAATTCTAAAATCCAACCAGCTACATTATCCAAGAAATAACGATCATGCGTAACAGCGATTACGGTTCCTGGGAATTTTGAAAGATATTGTTCAAGCCATGCTACAGATTCTGCGTCCAAGTGATTCGTCGGCTCATCAAGCAACAAAATATCTGGCTCTGACATAATCAATCTTGCCAAGGCGACACGACGTTTTTCACCACCCGATAAGTTTGTTACCGGCAGATCACCATCTGGACAGCGAAGAGCGTCCATCACGATTTCAATTTTTTGATCCACATCCCAAGCGCCCAACGCTTCTAATTTTTCCTGAATAGCGCCTTGTTTTTCGATGAGTTTGTTCATCTCATCCGGATCCAAATCAGGATCGCTGAATTTGTCATTGATGGCGTTGTATTCTTTCATCAACTTTGGAAGTTCGCCCATGCCGGCAAAAATATTTTCTTTCACCGTCATTGTATTATCGAGCTGTGGTTCTTGCTCGAAGTAACCGACTTTCATTGTCTTCGATGGGAAGGCTTCACCAAGAAAATCTTTGTCTACGCCTGCCATAATTCTGAGCAAAGTGGATTTTCCAGAGCCGTTCAGACCCAAAACTCCGATTTTCGCTCCATAGAAGTAAGAAAGATAAATATCCTTCAAAACGTATCTTTGTGGAGGATATACTTTACTTACGCCCTTCATTGTGTAGATAATCTCTTGAGACATGACGTCCTCTCCTGTAAAAGGAAGTGTTATAACACTATCTGCCCCTGTGCATGAAGCACTTTTGGTGGAAAATAAGCAGAACTAAATTAGCGAATGAGTGACGGCATCTTAGAGCGACAACAAAACCCAGCAGACACTTCGGCTTCCACCGAAAAGAAGGAATCCGCACGCAAATCCGTGTTCGGAAGTCTGAATCAAGACCTGAAGCAGGCCTTGGACACATGGGATGTCCTCACCGAACAAATGAGCAACAAGATTTCCCCTGAAGAAGAGCAGCTGCAGGAAGTCAAAAAACTTCTCGGCGAACTCAAATCCAAACTCCAAGAATTCGGCGAATAAACATTTACCAAAAACCGTTCAAAAAGGTTCAGCCGCGAGGCGGAGGAGAACAGGAGTCCGACAACGAAGTCGGATGGGCCTTTTTCAACGGTTTTTATCGTGCTTGCTGCCGCCTAGGCACTCAGGTGATTCAAATTGCATTGTGGATTTTTGCTTTTCCCACTCTGTAGGCGTTAAGGTCTTTTGCGTCAATGCGTGTAAACCGCTTTGAAGTTCTTCTTTAAGAAGATCATTGACCATTCTTTGACGATCGATGCGTGATTTGCCTTCAAATGCAGCAGAAACAATCAGAACTTTGAAATGAGTTTCGCTTCCCGGAGGAACAGAGTGCATGTGGCTCTCGTTTTCGATCTCCATGTGAATTGGAGCGAGAGCCTTTTCTAGAATTTCATTCAAACGGGAAGCTCGGGACATGATTTAGTAGTTTTTCTTTTCAATTTTAGATTTCACGAAATCGATGCCCATCTTCGCCATAGCGATGACACCTTTTTCTTCTAACTTTTTCTCGACATCTTTCGCTGTACGCAAAGCTTTGGCCGCCGCCATCTGCGCAATTGGATTTCCGACAGGAAGACCTTCAAACTGACCATCGTGTTTCCATTCATCGGCCACAGTGTCAGCAAGCTCCATCACTTTCGGAGCTTTTTGACGAATCAATTCGCTTCCGTAAAATTCCAAGTGAACTTTGTCAGAGTTGTGACCGTGCGTGTGTTCGGAAGGTTCGTCACCAAAAGCCGGACCGCCTTCAGCCACCATTTCCGCTTCCGCTTGCACTTCATCAACGTAGACATCGTGCTGAACGCCTTCGTTTTGCGCTTCGGTGTTAATCGCTTCTGCTTCATCAGCCGCTTGTTCAGTGGCTACATACTCTTCTTCCGGAGCATGTTCAGCCGCCTCATGATGAGGGCGACGCTTTTGATGCGTTTTAGACTCCGGATGCGCTTTCGCATGATGAGCTTTGGAGTGATGTTTCTTTTTACCGTCGTAATTTTTGATTTCTGGCATAACAACCTCTTAGACAAATCCTAACATTTCACGTGTCACAAAATCGTAATCCGCTTTCACCGGAGATTTTCCGGCAAAAAGGCTTTTTCCCGAACGAACGGTGTTTTTCACCTCTGACGAAGTTCGAATATAACCCTTCATCAGGGAATCCTCAAAAGATTCGATGCACTTCTGTAAAAGTTCATGACTCGTGTTTTCACGGCCGTCGAACTTCGTGAAAAGAATCCTTTTGGTGAATTCCAAATCGAAATCACGCTTGATATCGTCAAGCTCAGTCAAATTCTTCTGCAAACCTAAGAACGCAAATTTATCGGGGTTCACCGGCAAGATCACTTCATCCGACGCCACCGTCACGGCCGTATTCACTGCACTCAATGCCGGAGCGGTGTCGATCAAAATAAGATCATAGCGATGCTTGATCTTTTCAAGCGGACCTTTCACGATTTGCGCCCAATTACGATTGGAATTTAACAAAACACGATCCAAAACTGAATTGTTTAAGGAAGACGGAATGAGGTCCACATGCGGTTCTACAAAACGCACACACTCTTCAATACTTTTGCGTTTTTCTGCAATATCCACCCAGACCGGAAGACTTTCGTCCTCGACACCCAAGGCAAAACTTAAATTTGCTTGCTGATCCAAATCGATAAATAGAACACGCGCGCCATACATCGCCGCACGCAAGCCCATGTTCAACACGGAAGTTGTTTTCGCAACTCCGCCCTTGAGCATTTGAATGGAAATGACTTTGTGAGGATATTTGTAGCCTTCCGCAAGCAAAACCGCGCGAACTTCCTCAGGCATCAGCCACAAGGATTTGATTTTTTTCTTCAGTGCGGTTTCGGCCTTCTTTTTGACTTCGCTGGAAGAGATTTCCATGAAAGAGGCCAAATCACTGAGAGTGATGCAAAATTCCTGCTGCGCCAATGTGGACATCGGGACCTCCTCTTGCCTCAAGGGTACATAGAGGTTTTCGCAAGGGCAAGAACAGCGCACAGAGTTATTATCACAACCCAGGAGGACTAAAATCTTCAAGATGCTGGACCTCTTCCTTCAACTGAGACCTCATGTCTTCAATGTCAAACTGATAGGACCAGAGTAATTGCTCGCGCATTTTGCGAAACTGCCAGACTTGTTCGGGGGTCAAAGGGCGCATGGATTCGATAAGGCGACGCAAATGCAGATCCACCTCCCTTTTAAAATCGCCGTAATCAGTATCATCTTCCGTATCAAGAAACTGCAAGAATTCTTGGACTGCGGGATTCATAGCCACCTCATTCCCCTATTGTGCCTTGCCTCTTAAACGGGACAAATACTGAGGCCGCCTCCTATGCCAAGAATCAGGCCTGTTTCTCTCCGGCTGGGAACTTTTTTCTCGTTCTTAAGCCCCACGAAGCGCCTTTCTGAGACCTTCGTTTTTATTTCCGTGCATTCCTAGGCCGTCTCCCGTAGAAATCCAGGACACATTTTGAAGGACCGCGAATGAAACCTGTAACTAAACTTCCTGTTGTCGAAAAATCTAAAAACTGGCTGATCGTGAATAAACCGCCAGGAATTTCTGTTCATAACGAAGCAGGTGACGTTCGCAGTGTTCTTAAAAAGCAACTGCACCCAGGAACTTTCCATGACATCTACCCCGTTCACCGTTTGGATAAAGAAACCAGCGGCCTTTTGATTGTCGCTACCGAACAAGAAACCGCTGCCAATTTGTCAGAGCAATTCCAAACTCACAAGGCGGAGAAAATGTACTACGCCGTTTTGCGTGGAGGCATGGACGTATCTGAAGAATGGCAAGAGTGGTCGTTTCCCATTTCTGACAAATCCGAAGGCCGTAAAAATCCACAAGGTCTTTTGAAAGATCGCATGGACGCAAAAACTTTGTACCGTGTGATGAGCTCTAATAAATTTTTCTCTTTGGTAGAAGTGCGTTTGCTCACAGGCCGTCAACATCAGATTCGTAAACACGCGGCTTTGGCAAAACATGCTATCGTCGGCGACACTCGCTACGGCGATCCAAAGTACAACGACAAAATGGCAGAGATCTACAAAAACGAACGCATGTATCTGCATGCATTCCGTTTAAGCTTGCCAATTGGAGGGCGCGTGCAGACATTTGAAACGCCTCTGCCAACTGATTTCCGCGAACTCATGAAATAGATTTTGATAGTCGGCAGAAAAGTCATGATTCGCTTTTTGAGCGAGCGAGGGCGCGCCACAATCGAATCATGAAATCTTTGATGCCGTTCTTATTTATCATGGCAATCATTGGCTGCCAAAACTCAGGCTCTGCGACAAACGCCGACTTTGTCGGTCCTCGCGAGTATGTAGGTGACCCTGGGGACTTTATAGGAAACTGGGAAGGCCCTTGCCTCGTCGAAGAATCAATCATCTGCAAAGCTGAAATGCGCGTGAACATGGTGCAAAACCAGTTTTTCATTCAAGTGGGCTATTCGATCGGAAAATCTTTTTTTAGCACTGTCTTCGAGCCTCGCCGCATCTCCAAAAACGCCTTGATAGACCCTGAAACCTCGATACAAACCGGAGCCATTGATAAGGATGGTTTTTATCTGACTCGCAAGCACGTCGGCAAGATCATCGTTGAACTTAAAAGTGCCGGAGCCATTGCCCTTTCTATTATCCAAGAAGAGAAAAGTAAAACCACCCGCATTACAGGCACAATCAAACGCATAAGCCCCCGTCCCTGCGACGCTTTTGGCTGCTTAGGCGAGAACTAACTTATTTTTTACTGCCAAGCTGACTGTCTAATTTTGAAAGAAAGTTTGCGACCAGGTCCTCACGCTCTTGTCCTACAACAGGACGTGCTCCTAGAGGATATTCTTTGTAGAGTTCCTTCGGAAGCTCCAACAGGAATCTTGAAGGCGTCACAGGACGAACTGCCCCGTTTTTCTTGCGTTGCTGACAGCGTGACATCACCAAGCGTTTTTTCGCACGAGTGACACCGACATAGAACAAACGACGTTCTTCATCAATATCAGAGCCCAAGTTCTTGTGCGGTAAAAGATCTTCTTCAAGACCCGCCAAAATAACAACAGGGAACTCAAGACCTTTTGAAGCATGCAAAGTCATAAGCTGGATTTTATTCGGCTCTTCTTCTTCCTGAGACATATCATCGCGTAAAAGCATCGAGTCTACGAAGGACTTGATATTTTCAATGTCATAGGAGCGACGACCTAAGTAAGAATCTAAAATACGACCAAAGATTTCAACGACCATCCATTTTTTTTCAGCACTTGTCGGATCAGCCGCTGTGCCATAGACGTATTCGCGGTAACCGATGTTTTGAAAGATCTCAACCATCTTAGCACCCGGCGAAGAACCCACCTGGAAGTCTAAAATGTTTTTAGGAAGGTCTTCGATGAATTTCATTAAATTATCAATCGATTCCCCGGCTTTGTCTTGCACTTCGGCTTCCTTCCAGAAACGGCAGGCGTCGACAAAGTTGATTCTTTTTTTCAAAGCGAACTCACTGAGTTTTTCAATCGTGGTGTCACCAATGCCACGTGAAGGCACGTTGATAATACGACGAAGAGACACTTCATTCGGAGCCAAGGCTTGTTTTAAATACGCCATCAAATCTTTGATTTCACGTCGATCAAAAATCGAAGTTCCACCGGAAATACTGTAAGGCATATTCGCACGACGCAAAGAAGACTCAATCAAGCCCCCTTGTGTGTTCGAACGATAAAGAATCGCAAAGTCTTTGTATTTATAACCTTGGCGTTGGAAATTTAAAATTTCAGAAACGACGAATTCACACTCGTCTTCTTCACGATCAAGCACAAACAACTCAGGAAGTTCGCCTGTATCTTGCGCTGCTTGAGAGCGCAAGATCTTGCCATGGCGGTTTTTATTCTTAGAAATCGCCGCATTGGCGATGGCAAGAATTTCTGCTGAAGAACGATAATTTCTTTCAAGCTTAATCACTTCGCAGTTCGCGAATTCCTGCGGAAAGTTCAAAATATTTTTTACTTCCGCGCCACGCCAGCCGTAAATCGACTGATCGTCGTCGCCAACAACAGTGAGGTTGTTATGAGACTTTACGATCTGCGCGATCAAATCCATTTGCATGCGATTGGTGTCTTGGAACTCATCCACCATCACTTGGCTAAAGGAATTTTGAACTTTTTCTAAAATATCTGGATGCTCTTTAAAAAGCTGCAAGGGTTTAATCAAAAGACCTTCAAAATCCACAACGCCCAAGTGTTCTAGGCGTTTTGCAAACTTCGGCGCTAAGACTTCTGCCATTTCATGGTATTCGTCAAAAGCTTCGTTTTGCACGGCAAGGCCCGTACGACGGTCATTGATCATCGAAAGAATTTTATCGACATCAAATTTATCTTTGCCGGAATTTTTAATATCTTTAATCAAGTCTTTCAGAATGGAATTGCAATCGCTTTGATCGACGATTCCAAAGTACGGAGACAGATTGGCGTGTTTGTGAAAACGACGCAAAATTTGCAATCCAAAAGAGTGGAAAGTCCCTGCCCAGAGACCTTTCCCAGTATTGCCCAACTTTGCTTGCACGCGGTGTTTTAATTCGCGCGCGGCTTTGTTTGTGAACGTAAGAACGCAGATCTCTTGAGCCTGTGCGACTCTTTCAGAAATCACTCGTCCCGTTCTTGAAACAAGAACCGTCGTTTTACCTGAACCCGCACCTGCTAAAATAAGCAAAGGGCCGTAATTGTGTTTTACGGCCTTCTGCTGCTCGGGGTTCAACCCTTTAAGCCAATCCATGAAATCTCGTATCTAAAAACTACTAAGTGCGGTTGTGAATAAGAGTGCGAACTTCGTCTTCGAAAACCACTTCGATTTTGTCAGACATCGCGTCTTTGATGAAACCCATCCCGAATTTGGGATGTTGAAGTTTTGTGTTTTTCTCAAACTTAGACTTCATATTGTAAGACGCCGTTGGAGCGCCTTCGTTCGACATCAACATTTCGTATTCGTTGCGGTGGCTGGATTTGCGTGAGTTCAATGTTTGCTCACGTTTTTTCGCCGCCGCACCCGTCAATGGTTTACCCGTGCGAGTTTGCGCTTTCGGAAGAGAGTACGTCTTTTGCGAACCGCAGATTTCGCATTTGATTTTCGCCGAAGTCGAAGACGTGTGAGCTAGAACTACGTGGTATCTATCTGCATCACATTTCTTACAGAACGCAAAAAAAGACTTCGCGACAGGGGGCAGGGTATTCATCGACATTTTTTCTTCCTATCTAGTATTGTTGTTTCAAATTATAAATCATCAATTTTTCATCTAACTTCTTTTGAGCGATCTCACCTGCGCTGAGGTAAAAAGGCCCTTCACTGCGCTCAATGCGCTGTTGGAAGTTCAACATGCTCTCTTCATTTTTCGGATCAATGAAAGTTCCCGTTGGTCCGTAGTTTTCCAAGAACGCCAAGTCAGGTTCCTTATTGAAGAACTTTTCCCAGCAGTGCGTATTTACTTGCACACGATACGTGATCGTCTTTGCATGCGAGTGCACCGGAGCATAAGCACCGATCACTTCCAAGTGACCGTAGTGAGAGTGTAGTTTTAAAGCCGGGCTCCCCCACTGAGTCATTCCTGAACACTGTTCGACGTTAGCATACCACAAACCGAACGCTTTTGACAGAAAGCCCAGACCGTAAAGTCCGCCGTCTGGAAGCAATGAGTTGATCGAACACAGATTGTGCGCCACCCACTCCCCGCGATGCATCGTTGGAATGATAATGAAGAGAGACAATGGCACCCAGTCCATCTCATCCAACGAAGTGATTTCTTTCATCACACCGGATGTTTTGATGGGAGAACCTGTTGCTGGATATTTTTTGGGATCAAGAACTTCACGCATCTCTTTTGTAAGCGCGGAAGGTTTTGCGGCGAATCCCGCAACAAAGCCTGGCATCACAGCGCAATCGTAAAAAACCCAACGAGGCATGGCCATATTCGAAGGACCAAATGCACGCTCTTCGATGGAGTAAATGCGATCTGCGAAAGCGATCTCACTGATATCGAGAGGATCTTTAAAGACCGGTTCTTTTTTAAACCAATCCAAACGATGAACGGAGCCTGGCAGTGCGATTTGATTTTCTGGACGAACAAAAACATAAGGGCGAATATCATCGCGCTCCATCCAGCTCGCTTTTGCCAACAACGAATTCATTCTACTTAACTCCAATCATTTCCCCAGGTTTTACTATCTTATCAAATTCTTCGCCAGAAAGGAGTCCAAGATTGATGGCTTCTTCGCGCAGTGTTGTGCCATTTTTATGAGCAGTTTTGGCTATTTTCGCCGCATTGTCGTAGCCAATGTGAGGATTCAACGCTGTTACAAGCATCAAGGAGTTGTCGAGGTGCTTCTTAATCTGTTTTGTGTTTGCTTCAATGCCGACCACGCAATGATCCGTGAAGGACTCACAGGCGTCCGCAAGCAAACGGATTGAGTTGAGCACGTTATAAACAATCAAAGGCTTAAACACATTGAGTTCAAAGTGCCCCGTGGCTCCGCCTACACTCACGGCCACGTTATTTCCCATCACTTGCGCACAGACCATGGTCATGGCTTCGCACTGAGTGGGGTTCACTTTTCCTGGCATGATTGAACTGCCCGGTTCATTTTCCGGCAAATTCAGCTCACCAATACCGCAGCGAGGTCCAGATCCAAGCATACGGATGTCGTTGGCAATTTTCATCAAGGACACCGCAACAGAGTTCAGTGCACCACTCACTTCCACCAAAGCATCGTGAGTCGCTAAAGCTTCAAATTTATTTTCAGCAGAGACAAACGGAAGCTTCGTTTCATGAGCAATAGCTTTTGCCGCTTCTTCTGCAAATTGCGGATGAGTGTTAAGTCCGGTGCCCACCGCTGTTCCACCCAAGGCCAATTCATAAAGATGCGGCAACGTGTTTTTCACTCTTTGAATGGAGTGTTTCATTTGAGTTGCGTAGCCAGAAAACTCTTGGCCGAGTGTTAATGGTGTTGCATCCATCAAATGCGTGCGCCCGATCTTCACGATGTCTTTAAAGTCTTGTTGCTTGTGCTCCAAAGCGCGGTGCAACTTTTCCATCATTGGAATTAAACGGTGATGGATTTGCTCTCCGACGGCGATGTGCATCGCTGTTGGGAATGTGTCGTTAGAAGATTGACCTCTATTCACGTCGTCATTGGGATGAATATCTTTGCTTGGAAGTTTAATACCCATCATGTCCATCGCACGATTGGCAATCACTTCATTGGCATTCATATTTGTTTGAGTGCCAGAACCTGTTTGCCACACCACCAAAGGAAAATGCGCATCGAGTTTTCCAAGGATTACTTCGTCGGCGGCTTTTACAATGGCATCGGTTTTCTTTTGATCCAAAAGACCCAGCTTGTGATTCGTCAAAGCGGCGCATTTTTTAAGAATTCCTAAGGCGCGAATCATTTCTCGAGGGAAACGGTCTCCACCAATACGAAAATTCTGCGTGGATCTTTGTGTTTGTGCTCCCCAGAATTTATCTGCTGGCACTTGCACTTCACCCATAGTGTCTTTTTCTATGCGAAAACTTTGTCCCATCTTCTACTCCAGTTCCGGGCTCTGCCCTTCACACTTTGCCGTGACGGGCGACTTGCCCGACGTGAGCTTGATCTGTTGGATAAATAACTAGTTCTTGAATATTCACGTGAGCTGGACGTGCCACACACCACGCAATGGTTTCTGCAATGTCAGAAGCTTGAAGTGGCGTCATGCCTTCATAAACTTTATCGGCCTTGGCTTGATCGTTAAAACGCACCATCGAAAACTCTGTGCTTACCATGCCGGGTTCAATATTCGTCACGCGAATTTTACTTCCTAAAAGATCCATGCGCAGTCCTTCAGACAGCGCACGCACGGCAAACTTTGTTGCGCAGTAAACGCCACCGCCTGGATAAGTCCAACGTCCCGCAACAGAGCCTAGATTGACGACGTGGCCCGAATTTTTACGGACCATGTGCTCGATCACTCCGCGGGTCATGAAGAGCAAACCTTTGATGTTCGTGTCGATCATTGTCTCCCAATCATCTAATGAAGACTCTTGCATCTTGTCGGTGCCTTTGGCGAGGCCGGCATTGTTCACTAAAACCTCAACTTGAGAAATTTCTGTTTGATGTGAGTTTAAAAACTCACTCACTTCAAAACGATCTGAAACATCAAACTGCGCAAGCTTCACCGAAACGCCGGGAAATTTACTTTTAATTTCTTTTTCAAGCTCTTGAAGTTTTTCCTGACGGCGGCCCGTCGCTAAAATTGAAAATCCTTGTCCCGCCAGAGCCAAAGACGTGGCCCAGCCGATACCTGAAGTGGCTCCTGTGATTAGTGCCCATTTCGCCATAGTTTCACCTCAAACTAAAACGATAACAGCCCACTCTCGTAAAGGGTATCAAGCACCTCGATAATGCCCTGCAATACAGATAGGTACGGCGTACCTTTTCTGGTAGCTTCGCGTCGACGACGGACGTCTGTGGAGAGTGGGAAAATATGAAATGTCCCTGTGGTTCTGGAAAATCTTATGTTGAATGTTGTGGTTTTTATCACTCAGGGAAAGCGTTGGCTCCGACAGCGGAAGCTTTGATGCGCTCTCGCTATTCGGCGTTTGCTAAAAATCAAATGCAGTACTTGCGTGACACGACAGACCCACAAACCTTGGATCAGATCGACGATGAAGCCAACAAGGAATGGGCTGAACGAGCGAAGTTTTTAAAACTTGAAATCGTGCACGCCGAAGAAAAAGGCACAAAAGGCACGGTCGAGTTTAAAGCTTTCTATTCCGTGGATGATGAAGAGTATGTTCATCACGAAGTCAGCACCTTCCGCAAACAAGCGGGCGAATGGTTTTTTAAATCTGGAAAAATCAAAGACGCTGCTTCAGCTTCGGGCCAGCGGCCCTCCGCTCTGCCGGCGTCCGCCGAGGAGAAAAAATAATGAAATATTGGCTGATGAAATCCGAACCGGATGTTTATTCCATTGATCAACTCCACAAAGATAAAACAACTCCGTGGGAGGGCGTGCGCAATTACCAAGCCCGCAACTACATGCAAAAAGACATGCAAGTCGGTGATCTTGTTTTGTTCTATCACTCAAACGCGGAACCACCTGGGGTAGCTGGTATTGCGAAAGTTTCGAAACTAGCATTCCCTGATAAAACTCAGTTTGAGAAAAAATCGGAATACTTTGACGCCAAAGCCACGAAAGAAAAACCTATTTGGTTTTGTGTGGAAGTCGAATACATTGCGAAATTTAAAAATCTTGTGAGCCTTTCTGACCTTCGCGATAACGAGAAGCTTGCTGATATGGTTGTTTTACAAAAGGGCTCCCGTCTTTCTGTTCAGCCTGTGGAAAAGAAACACTTCGACATCGTTAAAAAAATGGGTGGCCTTTAATTCATGAAACTGTTTTTGGCTCCGATGGAAGGTGTGGTGGATTGGGTGATGCGTGATACGCTGACTCGTATTGGTGGTATTGACCAATGCGTGACAGAGTTTTTGCGAGTCACAGATCGTCTGCACCCTGAAAGTGTTTTTTATAAAAACTGTCCAGAGCTAAAAACAAATTCGCGCACTCGTTGGGGAACACCCGTCTTCGTGCAACTGTTGGGTGGCCATGCTGAGCCTTTGGCATTAAATGCACAAAGAGCCGTGAAGCTAGGCGCCTTGGGTGTTGATTTAAATTTCGGCTGCCCTGCTAAGACGGTGAACCGTCATGACGGCGGAGCAAGTCTTTTAAAATCCTGCGATCGCGTTTTCACCATCGTCGATACAGTTCGCAAAGCCATTCCCGCTGAGATTCCTGTGACGGCGAAAATCCGTTTGGGATTTGACGATCCTACTCGCTGTGTTGACATTGCCCAAGCGGTGGAAGCTGCCAATGCCACTTGGCTCACAATTCACTGTCGTACAAAGACCGATGGTTACAAACCACCTGCGTATTGGGAATGGATTCCACGTATTAAAGAAAAAACAAAAACCAAGATTATCGCCAATGGAGAAATCTGGAACGTTGCCGATTTTCATCGCTGCGTGGAAGTCACGGGCTGTGAAGACTACATGATCGGCCGCGGGGTCATGAGCAATCCGTTCATCTTTAAACAGATCAAACAAAGTCTTTCCCAAGAACCAGTGGAAGACATGTCCTGGGAAAAAGCGAAACCTCTGCTTCCGCAATTCTTTGAAGCGAGCACGCTTTATATCAACGACTACTTCGCGGTTTCTCGCACGAAACAGTGGTTGAAGGCTTTGTCTTTAAAAAATGGCGAAGCGAAACAAGTTTTTGATGAAATCAAAATTCTAAAAAAACCGGCTGAGTTTAAAGAATATCTTGAGCGTATCTGTCAGTAGAAATTAAAACATTTTTTGAAAAATCCAATACGGACTTTTTGCTTTGATCACGTGCAATTTAAATTCGCGCGCAATCCACTCCATGCTTTTTTCAGAAAAGAACACGACGTGCGTAAGATCACGACGATAATGCCAATCATGAAAGGCCGCCTCCCCGCGATGAGCGGAGGTCATAACACCTAAAAGGCCGCCGGATTTTACAAGACGAAGCAGTTTTTCAATTTCTTGGCGTGGATTATAAAAATGCTCCCACACCTCAGTGCTTGTGACGAAATGATAAGTGCGACGAAGCTGGTCTTGATCTGGGTGATAGAACAAATCGTAGTTCGACGTTTTATAACCCTTCATCTCAAAAAGGACTGAAAGTGAAGGCTTCGGACCACATCCAAAATCCAACATCGAAAGTTGCGTGCGCGCAAGGCCTGCGGATTTAAAATAAGTATCGATGTCTTTTACTAAAGGCTCTAGAAAAGCGATGTGTCCCGCACTTCCCTGATTTTCGTGATTGTCGTAGCGCGCTTTTTCATCTTGCGGGCTCAAACGTTCTACAGGATTCATAAAGATGAGATCACACTCGGCACAATGGAAATAGCTTCTCTCCGGCTTTTTCTCTACTTTAAAAGGTGCTGAATGGGGGGATTGGCATAGCAGGCAATTCATCTTAAAATCTACTGCCTTAATTCTGTGCGAGGACTCATTTCGATAGAGCCCTCAAAAAATTTCGCAACTCCTGCCGTCATCTCTTCGATGTTTTTTGCTTTCGCACAAATTCCCACCAAAGTATTTCCAAACGGCAGCCACACACTTGTTGTGCGCACATAGAAACGCACTTTTCTCATCGCAAGGTCTTCGCCAAAATAATGACGGCAACGCTCGATTAGTTTTAATAAACACTTTCCGTACTCAGCACCCTCTTCTTCAGCTGTGCGAGGAGCTTTCAGACCTTCTTTACCTAAAGGAGCGGCAAAACCTAAGTCTTCACCGAGCTGCCACAACATCCACGGACGAGCTGCCAATCCGCGACCGGCCATCGCCATATCGCAACCGGTTTCTTGCAGCATCATGATCGCATCTTCAGAAGTTTGAATATCGCCATTTCCAATCACAGGAAAATCAACCGCCTTGTGAAGCTGCTTGATTTGCTCCCAATCCGCCGAACCGCGGCGTTTCTGTGCTGCCGTTCTGGGATGCAAACACACCCAGCTTGCGCCTGAATTTCGAAGACCTGAAACAAAGCTTAAAAGCTCGTCAAATTCTTTGGTACTTCCCACCGCCCGCAACTTCACACTGACAGGGATCGACGAATTTTTGACGGTCATACGCACGACTTCAGCGGCGTAATGAGGATCACCCATCAAAGCCACGCCGTAGTTATGCTTAAGAGCCTTTTGCACAGGACAACCCATGTTGATGTCGATGGCTTCCGCTCCCCACTCAATCAAACGCTTTACACTTTCCGCGATGGCGTCTTCTTCATTTCCTAGAATTTGTGGAACTAAGCCCGTTTCGTGGGACGCACGCATTGTCTCGGGTGTCTTTTCTAGATTTTCGCCAGGAATACGGCGGGAGTTAAGCATTTCTGTCGGCCAAATTGTGAATGCGTCTTGCGGCAGATATCCGCGCATCACTTCACGCAAAGCTACGTGTGTCAGTCCCACCATGGGTGCCAAACACAAAGGAAAGTTCACCTTCCCATTTAAGATGGGTCTGTGAAGTCCTAGTTTATTTGTGGAAGAACCTGCCATATCCAAAGCCATGAGCGTCGTTGTACCCGGAAGGCCTTCTTCTGGCAATGGGTTTAAGGAATGAGACAGGCTCCGAGAGCCTCTACTTCCCGCTCTAAGCCCTCGTAATTAAAGAAAATATTTGACCCTACGGTCGTTGCATTCATGCGGACCGTTTTTTCTGCCGGATCAAAGCACGCTGAAGTTCCTAGCATAAACTCAGAAATTCGTTCGTTATCGTCGAAATTAAACAGGAGGGGGATAATGATCTGCGGTTGAGCCCCAAATTCAAATTTAATCCCTTTAAGATGAAAAGCAATCTGCACTTCCGAGTTCACATTGTAGTCGCCAGCTAAGGTGATCAGTTGTCCAGCTTCATTGAATGACCAGCGAGTGCCGTGCAGGCGGAGTTTAGTCTCTGCATTTTCATAATCAAAGTAAGGAAGCCCGCAAAGATCCGGGAAAGTTTGGCGAATAGCAAGAAGGCGGATTTGTCCCTGCGGAAAAAAGGAGACCACGGTTCCAACGTCGGTCGCCTCTGCAGCACAACGGCTGTCATAGACAAACTTTCCACGTTTAAAATTTTGCACGTTATCTAAAGTCGCCGACTTCAGATGATCCTGATCAAAAAAATCGACAGGAATCTTGTACCAACCGCCCTCTAATTTTTTCTCACCAACTACGATGATGAGATCACCATAATCAGCTTTTGAAAAACGCAGCTCTTGCAGTGTTAAGATGTACTGTTGATAACTGAGTTTTTGAAACTGCTCCGAGTTTAAAAGTGCATTGAAATAGCGAGCGGCTTCCGAGCTTTCGTGAATATTCGGAGGAAGGGTGAGTTCTCGATAGATCAACTCATGCATCACCAAAGCGGCCTGATTTTCTATAGAGAGCGCTTGCCACAAATCCAGATTAATCACGTAGCGAAATTGATTTAAAATATTAGGCGCTCTTTGAAAAACCACCTGCTCTAAAGAACAATTTTTTGGAATATAGCCAAAGCCAATGTCCCCTGTCGGATTGAACTTCGCATTAGGAATAAACTCCGCTTCTTGAAAAAATTCTTTATACCAACGGCGATACAACGAAGCCCGCGATTTATTGTGTTTATCGAATTTAGCCAAAAGATATTCAATTCGCTCATCCAGGCTGCCGAGGGCCCGACTATCAAAGCTCATTTTGTAGCGAACTTGCGCCTCATAGAGATCAAAAACCATCAGCGCTTTTTCGTCGCACATGACGACGAAACCACCGTTCCCTTTTTCATACCAGTCTCCACCGCCTAAAGCGAAAGACAGACTTGGTAAAAGAAAAAGAAACACGAAAAATTTTTTCATTTTAATTCTCTTTCGAAAGAGGAAAGAGTTGGACATTGATCATGTAAACCTGGCTCTTCTTTCCTTGCGAAAGAAAATTAGCGAGCTTACGACGGAAAGTGCGGATCATCTGTTTGGCTTCGGGAAGTTTTTTTTCGTCCACCGCCAATGTGATGGAGGACAGATCTCTTTTCTCTACGGCAACCGCTGAAATATTATCCACGATATGGCGAAGAGCATCTTGGTGAGAGAGGCGCAAAAATTCGTTAGGCACGTCCGAAGAAGTCGCTATGGGACCTTTTTCTACCAGAGCTTTTCCGTCTTCAATGGTTATAAACTTCAAGCGCTCCAGGCGTTGCAAAGAAGATTCAACGATAGAAGTAGGAATTCCCAATCGTCGCGAAATCCACTCCGAATCCAATCGGAAATCTTTGGTGGAAATCAAAGACAAAACCGCAAAGTGATACCACTCCACCACAAGAGCGAGTTCATCATCACGCAAGATGCGAGGATCGACAACGCTGCGAGACTTTTTATCGATCTCTGTAAGATAACAAAAATAGGCTTGTTGTTCTTTATCAAGTCCCAGTTTCTCTGACATTTTCTGAGCCGCTGTGGCGGTGATGGGACGCTCGCCTGCGAAATACTGCGTGACTCGGCCTGGATTAACACCCAAAAGACGTGCGAACGCCCGCTGTGAATAGCGCGGATTCTTTGCCTTACGTTGATTAAATTGTGCGAGCAGAAATTCTGAAGATCTGGACATGAAGGAAGTCGTATTGCGACTTCCTAGAAAGTGTCAAAAATAAAAATGTGTTACACGTTTTGCTTGGGAATTACTTTTGAGCCGACGCCCCAAGCATTTCAGGAGCAAAGTATTTCACAGCTTCGTAGCCACCGAACAACAAAGCAGAGAAGAAAAGATCACCATAAATTTGGTTATCAAAGAATGGAATCGCCGCCACATAGCAGTTCACAAGACCTTGCCATGTGGGAGCGTACATTCCTTCCATCGCCCAAACACCGAAGTTTGAAATCAGGAAGAACAAAGAACTTGTTACAAGGGACAAAGTTCCGATACGCACAACACTCTTTGATTCACGCAAAGTCCAACCCAAAAGAACGATCGCTGCGAAAGCCACGTAGACAAAAACCATTGTCGAGTGCAGACCTAAAACAAGATCGCTTACGAACAACGCTGCCAAAGGAATGACCAAAGACAATTTTTTAGATGGGAAGTAAGCACCACCAAAAAGCGCCATCGCTCCGATTGCTGTAAAATTCCAGGGATGTGGAATCAAACGACTGAAAGCTGCTGCAAGCACCATCAAAACCAAAGTCATCAATTGTGTCATAGTCTTCTCCTTGAGTCGCTGCTGCTGCAGGCTCCTGGCCTTACGCTCTGCGGGCTACCGCTCACGAATTATCATTTATTCATTCTATTGTCCACCAGTTCTTGGACTACACCCGGCTCTGACAGAGTTGTCGTGTCACCTAATTGATCTGGATGGTTTTCAGCGATCTTACGCAAGATTCGACGCATGATTTTCCCTGAGCGCGTTTTAGGAAGTCGTGGTGCCCACTGAATCAAGTCCGGAGTCGCAATCGGGCCGATCTCTTTTCTCACACACTGGATAAGGTCCTTGCGAAGCTCCTCACTTGGCGTCTCTCCGGTCTTTAAGGTCACAAAAGCGTAGATCCCCTGACCTTTGATATCGTGAGGATAACCAACCACCGCAGCTTCAGCGACTTTGTGGTGCGACACCAAAGCCGACTCAATCTCAGCCGTTCCCAGACGATGCCCCGAAACATTGATCACGTCATCCACGCGACCTGTGATCCAGTAGTAGCCATCTTCATCACGACGGCAACCATCCCCTGTAAAATAAAATCCGGCGTAATTAGAAAAATACGTATCTTCAAAACGTTTGTGATCGCGGTACACCGTGCGCATTTGTCCCGGCCAAGAATCTGCAATTACCAAAACACCTTCGCCAGGTCCGGAAATTTCTTGTCCTTCATTCGTAAGAAGTTTTGGCTGAATACCAAAAAAAGGACGAGTCGCCGAACCCGGTTTTGTAGGTGTGGCTCCTGGCAGAGGAGTGATTAAAATTCCTCCCGTTTCGGTCTGCCACCAAGTATCAACAATAGGACAACGTTTATTGCCGACAACATCGTGATACCAAATCCAAGCTTCTGGATTGATGGGCTCTCCGACAGAACCTAAAATACGCAATGACTGGCGAGACGTCTTCGTGACGAAACCATCCCCTTCACGCATTAATGAACGAATGGCTGTTGGTGAAGTATAAAAAATCGTGACTTGATGTTTATCTACAATCTCCCAAAAACGAGACGGCGTTGGGTAATTCGGAATACCTTCGAAGAACAGCGTCGTCGCTCCATTTGCCAGAGGGCCATAGACAATGTAACTATGCCCTGTCACCCAACCAACATCCGCAGAGCACCAGTAAATATCGTTTTCATGATAATCAAAAACATACTGATGAGTCATGCTGGCGTAAACCAGATAGCCGCCTGTTGTGTGCAACACTCCTTTGGGTTTTCCCGTCGAACCTGATGTGTAAAGAAGGAACAATGGATCTTCTGCATCCATGTGTTCCGGTTCACATTGATCACTGACTTCGTTAATAAGATCGTGGTACCAGAAATCGCGATCCTTCTGCATATCGATTTGATTGTTGGCGTATTTAACAACAACGACCTTTTGTGCGATCGGAGCTTTTTGCAAAGCCTTGTCGATGTTTTCTTTAAGAGCAATCAATTTGCTTCCACGGTAACCAGCATCGGCCGTGATAACAAATTTAGATTCTCCGTCATTGACTCGGTCAGCGATAGAGTCCGGAGCAAAACCGCCGAAAACAACCGAATGAACAGCACCAATACGCGTGCAAGCCAGCATCGCAAAAGCAGTCTCTGGAATCATAGGCATGTAAATCGTGACAACATCGCCTTTTTTTACGCCCATTTTTTTTAGAACGTTTGCAAAACGACAGACTTCTTTGTGCAGTTCTTTGTAAGTGATTTTTCTGACTGGAACAGAAGGATTGTCCGGCTCCCACAGCATAGCGACTTTATCACCACGCTTTGCCAAGTGGCGGTCAATGCAGTTGTAAGAGACATTGAGTTTTCCGCCTTGGTACCATTTAATGCTGACAGGTTTTTTGAAAGAAGTCTCTTTGACCTTATCCCATTTTTTAAACCACTCTAATCGCTCCGCTTGTTCGGCCCAAAATCCTTCAGGGTCTTTGACCGAACGTTCGTACATTTCTTTGTACTTCTCTTCATTGATAAAAGCATTTTTAGCGACTTCAGAGGGAACAGGATAAATTTCTTTGTGCATATAGACCTCACCTTTAAATCGTAATCCTTAAGAGGCTGAGGTCAAATTTATAATTTCGTAAGTTGCTGCGCAAAAATTCCTGTCCCCAATATGAGAACGAAGACACCAAACGCCGGTTTTAATTGGGCCTCTGAAGTTCTTTTTCCTAAATAGGAACCGACAAAAATCCCGCCAACAGCAATAGATGTGACCAAAAGAAGAAAACTGAAATCTACAGCGGTGTTGACTGCCACGTCACTTGCAAATCCCAAAAGTGAGTTCACCGCAATAACCCCCAATGAAGTGCCCACGGCGTGTTTCATTGTGAGTCCACCTAAAACGACCAAAGCCGGGACAATAAGAAAGCCTCCTCCGGCGCCAACAAAACCAGTCACGGACCCCACCAAGAAAGCTTGTAGTGCAAAACTCAAAGGAGCCGTTTTTTCAACCAGGGCTGTATTCTTGCGCGGACGCAACATCGATAGAGAGGCCGTTAACATCACAAGAGCGAAACTGGTCATCACTAAAAATTCTTTCGAGACATTCCAACTTAGCAGATTCATATTTTCCGGAATGTACGGCATTAAAAACCGACGAATAAAAAGAACTCCCAAAAAAGAGGGGATCGCAAAAAGGACCCCGCTAGATAAATGGATGTTCCCCGCCTTCCACGCTTTTGCAAATCCAACAGCACTAGCGACACCCACCACAAAAAGCGAATAACTTGTCGCTTGCGTTGGTGGAAGTGCAAAGAAGTACACAAAAAGAGGCACTGACAAAATCGAACCTCCCCCACCTAAGAGCCCCAAGGAGACTCCGATTAAAGCGGCACCTATGTATCCTAGAAGCTCCATATTATCTCCTTTAAGTCGTGATTTTCGAATACAAACGATGTAGCAGCATTCCCGCAATCATCGCGATCACAAAGTAAATAACTTTTTCACCGCCCGTTCCAAGTGACGTCAGCGCAGGACCCGGACAATACCCAGCAAGGCCCCATCCGATACCAAACAAAGCGCTGCCTATGATTAAGGGCTTCGTGATTTCCTTACTTTGGGGCACATGCCATTTGGTATCAAAGAGCGGACTTTTCTTTCCGCGAATCCAACGATATGAAATCGCGTGAACAGGAATAGCCCCCATCATCACAAACATCAGTGACGGGTCCCAACCGGAACCCAGAGTCAAAAAGCCTAAAACTTTTTGGGGTTGGGTCATTCCCGAAATGGCCAGCCCCATCGCGAACAACAAGCCCACAATTAAAGCCATCATTGCTTGAAGAACTTTTTGATTTTTCATTTTAGGCTCCCACAAGATTTTTAAATAAAGTTGCGATCAAAATTCCCACCGCCATAAAAACCGCCGTCGCGGCCAAAGATCGAATCGACAAACGTGATATTCCGCAAACGCCGTGGCCACTGGTACAACCACTTCCCATCACAGTGCCGAAACCGACGAAGAGTCCCGCCAAAATCGTGACAGAGAGGGAGCGTTCCGTTTGTTGGAAAAGTTGAGGTTGATTTATGGCGACGATCGCCCCGCCTCCGATGAGTCCCAATAAAAAAGCCCCCCGCCACAGTCTTTCACCAGAAACGAAACTTAAAAATCCGTTGGCAATGCCACTGATTCCCGTCACCCGTCCGTTAAAAATCAGCATAAGAGACGAAGCAAGTCCTATCACCATTCCTCCAACGAGGGCCATCACGATACTTTCCATTTTTAAACCCCTTTTTGAATTGGCAGTTTCAATTCATTCCAGCGGAGCATACCGCCGACCATATTTACAGTATTTGTAAAACCCATTTCCTCACTGAGCAACGTCACTTGTCCAGAACGGGCACCGCTGCGGCAGACGAAAATAATCTTCTGTGCCGGATTAGCACTTTTGAGGAATTCCAAAACTTCATTTCCCAAAGGCAAAAGTCTTGCTCCTTCAATATGTCCCAACTCACCGACAAATTCTTCGGGAGTTCGTACATCAATGAGAGTCCACTCATTCTGTTTCAATTTGACTTCTTCGCAAGTAAATTCACGCATAGAGTCCTCGCTTTTAATGCTTCACTTGGACTCCATCCTAAAGCTATTCTTCTTAAAACCTTTATGTTCGCGGACATATTTAATTCCATTTTCTTTATGCCCGCCATCATAACGGTCGGGGTTTAAGCAGTCTTACTCTGAGATCAGCTTTAAGCCTTAAATTGAGGAGAATGACCATGGCTTTACAAATTCAACATTTCTTCGATCCTGCGACATCCACTTTGACTTACGTTGTACATGACCCAAAAACTTTGGATGCCATTGTGATTGATCCTGTTTGGGATTATGATGCCGCCTCTGGAAAGCTCAGCACAAAGTCTATCGACTCAGTGATCGCTTACCTTAAAGAAAATAAGCTAAACCCCCATTACGTTCTAGAGACACATGCCCATGCGGATCATTTGTCGAGTTCACAGCTTTTTAAAAACTTCTTCCCGAACATCAAAGTTGCTATTGGTGAGCGCATCACAGAAGTACAAAAAACTTTTAAAACGGTTTTCAATCTTTCCGACGTCAACACCAACGGAAAGGATTTTGATCTTCTTTTAAAAGAGAATGACGTTTTAGAAGCGGGCTCTATTAAAATCAAAACTCTTTTTACTCCGGGCCACACACCGGCCTGTGCTTCGTATTTGATTGACGATGCACTGTTCACGGGTGATGCGATCTTTATGCCGGATTCAGGAACAGGCCGTTGCGATTTCCCCCAAGGAAGTGCCGAGGCTTTATATAGCTCTGTGACTGAGAAAATTTATTCTCTTCCGGAAAAGACACGCATTTTTGTCGGTCATGATTATCAGCCTGAAAACCGCGAGCTTCGCTTTCAAACAAGCGTTCAAGAACAAAAAGAAAAAAATATTCAACTGAGTGCCAAGGTTAAAAAGGCAGATTTTATACGCTTCCGCCAGGAGCGTGACGCGACTTTGTCAGCCCCAAAACTTTTGTATCCAAGCTTACAAGTGAATATCCGTGCAGGTCATTTACCTGCTCCAGAAAGTAATGGCGTTAGCTATTTGAAGTTACCCTTGAGAAAGTAATAAGTCGCGGTTGAGAATCACGATCTCTCGACCGCGCTGTTCAATCAAACCGTCATCGACAAATTTAGCCAAAGTCCTAATCACTGTAGGCGTTGTACTTCCGCAGAAATCAGCAATCTCTTGTCTTGTCCAATCGTATTGAGGATGAAGTTCCTTGAGATAGACGACCGCTTCAGCAATACGAGCTGTGGCGTCTTTTTCACTTAAGATCAACTGTTTGGCTTCAGCCTGACGAAGCTCTTTAGCGAGAGTTTCTAAAAGTTTTTCCGCTAAGTCACAGTTTCCCTTCATGCGCTCGCGCATTTGGGATTTATTTAGAAAACGAATTTGCGATTCATCGATCACTGTGGCCGTTGCATGATATTTTTCCTGAGCAAACAGGCTGCGATGACCAAAAATTTGACCTTGTTTAAACAGACGAACCAGATGATCTTTACCGGATTCTCCCCAAAGCGCCAACCCCACGAGGCCTGACTCCACAAAATAAATATTCTGCGGCTCTTCACCGGCACGATAAATCACGTCACCGCGCTTGAATGTTTTTAAGGGAGCCTCTGCAAAGAGTTCTTTAAATTCGACTGTATTCATAGAAATTGTGCACTCAGCGCGAAAAAAAAGCCGGGTCTATTCAACCCGGCTTCGAAAAGGAACATTCTTAGTTTACGTCTTTGTAGTCAGCGTCGATCACATCGTCGCCTTTGTTTTCAGAAGACGATTCGCCGCCTGACTGTTGACCACCACCGCTGCCGTCGCCGCCACCTGCTTCACCTTGAGCGCCTTGCTTTTTGTAAAGCTCAGACGTCAATTTGTGAGTGATCGCTTGCAACTTCTCAAAGTTTGACTTGAGTTCATCCGCTTCAGCGGCTTTGTTCTCAAGAACTTTTTTCGCATCAGCAATCGCGTCGTTCGCAGATTTCACCTCAGCTTCAGGAAGTTGAGCGCCTGAATCTTTGATCAACTTCTCAGTTTGGTAAACCAAGTTGTCGAGGTTGTTTCTTTGTGTTGCCGCTTCTGCTTTACGTTTATCTTCTTCAGCATGTCCTTCAGCATCGTTCACTGCGCGCTTGATCTCTTCTTCAGAAAGACCTGATTGCGCCGTGATCTTGATCTGTTGAGACTTACCAGATGACATGTCTTTTGCATTTACATGCAAGATACCGTTGGCATCGATATCGAATGTCACCTCAACTTGAGGCACACCACGTGGAGCTGGAGGAAGACCTACAAGCTCAAAGCGTCCCAAAGTTTTGTTATCAGAAGCCATCTTACGCTCACCTTGAAGAACGTGGATGTCCACTGCGGGTTGGTTGTCGGCCGCTGTCGAGAACACTTGTGATTTCTTAGTAGGAATCGCTGTATTTCTCTCGATCAATGTCGTCATCACGCCACCCAAAGTCTCGATACCAAGGCTGAGTGGAGTTACGTCTAGCAACAACACATCTTTCACTTCACCGGCCAAGACACCACCTTGAACTGCGGCACCCACTGCCACAACTTCATCTGGGTTCACTGTGCGGTTTGGCTCTTTACCGAAGAAGTCTTTCACTGCTTTTTGGATCGCAGGGATACGAGTCGAACCACCGACTAGAACCACTTCATCGATTTCTGAAGACTTGATACCCGCATCAGCCAAAGCTTTACGGCAAGGCTCCATAGAGCGTTTTACTAGGTCTTCTGTCATTTGATCGAATTTTGCGCGAGACAATCTCGTTTGCAAATGTTTCGGACCTGATTGATCTGCCGTGATGAACGGCAAGTTGATTTCAGTTTCTTGCGCAGAAGAAAGTTCGATTTTCGCCTTCTCTGCCGCCTCTTTCAAGCGTTGCAAAGCCATTTTGTCGTTCTTAAGATCAATACCCTGATCTTTTTTGAACTCTGTAATCAACCATTCCAAGATCACTGTATCGAAGTTATCACCACCCAAGTGAGTATCACCGTTTGTAGCGCGAACTTCGACAACGCCGTCGCCTACTTCAAGGATAGATACATCGAACGTTCCTCCCCCGAAGTCGTAGATCACGATTTTTTCATCTTTCTTTTTATCAAGACCGTAAGCAAGCGCGGCTGCTGTTGGTTCGTTGATAATACGTTTTACATCAAGACCCGCGATACGACCGGCATCTTTCGTTGCCTGTCTTTGCGCATCGTTGAAGTAAGCTGGAACTGTCACAACTGCTTCAGTTACCGGCTCACCCAAATAGTCCTCAGCCACTTTTTTAAGTTTAGCTAGAACCGCTGCACCGATCTCTTCTGGAGACACGTTTTTACCTTGTACCTTGAATGCACAGTCATTGCCTTTAGCGACAACAGTGTAAGGAACAAGTTTGATTTCTTCTTGAACTTCTTCAAATCTGCGACCGATGAAACGTTTCGCAGAGTAGATTGTGTTCTCCGGATTCGTCACAGCTTGACGTTTGGCAATTTGACCGACCAAACGATCACCATCTTTGGTGTATGCGACAACTGAAGGAGTGGTACGAGCGCCCTCTTCGTTCACGAGAACTTTAGGCTCACCGCCCTCCATAATCGCAACGCACGAGTTCGTCGTTCCTAAGTCGATACCAATTATTTTACCCATACCAAAATCTCCTTAACTTCCATGAATTTAACTGCATTTAGCACTTTAAATGTGGGGCCTTGTTCAGTTTCGTCAAGCTAGCGCAGTTCTTTTTTTATGACAATATTTTAATGAATAATTTCAGCATCTTACAGCTATTTAACTCGTGTTATCAGGCACCCTTAGGCATTATGGGTCCTCGCTCCTCTCTTAAATACCCAAACATTTAAGCCCCTCTAGGCCTCGGCGCAAACCCTTCAACGCCGGGGCCTCAATTTTTCTAGAGCCTAACTGCCTTGTTTTGAGGCAGTGAAATTAAAAAATTTAAATCTGATTCTAATGTCGTTTTCATGAGCCCGGCGTATCCTATTTGTGGGTGAACATGCAGAACCTTTCAGAAAGGAATGAATATGACTCATTTGACTTTGAAAATGGCCGCCATCATCGCCTCCTCCCTTGTGATCTTCACACTCGCGCAAGCCGAAACCCGCGAAGAAAAACGTGCCGCCCGCCAGGAAAAACGCATCGAACAAGGAGAAAAATCCGGTTCGCTGACAGAAAAAGAAGCGGCCCGCCTTGAGAAGCAGCAAGAACGCATCAACGCAGCAGAAAACAAAGCCGCCGCTGATGGAGATGTCTCAAAGAAAGAGAAAGCACATCTGGAGAAAATGCAGGATCGCGCAAGTCATAATATTCATCGCGCGAAACACAATAAGAAGCGTGGTGGGTAGGATCTCTGCCCTTTAGGCTGCCGCTTTAAAGATTAACTCGTATGGATGTTGCGGAAGGCGGACGACTATTTTGTCGTATTTAAACTTTAATCGCGGCACGACTTGGCCGCGACCTGTTTTTTGCTTCTCAAGAGTTATAAAGCCCGCCTGTTCCAACGACTCACAATCCTTTTGCACCGCTGAAAGGCTGCGCTCAAGAAGTCGAGTCAATTCATAAATCGACTTTGGCTCAACGCTTGAAATCATAGTTAAAATTTCAAGCTTTTGCAGTGACATAAAATTACGAAATGAAGTCCAGCTATCAAAATATACCACATTTGCAGGCTGCACCTTAGCCGCTTTGGTCTTGATAGCTTTGATAGCATCACGTCCTAAATCTTCCAGAGACTTAAAAACAATCACCATTTGATTTTTAGCTTTCATTTTCAATCACCTCTGAAGCCGCTTGCATAAAGAATTCGATGGCTTCTTCATAATTTTTAACATCAACGCTAATCCTGTACGATTTGTCATGAGGCAGCTTTGTATGAAGATGGTATCCATAAGGCTCGTGATTATCCAACAACAGCCTAGGGACTTTTTCCTCCGTATCCAAAAGAACACAACTGAGCTTAATACCGTCCGGAAACTTTTTGCTCTTGGAAACTTCGTAAGCCACTATTCGAGCCTCATAACGTCCGTCTAGCAGCTTTACTTTTTCATCGTAAAGAATCCTAGCCGCCGGCATCACATATACCTTAATTGAGTGTATATCATTTTGTCAATCCTTTTGGAGGATTGCCTAGCTTGTTTCGTGCCAGCTTTTCACAATGCCGAAATCGAGTTCCCGCATATTAGTATCCGGGTCTCGACCATTCGACTTCATTTACCGCGAAATATATTTAAGTCCGGCTTCCTGCCGATATTTAAGGCGATTATGCTGAGCACAAAGAAGCTGAGCATTTTCAATAGTACTGATTCCATGAGCCCACCGACTTTGTTTGTGATCGGTTTGCAAAAACCATCGGCTGCGACACTGTCTTCCCGTCATCGGATCTTTGTACTGGCAACATTGATCTTTATTTATAAGTATTTTCTTAGTTCTCGGGGAAAACGGTTTTACTTCCACGGTGGCAGTGATTTTTGGTTCGTATACATTGTTGGTGCTGCTCGCATCACCTTCTTCGGCTCGATTTTTTACTGAAGTCTTCTGCTTAATCACCCGGTCCGTCACATAGGTAATGTAATCCACGATGTCATTAGAAGAAAGAGCATGAGATAAAAGAGCTTGCGCTTGTTGAATTTTCTCGGCCAATTCTTTGGAAATTGTTAAAGACAGACGAACGCTTTCATCCGCCTGAACAGTTTGAGTTGTTACTTCAACCACAGGTAAATCAAAGAACGAAGCTATTTCCTTTTGGGATTCTTGAAAGTTCTTCGAAGTGATTTGCTCTAAGATTTCTTTCTTTTCTTCAGCAGTCACTTTTTTATGTGTGGTTTTATAAATATCGCGCGCCGCTTTTTGGATTAAAGAGACTTGATGAAGCTTTACTTCCCCGGACTGAATTTTTTCACCTAAAGAGGGAACTTCATTTAATAGCCTTGCAGCATCAATACGACGTTGTGCACTCCCGGCAGAATATCCAACACCATCAACCAAATATAAAAATAAGTTGGCAAACCCAAATTCCAAATAAAGTTTACGCTGGTCTATTTCTTTGATCGTAAGAAGAATTTCGTGAAGCAACTCACGTTCTTTCCCAACCAAGGATTTGATTCGTTGATCCAATTCCATTTTATTTAAAAGTTTAAGATTCATTTTTCCTCCGGTTCAAAACACAATCACTGCCACGGTGGAAGTAACATACCACGGTTTTTTTCGAGTGAAATTTGCGGTTTTTAGACGGAGGAACGGAGGCTGGAGTTGTTTGATAAAAGATGTTTTATTGTTTCGGGTAAGCTTTTAAAGAGGACTTTATTTCAGAAACGAGAAGGGTCTTTCGGGAAGAAAAATCTTTTAATGGAGGCGGAACAAAAGCTTGAGTAATCACCGCCAAGAGAAATTTTCATTACAAATTGAATTAACGAGGAAGATTTAAAAATATCACTATTCATATTTCATCAGGGATCTTCCCTGAGATCTGTTTTTAAAAATGTTATCAGAGTTGTAACTGCAAGCAAAGCCCCTGATACAATCATCACTTCATTCTGCGGAACGAGCGAGATAATCTCAGGAAAATTGATTAAGAAGAAACAGATAACAGCAATTGCCCAAGTGACGTATCCTTGAGGGGTGTTTGGCACAATCGTCCACCCCCAACCGAAGGTCTTCTTTTTTGACTTAAACCAATAACCATAAAGCCATTTATCCATGAGATCCTCTGTTTAAAGGGTAACTATAGCCTTGTTCGCACAAGCTCCATCGTCTATTGTTTCAGGATAATGATATCCTTGTCCTCCAGAAGAAGATGTGCCTTATCTACCTTCCACATTCCATCGGTCTTGATCGACGTAACAATACCCTCCGCAGCTCCATTAGTACCAATAATTTTAATATGATACGTAGCGCTTCCCTCTCTACCATAATCTTTTAATTCGGAAGCCAAAGGTATTAAGCTAGTTTTAGAAACTGCTCCGACCACTTTTCTCACTTCCGAATTATCTCTTAAATATTTCGATGCAACATCAACTCCATCTGAATTCGCGACCAACAGATGAAATTCTGCAAAAAAGACTACCAACAAAGCGACCGTAATGATCAATTTCTTCATTTTTTATCCATTAGAAAAAAGATAACTCAACTCCTACGGAAGCACCACCTCCAACACCCATAGATGTTCCTAGTGTATTAGTTGGACTGGAATACAGATAGTACGGTGCGCTTCTCTTGGAAGATACCCCCCCTCCTCCAGAAACTCCAACCTCGTGAGGTCCGTTAGTCACAGATGCATCACCATACAAACCTATAGAAGCATTAGGACCGTTTTGAGGACATTGGGGTACCGGTGATGACCCTTTTTCATCATATGAGGCACCGACACCTATTCCATAACCAAATCTAAGAGTGATAAACGGTCTTCCAGAACTATTGTCTGCTCCAATTGTAATAGAACCTCCCGCGCCGGTAAAAATAGACGCTTGAATAGACCAAAGACCAATAGGATCTACAAAGTTAACCGGATCATTTTGCACATACCCAAAGATGTTGACATCTCCCCCTTTGAACAAGATCGGATCTTTGCTTGTCCACCGACCAGTCTCCGGATCATAATCCCTCGCGCCAAATCTCACCAATCCAGTTTGCTGATCGTAAAGACCTCCCGCAAAACCAAACGGAGTGAAATCCGCGCTTGTGTTCACCGTGACTCGGCCGAACTCATCGTGGTCCATTCTTTGCGCAATGGAACCGTCAGACATTTTCACAACAAGTCTTGGAGAACCCAAATGATCAGAAATGATTCTGTATTTTGTGCTTCCCATGATCATGTAATCCGGAATATTAGATTTTGAACCATAGACGAAACGTTTCGTGATGGCTCCGGAAGCATTAAGTTCCGCAGCGATGCGGTACTGATCCATATAGACCCAACGTCTTTGCAGGACTCCATTTACTCTTTTGCCGATGCGTCTGTTAAGAGCATCGACTTCATAAGTAATCACGGTTCCACTTGGCAGTTGCACTTGTTTCAAATTGCCGAAGACGTCGTATGTGTACTGAGTGGTCTGACTAAGAGTATTGTTGGTTTTACTCGCGAGATCTCCGTTAGCATTATATGTGAACGATAACGTGTTGTAAGTTAGAAGACGATCTTGGTCGTCATATGTCGCAGACGTTGGTTGAGCGCCAATCGTTCCTCCATTGCGGTTGCTGTTGGAGTCATAGTTGTAAGTCGCAACTGTCGCCGTATTTTTCTTGGTCTCTGTCAGTCTGCCCGTAACGTCAAACGTATAATCATAGGCATCCGTCGTACCGTTCATCGTTTGAGTTTTTCCGTTGATGCGCCCTGAAGCATCACGAGCAAGTGTTAAACTGTAGATCGTCGTTGTGCCTCGTTTAGCTACGTAATCAGTGACTTCGCCGTAGTTGTTGTATGTATACGCGTCTGTGATCGCAGAAGTCCCAGAGCCCATACTTGTGCCAGTGAGTTGGCCGTTAGGTGTGTTGTACGTGAGAGTGACGTCTCCTGCTTTTTTGAGGTCTTCGTCGTCGTTGTATTGGTAAGAAATCGTTGATGTTGTTCCAATACTGTTTGTCACTGTATCAGACTCCACCAATGCGACACTTGAGAATGTCGGAGCATAACTTCCGATCATTGACGAAGATGAATCGTAGTTCGTAGAACCAATCATGCTTGTTCCAGCATAGGAAATTGATGTCCACGAATTATCTGGTTGATAGATTGTTGATGGCAATCCGTTCGTTGTATCCATGGTTTGAGTGTAAGTTCCGTCAGGAGTTACGAAGCTTTCTAAAACACCCGTTGTTAATCCGTAATTAAAATCAATCGTAGCCCCATCAGGTCTCGTGATCTGGGTAAGTTGTTTATCGAGATTGTATTGATAGGTTGTGTTGACTACAGAAACTCCACTTAATGTCGGCGGTTCATAAGAACCGACAACCTCGTGAGCGTTGATTCCGAATACATGTGCGGGTTTTCCTGGAGGAGTTACGCTTGTGACATTTCCGTTGGCATCGTAGCCGAAACCTATGACTCTTGAATCTGGAAGTATCTTTGAAGTAACTCGTCCCGCATTATTGTATACAAAGGTTGTTGCCTGATTCAATGGACTTGTGATGCTTTCAAGAAAGCCAGATGTAGTGTTATAATCAAGCGTGGTTGTACGGGACCCTTGAGAAATAGAAGCTAAATTTTCACTGCTATAGTTGAATAATACAGCATTTAAACTCCCTTTTTTCCAGGATGTCACTCGCTCATAAGAATCAATTTTCACTTCCGTCGTTCGATTTAAATATGTAGTGGAAGTGAAGGTTTTAGTAATTGGATCATAACTTGTGCTCACCTTTGTATTTGTACCACTAAGTTGTGACTCAAATAACCAAGATGAAACAGAAAAAGGGTCATTTGTATCGTTTAAGGTTATATCCTGGGTGCTGGTATTTTGCCTACTGCCCGCTCCATTTATAGAGAGCGTTTCGTTCTGTACAAATCTAACTCCTTTTCCAAAACGCTTGTCGTCAGAGGATAAGGCCATTCTAGAGTATCCTGGCATTACATCGTAACGATTGTACTCCGAACCTTGCTTCGTATAGGAAGATGAAGTGTTTAGTCCTGAAGAAGAGAAAATATTTCTGTTTATTGATTCAGACCCTACTGTAGTTTGAACGTTAACCGTCCTGCCCATGGAAGAAGTTACCGTTACATCAGAGCCAACCCCGAAATTTATACCTTTTACTAGATCAAAAAAATACCCGCCAGAGTGCTCATCTTTTACTATATATCCCTCGGTATCGTAGTAAAAACTACTGAGTTCGCCGCGAGGTTTTTGAAATGTATAAAGGAGCCCACCTATTCCATAGTAAGTAAAGTTGTAGGTCTCATTATTTGGATTTTTTATTGAAGAAATATAGTCGTTAGTATCCAGACCGATGGTCGTTATTTGACCTTTCGGTGACGTAATAGAAACTATTTTTCCGCTGAGGTTGCGGTTAAAAAATGTAGTTCTCCCAAAAGGTTGAGAAATAGAAATCAAGTATCCATTCACGTCATAGTTAAATGAGAAGATTGTAGCGCCTGTCAATCCAGTTCGCGTTTGAATATGCCTTCCTGTAGCATCAAATATATAAACTTCATTTCCTGAACTACTTGGAACATACAGATAGGTTAAATCAATAGGTTTTGCCTCAACTTCTGTAAACCCACCCTCAGCAGAATACATTCTCATTGCAAGCGGATCATACCTTTTTAAAATACTTGGCAACCATCCTCCAAGACCGATACCTTTGGCGCTAAAATGTGCTAGAGTGATCTCATGCAACACAGGAAATGTTCCAACAGGAGAAGTTTCATTTATCGCTACACTAAATTTCGCGGAAGGCACTTTAGTGGTATTTGAAGCATCCATACCATTCCAAATGTATGAATAATTTTGATTTGCCGACGAAGTTGGATACGTTACGGTATCAACAAGGACGCCATTCCTACGGTTCTCAACCACAAATGATTGAATATAGTCTCGAGGCTCATCACCCGAAATATCTATTTTGATTTTAAAATTTGCCGTTCGTCCCTCTTGAAATGAAGAGTGGTAAAATAATGAAAAAGGCGCTCCAACAATAGGCACACTCTCAGATAAAGAGCGGTCTTCCAAATGCACGATAGAACCTTTAATCGGACACGAACCAGGAGGACCACTTGACGAACTTGGGCCAGACGGCGGGTTACTTGGTGGAGGAGGTTGAGTATTACATCTGCCTATATAGTATTCCACAACCCAATGAGAAACATCATGAGTAGGAGGAACATCTGGAGGGGCTGGGTCATCATCCCAAGTGTCATAAACCTGAGTTCCCACGCAAGATATCTTTTCGCTATTATTTTCTGCGGAAGTCACACTGACGCCAGAGTAACTTATGCAGGATCTCCAGTAAGACCCTTCCTGGCATCCCGCATCTGCAGAACAGCTGCCATCCTGTACCCACTTAATATACTCAGCACGGTATTGTTCACACGTAATTTGCGCAAAAAGAGCTAAGGGATAGGTAAAGAATAAGAAAAAGGCTGTACAACGTAAAACAGACTTCATTTGGTTACTCCTATAATGATAAACAACTAATTGTTAATTTATGGGAGATTTATGTCATCTGCTTTTGCATTACTTAGTGGAAACTGGACTTTCCTATCGCATGACTCTACTTCTTCCGTCCAAAAAAGCCACCGCCCTCAGGCGCGACTTTTAGACCGCGAGATTTTGCGATGTCGCGGAGAAGTTTTTCTTCATCTTTATTGAGCTTATCTGGGAACTGCACGTTGATATGGAAATAAATATCGCCGCGACGATTTCCACGTAGTGATGGTAAACCCTCACCTTGAAGTTTTACATTGTCCGCAGGATGCGCACCCTTTGGAATTTCCAAATTCGCTTTGCCTGTGACAGTTGGGACTTCAATCTCTGCACCTAACAACATTTGTACATATGGCACAGAAAGTTCTGCGAAGAGATCATCTCCACGACGTTCAAAGTGCGAATGAGGTTTCACACGAATCTCAACATAAAGATCCCCTGGAGGACCTCCCATGTATCCACCCTCACCTTCTGTCGCAACACGAAGGCGTGTGCCTGTGTCGACTCCAGCAGGAATGTTAAGACGGATCTTACGATGTTCGTTCACGCGGCCTTTGCCTTTGCATGACTTACATGGATTTTTAATCTGTGTGCCTTGGCCGTGACACTGCGGGCACGTTGATGCCATCGCAAAAAAACCTTGCGAGCGCACGACTTGGCCTGAGCCTCCGCACATTGTACAGGTCACAACTTGCGAACCTTTTTCTGCGCCCGTGCCTTTGCAATCATCGCAGTTTTTCTCTGTGTCGAATTCAATTTCTTTTTCAAGACCTGTGATGACTTCTTTCAATGTCACTTCAGTGACGTAGCGAAGATCAGAACCACGACGAGGCTCATTGCGATTGCGGCGTTGTCTTTGTTGACCACCCATACCTCCGCCAAAGAAATCCCCGAAGATATCGCCAAAGTGTGCGAAAATATCGTCAACATCTTGGAAGCCTGCGCCTCCACCACCGCGACCGGTGAATGCATCGTGACCGAAGCGATCGTACTGCGCGCGTTTTTGTGGATCACTTAAAACTTCGTAAGCTCCAGCAGCTTCTTTGAATTTTTCTTCGGCTTCCTTATTCCCCGGATTTTTATCCGGATGAAATTGCATGGCCAATTTGCGATACGCTTTTTTGATCGCATCTTGTTCTGCATCTTTGGGTACGCCTAAAATATCGTAGTAGTCTCTTTGAGCCATAATCTTCCGTAAGTCATTGAATGTACGAGTGCAATTCAAAATATGGTGACGACAGAGCTTCCGTCAATGCTTCCTTGGAAAATTTAGTGATTCTCGTATTGGACGCAATGCTTCTATTTAGAAGATTCCGCGTTTTTCATGGAATTGATTTTGTCTTGGAGGCGTTTGATGAGAGTTGGGTCTTGTTCGTTGCGAATCATTTCTCTTAGAAGTTTTTCCGCTAATTCCATCTGGCCAGCGTCGGAATAAAGCCTTCCTGCCAATGTAAATACCCATGAAGGAGCACCATGTTCCCCAGCCTGAATTAATAACTCTGCAGCTCTCTTTTTATCTTTTACTTCATACAAATAATGATACGCAGCCCTGTAAAGAATTGGCCAATCATGAGGAAACGCTTGGACACCCTTATCAAAAATTTTTGTGGCACCATCAATATCCGTAATAATAACAGTCAATGCTAATGCACCTGAGGCATACGGCGCTCTAAAATTAGGCGATAGATTGGTAACAGTATTTAACATTTTGTATAGCCAAGAGTTGTTTTGACATGTTCTCTCCGTAATTTCGGCTTCACAATAATCAAAATCCTGAATCGCTCGAATCCATATTAAATCCGCGATTGACTCTTGGAAACCAAAGCTGAATTTCTCGAGTTGCGGCGGCGGAGCAATAAGATGCCGACTTCTAGCGCCTTCGTTTTCTCTCAAAGAATTAGATAAGAATATTAACAACAAAGAAAAAATCCCAAGCACTATGCTTGGGATTTTGTTTGCGAGCCTTAAACTCAGTTGCATCAGATAACCTTTAGTATTAGCGAATACCAAGCTGAGAGTTCAAAAGAGTTTTGTTACTGTCAATTTTCCAATAATCAGGAACGGCACCACCACCAGACTGGATCTGCGCACCTGCACCAGCTTGGAATGTATCCCCGTTTGGTGTACAACCAGCAACGATTGGCGCGCCGCCCGCAACAGCAGGACACATAGCGGCCACAATATTCGGAGGTGCCGCATTCGTAGCACCATTAGCCAAAGCACACTTATTCGCATTCATCACGCCAGCAGCACCACAATAAGTATTCGCAGCAATATTACCAGCTGGGGCTGTTGTAGGATTGTACCCATTGGCAGGTCCAGCCTGAATTCCGTTCGCATTGAAACCAATATTGTATCTCATAGTTCCTTCCGGCGAATATCCAATAGCCGCGAAGCGAGAATCATAAACATTGTATTCGGCATAAAATGCTTTTTCTGCAGTATACAAAGACGACAAGTTAGTCTTCGCTTCAGATTGACGGGCTTTCGCCATGTATTTATTAACTGAAGGCACCGCAATCGCCGCCAAGATACCGATGATCGCCACAACGACCATCAACTCAACGAGCGAGAAACCGCGCTGAGAATTTCTAGATGAAAAAGACATTAAAGACCTCCATGGTTCTTTTTTTCTGTTTACCCACATAAGTGTGTCAAAATTAAAAGATGAATGCAAGAGAGTGCTCTAAATATGAACCCACAAACCGTTCCCTTTAACGTCCATCAAACACACTTAGGTTCATAATCTATTCTCGACTTTTCTACAGCTTTTCACAAGGGACTAGACTTGCTAAAGACGAAAGAGTGCTCAAATTGAGTCATAAGGTAGAATAAAAGCATGGGTGATAATAACAATAATAATAACAGCAACTATCCATTCTCGAATCCTGAGGGGGAAGCGGGCGTCCAGATCGTCCCGAAATTAGACACACCTAAGATGTATAAGGTGATTCTTCTCAATGATGACTATACCCCCATGGATTTCGTCGTCCTTGTATTGCGTCGTTTTTTTGCAAAAACAGAAGAGCAAGCAACGCAAGTCATGTTAGATGTACATAAGAAGGGTGCAGGTGTCGCCGGGGTCTACAGTCTAGAGATTGCCGAGATGAAAGTGATGCAAGTCAACCAGTTCGCGCAACTCAATCAGTATCCCCTGAAAAGTACACTGGAGGAGGAAGCATGATGAGCCGGGAACTTGAGCGCAAGCTCGCAGAAGCTACAGAACTCGCGAAACGCCACCATCATGAATTCGTGACGTTGGAACACATACTCTTAGTCCTCACCGAATCGCCGGTGATGGTGGAAATCTTAGAGGCCTGTGCCGTCAACGTCCAGAAACTTCGTCAAGATCTTCGCGATCATCTTAAAGTCGGTATTCCCCAAATAACTGATGACCAACTTTCTTCTTACGGAGGATTTGAGTCGTGGACTCCAGAGTTTACTTTGGCCTGTCACCGACTGATCCAGCGCGCTGCCATTCAAATGAAAAGCGCAGGACGCAATCAAATCAGTGAAGGAAGTCTTTTGGTTTCGTTATTTTATGAACAAGATTCGCACGCAACGTTTGCGTTGGCGCGACAGGGTCTTACTCAGTTCGATATCATTAATTACATTTCTCACGGAATCACAAAAGACGGAAAAGAACACGACATTCCTCCGGCAGCGTCTCCTCGCACTTCAGAATACCAAGGCGAAGCGTACGAGGAAGGCCGCGGCTCCCCGCTTGAAAGTTTTTGCGTGAATTTAAATGACAAAGCCAAACAGGGAAAATTAGATCCTTTGATTGGCCGCGAAGATATTTTGGATCGAACGATTCAAGTTCTTTGCCGTCGCACGAAAAACAATCCGTTGCTCATCGGCGAACCAGGAGTTGGTAAAACAGCCATCGCCGAGGGACTTGCGCAAAAAATCGTGCAAGGAAATGTTCCTGAAAAATTAAAAAACGCCGTGATTTACTCTTTGGATTTAGGAGGCTTGCTGGCCGGAACTAAATTCCGCGGAGATTTCGAGGGACGTCTTAAAGCGGTCGTGAAAGACATCGCAAAACGCCCGGGCGCGATTTTATTTATCGACGAAATTCATACGATTGTTGGAGCTGGAGCAACAAGTGGCGGCTCTATGGATGCCTCGAACTTGTTAAAACCCGCTCTTGCAAGTGGTGACATTAGCTGCATTGGCTCAACAACTCACAGCGAATACCGTCAGTATTTTGAAAAAGACCGTGCTTTGAATCGTCGCTTTCAAAAAATTGATGTCAATGAACCTTCAAAAGAAGATTGCGTAAAAATCCTCAAAGGACTTCGCAAATCTTATGAAGAATATCACGAAGTCAAATTCACGGACGAAGCTTTACGTTCAGCTGTTGAGCTTTCGCAAAAACATATTCACGGAAAACTTCTGCCCGACAAAGCCATCGACGTTTTGGATGAGGCTGGAGCTCACTTCCGTTTGAAATACGAAAATGCGGAAGATATTAAAATCGATGCACCAGAAATCGAAGAAGTGATTGCGAAGATGACAGGTCTTCCGATCGCAAGTATTTCTTCGACTGAAAAAACGCAGCTTAAAGATCTTGATAAAAAACTCAAAGCTCTTATATTTGGTCAAGACGACGCGATTGACCGCCTTGTTGCAAACATCAAGTTTGCACGCAGTGGTTTAGGTCGACCAAATAAACCGATTGGCAGTTTCCTTTTCACAGGACCCACGGGTGTCGGTAAAACCGAAGTCTGTCGTCAACTCGCACAAATCATGGGTGTTCACTTTGAACGCTTTGATATGAGTGAGTACATGGAAAAACATGCGGTGGCTCGCTTAGTCGGAGCGCCTCCGGGATATGTGGGTTACGAAGAAGGTGGCTTGCTCACCGAAGCCGTGACCAAACATCCTTACAGTGTTCTTCTGCTTGATGAGATTGAGAAAGCCCATCCTGATGTGACAAATGTGTTGTTGCAAGTGATGGATGCAGGACGACTCACCGACAGCAACGGACGCGTGGCTGATTTCAAAAACGTCATCATCGTCATGACCTCCAATGCGGGAGCTTTAGAAACTTCGCGCGGCACAATTGGCATGGTGGAAGAAAATCGCAGTTCTCTTTCGATGGACGCGATTAAAAAAGCGTTCTCACCAGAATTTATCAATCGTTTGGATGCCGTGGTTTCCTTCCGCGATTTGTCGGAAGATATGGTTCTTAAGATCACTCAGAAATTCGTGGATGAACTTAAGATGGTTCTTCTAGAGAAAAAAGTAGAACTGAATGTTTCTCAAGAAGTAATTAAGTGGCTAATGAAAAAAGGCTACGACAAAGTTTACGGAGCGCGCCCTCTTGCTCGCTGTGTAGATGAACATCTGAAAAAAGCTCTGGTCGACGAACTTCTTTTTGGACGTCTTGTCGACGGCGGACGTGTCAATGTGGAACTGGAAAAAGATATTTTGAAGTTCCATTTTAGCACCACCCCTAACGGCACTGGTCAAAAGAATCAAAAGCAACCTGTTACGACGTGATGTGATGGCATTGACATTCCTTTTAGAGTTATCATTATTAATAGTGTGACTCTAAAAGGAGTGAACTTAATGGCATTTCTAAAACGTATTGGCTTATTTATCCTCACAAACATTCTTGTGATCACTACCATCGGCATTGTTTGGTCTTTGGTAAGCCGCTTCTTGGGCCTTGCAGGTCTGAACTCTTACATTCCATTCCTCATGGCGTTCTGTTTGGTTTGGGGTATGGGTGGCGCTTTCATCTCTTTGCTTATGTCAAAGTGGATGGCGAAAATGTTCCATGGCGTGAAAGTCATTGAACCCAACAATCCAAATCCAGAACTTCGCGCTCTTGTAAATAAAGTTCATGAGCTTGCTCGCCGCGCACAGATTTCTAAAATGCCAGAGGTTGGTATTTACGAATCTATCGACATCAACGCTTTTGCAACAGGTCCTTCGAAAAACAATTCTCTTGTGGCCGTGTCCACAGGACTTTTGCAGAGAATGAATGACAAAGAAGTCGAAGGCGTTCTTGCCCATGAAATCGCGCACGTTGCGAACGGCGACATGGTCACAATGACTTTGATCCAAGGTATCGTGAATGCTTTTGCGATGTTCTTCTCGCGCATTCTTGCCAACATCGTGGCTTCCAACGTGGACGAAAAATTCCGCGATATTGTGCGCTTTGCCGTCACGATCTTGGGCGATATCGCCTTCACATTGCTAGGCTCTATCGTCGTGAACTACTTCTCTCGCCGCCGCGAATTCCGCGCGGATGCGGGCGGAGCTAAATATTCTTCTCGTGAGAATATGATTGCGGCTCTTCAAAAGCTTAAAGCTGTCTATGAGCTACCGATTCCGCCGGAAGAGGGAGCAACAGCAACATTGATGATTTCAAACCGCGACAAAGGTGGTCTTGCTAAGTTGTTCATGACTCACCCACCACTTGAGACTCGCATCAAAGCTTTGCAAACAGGCCGTCTGTAAGCTTGTTCTTTTCTTCGAAAGGGCGTAGCCTAACAGGGCTATGCCTCGAATTATAATCGCCCTTTCTTTTTTTTCAGTTATCATGGGTTGCGCGACGACTTCGCGCTATGATACGCGTATTGATAAACGCCTCACACCACCCATTCCTAATTTTTTAAGCAAATGGAAATCAGCACCGCTTTCTGATTTGGAAAAATTAGAAGTCGGAGCCAAAGAAGACAACATTCGCTGGTGGAAAACCTACACTGTCGCTTTAGCAAAAAAAGAAACGGCGCCCGAGCAATCTTGTGAAAGCTTTAAAGGTCTTTCAACAGAGCATGATTTCCCTTTACACGATTTAGCCCTGCTTCGCGCTTATGAAGTTTGTTCTGCGAAAGAAAAACTCACCGAGCTTCCTGGCAACGTAGCCCCTTGGTATCGCGATCTTTATGTTGATATCAAACTGAAAGAAGCGCTAGAGACAGAAGATCTACGCGATGATCTTTCCGCTTACATTGAAAAGGCCAAACTTGAGAGCAGTAAAAAAAATAAAGAAGACCTTTATTTGAAAGCTCTTTTGATTGCGCAAAAACTGGAAGCGAAAGAAGATGTTGCGCAAATTCAAACACAGCTCTACAAAAACTCTCCGCGCTTAAATCCTCTACCGACATTCCGTGATTTGAGTGCTGTGGCCGCAGACTATCGCTTTCATCGTGATTTTGATGAGGCTTTAAAAACTTACAAAAAGATTTTGGCTTCAAAGCAAGCGACAACAGATGACACTTTTCAAGCTTTAAAAAATATCCGTCAAACTTATAAGGTCGCACAACGCCGCAGTGAATACATCAATGCGACAGCGGATCTTGTGAATTGGGCTAAAAAACAGTTCCAACAAAACAAAAAAGATCGCCGTGTGATTGCGCGCTATCACGATGCTCAAGTTTTATTCGCTAAAACTCTTTGGACGGAAGATCAAACATCGCAAGCCGTGAAAGTTTTAAATGAAACTCACCGTCTGCTTCGTGGTCTTTATCCGATGGACGAAGTTTACTTTATCTTAGGTCGTATCGACGAAGAAAAAGGAAACTTCACAAAAGCTCTTGAGTACTTTGAAGCAAGCTATCAGCAACCGATCAGCCTTCCTGGTCTGCGCGATAAAATCTCTTGGCTTAAATCTTGGAACTACTACAAGTTGGAAAAATGGGAAGATGCTAGAAACAGCTTCCAGCAGATGAAAGAACTCGTTAAAGATCCATCAGACAAAGCCCGCGCGAGATTTTGGCTGGCACGTTCATTTGCTAAGTTAAATCAAAATGTCGAAGCCACAGCAGAACTGCAAAGCCTCGTTAAAGAAGATCCTCTTGGATATTACGGCGTTATTGCTGTTCGTGAACAAAAGCAATATTTTCCACCGCTGAAAGTCGACCATAAAGAACTTGAAGGTTTAAGTCTGCTGGGTGTCGGTGAACTTGATCCGCAAACTCGCTTGAACACTGAATGGCTTATCGCCGTGAACGAAAAACCATTCGCGGAAAAAGTTCTTAATGGCGCCGCTGAAGACCTCCGAAAGCGCAATGTCACTGCTGAAGACACATGGCTTGCAATGTCTTCCGGTTACGCTCGCACAGGACTTTACTTGCCTTTATTCTCGACAATTGGCGCTCTTCAACCCGAAGTAAAAGATCGTTTGCTTAATGACCATCCTGATCTTTTATTCCCACAAGCTTTCGGTGACATCATTGCCGATGCTTCTCAAAAAAGTGGCATTCCTCAAGAATTTATTTTCTCGATCATTCGTCAAGAGTCCGCGTTTAATCCCGAAGCTCGCAGTCCTGTAGATGCATTCGGCTTGATGCAGCTTTTGCCAAGTGTTGCGAAACAACTCGCAAAACAAAACTCTTTACCTTACAGCGAAGCTTTGGATTTGTTTAAGCCTGAAATCAATATTCCACTGGGTGCGTTTGAACTTAAGACCTTGATGAAAAAGTATAACAACCAATTCATCTTGGCGGTGTCTGGATACAACGCCAATGACGGCGCGATTCGTGGATGGCTTAAGACCCGTTACAGAGACGACTCTGTGGAGTTTATCGAAGAAGTTCCTTACGAAGAAACACGCGCTTACATCAAACTTGTGATGCGAAACTACGTTTTCTATCAAAGATTGCTCAGCCCGGAAAAGAGCACTCAGTTCCCTGAAGAGCTTCTCGCTTTGAGAAAATAGATATCCTGGCCCTAGAGAGGGCTTTTTACGCTAAAATCGCGCCAACAATTGGCGCGATACTTGAAATCGCGCCAATCTTATCTTATATTCTAAAATATAACGAGCATAACAAAAATCACGCCACCAATTGGCGCGATTTTAAATCGCGCCAGGAGCTGTTTGTGTCTAATGAGTTCGACCTAAAAGAGGCCCTTTTAAATATTTTAAAAGAAAACTCTCCCCTCGGAAAAGCAGACCTTCTTGAAAGACTTCCAAGCAAAGTTTCAGAAAGAACTCTTCAACGAACTCTCGGCTTGCTGGTCGGTGACGGACAAATTCTTTCCGTTGGAAAGGCGCGCGCTACAAAATATTCTTTACCGCCAGTAAAAGCACAGGAAGAAATTTCTACGCCCCACCTCCCCTCTACAGCATGGACTATTTCCTCACTCAAAGGCCCCGCTCTTAAAGCCTTTAAATACGTAACTGCGGATATAGTCACAAGAAAACCTGTTGGCTACAACCAGGACTTCCTAAGAGATTACATTCCCAATAAAACATTTTATCTCGACACAACAATCCGAAAGAAACTTCTGGAGCTTGGTACCGTCGACAGCAAACAAAAGCCTGCTGGCACTTATGCACGCAATATTCTAAACCGCCTGCTTATAGATCTTTCTTGGAACTCCAGTCGACTGGAAGGAAATAATTATTCTTTGTTAGAGACAAAACGTCTTCTAGAACTGGGTGAGTACGCCGAAGGCAAAGAGGCCACAGAGGCGCAAATGATTTTAAATCATAAAGCCGCCATTGAGTTCTTAATCGAAAATGCCAGTGAGATTGAATTCAATTCTTATACAATATGCAGCTTACATGCACTTCTCTCTGATAACCTTTTAGGAGATCCTGCGGCTTCCGGAAAGCTTCGCGAGAATCTTGTATCTATTTCCGGAACAACATATTTACCTCTAGAAAATCCGCATATCATCGAGGAGCTTTTCAATCTTCTTTTAGAAAAAGCGCAAAAAATTCAAGATCCATTTGAACAGGCTTTTTTTGCTTTGATTCATATTTCTTACCTGCAAGCTTTTGAAGATGTTAATAAACGCACATCGCGCCTAGCTGCCAATATTCCGCTGGTAAAAAGAAATTTAAAACCTCTATCATTCACAGACGTCCCTAAGCAAACCTATATCACAGCGCTTGTTGCCGTTTATGAACTCAATGATATTTCTTTGTTTAAGGATCTCTTTGCCTGGGCCTATGAAAGATCTACGCATAAGTATTCCGCGATTCAACAATCCTTAGGTGAGCCTGATTTGTTCAAGCTAAAACATCGCGATAAAATTCAGGAAGTCATCAGTGATATCGTATTAAGACAAGTCCCTGGGAAAAAAATTTTGGCGGCGATACAGGAGGCCGTGAGGCAATTTCAAATGAACACGGAAGACTCCCAAAAGCTTTCTGAAATAATAGAAAAAGAGATCATTCATCTCCATGAAGGAAATATCGCAAGGTTCAAAATTCGTCCTTCCCAATTCAGGGACTGGAAAGAAAAACAGTAGCTTTGATAAGACGAGGTCTTCTGTACTTCGTCTCAACTTGATACAAGACCAAAGTCGTCTGAAGACCTCGCTCTGAAACAAAATCCGCAAACACTATTATGAACCCTCCCCTAAACACCGATAAGAGATGGTGGAGAAAGGGGAAAATTCATGTTTTCTCGCAAAGTGTGGATTGCAGCAGCATGTGTCGGTTTGGTTTTCTTTGGCGGTTTAGGGATTTATCTCTATTCAACAGAATCGTCATCTCCATCACGCACACAAAGTTCGAGCAAAAAAGACAGCAATCGTATTTTTGAAAACTCTTTCATCACTTCCAAAACAGACAAAGTTGAAGACGAACCCAGTGCCCTTTTCAACGACCCTGCCATCAGCCAAGCTTGGGGACTTAAAAAGTCCGACGCCGCTCGTGCATGGTCTGTGACTAAAGGCAGCCGCGATATCGTCGTTGCCGTGATCGATACAGGTATTGACGTTAAACACGAAGACTTAGCTCACAATCTTTGGAGAAACCCTGGAGAGACAGGCAAAGATGCTCAAGGCCGTGACAAAGCGACAAACGGTATTGACGACGACGGCAATGGTTTTGTTGACGACGTTTATGGTTGGAACTTTGTAAGCAACAATCCAAAACTCGACGACAATCACGGTCACGGAACTCATATCGCCGGTATCATTGGCTCTGAGGCTGGGAACGGAAAAGGTATTACAGGTATTGCCCCTGAAGTGAGCTTGATGATTCTTAAGTATTACGATCCAAAAGTTCCCGGCACAGACAATTTGAAAAACACGGTCGCAGCAATTAAGTACGCTGTGAAAATGGGTGCGAATATTATCAATTACTCCGGCGGCGGAACTGAGTTTTCTCAAGAAGAGCACGACGCTATTGCTGAAGCTCAGAAAAAAGGAATTCTTTTTGTCGCAGCAGCAGGTAATGAAAGATCGAATTCCGACCAATATCACTACTACCCTGCCGATTATAAGCTAAGCAATATTATCTCTGTCACCGCGATTGATCCTTCAATCCAAGTTCTGGCGTCTTCCAACTATGGTGTTGAGACCGTGGATATCGCAGCTCCAGGACAGAATATTCTTTCCTGCCTTCCTGGAAGTTCTTATGGATATATGACGGGAACGTCTCAAGCGACGGCCTTTGTGACGGGTGCTGCGGCTTTGGTGATGGCTCACAAACAATCTTTTAAAGCTGAAGACGTTAAAAAATATATTCTTGCAACAGGAGACGCGCAAACTCAATTGGCGTCTAAAACAAGAACGTCTCGTCAGTTAAATCTCTACAAAGCTTTGACGATCTTAGACCAAGGCGTTTCTTCGTCTGGCGGCGTGGCTTTGAATCCGCAGAATTTGAAATTCACCGTTGATCCAAACGACACAAATACAAAAGACGCGATTGATGACGGTATCGATCCGACGGCCAAAGAGATGACCCACTTCGGAAAATCTTTGATTGATGCGATCGGCACAGGCTCAAAAATGCGCCCAACAAAACTTGGTACAAAACAAGGTACAGAGGGATTTTAAAACCCTATAAATCTAAAAAATCTTTGATAGCGGCCTTGATGTATTCTTGAAGACCTTCGGGAATTTCACCAAGGTCTTTTTTAAAAAGAGTTCTATCCCAAGCTAAAATTTGATCCACAAGGGCTTCACTTTCTTTCTGCAAGCCGCAAGTTCCTTTCGGAATTCTTACACGAATAGGAAAAGTATCTTCCTCAAAAATATTTGCAGTTAAAGGAATAACGAGGGCAGATCCAAGCCCCGCTTCGCAAAACACCGACGGCTGTATACACAGACATGGGCGCTGTTTTCCCGGTTTAGTTCCAACTCGTGGCTCTAAATCCACAACATAAATGTGCCAACGTTCAGGAGTGATCATGGTAGTTTCTTAAATCTATCTTTAGTTTGAAAATCTTTAGCGACATCAAGACTAGATCTACCAACAATCTTAGCCGCTCTTTGCCAGCGCTGAATTTTCTCTGTTCGCTTTACATCATGCTCTAGCAGAGTCAATGCAGCTCGAACCACGTCGATCTTTGTCTTCGCGCCCGTCTTCTTTTTTAAATCCTCAATACGCTTATCATCATCTAGTTGGATCATAAGTGGCTTACCCATAAAAAAGCTCCATATATATTCCCAAGTATATCAGGAAATATATTAAATGAAAATAAGGAGGCAATTTGTTGATTTCATTGATCTATTGCAGATCTGAAGCCAAAGCTAAATTTAAAATAAGCCGTCTTGAGAATTTATGTCGCCCGAAAATAGGAAGGAACGCCCCTGCAATTTGCATTTAAAAATTGAAATTTACTAATTGTACGCAATAGCGTATATTTATTGAGGTTTCATTTTTGAAGAATGGTTGAAGCGGCAGAATCGGAATACAAAACATGGCCAAAGCAAAGACATTGAAAAAGCAAAAAAGCTCCTCAAAGAAATCAAAACCCGTGGTTTTAGGTCCACATAAAGTTCTCGATGAAACTAAGTTAGATAAAGAAACCCTAAAATCAATTTTAGCTGAAGCACTGATTGATGGAGACATTGATATGCTAAAAGACGTGCTCATTACTCAAATTCGCCTACAGAACAAAGCTGAACTAGTAAGAAAATCGAAACTAGGCAGACAAACTCTTTATGACCTTATTGAGGGAAAAAGAGAGTTTAATCCCACAGTGAAGACGCTAAGTTCTTTATTAAAGGCGATTGCTGCATAAAAAAGGTACCTGGTACCTTTTTTTTCTTAATCGATAAAATCTGAAAGACTGATCTTACCGCGGATCATGATGATCAGTCCTGCTGACATGAATGCCAGAGCGACGCCGACGCCGATCAGATTGCGGTGACCTAGATTGATCATGCCTAGAAGAATCAACAAAGCACTTAAACCAAACGGACCCCAGTAAAGATACTTTTGCCATTTTGGACGGACTGGTGCTTCGTTCTTTGCTAAAGGCTTTTGCGAAAGTCCTACCAACATCAAGCTGTTGATACGTGCGATCATTTGATCACACTGTGGATCCCCACCTTGAGCGGTTTTTAATTCTTCGTACTTCAATGTCGCGAAACGAAGAGCATCCAACTCGTGGCAGGCACGGATGAATTCATCGTGAAGACTTTCGTTTTCAAAATTCTCCACCAAGTTTTTCCATTTGCGCACCAGACTTGGTTGCGCTTTCAAACTTGGATCTTTTGGAAGGCCTTCCAAGCGCTCAAAAAGCACGTGGCAAGAGTAACACTCCTTCGCGCGACGGCCGTTCAAAGCCCCGCACTTAGGACAAGATTTCATTTCGTGCGCGCCCGGCTCGACGGTTGCGACCTCTTGATGCTGAGCATCAGTCACAGTCGACGTTTCCGTCACAACAGGAACTAGAAAACACAAGACGTTTTGCGGGTCCGTTGGAGGAAATTCGAAACTGAATCGACTCTCACATGAGATGCACTGAAACAACGGAGTTTCCGAATGAATATCATCACTCGCAACTTCGTACAGCTTGGCGCATGAGGGGCATCGAATTTTCATTTTCGTCGTTAAATTCACAGTGGACTCACTCACTCTTTGTGTTACTAATACCATGATGAAGAGATCGATTCAATTTTTCAAGCATAAAGCCTACGATTTTCGTTGGGCGATTCTCTCAGGCATTTTGGTTGGAACAAGCTACATTCCTTTTCCGCCTTGGGCGCTGATCTTCTGCTACACACCACTTTGGCTTTACGCGACTGAAGAAAGTCGCACGGTGAAAGATTCTTTCTGGGCAGCATGGGTCACGCAATTTGTTTTGAGCATCATCGGTTTTCACTGGATCGCTTACACAGCGCACGAGTTCGGTCAAATCCCGTGGTCCACGTCTGTCATGGCTTTGCTGCTTTTTTGTGCGTTCATGCATCTCTACATTCCCGTGGCTGTCGCTCTGGGAACGTGGCTCCGTCTGCGTTTTTCACTGAGTGCGGGAAAAAGTCTTTTCGTTATTGCGATTCTACAGTCTTTGCTTGAGCGCGTGTGGCCAGTCATTTTCGACTGGAATTTAGGTTATACGCTTTTCTGGGCAAAAATTCCGACGTACAACCTTGCTGACATCGTCGGGTTCTTGGGGCTTTCTTCGATCGTGTTGCTGTTCAATGCGTGGATGGGCTACATCTGGCTTAAACAAAGTTACGTTAAAAAAGCCCTCACTCACTTAAGTTTTCTTACATTGACCTTTGCTGCATTAGTGGGCATCGGCTACTGGCACGGACAGAAATGGAATCACTTTGATGGAGAATTCCGCGCGACTGTCATTCAGGCCAATATCGGAAATCTAGAAAAGATTTACGCCGAAAAAGGCCGAGGCTACCAAGAAGCGATCACGAATAAGTTTTTGGATATGACTCGCGATGCTGCGCAGAAGTTTCCGCAAACAGACATCTTCGTTTGGCCAGAGACCGCTTTCCCCGACTACTTGGATCAACATCTTCTCGGAAGAAAACACACGCAGCTTCTTTCCAATGGCTTGGCTCCTCTTGGAAAACCTTTGATCACGGGCGCTTACTCTAAAGACATCAATACGGATGAGAAAATTGATCATTCCACTTACAATGGTCTTTTCTTAGTTGATGCCAACGGCAATAACCTTGATAAGCCTTATCGCAAGACAGAGCTTCTCGCTTTCGGAGAATATCTGCCATTGAGTGAACAATTTCCGGTGTTATTAAAACTTCTTCCGTTTGTTTCTAATTTTGGTCGCGGTCAAGGACCGACAGTCATGAAATGGGAACGCAACGGAGAATCCATTCACTGGGGTGGGCAGATTTGTTACGAGGGACTCTATCCTGAGTTTACACGCGGGCTTGCGAAAAAAGGCGCAGACGTTCTTGTCAACGTAACGAATGATTCTTGGTTTGGTCGCCCTTCAGAACCGCAGCAGCATCTTTATATGACGCTGGCTCGTGCGGTTGAAGTGCGTCGCCCTTTGATCCGCTCAACTAACACCGGAATTAGCACAGCCGTTTTAGCAAACGGTGACGTTCTACAAAAATCACCTCTTCACCAAGAGTGGAGCGGTCAGTTTGTGATAAAGTATCTTAAAAAAGCGCCAACCACTTTGTATGTGCAATGGGGACACTGGGACTGGGTTCTTCTCCTTATTGTTTTAATCGCGCTGGTAACTACAGGAGCTCTTCATGCAAGATCTCGTCGTTCTTGATTGGGTCGAAATTTTAGAAAAAATCCGCTCTCATGCTACAAGTGAAGCGGCTCGCGAAACTGTGATGACAACAAAACCTTTGTCTTCACCGGAAGCGGCTTACGCCAGTTTCCAAGAAATCGCGCAAGCTACGGAAGTCTTGAATCAAGGTGTCCGTCCTTTCATGCAAAGCTTGGATTTGTATTCCACATGGATTGCGCGTCTTCGTAAAAGTGCGGTTTTAAAAAATCTTGAAATCAAAGACGTGCGCAGTTTCTGTCTTGAAGTGTTGGCGCTTAAAGAAGCGCTTTCTCCGATTGAAAACGAATGGGCGCAAAATATTTCTGCAAGCCTCATGAAAGCAGAAGAGCCTCTTTCGGCGATTGATCAGATTCTGACTCCTAACGGAGAAATCCGCGCGGATGCCAGTGAAACATTGTTCCGACTTTATAAAGAAAAAGAACGTCTTGCGCGTGAGGTGCAAAGCACACTAGATCGTTTGGTCAAAGACCACCAAATGGAAAATGTATTGCAGGACAAATACGTTACCACTCGTGATGGCCGTTGGGTTCTTCCTGTGCGCAGTGGAATGCAACATCATTTGCCTGGCGTGATTCACGGATCTTCGCAAACAAAACAAACTGTGTTCATGGAGCCTGAAAAGGTCATTCCGACGAACAATCGCCTGCGCCAAATTGAAGTGGAAATCGAAGATGAGATCGAAAGACTTCTCACAGAGCTTTCTCGTTATCTTTCTTCAAAAGCTTCTGACATTGAAAGCAGCCGCGTTCTTCTTGAAGAGTGCGACGTGCGTTTTTCCCAAGCGCAGTTTGCTTCACAAGTAAATGCCCACCCGATTCAGTTTTCAAAAGAAAGTATGGAACTGATCGAAGTGCGCCACCCGCTTTTGCAACTTTCAGGAAAACCTGTGGTTTCAAATTCGGTTTTGCTGGAAGGTCGTAAAAGTATTTTGCTTCTGAGCGGTCCAAATGCCGGTGGTAAAACTGTTTTGCTTAAATCTATCGGTCTTGCCGCACAAATGGCGCGCTGTGGACTTCCGATTTGTGCCAGCGAAACTTCGAAGATTCCGTTCTTTAAAGATATTTTGATCGGCATTGGTGATGCGCAAAGTGTGGATGAAGAACTGAGTACCTTCGCTGCTCATTTAAAGATCCTTTCAAAGGCCGCGAGCCTAAAACATCGTGATAATTTAATTTTGATCGATGAGATCTGCGGATCAACGGACCCCGAAGAAGGAAGTGCTTTGGGAAGAAGTTTCATTGAAACATTCTCAAACAATGATGTCTTCGCTGTGATCACTTCGCACTTAGGACCATTAAAATCCGGTTGGGATGAAGAAAGTCGCGTCCTCAACGGCAGCCTTGAGTACGATCCAAAAACAGGCCGCCCGACTTACCAGTTTATCGCTGGGATCCCTGGGGATTCATTGGCCATTCAAACAGCCAAACGTGTCGGCGTTTCTCAAGCCATCGTGCAAAGAGCGTTGGACGTCTTAGCTCCAGCGACTCGTGCGCGCCTTGAAGGCCTTGAACAGATTGAACAACTCAAAAGCGATATTTCTATTTTGCAAGAGCACTTACGCAAAGAAACCAATGCGGCTCTCGCGATGAAAAAGAAATACGAAGGTCTTTTAGAGCAATTTAATAAAGACAAAGACGAATGGTTGCAGCGCACAGTTAAAAAAGCTGAGCGCAAAGTGGAAGAAGCGATTGCTCAAGCCAAAGTCACAGAGACCTTTAAGCGTCACACGGCCTTGCAAGAGATCAAATACAAACTTCCTGAAATCGTGAAAGCAAAACCGATCACACAACCTGGCGCTCCTGAAAATGCAGAGGACTTTGCAAAAAGATTCCCGCCAGGATCAAAAGTTTTTGTCGTTTCACTAAACCAAGATGGAATCGTGCAAAGCACGCCGAACTCTAAAGGTGAAGTGTTGGTGCTTTCTGGTTCCGTAAGACTGCAACTGCACTGGCAGGAATTACGTCTTCCGGGAAAACCGCAAAATCCAACATCACAGCTTGTGCGCCAAGGAAGTTCTTTCTCTGTCGCACTCGCTGACGATGATCGCACTTTGGATTTGCGTGGAAAAACCGTGGAAGATGCATTATCAGAATTGGAACTTGCATTAGACAAGGCCGCGCAGTCCCGTGAAGATCGCATGAAGATCATTCATGGACACGGCACGGAAGCTTTGAAAAAAGCCGTGCGTACCTATCTGTCACGTTCTATTTACGTGAAGAAATGGAAAGCAGGATCGCCCGAAGGTGGCGGAGACGGTATTACTTGGGTAGAACTCGGCGAAGCGTAAAAGCGGCCTCACAGGAGTCCTATGTTGCTTGTCGACTATAATATCTCAAGCTGGATGTTTTCAAAGACCTTGAGCCTTTGTTATTTTGTGGCGTTTCTATCTTTGATGCCGCAACTTCTGGGGCTCTTTGGTCGACAAGGTATTTTGTCGATCGATCATCTTCTGAATCTTTTAGACAACGAAATGAAGGCCGAACGATTTTATCACGTGCCTTCTGTGTTTTGGTTGTTCTCTTCGGATTTTGCTCTGAAAGCCGTTTGCTTTATTGGGATGATGGCATCGTCATTGTCATTCTTGGGTTTCAGCCAAAGCTTTATGCTGCTGATTTGCTTTGTTTGTTACTTGTCTTTTGTAAGTTGCGGGCAGCTTTTCTTAAGTTATCAGTGGGACAGTCTGCTTTTAGAGTTTGGTTTTTTAGGACTGTTCTTTGCACCTTACCAGTGGGAGTGGATTCCGTTTGGAGCACACGTTCTTCATCCGATTCTTTATGGCTTAACTTTGTTTTTATTATTTAAGCTGATGTTTTTATCAGGTGTCGTGAAACTCACAAACAAAGACACATCGTGGAAAGATCTGACTGCGATGACATATCACTACTGGACTCAACCGCTGCCTACACCGCTAGCTTTTTTTGCTAACAAACTGCCTCTTCATTTTCAGCGCTTCAGCACTCTTGTGTTGTTTTTTATTGAAATCGTAACACCGTTTTTTATTTTTATTCCTGGTCCGCAACAAGTGCTTGCCGTGTTCTTCCTAATTCTTCTTCAAGTTTTAATTGTTCTTACGGGTAACTATGGCTTCTTCAATCTTCTAACTTTAGGTCTTTGTTTAGGAGTTTTGCCTGATTCAGCTTGGGGATTTAAGATTAACTGGATTGAGACGACAACAGTTCCCACATATATCGCGGCAATTCCGGCGATCTTGTTAATTCCTTCTTCTTTGTTTTGGATCTACAAAAGTCTTTTTGAAAAAAGCAAAGCAGTGGATTTTATGCTCCCCTACATGCGCTTTTTTTATCCTTTCCGCATTTCGAATCCCTACGGTCTCTTTGCCGTGATGACAAAAAATCGCCCGGAGCTTGTTTTAGAAGGCAGCAACGACGGCCATCATTGGGAAGAGTATGAATTTAACTATAAGCCTGTCTCTTTAAAAAAGATGCCGCCTATCGTAGCTCCACATCAACCGCGTTTAGATTGGCAGATGTGGTTCGCAGCTCTTGAAGGCTTTAACGAAAATCTGTGGCTGCAAAACCTGATCACTCGTATTTTTCAAGAGTCGCCTGACGTTCTTATGTTATTTGCAAAAGACCCGTTTAAAGGAAAAGCACCGAAAGCCTTACGCATTCAACGCTACGAATATAAGTTTGCGAGTTTTAAAGAACTTCGTGAAGAGGGACTTTGGTGGAAACGGGACTTCGTCGGATCTTATGGTCCCGTCTTTCAAAGAGAAGAATTCACAGAAGAGGCGTAATACTTACGCCTCTGTATAAATCTCTGCATATGTTTTGATAACGTTTTCTTCCACACGTTTGTGAAGATGATGACGGCGCAGTTCACTGTGATGAGAAACACCCATTGCACCGATCATATGAGCCACAGACTCTAATGTCTCTTGATGGAAGTTCTTTACGCGCTCTCTTTTTGTCGGCACGTGAAGACCTTTAACCAAGTTTGGATCTTGAGTCGCCACACCCGTTGGACATTTATTGTTGTTACAACGAAGCGCTTGAATACATCCCAACGCGAGCATCATGGAACGAGCGGCATAAGTCGCATCAGCACCAATGCAAAGTAGTTTTACTATATCAAATGCTGTTGTGATTTTTCCTGTCGCGATGACTTTGATTTGATCTTTAAGACCTGCTTTTTTTAAAGTATCAACGACGACAACGAGCGCATCCATTCCCGGAGTTCCGATGTAGTTCGTAAACTCCAACGGAGCCGCCCCCGTCCCACCTTCGGCGCCATCGACAACGATAAAGTCAGGATAAAGCTTAAGCTCTTTCATCAAAGCCACAAGCTCTTCGAACTCCTGGCGATGGCCTAAGCAAAATTTAAAACCGACGGGCTTGCCACCAGAAAGCTCACGCAAAGTAGAAATAAATTGAAGCATTCCTTTGGCGTCGGAAAAAGCTTTGTGGCCCGGAGGTGAAATCACGTCTTTACCCAAAGGCACGTTACGAATCGCCGCGATTTCAGGAGTCACTTTTTTGCCGGATAAAATCCCGCCGTGACCTGGCTTGGCCCCTTGAGATAATTTTAGCTCAATCATCTTCACTTGCGGATGACTGGAGTTTTTCTTAAACAATTCCGGATCAAAATCACCGGAATGTGTCCGGCAACCAAAATAGCCTGTGCCGATTTGCCAAATTAAATCTCCACCTGGTTCTAAGTGGTAAGGAGAAATACCACCCTCCCCCGTGTTGTGAGCAAAGTGGCCGTCTTTAGCGCCACCATTTAACGCCAAGATGCTGGCTGTGGAAAGTGAACCAAAGCTCATCGCAGAAATATTTAATAGCGACATCGAATAGGGCTGTTTGCAAAGATCACTGCCGATGGTGACACGCAGATCTTTGCGACTTAGATGTTTTGGATAAAGAGAGTGCGTGACGAACTCATAACCTTGTTCGTAAACGTCGTGCTGAGTTCCAAAAGGAACCGTGTCGAGAACTTTTTTAGCACGTTGATAAACAACCGAACGCTGTTCACGGCTGAACGGCTTTCCGTCGGTGTTGGATTCAATAAAGTATTGATTGATCTCGGGACGGATGGATTCAAGAAGATAACGGAAATGACCAAAAACAGGAAAATTAGATTTGATCGCATGACGATGCTGGCGAATATCGCGGAAACCTAAAGCAAAAAACGGAATAAAGAAGATCAGTGAATACAATCCCGGCGGCCAAGCTAAGTAAAAAATAAAATTCAAAACAATCGCCGCTACAAATGCGATATAGAATTCCCGTCTCATGTCTAAAAAACCTCTTTTGTTGAAACCAAATTATTATCTATAAAACGCCATCAATATAGATCAACTGGACTCAATTTAATATCTACAAAAGCTCGCGTTCGTGACTACAGGCTATACAGAAAAACGGACATTCCTACAACAGGACACTGCGAGGAATTTCTCTTTATTTCCCATGGTTCTTTGAAAAAATAGACCTATCACGGATGGAAAACGTCATGGATCAACAGACTTTGGCCCCCATTTTAGGAGCCCTGGACGAGTGCATTGAAAAATACATCGAGGACCGTAAGAGTCGCATCGGCGATTTCATCGAGCGTCATTTCTCTCTTCAAGAGACTTTCGCCATTCAAAAGAAGTCCTTTCCATTAGATTTGCTCTATAGCCCCTTAAATACTCTTTGGGCCATCCCCTATCTTTCCGCCAAAAAATCGGTCGAAACCTTAGATAAGATGGGTTGGACAAAGCTCAGCCCCGCAATGGAAAAAGTTCCCTCGGGAATTAAAACAGGTTATCAACGAGAAATTGAACGCCTGATCGCCACGGAACTTTTAGACTCCGAAGCCCTGCTCACTGACCTTCGCAAACATCCCACGTTTGCAAAGCTGATGCTTTCTAAAGAACTGCAAATTGATGAATCGAAAATTCAAAAAGAATTTATCAAAGAAATTGAAAAGTACACCGCAAGCCAAGCCTTTATCGCAGACCTTGCCGGATCTTTAATGACCCTCGCTGCGGGCTGGTGGTTTTTCGGAGATAAAAGTTTAAGTCTTTTGGGATTAGGCAATAAGATCGCAAGAAAAATGGCGCGCGATAAAGCAGCCTCGCATTTCTTTTTAGGTGAGAAATTAGGTTCCACTTTTTACGGAATCTTTCCTCCCGTTCCGACTCGCACGGAAATTTATATGGCGACTTTTGCCGTCGGGACTTTGCTGACCATCTTTAGTATTTTCGCAGCGATCATGAGTGATCCGGTTCGTAAGAAGCTCGGACTTCACAACAAAAAGCTCACGACGCTTGTCGAGAATCTCGAAGAGAAACTATTTCTTTTGCTTAAGAAAGAGATCAAACAATCTCTTCGTCACTCGGCAAATGACAAACTTGCCAGCTAATTTTTCACGAGCGTCTAAAGCCTGAACAGCAATTACCGGCAAATACTTGTTCGATTTCTAAATTCGAGCAGTTCTTTAAACACGCTCTAGAAAAGAATTCTACGCCCATGATAGAAGTCCTCCCATAAAGGAGTTCTTATGAAAAAAGCGGTTTTACTTTTATCGGCTCTGTTTGTTTTCGCAGGCACAACGGCTCAAGCCAAGCTTCAGGAAATGAACGACAGTGAACTGGCTTCCGTGTACGGCGCTTCTAATATCGCAGCTTATCTTGTGAAAGTCCTCGAACAAAAAATCAACTCAGGACAAAACATCTCTGGCGAAGAACTTATGTCAGACCTCGCTTTGATCTCAAAAGCTTTCGGTGTCAGCTTTGAAAACATCCGCGTTTCAGGTGCTACTTACGGTGGCTTGAGTGTCTCGCTCATCAAAGACGGTCAGGTGATTGGAACAACGCAACTTCCGTCTCACATTGAACACGTTTATATCGGTTCGGTTCGCGCAGGCAATGGCCCTTCAATGGGCGCTCTTGAGATTCAGGGCCTCAATGTCACAGGCCAGATCACAGTGACCGTGCACTAAGAAGCGCAAAAAGTGACGCTCCTTGTGCGGCACTGTCACAGAAGTTTGACGACTCACTCTGAGAACGCCTCAGAGTGAGAACAGCCCCTCTTGTAAGTCATCAAAAACACAGCGAAAATCAATTTGTTTCAGAGTGAAATATGGCACCGCCATTGCTTTATAGTATGGCATCAGGGGGCTTTATGAAAAATACGAAACAAATCTTCACAACAATCCTTACTCTAAGTGCAGTCGCTTTCCTTACAGCTTGCGGCTCTAGCAACCAAGTAGGATCTTCGGATCTTTCAAGCCGCGTGACTCCAACTGGAAACACTTCTTCTTCTACAAAGCCTCTTGCTTACTGCAACCAAGCATCAGGTTCTGATATCACGGCAAAACTCAGAGCTTATGTTGATTCATCTAACAATGTTCGCATGGACTATGCTTACGCTCGCTTAACAGCATTGCCTGCGACGTTCAAATCTGACCAAACTTACATCGCTATGTGGAAGTGGATGACAAATACAAGTGGTGCGACTTACTTGGATCCTACTCCACTTCAATTCCTAGTTGCTAACGCTTCAACAGGCCAGGTTTTGACAGCTTGGAAAACGACTCTTCGCTGGAGTGATGTAGTTACGATCGCTTCTGGCATGGGTATCACAGATCCACAAACATTCTTTAATAGCGTGAACATCTTGGTTGATTTGAAAGACACTCAAGGCGAATACGATGTGTTGAGAATCTCTAACTACGATCTTTCAACGAATAAAATGTTGAACCAAGTAGATGGCTTGCTTCCACTGTTCTACGCAAACCCTGCTGACTACGCTTTCGAAGCAACAGGTGCAACACGCGCTACAGTTCTTCAAAACTTGCATCCTTTCAAAAACTACAAGGACCAAGGTTACTCTGCAGCGCAATTCACATCAATGGCTCAAGGCTTGTGCTTCTAAGACGAGGAAAAAGGTACCAGGTACCTTTTTCCTTTTAATGAGCGGATTCCTGAGAGACCTCATCGGCTTGCAGATTATCACCCTGACGATAGCGATCTACCAAAGTGCGATCCGTAGTCGGGAAAGAAAACAAAAGAGAGTGAACGTTAGATTCTTCATCTTCCTGAGTGACCGCGATATAGACCAAATCTTTCGTGGTTTCGTGATCTGGGAATTCTTTAATAAAACTCACTAAAACGTTTCCGTCTAAATCATTCTTACGCCAAATCTCATCGGCATTTTCAATCGTGTCTTCGCGCAATGGAGCGAAGTCTTGAAACTTCTCTTGAGGAATGTCTTTTTCGCCACGCACTTTAAGCATCGCCAAGTAAAGACCCATCGCCAATGGATCACCCTCACCGAGGGCATCACCTTCAATGGCTCCGCCGGCGACTTCTTCAAAAGTTTTGTCGTAAACCAATTCGCCGCGCTGATAGTTTTGCCACAAACGACTGTCTTTTGTCGGGAAGTGAATAAAAACAAAAGTCGGATATTCGTCTTCAGAAGATACGTAAGCCACAGCCACGTATTTGAAAATCTCATTGCCTTCTTCAAAAGCTTTGAGGAAGTGATAGATTGCATAGTCTTCCATGGTTTTTTCATCCATCCAGACTTCATCGGGCTCATCCAATGTCGCTTCTAGATAATGCTCATGGGCAATCTGTTCTTCGTCAGTGAAATCGTCAGGAGATCGTAAAGATTGATACTCTCCCTCTAATTTATTGATGGCGTCTTCAAAATAACCGAAGAGATCCTTCTCTGATTCAAAGATAAGACCTGCCGCTTCATCGACAAGAATATACTCTTTTTCCGAGGGAGAGCTGGGAGTTTTCTTTTTCGCACGGGATTTTGTTTTCGCCATATCGTTCGTATCCTTCACAATTTATTATCGAGAGATTCTCGACTCTCAACAATAGAAAAGATGGACGACACGACAAGCCCCGTCATAGTTCTATTTTTGGTCTTGCAAGGTGAAAGATTATTACTCACCATCGAGTTAAGACGTCGCAACAGGAGGCGCTTCTTGGTCAATATAGAAGAGACAAGTTTGGAAAGAATGGAGGCTTTGCTCTCTCATTCAGCCATGGGTGTTCATGTTCTTTTTGACAATAAGTCTATCGCGGATGTTCTCAAGGAAGTGAAAGACGACAAGGACTTTTACAGCTTCGACAAAATGAAGAAAGTCCAAGACGTCATGACAGAGCTGATTGCGAAGAAAAGCTATTTCGAAAAAATGGCTTACCTACAGGCTCTCGATCCAGAGTCCTACCAAATGCTAGTGAGAGCTTACTTCCACATCGTAGAAAACACAGTCAGAGCCAACAACGAACACAAACACTAACTTCCCTTTCCCGACCACGATGGTCGGGAAAAAAATAGCATCATGCTATTTTTTTCGCGCCAGCCCGCAGGGTTGAGGGCAGGAGCCCGAAACAAACAGCCTGCTCAAGGACGGCGGAAGCTCGTGCTATTGTCACTGCTGAATTTTCCCGAAACGTCCAAAATTTATGCATTTCCCTCAACATTTCCCTTCTTCTTCGAGGGAAAACTACGAAGTTCATAAATCTGTCGAACTCCTGGAGTTCTATTTCGACATCACTTTCGATATTTAATGCGAAGCGTTGACTGTCTGGTTATCCTGAGCTCATCGGGATTATCAAGGTTTCCCACCGCAAAGCCGATAGGAAGATTTGTGAAATATCGGATTTTCTTATCGGCTTTCTTTTTGATCTTGGCCCCGACACTCAGTCATGCTGAGTATCGCGTGTTTCTTTTGAAGATCACAAAAAAATCCGCCGACCCTCAAAATCCTTCCCAGGACTTCCGTCTGGTTGAAAGCACGCTCGATCATATTCAGTACCACTACTACTATCCCGTCGGTGCCGACGAAGAGGTTACTTACATCGATACGTGGCGCTGTTACGGGCGCACAGGCGATTTCCAAACTCTCTGCCCCAACCCGAAAGGCCAGATTCCTCAAGGTGAAAACGCGGCCCCTTAATGTAGATGTATTATTTTGATACACTACATTCATGTCGTCGATAGACAATTCTACGCGCAAATCCCAGCAAGCGGACTTGAATGACCTTCAAGCCGAATACTCACGCAAAAAGAAAGACATCGCTCGTAAAAACGAAGCGGAGATTTCTGATCTTAAAGAATACTACGACGATAAAAAAACAGCGATCTCGGAACAAAACGAAGCCGCCGTAAATCACATTCGCAACCGTCAAAGGGAAATGGCTGAAGAAGCTTCTGCCGAAAGACAGCGCCTCAGCGACAACTACAATGCTCGCACGCAGGCGATGCAAAAAACTTACGACGAAAAATTAATCAGCACGCGCGATAAACGCCAACAACAAGTCGCAGCGGCGCAAGCGGATGCTCGTCAAAAAGTGCAAGAGATCGAAAACAGCTCGCAAGCTCGTGTGGACCAGGTTCGCGAAAAAAGTGCGGAAGACCTTCGCAACGCCAAACAAAAATACAATAAAGACATGACTCAGATGAACGAGTTCAGTCAGAAACGTTTAGAACACCAGCGCGAACAAAACGACATGTCGATCACAAATGAAGTCGAGCGCGGAAGAAACGCGCAAGAACGTCTTCGTGCGCGCAATGAAAAAGAATACGCGCAACTGCAAGCCAAAGGTGATGGCGCTCTAACTCGTGAGCAAGAAATCCAAGAAAACAAAATCACTCGCCTGCAAGACAACTCGGCCCGCCGCTACGAACAACAACAGAAGCAGTGGGATTCTAAAGAGCAGCGCTTGAATCAGCAGTACGCAGATCGTTTGATCCACTCTAAAGTTGCTAATGAAAACCAGCTGAAGACTCAGAATGAACGTTTTCAAAATCTCTATGCAAAAAATGAAGACGCTCAACGTGAGTCTTTAGATATTCAAAAGCAACGTTATGTGCGTGAGCTTGCGGAGACACGTAAGGATTTCGTGAAGGCCGCTGAAAAATACGACAACAAAGGCAACGATCCCTTCTACAAGGTCGAAGATCGCGGCAGCTTCATGCGTGAAAACCCTGATTTTTACGTTTTAAAAGCTTTTGTTCCTGAACATGAAAAAGACAATGTGAAAGTCACGATCCAAAAAGATCGTGCGACTATCACGGGCCAACGCTCTTTCAAAGATAAAGTGGAAGACGACGGAAAGATTGTAAGCAGTTCCAACTTTCAAACTTTCCGTGAAGAATTTCCTTTTGAAAAACCTGTTATTACAGAAGGCATGACTCGCGAGCGCGATGGTGACTGGGTCGTGTATCACATCCCTAAAGGGAATCTGAATCGTTTTGATCGCAAGGCGTAGTTTCACTTCCGCTTGCAGATAAAAGATGTTCAATGAAGAAAGCCGACAATTGGTGACGCCCCTCTAGCGAGGCTTTTTTATAAAGGCTCAGAGCTTGCTGACGAGTTGTCGTCTCTGATGTTCCTCTTTGTTCGGCGATTTCGCGAAGACTGTAACCACGCAGGATGAGAATGCCAATCTCGCATTCCGCTTTCGTAAGTCCCCACTTTTCAAAGTGAAGCTGAATGTATTTTCGGAATTCTCCGAGATTTGTTCCCATATCCCGATTAAATAGGGATATTACGGAGCTGTCATCTAACACAAGTAGGGAATTACTCACATTTCCACCTGAGGTGGAAAGCGTTGCTCGGATAAAGGACTTACACTTTCATGAGATAGCGCACTTCTCTCATCACAAATGAAAGACGTGATTGAAGATCGCTGAGCATTTCGATATTGGATTGAAGTTGCGCCAACGCATCGACTTCAACAACAGGAGTTTCTGCGAGTTCATGATAAGACTTATGAGTCACAGGAGACGCTTCGGAAAAAGAACCCAAATAAGACTCAACCGTTGCTTCAGCTTGTGTGTTCTTATCTAAATTGATCACTCTCATTTGGTTCTCCTTCGCCTTTCTGTCGGCGCAGAATTAAAAGTCTAGTTAGCTTTTTTCGATTCCAACAACTTAAATAAACTTACATGGACATTTTACAATGCTGAGCGCCTTAGTATTCGCACTGCAAGGCCGTTTGATCGGTTCCTGCGAGGTGCACGCGATCGTCTCCGCTCGCTAAATACGTCGCCATAACCGAACCCTGTCCATCTTTATGCTTTAAACCTAGTACATGTCCCATTTCATGAAGCACCAAAGCTTCAATGTTTACGGGAGCAGAATTGGCGCGATCCATTTTCGCCGCGCGAGTCAGCGTTTGATTGTTCCAGTAGAATCCGAAATCAGCGCCATTCAAGCGAATGTCCGCTTCCTTAATAAGATCACCAATCCAATAGACACTCGTGCGCCCTTGCTCAGAGCCACGGTTGTCTTCCCACGTGTTCATTAAATAGATAACATTCACACCGTCTTTGTGTGGATTGATCGGACCTGAATAACGAGGGTATTGGACGATATTAAAAAGTTTGCGACCCGCTGTTCTTTCCCACGTCTCTGCCGCAGAAAGAATCGCTGGAACCATAGAGTCAGGAACAGAGGAGTGAATCTGCATTGTCACTGGGACATCGCTCTTCCAAGAAATGCGCTCGCCATAGACGTTTTGCACGAATCCGCAATCGTCTTGAGCCTTCGGCGCACAGGCTTGAATTGTTAATGCTATAATAAGAACCAACGCGGTCCCTAGCCACTTCCACATGAGAGCGACCTCCACTGTCTTTCTTCAAATACAAAGAAAGCGCCATCCGCTGGAGTCGCGATACCACCACCTAAACCTCCAAAATCACTAAGCATTTAGTGTTAGCCGTCAGAGTGCTTGAAAAAGAGCATTCGTTTAAAAGTCGGTGTCTCAAGAACAGACAGCCTCCGAAAAAAGCCTTAAGTGCTGGATTTTTTTAGGCTTTAGAGGTGTCAAAGATCCCAACACCCCCTCGCCGCAAAGTGTGGTGCAAAAGGAACCCGAAGGAGCTGGCCCAGCGCTTGCTCTAAGAGATAAGCAAGTCTCGAAATGAGACACTCCGGCTCCAGCCCCACTCGGGGAAACCTAGAGAGCCCTAAAGCCATTCACCACATCCCACCTTCCCTGGTAAGGAGCAAGAAAAGCTCCCCCTACCAGCGCGCGCGTGCTAAAAATAAGTCATCAATAGAAAGGTCTTTGTAATGACGAAACTGACTGTAATTCCTGGTGATGGAATTGGTCCTGAGATCATGACTCAGGTGATCCGCGTACTGAAACACGTAAAAGCTCCCTTTGAATACGAAGAACATCAAGCCGGCGAAGTCGCGCTGCACACTTTGGGAGATCTTCTTCCGCAAGCGACGTGTGATTCTATCAATAAAACAAAATTGGCAATCAAAGGTCCTACAACAACTCCCGTCGGCGGTGGTCACAAATCCATCAACGTTACAATGAGACAGAAATTCGATCTTTACGCCAACGTCCGCCCCGTTCGTTCTTTGCCAGGCGTGCAATGCGTTTGTAACGACGTGGATTTGACGATCGTGCGTGAAAACACCGAAGACCTTTATGCAGGTATTGAGCGCATGGTCGATGAAGATACGGCCGAGAGTATCAAACGCATCACTCGCAAGGGTTCTGAGCGCATTGCTCGTTATGCTTTTGATCTTGCGCAAAAAACTGGAAAGCCACGTGTGGCGATTGTTCATAAAGCCAATATCATGAAAATGTCTGACGGTTTGTTTTTGAAAGTCGCACAAGAAGTCGGTTGGCAATATCCTAACATCACAACAAAAGATGTGATCGTCGATAACGCTTGCATGCAGCTTGTAACGAGGCCGCAACAGTTTGACGTGATCGTGACTGAAAATCTTTACGGAGATATTTTAAGTGATCTTTGCGCAGGCCTTGTTGGTGGTTTGGGAGTGGTTCCTGGCGCTAACATTGGCGAAAAGGCTGCGATCTTTGAAGCGGTTCACGGATCTGCTCCTGATATCGCAGGCCAAAACAAGGCAAATCCAACAGCGTTATTGCAGTCTGCTGTAATGATGCTTCAACATATTGGTGAAAATGCGAAAGCCGACGCGATCATGAAAGCTTTAGTGGCAGCGTTGTCAGATGTGAATGCTCGCACTGGTGACTTGGGTGGTAAAGGAACAACAGTTTCTTTCACAGATGCGATCATTCAAAAGTTAGGATAGTTTTTTGTGACGAAATCAATGATGATCTCCCCGATTCAAACTTCTGTGTTTCGCCAAGGTGATGATTTGGTGGAGTTCATCTTAAAGCACGTGGATGTTTCTTTACTTCATGAAAAAGCGATCTTAGCTATTACGTCTAAGATCGTAAGTATCGACGAGGGCTGCCTAGTTCCGCTATCGAGTATCGACAAAAAAGATTTGATCCGTCGTGAAGCCGATCACTATTTGGGTGAAATCGGTTTTGGCGTGAGTCTGACAATCAAACACGGACTTTTAGTTGCCGCTGCAGGAATTGATGAATCGAATTCCGAAAGTGGGGACTATATCGTTTATCCGAAAGATCCCTATGTCTCGGCCGAAAGAATACGCCAAGCTTTGATGAAACGTTTGGGACTTAGCGAGTTAGGAATCATTCTAACAGACTCTCGCACTGGACCTTTGCGTTTGGGTGTCGTTGGAGTTTCATTGTCTTATGCGGGCTTTCATCCTCTGCGCAATATGATTGGGCAGAAGGATATTTTTGGCAGACCTCTTAAGATGACGAAAATCAATCTCACAGACAGTCTAGCTGCCGCTGCCGTTTTAATGATGGGCGAAGCCGCAGAAAAATGTCCTTTGGCGATCATTCAAAATGCTCCTGTCGAGTTTACGGATTTTCCTGAACGTTCCGAGTTGGAAGTCGATCCCTCCGAAGATATGTATCTCCCGATGTACCAACATATGATGAAGTAAGAGTTTGCAAGACTCTTGTTTTAAACCTAGAATTGTCTATATGAAATTACAGATTTTGCTTCTTGGATTGTGCTTCTTTGTTTCAGCGTGTGCGACCAACCAAAAAAGCCGTTTGGCAGCAACCGCCGTCGGCGTCGGTGTCGGTGCTGCGATCGGAGCCGGAACAGCTCCCAGCGATGAACGTCCCGAACTGCATGCCCTTTATTGGGGCGGAATTATCGGCGTTGTGACGGCCGTGGCTGCGAATTATTATTTTAATGATGAAAAAGATCTTGAAGTGATGAAGCTTGAAAACGAGAAGATGAAAGCTCAACTTGATTTCTTCCAAAACGGCCCTTCTGTTTTAGAAAAAGAAACCATTGGCCCTGCTGATAAAAAATATTTCCAAAAAGGCAGAGCCCGCATCAAACTATACAAAGTGGATCAATGGGTTGATGAAGGTCCCAATAAAAAATCACACCGTGACCGCGTGATTGAAATATTACCAATTGAAAAGAACGACTGATGAAAACTAAGATTCTTTCTGCGCTTCTGATTGTTAGTATCATCTGGGGATCTGTTGTCAGTTACCTCTATTGGAAACTGAAAAGCAATCCCCGTGTTGTTGCGATCAGCATGGAAGCAGGAAAAGAATCTCTGCAAAACATCCAGCTTGGTGAAATGGAGAAGATGACTTTTCTTCGCCAGTATTTGGATCGTTTTTATAACTATGACTCTAACAACTTCTGGCAATCACAAACATCGTTGGCATTCTTGATGGCACCCAAACTTAGCGAAGAGCGGGTTCGCGAAGTAAGTCGTCTCAGAGAAAAAATTCAACAAAAGAATCTTTCTCAACTAGGACAGCTTAAAAGTTTAAAGAAATTTGACGACGGCTCTTATGAGGCCGGCACCTACCTGCAAGTTCATCAGGAAACTCAACAAAAAGGCGAACTGCAAAAGAACGAACTTTATGTCACCTCAAAATTAAAACTACAAAATGCCGAACGCACACTTGAAAACCCTTGGGGTCTTTTGGTGCAAGAGATGACTTTTTCCTCTTCGCCTCAGGTATTTTCGTTCACTCCGCAAATTCGTGTAGAAGCCCAGACACCGACGCTCGTCACGTTTCCTTGCGCAATTGAAAACATTGAAAATCCCGCAGAGAAAGATTTAAAAATCAAAATCACGACTTTGAATGTCAGTGAACTTCAAATCACCCCTTCTAAAGAGTTGAAGCTCCCTGTTTCCCTCACGGCTATTTGCAAAGATACTGAATATAAGTTTGAGCTTCTGGCAAAAAATAATGAGCGCGATCTTTATGTCTCTTTCCCGAAAGAATCTGGGACGATTCGCAAAAAAGAAACGACCCCAGCTAAAGCGCGCAAAAAAGACGTCTACGAAAAAACTATTGAGAATGTCTTGGGCATTAAGCTTGATCAATAATTTGGATTTCTTCGAAATTCTAAACTAAGAAATCTGCGCAACGGATTCTAAATTTTTCGGGAATAATAGAACGACTTGGGTTCCGACACCGACGCGGGAACGGATTTGAAGTTCTCCACCGATGGATTGCAATGTTTTACGAGCGTCAAAAAGGCCTAGGCCGTGGCCGTTTTCTTTGCCGTGACTGACTCCCTCTTCCATCAACCGAGGTAAAATCTCTTCGGGAATCCCGCAGCCGTTATCCATGATTTGCAACAACCAATGCTCTTGTCTTTCCATCAAAGTCATATTGATGGAAGCTTCTTTTTCCGGCAATGCTTCGAGGGAATTATTAATTAAATTACTGACGACCCTTTGAATTTTAATTGATTCTAAGCTTACTGCTGCTTTTTCCGAGTGAATATGCTTATGCCAAGTAAAGTCCACTTTAGGATGAGAAAAACGATATTCTTTGAGCAACGATTCCATCAAATTAGAAAGATCCGAACCCGCGTCCTTCACGACAACGACATCTTCTTTCTTTTCTTTTTTACCTTTGGTTAAAAGGTCTTCCGCAATACCACGAATACGAGCCACAGCGAGATCCAATAATTCTTTCTTGTCAGAACCCATTTCATGAGAAAGCTGGCTCAGCGTTGTGAGCGCCATCAACGGGCCGCGAATATCGTGCGCCACTTGGCGAGAGATCGTGGCAATTTCTTTATTCAAAGCCAATTCAGCTTCAAGTTTTTGTTCGTGCAATTGATTTAAGAATTCACGACGAACACCGACACCAAGGAAAATCATTCCTAAAAGAATTCCCAACATAAAGAGCGGCGACAGCAACGCCTTCACGGCCAAATCTACAGTGTTAAAGCAAACTCTCATGCTTCCCGATGGCAAAGAGTTGTAAGTAATCGGAACATCTGTTGAAAACACACACTGAAGCTTTTCCGGATTTTGAACTTCGGTAGCTCCCACAGCCGCATGAACTTCTTTAAGCTGTTTTAAAATTTTATTTTGCAGCGTTTGGTCGCCTTGAAAAATCTTAGCTTGGGCGATGTCGTCTTCCCAAATACCGACGTATTGCTCAACAGAAGACTTCGCCGTGTAAACCTCATAGGAAAAGCTTAGGATCGCAACGATCGCACTGATTCCTAAAAAGAGTGACACCCACATCAAGGGAATCGATTTAGAGGTTTTAAAACGGAATATATTCATACCCTTAGAATAAGCAAACCCCACTCCTAGCCCATTGACACCACAACCCTGTCCAGGGTGTCTAAAGTTTTGACAGTGCCTAAAATAGTTCGGGCAAATTCCGATGAGAACTCCTGGAGGAATGTATGTTTAGAAATTCCGGTTTTGCCCTCATTCTGCCAATGATTCTATTATGCTCTTGTCAGACGTTTCAGAGGGAACCTGCTTCCTTGATCGACAACAGCATGCCTCTTTCATTGGTAAGACTTTATGACTCTGAAGTGAACCTGCAACTCCAAGAAGATCAACTGATGCGTGCGCAAAAGGCGCAAGATCGCGAGAAGGAAGATTCTCTTTCTAAATCCGTTCAAAAACTTCAAGAGCAAAAGAAAGTTTTCCAAGAACAATCCTCCTCTTACACAGCAAAATCAGCCCATGGCGATACTCCCCGCACTTTCTCAAGCACTATGCACTCCACATGGGGCGTGAAAGAGGAAGAACTGACTTTAGGCGATCTTTCTTATTACATCAAAGGCACAGGCCAGCCTCGTTTCTTTTCTATGGGTAACGTCAATGCGGGAAGCTACGAACTTCTTTTACGTCATGAGACTTATTCCCGTGCGGGCTCTTCGGTTACACGTAATGATGATGAACAAAGAGATGCGCAAAAATATTTTGAAGCACGCATTCTCTGTGATGGTCCCTTTGCACTAAAAACAGGACTCTTTAAGGCGGACCAATATGGTGCTTTCCAAAGTGCGAAATTTAGCTGGTACGATGCCAAGCTCAATGGACAAAAGGTTCGCTTCCGTCCTTCTGCGGAAGTGAAAAGCTGCGATGTGATGTTCAAAAATCCTTGGGGTGATACAAGCAAAGAGTACACATTCCAACTAAAAACGGAAAAAGAAAAGCTGGGGTATTTGCAAAATCTCGCGCGCACTTATGAAGCTTGCGTGTTTCCTTCGGCGGCAGGCCTTACAAAACCGCAGCAGTTTTTCTTAAACTCCAATTTCACCAGTATGAATTGTCCTCTGAGCGCAGACTCTTTAACAACTTTGGAAGATCCTGAAGAGGGATTGCAAGCCAAAGTAGAAATGCTTTTGGGACAACGACTGCCGCAGAAGTTTCTTACAGAGAAAAATCCCTTCCTGCCTTTGGATATGTCCAAAGCGCCAAAACTTGATGCGATTTTCGTTTCTTATTTAGTTTATCGCAGTGATTTCTACGGCAACGTTTTGGCGCGATTACTGAAATACCATGCCGATCACGGCGCCCAAGTGCGTGTTCTTATTTCAGATGTTATTACACTTAAAAAAGACCAAGCGATGTTTGAAAAAATGGCTTCTGAGAACGGCAACATCAAGGTCGTTCAATATCGCTATGATAATGCCGCAAGAAGTGGTGGCAAGCTTCATGAGTTTCACCGTACAAATCACGTGAAAATCTTCCTCACTCTTTCTTCGACAGACCCTTCGGCCAACCGCGTGGTTCTTGGCGGACGTAATATTCACGATGGTTTCTTATTTAGGGCAGCACCGAACTTCACAAGTTTTCCTTCTTTAGTGAACTACTCTAAAGGTGAAGAGTCTTTCGTTCACTGGCGCGACTTTGAATTTTTAATTAAATCAAAGACGTTTGCAGAAAAGCTCGCCGTTCAGTATTACGCTCTTTGGATGCAAGACTCTGATACGTTCAATGTGCGTCCCACAACAGCACAAAGCACATCGAGCGCTCGTCCTGATCCGCAATACTTCGCTGATGCCGACACTCACCCACTGATCAGACACTATGTTTCGATTCCTTTTAAAGACAATCGCAACCTTGAAGACTATTACGCGGAATTGATCAATCATGCTTCGAAAAAGATTTTGATTTCAACGCCGTACTTCCGCCCTCTTAAAAAAGTCGGTGAAGCTTTAAAGAACGCTGCTGACCGTGGCGTAAAAATCACGCTGATCACACGCTTGGATTTAGAAGGTGACACGGCTGACTTTATTTTAGGTGCCGTTAATAAAGACGGCGTGAATAAATTTAAAGACTCAATCAAGATTTATGAATACATCGAACCTAAAATCATCCTGCACTCAAAACTTGTGATGATTGATGATGAGATGTCTTTCATTGGTTCTGTGAATTTAAACAAGCGCAGTTTCATTCATGACATGGAAAACGGCGCTTTGATTTACAGCCCGGCTTTCACGAAGAAAATGACGAGTATTTATAATAGCTACCTCAAGCTTTCCCGTCCGATCACGGAAAAGCAAAAGGTGCATTTCTGGCAAAAAGCCATCATTGGAATGTTCGATAGCGAATTCTAGTGAAGCGATTCTTTATGCAAACGATCTTTGATATCTTGGATTTCAGGGATCGTCACTGTGTAAGGACGACCGCAGATTTGGCAAGTAACATCCGCCGTTTCGTTTTTATTGATCATATCTTGAAGTTCTTCTTCGCCTAATGTTTCAAGAGCGCGCACAACACGCTCTTTTGTACATGGGCAGAAGTATTCAATCTCTTGATTGTGTTCCACTTCCGTAAAATCAATGCCCGCCATAAATGGTTTTACCAAATCAACAGGCTGAGCTCCATCGAGCAACATTTGTGAAATGTTTGGTTTCCAGTCTTCATAGTTTTGCTGAATCATCTCAACAACAGCTTCTGAAACTCCCGGCATCACTTCAATCAAAACACCGCCAGCGGCTTGAACTTTTCCGTAGGTATCAAGGTAAACACCTAAAGACACCAACGAACGGATTTGATGAGACTGATGAAGATAGTGAGCAATGTCCTGCCCGATTTCACCACTCACCAACTCCACCGTTCCGTGAAACGGTTGCTTTTGGAAAGGTTGATGGCGAGCGACACTCAAGGTGCCGTTTCCGATCGCCTCTTTAAGGCTTAGACCATTGTCGTAATTCGGTGGTTGATACTGCGGATTCGGAGTGTAGCCACGAACCTGGCCATTGAAAGAAGCCTCCGCATAAACGCTTTGCAAAGCGCCGTTTCCCCTAAAGAGCAAGCCCACCATTTGACCGTCTTTCAATTGCGCGGCCATCAGCAAAGCGCCTACCATGCTGCGTCCTACGGCCACCGTCGCCAAAGGATATGTATTTTGCAGACCTTGCATATGTTTAACAACTTCAGTCGCGTTCACTGCGGCAATTCGCACCGTCAAATCTTTGGAAACAAAACGATGAACACGCTCTTTACTCATGACAAACTCCTGCACTCTATGGAAAACTACTTTCGCAAAGTAACAAAGCAGGCTGTTAATTTCAAGCAGAGAGAACCCAAATCATGAAGATCTATCTCTTTAGACATGCACAAAAAGCCATGGACTTTTCCGGCGATCCTGATTTGACCGCCGAGGGCCACGCTCAGGCCTCGAAGGTTCTCGACAAGGTGCTCAAAAACGAATTGCCGAAGCCGACAGAATTATGGGTTTCTCCGAAAAAGCGCACGCACAGCACGTTTCGTCCGCTCTCTCAGCATTTTAGTTTGCCTTTGCAAATCAATACGTCCCTGCTTGAACAACAAAGCGATGAAAAACTAACTGATTTTCGCTCACGTATTGAAAAGCTGTTTGAGAGTGCCGCTGAACACAAAGACGCCGTGATTTTTCTTTGCAGTCACTATGATCTTGTCGTCGAAGCGATGAGCATTGTTCCCAGCGACAAAGATCTTTCGGATTCAGAATTTTCTCATTGGAGTCCTTGTCAGTACATCGGCTTTGATGTGAACAAAGACGGAATTTACGAATTCATTGAATTTAAAAAGGTGCTTTTATGATTCAAAATATTTGGGCCGTGGGCCGCAATTACGCTGAGCACGCCAAAGAACTTGGCAATGAAGTTCCGACTGAACCCATGATCTTTTTAAAAGCCGGAAGCACTTCTTCCATCGCTGCGAAAGAAATTCACATGCCCTCATGGACGAATGAACTTCATCACGAAGTGGAACTCGCACTTCGCTTTAACGACAATTTGCAAATTGATGAAGCCTGCATCGCTATTGATATCACGGACAGAGCCAAACAAAATCAATTGAAGTCCAAAGGACATCCTTGGACCTTGGCAAAAAGTTTTAAAGACTCCTGCCCGCTCTCTGGCTTTTTTCCAGTGAACGACTTGGATGAGTTAAAAAACTTAGAGATTATTTTAAAAATTAACGGCGACGTTCGCCAACATGGCAACACCGCCCAAATGATATTCTCTCTGGAGCAGCTTTTGGATTTCGTGCGCCTTCACTTTCCGGTGATGCCCGGCGATCTGCTTTTAACGGGCACCCCGTCGGGGGTCGGCCCTTTTAAAAAGGGCGATGTTTTGGAAGCCGAGATCGTCTCGAAGGCGAAGCATTCTTGGAAAGTGATTTAATTCTTTTTTAGGCTTAAATCACACCAATTGACGCTTATCGTTATTCCGTTTTTACACACCCTCTTTAGTCCAGCAAAGTCCTTGAGTTTTCTCCCTAGCAGAGCGAATATGCGGCCTCTCATTTGAGGTAAAAATATGAACGACATCCAATCGCAAATCGTCGCCCGTGGCGAAGAGATTATGAAGCGCATGGAAAGCCAATCAAAGGCTTCCATTTTTTCTAAAGATTTCTGGTATGGCTCCATCATGGAATGGAGTATGAAAAACGAAAAATTCAAAACGAACATGTTCCGCTTCGTGGACGTTCTTCCTTCCATCAACTCCGGTGATGAAGTCGCTCGTCACTTGAAAGAATATTTTGCTGAAGACGGTGGAAAACTTCCTCCGGTTTTCAACGTCGGTCTTGGCTTAGGTTCCTTGGCTCCGGGCTTGATGGCGAGTGCCATCAAAAAGAATGTCGTCGGCATGGCGCAAATGTTCATCACAGGTGAAAATCCTGATGAAGCTCTTCCCGTTTTGAAAAAAGCGCGCAAAAACAAAATGACTTTCACAGTCGACATTTTGGGTGAAGCGATTTTGTCAGAGAAAGAAGCTCAAGAGTACACAAACAAATACGTGGAGCTTGTAAACTGGCTCGCTAAAGATGCTGAGAAGTGGGACGAAGTTCCGCAAATCGATCGCGATCATGAAGGTGCGCTGCCAAAAGTAAACGTGTCCGTGAAAATGACAGCGCTTTACTCGCAAATCAAAGATCTTGCTTGGGATGAAACTAAGAAAATCCTGAAAGATCGTATGCGTCCTGTGTTCCGTCTTGGAATGCAAAAAGGTGTCTTCATCAATCTGGATATGGAACAATACTCTGTCAAACATTTGACTTTGGAAGTGTTCACAGAACTTATCAACGAACCTGAATTTAAAAATTATAAATTCTTTGGCGTTGTGATCCAAGCTTACCTTCGCGATTCTTTTGAAGACGTCAAGATGTTGACTGAGTTTGCAAAAACTCGCGGCACTCCGTTCTGGGTTCGTCTTGTAAAAGGAGCCTACTGGGATTACGAAACTATCGAGGCTGAACAACGTGGCTGGCCTGTTCCTGTTTACACAAACAAAGCAGAATCAGATGCAAACTACGAATTGTGCGCAAAATACTTCCTTGAAAATATCAAGTACATCCGCCCTGCTTTTGCGTCTCACAACGTAAGAACAATCGCAGCGTGCATGGTTTACGCAGAAAAATTAAACATCCCGAAAGAAGCTTTGGAATTCCAAATGCTTTACGGAATGGCTGAGCCGATCAAGAAAACTTTGGTCGACATGGGTTACCGCATGCGTGAATACGCTCCTGTCGGAGAACTCATCCCAGGCATGGCGTATCTTGTTCGTCGTTTGCTTGAAAACTCTTCGAATGAATCTTGGCTTCGTGGAAAATTCGCGGATAACAAAACCACAGCTGAGCTGTTAAAAGACCCAGCGCAAGGTTTGACTCCAACGTCTCCTGTGATTCCAAAAAAACCAGGCAAGTTCTATAACGAACCTCTTTTGGATTTCGCAGTGAAAGCGGATCGCGAAAAAATGTTGAAAGCATTGGCGGAGGCTCGTGCCGCTCTTCCAGTGAATGTGCCTTTGATGATCAACAACAAAGAAATTCGTTCTGAGAAAATCTTTGACCGCGTGAACCCATCTGAAAGCTCACAAGTTGTCGGTAAGATCAGCATGGCGAATGTGGAGCAAGCTGAACAAGCTATGCAAGCGGCTCAAACCGCTTTCAAAACTTGGAAAAATGTTCCTGCGGAAGAACGCGCAGCTCTTGTTGATAAACTCGCTGACATCATGGTTCGTGATCGTTTCAAATTAATCGCAACTCAAGTTCTTGAAGTGGGTAAACCATGGGCGGAAGCTGATGGTGATATCTGTGAAGCGATCGACTTCTGTCGTTACTACGCTCGCGATATGCGCAATCTTCAAAAACCACTTCGCGTGGGTGGCCTTCCTGGTGAACTTTCTCACTACATCTACAAACCTCGCGGTGTTGTGGCGGTGATCGCTCCTTGGAACTTCCCTCTGGCGATCCTTGCAGGCATGGTGACGGCAGCGGCTGTAACAGGAAACACTGTTGTGATGAAACCTGCAGAGCAATCTTCCGTGGTTGCTTGGGGCCTGATGAAGATGGTTCAAGAAGCTGGCTTCCCAGCAGGTGTGATCAACTTCCTTCCTGGATTCGGCGAAGAAGTTGGTGAATACATTGTGAACCACAAATACACGACAACAATTGCCTTCACAGGTTCTAAAGCAGTCGGCTTGCACATCCTAAATCGCGCTTCTGTTGTTCAACCAGGACAACAACACGTGAAAAGATGCATTATCGAAATGGGCGGCAAAAACGCCGTGATCATCGATAACGATGCGGATCTTGATGAAGCGGTGGATGGAGTTCTTTACTCGGCGTTTGGTTTCTCTGGCCAGAAATGTTCTGCGGCAAGCCGCGTGATCGTTCTTGATGAAGTTTACGATCGTTTCACAGATCGTTTGGTGGAAGCAGCAAGATCTATCGAAGTCATGTCTGCTGAAAATCCAAAAGCTTACATGGGACCGGTTGTTGATAAAGAAGCTTATGAACGTATTCTGAATACGATTGCTGAGACAGAAAAAACGAATAAGCTGTTGTTCAAAGGCCAAGCGCCAACAAACGGCTTCTTCGTTCCGCCAACAATCTTTGGTGATGTTCCAGGTGATTCAAAACTGGCTCAACAAGAAATCTTCGGCCCAGTTGTAGCTGTGATCCGCGCGAAAAACTTGGATCACGCTTTGGAAATCGCGAATAGCACAGAGTATGCATTGACAGGTGGCGTGTTCTCTCGCTCCCCTGCAAACATCGCTCGCGTGAAAGAAGAATTCGAAGTGGGTAATTTGTATATCAACCGTGGTATCACAGGTGCCATGGTCGATCGTCATCCATTTGGTGGGTTTAAAATGTCAGGCATCGGTTCAAAAACCGGCGGCCCTGATTACATCAAACAATACATGGAACCAGCAGCAGTGACTGAAAATACTCTTCGTCGCGGTTTCGCTCCAGCGGAAGAATAGTTTTTTAGAAAATTCGATTTTCGAAATGAAAAGCCAGCTCGATGAGCTGGCTTTTGTTTTTTAATCGTTCACCTCACCGATGATAATTCGGAGAAGTCACTGCCGTCGGACGTTTATCAGGTGTAGATCCGTCATAAGTTGCGTCGTTATATCCAAAACTCATTTCACCTTCTTTACTTCCTGTGCCTGGATAACCAGGCACATCTGGCAGAGTGATTGGATAGATCATGTAGATATCATAGTAAGTTGTACCCACGGTAGGAAGGTTACTTCCTCCACAGTTGTATTAAGAGGTTTAACGGTAAGCGCCCCAATAGTGAGATCCAACTTTATAGAATGAGAACCTTCTGATATTGGGCCACCAATAACATAAGTCCCCGTTTCTCCAGTCTCTATTTGCTGAACAGAACAAGAAGCGTCGCTATAAATTGTCATTGAGTGAGAGTAAGAACCGCCATCGAACTTGGCTGTGCGTTTTTGATAAGCTCCATCTTTGGAAAAACAATCTGCATACCAAGTTCCACCCTCGAATTGACCAGCAGATGGCAAAGTGATTTCTTCTTTAGAGCACGCGATGACCGCCATAGACAGAATCAACAATATTAGATTTTTCATGCCTAACAAATCGGAAATTCATTTATAAACTTAAAGCAATTTATATTAACTACAAACAGCGAGCCTCAATCTGAGACAGATTGCTCGACCCGAGACCGAATAATTCAGGGAAAACCAGATCTTACTTGAAATACACAGTTGGTTTTCCGAAACTAAGGTTATGAAAAAAATCTTGTTTATCACCATGATTTTGATCGCCGGTTGCTCAAGCCAACCTACCTCATCAACCGTAAATTCCGATGAAGCTACTCTGCCTAAAGCAGCCCCGCCTCCGAGTGAAGGAGAAAGAGTTTATCGTGGGGCCGCTCCCACGGCCGTCAAAGCTGTGCCTGCTGAAACAAATCCCGTGACTGAAATTGAAAGAAAAGGTTGCGAGACTCCGCTGGGATTTATTCCTGATGGCGGCAAAGCGACAGGTTATCTTAGTCCAACGGTGCCTGTGGGAGAAATCTGCATCTCCGACACCATCACATGCAGCGACGGCAAGTGGTCAGGCCAAGCCATCCACCCTAGTTGCAAAACAGAAAAAGCAAAGTAGAACGCCCAAAAGAGAAAAACCCACAGTGTTTCCACTGTGGGTCTCAATAATCTAAAAATAGAGGTGAGAACATCATGCTCCCCTATACCTTCCTTGGTATCACCCCTCCCGTAAAAATGATTGCAGCATAACAAAAACACGATGGCAAGCGGCTTATTACAGATTTTTTAAGATTTTCAAGAAAAGCACGTTTTTAACTCGTAAATACGAACTCAAGATAAAAAAAGCCCGCTTACGCAGCAGGCTTTAAACAAAAACTAATTAATTATGTAAAACAGAAATTAGAAATCAGCGATACGATCCGCAAGCTCTGGGAAATCGATGAATGGATTTCTGTTACCTTGAGCTTTGAAGATCTCTTCGTTTCTTTTCATTTCTTCGGCATCGACAGGATCTTCTTTGTTCCACTTGCGAAGGATGACCTCTTCAAGCTGGTTGATCGGCATATCGTAACGAACAGAGAAATAGAAAAGCGCACGAGCGACATTTCCTTTATGATCTTGAGGCGGTTCGAAAACTTCATCAGAGCCACCGGAACCCAAACCGAAACGAGACGCCGGGCATTTTAGCTCCATCAAATCATGAGAAACTTCACCGAACATGTTGTTGCCGCGAATCGCATTGATTTGTGAATCTGTTGGAAACAAGTGATGAAGATCTGACTTTTGCACTTCGTCCGGGAATCTTCTTGTGAAGTGACTTTGTGGCCATGTATGCTCCACGTTAATCACTTTATTATCAGGAATAGTTCCAGGTGCTGGGAAGTCTCTGCGGAAATCACTCACGGGACGGTCTTTATCACAATAAACATCGCGAATCGCATAACCTTTGTTACCGTCTTTAATGAGGTAATAGTTCCCCATCAAAAAAACTCTCGCAGCATTGTAACCAATCGCTGTGTGAGCGTAACAACGACCTTGTCCTTGCGCTTGCATGCAAGAATTCACGATCAAGTCATTTCCGCTCGCACGCTTCACGTGGAAACTGCGCAAGACAGATTTAATTCTGTTTTCTAAATCTTCGTTGGAAACTCCCGCTTTCAAATCGCGGTAGAAATCATCCCCGTAATAGGGAACGACACGAGTGGTTTGTTGTTGAGCCGCTTGGGCCACACAAACAGATAACGATGTAAATACAATCACTGACTTAATGAGCTTCGCTAGCTTCATTCAGGTCCGCCATTTCTAGTTGGGGGTGATGTTCAGCCTCTGGCGGACAATGTGTCCTATCGGTAATATTCGTGTCAACGGGTATATATTAATTACAGAGCTAAATCTGCGGAGCTGTTGGAAGCGAAGAAGGAGCCTTCCATCTATAAGCAAAGGCTGCCAAAGCGCCTATTAGCGTTCCTCCGAGGTGAGCCGCGTAAGCCACGCCACTCCCCAAGCCCTCAGGGGTTGCCCACAAATTGGCCAAATCTACGACCAAAAATAAAGGCACAATTAAAAGCGTCGGCAAATAAATAGCACCGTATTGCCCGGGCATAGGAGACACAAAATAAAGAAACCGAACTCTTATTCGGGTTTCGGCAACACAATAGAAAGCTAAAAGTGCACTGATCGAAGCACTCGCCCCTACCATCGGGACCGTTCCGTGAGAGTCAGAAAAAAGAAATCCCGCGCCTCCGGCAATACCACCTAGCACGTAAATAAATAAAAGCGCTCCACTACCAACAAGGCCTTCGACAGCGACACCAATCAAAGCCAGAAAGGCAAGATTGGATAGCAAATGAATCCAATTGGAATGAGAGAACTGATATGTGAGCCAAGCCAACGGCCCTTTTTCTGAAGAGCTTAAACCAAAGCGATACAACAACTGCTCTTGATATTTCTTACGAAACTCAACGAAGTCCGTTTTCCAATTGGCGATCTGCACATCGTCGCCTTTATAATTTAGCGTCTCAGCACTTTCTAAGAATCTGGCATCACGAAGAGCATAAGCCCCCAGCACCCCCATCTGTTCGATGTTTTGAGATTTGATCTCATGAATCCAGGATGGCTTTTCGTAAAGAGCTTCAGAAGAAAGATTTTGCAGATATTGGTAATAAAGACGGCCCGTTAAAGTCAGCCCCTCCCTTTGCAAAATGGAAGAAGAAGAAATTGTCGAAGAAGCGCCGCTAAAAATTAATACGAAGATAAAAATATTCAGAACCACCAACGTAATCGTTAATGGAAAGCGTGTATAATCGCGGAAGTCTTCAGGACAAGGAAGAATCATTGAACTTCGTACCTTTCCTTAAAGCGCTCAAGCCATGAATCGTCCGTAGCGCTGGCAGGCAAACGACCGCCTTTTTGCGTGTATTTATCTGCGTTTTCATTCAAAGCCCACACCAAACGTACATAGCGCTTTTCAAGAGCCGGTTTCAACGCCGGAATCTTTTGCAGATCTTCGACCATTTTTAAACTGCCAGCATAGTCTTGGCTCGTGTATTTTTCATCAGACAAAAGAAGCTGCGTAATCCAGAGTTTGCCATTTGCTTCCTCAAGATCCTCTTTCTTTCCGTCCTCGTGCATGTAGCGAGCAATCGCACACGTTGATGATGAAGAGTCTTCGCAGATTTTTTCAAAATACTTTTCTTGAGCTTCCCCGTCCGCTGTTACGAACTTCGCAAGATAAGCCATATCCTGAGAACTCACCGGATCACCCCATAAAGAGACTTCGGCTTCTTTATCCAGGCACTCTGCTGAAATTTCGTTAAGCAGGTATAAAGAAAGCGCGGCATCCAAACGGGAAGTTCCCGCAAGATCTGACTCTTTGATTTCTTTGCAGGTTGCAACGACTTGATCCTTTTCACGGAAAGCGCCACTTTGCAAAGAGTGATAAGTTCTAAAAAATCCCAAAACGCCAAAGAGTAGTAAAAACAGAAAACTCATGCGCAACCACGAAGAGATGAAACGTGATTCCAGAGGGTGAGGTCCGTCGTCGTAAACTTTTTTAAGGGTCACGACCATTGTGTCCGAAGCTCTTTCATGGAAAGCACGTCTTAGTGGATGACTTGCAATTTCCAAAAACGGAACCGCAATCAAAAAGAATCCGCTGCAAAACATAAAGGCGCGAATCAAACATTGATTGATACTTAAGCGAGCTTGCTCTTGCGGATAAGACACTACACGCAATTGCAAAAAGAATTGCCCTGGTGTCGCCTGCCAATAATACAAAAACACTGTTTGCAGAAGTGTCGTAAAGAAAACAATCGTTAGGAGCACAAGCCCCGCGGCGACGGCTCCCTCTTGCGAATTTGTATTGAGCAAAAAGAATGTTTTAGTTTGGCGAACCAATCCCGCGATCAGAAGACTCACGACCGGAGAGAAAATGAGGAAATCCAAAACGAGCGCTAAAAAGCGATCAGAAATAGATGCAATTGGTGTCGCAACGGGCTTATTTGTTTGTGGCTTAACTTCTGGAGCCGATAGATCTGGAAATACCATACAGATCGTATCGGCTTGGGACGGAAAAGACTAAAGCGACTATTGTGTGAAATTGATGGCTTGAACGCGACCTTGCTCGTCTTTTACAAAATGAGCTTTGCCGATGATTTCTTTGCCGGAACCCACCAAGGTATAGACCTCTTCGTTTTCAGCGGCGTTTTGGGCAACGCTGACTTCGCTGTAATTCATACCGAAGGCTTCGGAATACTTCATTAAGAAATCGGCTTTGTCATTGATCGACATAGGATGTTCACCTGCTTGAGCGTCAATGAACTCCAGGCTTTCGATACGACCTTGCGCGAGCTTCATGCCGTACTTGCCTTCTAAATATCCAAAAATCAATTCATCACGCAAAGTCGGCGCTTCCGCCAGGTTTGCTGAAAGAGCTGCCTTGTCTGATGCTAAACGTTTTGCGAGATCGTGTTCCCACTTCACGTCTTTTGCGAAAGCTGCCGGTTCAAAGCTTGCGACATTACGGCGACCGCCGTTTGTCAAAGAGTCAGGACCTTGCACCAGCCACTGATTAAGGAACACGGTCATGATAAGAACAGATGCGATAGAAAGAATCAAAATAGCTTTTTGCTCTTGAGCTTTATCCTGCAATCTTTTTCTTACTGACTGAGCTTTTGGAAATTCAATCACTTGTGCGTTCCTCATTATTTTTACCCCTCGCAATTGTATGTCATTCATCAATGCGAAGGCTGTGCCGTTTATAAGTCTAACCTATTCTCTCTTGCTGAAAAAGAGATTAACAGACGAACAAAAGATGTTTGACGTATTAAAATGATCATCTCATTTTGAATCACAAAAATCTTGTCTTCGAGAGTCTAGTCCAGAGCCTTTTTCACCCAAGAATCAATCCCCGCCTGCATTTCCGAGAGATTGTAATAGAGCACGCGATCCAGCTCCACACCGTTTCCCTCGATGCGATGTTTCTTTTGACTCAAATAGAGAGCTTCCGGAATAGAGATCTCCACACCTGGACCTACTTCACTGAGCGGATACCAAACGCCCACCAGGAGCTGGCCTCGGCTGGGTGAACCTAAGAGCGGAGCTTTGCGGAACTCTTTCAAGGCTTGCGCCACAAGCTCTGCCACGGAAGATGTTTTTCCATCGACGAGCACGCGGACGTCGCCGCGATAACATTCATTTTGTTTGAAAGTTTTTAGAATCACTTCGCGATGTTGATCAAGAATTTCCAATTGTTTTTCATCACGAAGATCATTGGGAAGTTCTGCTGAATTGTTTTTGGCAAATCGGGGTTTGATAAGGCGACCGACTTCTTCAGGAGTACAGATTATCAGAGAAAGAAAGCGAAGACCCGCAACGAAGTTTCCACCGACGTTTCCGCGAAGATCGACAACAAGGCGACGAACGTCTTTCAGTTTTATTTCCAGTTCTTTGATTTTTTCATCTTTAAAAAAATCCGCACGGAAAGAAGGAATCTGAATAACGGCGGCGTTGTTTTTTAGTTTTTCGAACGTCACGCTCTCTGAACGTATGATGTTTGTCGCTTTGATATCAAAGGTGTGCGTTTCTTTTCCGCGCTCAATGGTGTAAGTACCAGACTCTGTCTGTGCCTCCCAGGGATTCGGCTGATCGCCGTTGATACTTTTAATCACGTCCCCTTTACGAAGACCTTGCATCGCTGCCGGAGATTTGGGATGGAGTTTAAAAATGACAAGTTCGCTATCGACGAACTCGCTTTCGATTCCTGTTTCTAAAGCTTCTCCTCTCCAGATGCTCTTCACTTCCGAAGAGTCATAAACCTCGAGATGAGAAACGTTAAGCAGACCCAATACGTTATTGATGTCTTTGATCACTAATTTTTTGGGAGAGTAAGGCGTCACCAAACGGCTGCGACGATGGCACGTGCGTTTCCATTTACGAACTTGTTCGTCTTCTAAAAAAATTTTCTCGGCCACCAAATCACAAACCACCGGATACGGATTGACGAATCCCCTTTGTACGGTGATGTGATAGGCCGCGAAGGCACAAGAGATAGCCAGAAGAATGGCAAGAAGTCGGCTCATGGTGATCTTTCAAATGAACAAATGAAAAGACCGAGCGTTTGTACACTCGGTCTTTTGATTCCAATTCAAAAGGGAATTAAGCAGCCACTTTCTTCTTGCGAGCTGCCGAAGGATCGATGTGGTATTGCTTCACTTTACGGTAAAGAGTCGCACGGCCAATACCCAAAGCTTTTGCAGCTTCAGTCAAGTTTCCTTTGTATTGTACGATCGCGTTCTCGATAGCTTGCGCTTCAAGTTCTTCCATTTTTTGTACGTTGGAAGAAGTTGCAGTTGCCGTCGGGAATTGGATTACGTTTCCACCCGCTTCTGAGTTGATTGGGCTTGAGCCGGAAATCAACGCAGGAACACCTGCTACTAGTTGTTGTCTGAAAAATGCGTTATCAAGCCCTTCACGCCATTGCGCTGAAGAATATGCTTGAACTGTCACATCGTGGTTCTCCCAGTACTTCTTTGTATTCTCGATAGTTTCCTGGTTATCGCTCACCACGATCATTACTGTGCGTGACATTTAGTCCTCCCCTTTTGAAACATTAACAAATGCTAATTGACTCACTTTGTACCTATCGGCGTTTCATCGTGAGAATTTAGGGCTAGTTGCAATTTTTTTTTGAGACACTTCAAAGGGGCTAAAACACTGGACTTTTGGACTACTAAAAATACCCTCTTGACGAGGTTTCTAGACCGATCGCCTATTTTTTGTACAAACCTAGACAGCCTTTTTCGTAGTTTTATTTCGAAGCTGCTTCAATTCTTCAATCTGACGAGGTTGTATTTTCTTCGTTAAAGGCCAATTGGGAAATAATAAAACAGCGGGATGAACTCCAAGTGCTATAGCCAAACGCTCTGCACGTTCAGCTCCAAGTGGAACTCTGCCAGATTCAATTCCAGAAATAGTCGACTGAGGAATGTCTGAGGCTTCCGCTAATTCATTTTGAGACCAGCTGAGCATTTCACGTGCGATACGAACACTTGTACCTGGTGTTAATTCTACTCGGCTTTTTGATTTTACAAAATCTGACATATTATTCTCCATTAACGTCGGCGATAATCATGATGGTTTACATCAATAACGTAAACCCGCACCTCATCTCGTTCCACCGTATAAATAACTCGATACGATTCACTTAAATAGGAAGAGCGATATCCTTGCCATTCTCCTTTGAGCGAATGATCTTTAAACCCCTTAAAGGCTCTAAGCCCATCAGGTCCTGATATTTGAATGACATTTTTCCAGAACTCATACTTCTCTTGAATCTGACGAGGGAGTTTATCTATGTTTTTAACGGCAGACCTTTTTCAAAAACCTCCCACATACTAAATATATACTATACCAAAAATGGTATGTCTATCCTTTCTGTTTCTTTGTAAATATTGAAAATCATTGAAGGCCTTTGCAAACGAGGCTCTGACATAAAACAGCTATGACGTCGATTTAAGAACCGAACTACGACTTACCTTATATAAATCGGACGAAGTAGTTAGACTTCCATAAAACAAAAACGCCGACTCATCGCCGGCGTTTTTCATTTTAAACAATTTCAGAAGTTAAAACTATTCTTCTAAAAGACTGCGAAGCATCCAGGCGTTTTTCTCATGGAGCTGCATTCTTTGAGTCAAAAGATCGGCACTGACTTCGTCCCCTGCTTTTTCTACGCGGGGGAAAATAGAGCGCGCTGTTTTTACAACCGCTTCTTGGCCTTCAACAAGTTGTTGGATCATTTTTTTTGCTGAAGGAACGCCGTCTGGTTCTTCAATTGAAGTCAGCTTAGAAAATTCTTTGTAGGTACCCGGAGCAGGAACACCTAAAGAACGGATACGTTCTGCAATCAAGTCCACAGCCAATGCAAGCTCCGTGTACTGAGCTTCAAACATCAAGTGCAATGTTTGAAACATCGGACCTGTGACATTCCAGTGGAAGTTGTGTGTTTTAAGATAAAGAGTGTAAGAATCGGCAAGAAGACGAGAAAGACCTTCTGCGATTTTTTCGCGATCTGATGTCGAGATACCAATGTCGATCATTGGTTTGTCAGTTGTGTTTTTCTTTTTGGATGATTTCATGACTCACCTTTCTTAATGGGATACTCAAAGACTAAACCAAAAGTAGATGATGAGGTAGAACTCGAATTATTGACGTCAGTGCGTTAGGACCTGCGAGGGCAGAAAAGAAAAACGCCAAGCTTTTGAGGGCTTGGCGTTCTAGTGGTTCTAAATTTTATACTGCTTCAGCTACGCGACCCGAGGTCGCTTCGCTCTGCCCGCCTAGCGGCGGCCTGATTTGATCTTTACTTGAAGTTTAGAGATCAAGTGAACAGCCATTTTCTCTTGAACTTTGCACATCTTCAATTCGTCACGGCGATAAGATCTTTGTGACGGAGTCAAAGTTCCTGTTTCAAGTTCCATTTCATAGTCCAACTTAGAAGAACGGATGCCTTCTAGTTCTTTTGTTTGTTGCTTGAAAAGTTTTGTCACGCCAGAAAGAGGAGCCACTTCGATCCACTCTTCTTTACCGCGGTACCAGCTCACCATTCTTAGGAAACGAGCTTTGTTTTTCGCCAATGTGAATTTCGGATACGTCGTATCAGACAATTCAAGAATATTTTCGATTTCATCAAGGTTGAGGTCGTCTTCTTCGCCTTCCATCAACAAATTGCCGGGAATGCCAGCTAGAGCCATCTCGCTCTCAAGGTCATCATCCATATCTGCTTCGAAAGCAGAGGTTTTCTTCATCTCTTTTTCGTTCTCTAGATCCGAGTCCAAGTCAGAGTCGATCATTTCTTCAGCGTGCATATTATTGCCTGGATTGATCAAAGCGAGCCTCCCCAAAAGTGCATCATTCAATTGTGTATTGATTCAAAGTGGGCCCAGTTATATCGCAGTTTTCATAATGACACAACATGTTAATTGCATGAAAAAAGGTGAAAATAAGAAAAAGCACCCGATGAAAGCGAGAGCTTTTTCTATTTTCATATCTAATTTTCATGCTCAAAAAAAGTGCACTTGTTATCTCACAGCGGTGATGTCCACTCGATAGCTCCCCGGCTTTTTCCAGAAATAGGAAGACGAGGCCGTGATTTCAATACGATAAATGCGACGTCCATCTAAATAAGCTTCGCGGACGCCTCCCGCATTCAAGTCCCCGGGAAGTGAACGTTCGTATCGTTCACCTGAATTGTCAGCGTAAATAATTCGGACCTCTTTAATCTCAATATTGTTTCGTGCACCCACTAAACGAATTTTCGTGACGCGATTTAAATCCGGTCGTGGAAAAAATTGATACGTGCGTGATCCGAAACGTCCCGTATCTCCGTTACCTATCGAATACAAAACTTCTTGGCGTGGTGGAGGTGGCTCCGGACGTGACGGAGGAGGTTCTCCAGGATAAGGCTCTTGCGGATAAGGATCATCCGGTAAAGGCCGTGGCAAATTATCGGCAGCAAAACTTTGAGATAAAGAAAAGACGGTAAGAAATAGAATCATCCATTTCATGCAGGCCTCCTCGCAATGGTTCACATGCTACAAAACCTGCACGAATTTGGAATTTAGAGAGTTTAAAATTTGCGCGAAATCAATCCCAACGCAAATGCTTCACAGACTCACCGGAGTCACGAAGCTCGCGAAGAGCGTCAATACCGATGCTCAAATGCTTTTCGACATAGTTCGCAGTGACTTTTTTATCGCTCTCTTCTGTCTTCACACCGTCTGGAATCATTGGGTTGTCAGACACAAGCAACAAGGCTCCACGGGGAATTTCATTTACGAAACCCGTTACGAAGATCGTCGCTGTTTCCATATCCACTGCCATCGCACGGGTTTTTGTCAGATAATCTTTGAATTGATCATCATGTTCCCACACGCGACGATTGGTTGTGTAAACCGTGCCTGTCCAATAATCGCATTGATGTTTTGCGATCATCGAGGAAACCGCTTTTTGCAAACGGAACGACGGAAGAGCCGGGATCTCTGCCGGAAGATATTCATTGCTTGTTCCTTCGCCGCGAATGGCCGCGATAGGAAGAACAAAGTCACCAAGCTGGTTTTTCTTTTTGATGCCGCCGCACTTACCAAGGAACAAAGCGGCTTTCGGATTGATGGCCGACAGAAGATCCATGCATGTCGCGGCAAGGGCACTGCCCATTCCGAAGTTCATGATTGTGATATTTTCCGCTGTTGCTGTTTGCATCGGCTTATCAAGTCCGCGCACGGGAACATTGAATTGATCGGCAAACATCTTTACGTAATTGCCGAAGTTTGTAAGCAAAATGTACTGACCAAATTCATTGAGGGGGACGCCGGTGTAGCGAGGCAACCAATTATCAACTATTTCTTTTTTTGTTTTCATGACCTAAGCTAACATGACTTTCGATAGAATAAAAGGGGGCATAATATGAGTACCACACAAAATAATATTCTTATGGAGATTGCACCGCGCTTAGTCTCTGTGGGTGGCCCTGTTGTGCACCGTTTGATTCCCTACGCGAAGAAGCGCATGGTGGGGCCTTTTATCTTTTTCGATTATTTTCCTGCGACAGACTTCGCCGCGGGCCAAGGCATCGATGTTCGTCCTCATCCTCACATTGGGTTGTCTACTCTGAGCTATCTTCTTGAGGGCCACGTTTTACACCATGACAGCCTTGGGAACAAACAAGTGCTCTCTCCGGGAGACGTCAACTGGATGACGGCAGGAAAAGGCATTTCTCATTCAGAGCGCATGCCGGAAGAGTTGCGCGACAAAGCTCACCGCTTACATCTCTTGCAGTTTTGGGTGGCATTGCCCCTGAAAGACGAAGACACAGAACCTTCTTTCACGCATCATCCGCAAGAAAGCATTCCGCGCTTTCAAGTGAACGGTGCGGATGTGGTGCTCGTGGCCGGAAGTGCGTTCGATAAAAAATCTCCGGTGAATGCTTACTCCCCGCTTTTCTTTATGGATGTGAGCTTAAAGAAAGATCAAACGTTCGAATATGATCCGGGAACACACGAGTTGGCTTTTTATATCATCAAAGGACAACTGTCTGTCGGTGAGAAGAAAATCAATCCGGATGATTTCGTTGTGCTCGAAAAAGATTCGTCATTGAAAGTCACTGCAACCGAAGACACTCGCTTTGTTGTTTTAGGTGGAGAAGCTTTCCCCGAACCTCGGCACATTTATTGGAACTATGTTTCGTCATCCAAAGAAAAAATCGAAAGCGCGAAACAACAGTGGCGCGACGGAAGCTTTCCGCAAGTTCCTGGAGAGACCGACATCATTCCGTTGCCAGCAGAGTGACAACTTTTGTAGTCACTTCACTAAGAGTTTGACACTCTTTTTGGGTGAGATCGAATTTAATGAGCTCCCTGCTGTTTCCTTTTCGGCCTGTTCTTCGCAATTCCGCGAAGCAGTCTGGAGGAACGTGTATGCAAAGAAAATTTATATCTCAGCTAATTAGTAGCGTTTTATTCCTCGCCGTGGCTCCTTTTAGCTTTGCCCATGCCGCAGATGAGATGGATGGAACTCTCTATTTAAAGACAAACAACTCCATTCATCTTTTTCTTGCTACGCAAATGTCAGACGGCGATCGCGCCTTGACCTCGCAACTGGAAGTTCCTGAAGAAACCATTCTTGCTATCGACATTAAAGACATTAATGATTCTTTGAGCCTTGCCCAAAGCAGCCCTGAGCGCGTGAACTATCCTTATATTATTCCAGGACAAAAAAATATTCAGAAGTCACGCCATGGCTGGGCTTGCGGGATTCGCGTCGTCGACGTGCTTGACGAAGACATTCGCTCTTCTGACGTGATTGATCGCACGGATTTCTGTATCTCTCTTCCGGATCTTCGCCAAACATCGTCTTTAGAAAGTAACGGCAGCGCAATCAGACAATCGTTCTTTGAATATAAAATTGCAAACACTCTTGGCAAGATGAACTCTTTGGCTAAGGAAATTGACCTTCTTCGTAAAGACCGCGAAGAGTTTGGTATTGTCGATAAAGCAGGATCTACAGAGACGATCCTCAGTCCGATTAAAAATTGCGGCAAGGGCTGCATCGTAGCGACAAGTGAATTCGGAATGCGCCGTCACCCTGTTTTAAAAATCAACCGCCTGCATAAGGGTATCGACCTTCGCGCTGGTATTGGCACTCAGGTTGTGAGCGTTTATTCAGGGAAAGTTTTGGCGACTCGTACAGAAAGAAACCGCCTTACCAAGAAAATTTCTGGTTATGGCAACTACGTGATCGTGGTTCATCCCAATGCAAAACTTGAAACTTTGTATGCGCATCTTTCTGCATTTAAGACAAAAGCGGGAGCGAGTGTAAATCAAGGTGATTTGATTGCTCTTTCAGGCAACACGGGAATTGGTACCGCTCCTCATTTGCACTTTGAAACTCACGTGCAAAACAAACGCGGCTATACAGCCGTGAACCCAAGAAACTTTATTGGTTCCATGCTACAAATCGTAGCTTCCTTCTTTCAATCATTTCACTTTAACGTTTAGTTGATACTACGACCGAAAGCCGTTGGCCTTCGGTCGTTTTTTAACAACGTTTGCGGAGAATCCTTGCGATGGCTTTCATTTCCTTGGTTTCTTCTCTATTTTTTCTTTTTACCAAATAGATGTCCCTCGCTGCACTTTTTAAAACCGCACGATGTGTTTCGTATTCTAACAAATGAAGGCCTGGCGTTCGCTGCTCATTTATAGCTGCTGCTAAGAAACGAGGAATGAAAATGGCGGCAGCTCCCGCATCGACAATTCCTAAGGCTGTCGGCAAAGTGCTCGCTCCATAAACTAAGCGACGCTTTAACTGTTCGGGCCAACCGTCTCTGGAACGAAGACTTAATGGATTGTTTTTTATTTCTGAGTTGGGGCCTACGAAAGGGATTTCTTCTAAAGAAAGATTTTTGAAGTCCCGATTTTTATGGAAAACCCCCATAAAGGTTTTTGTTATTTTTAAATACTCCAGATGCTGATGCGGAAATGGAACCGTCGAAATTGCAAAATCAATCTCATCTTCAAGAAGTTTCACCTCGATTTCGCCAGAGTCGAAGTCATAGATGCTCACAGGCGTCTCGAGACTTTCAACAATGTCGCGGGCCAAAGCCACTGAAAAGATCTCTGTCATTCCGATTCTTAAAACTTGTTTGGCAACGACGGTCTCTCGCGCTTTAAGATCCTCTACCATCTCGAGAACTTTTATACTTTTTATGTAAAGAGTTTTGCCTTCTTCGGTGAGTTCCAACCCACGCCCTTGCGGACGAAAGAGTGTTTGATTTACTTCTCCCTGCAACTGCGTCATGGCCTTGGAAAGACCACTGTGGGAAATATTTAAAAGCTCCGAAGCTTTAGTCAGGCTTCCCGTTTCCGCGATAAGACAAAAGTACCTCAAACGATCTGTATCCATAAGTCACATAATATCATCTATTATACACTTTTATTCAATAGATAGTTCACCTAAATTGGCCCTCAGTTCTTAACCATGAAAGGAATAAAAATGAAATATCTTCTTTACTCCCTTATGTCTCTTTTGCCTGGCATCGCTTCAGCCCACGTATTGCCACAGCTGGATGGAAACTATCAAATGCAGCTTTTAATCGGAGAACATCTGTTCCTCGATCAAATGGAGCTCAAAGGTCAGCAGAGTCCTTTACATCTGAATTGCTTTGACGGAAACATTGAGGGGACCATCACTGTTCCAGGTATTTTTAGTTCTCCATTGGTTGGCGAAGCTCAATGTTCGAGCAGGACTTCATCTTGTGAACTGCGATTTGAAATTGTCGCCGTGGAAGCGGGCCGCTCCTACAAAGTCATCTATAAAGCGCAACTGACACCGGAAAATTTCAATAAGGTCCGTCACGGTGATGCTCCAGTGTTAACTGGAAGTGCGTACTTAGAGTCCGGCGAACTTTTGGGAAATTTCACTGCAACAAGACAATAATTGGAGAGGCAAAATGGGCTCAAACGAGATCTTTGGTGTGATTCATAATCACACGTCCATTCGATCTTACAAAAACACACCTGTGCCTGAGGAGACTCTTAATAAAATTTTGCATGCAGCAACGCGGGCTTCATCTTCGGGAAATATGCAGGCGTACTCGGTTATTGTGACGAGTGATCAAAGAATAAAGGAAGAATTGTATGAACCCCATTTTAAACAAAACATGGTGCTCGACGCTCCCTTGCTTCTGACTTTTTGTGCGGATTTTCATCGCATGAAAAGATGGATTAAGTTGCGCGAGGCCCCTGAAAACTTCGATAACTTTATGAGCTTTATGATTGCAGCCATCGACGCCGTGTTAGCCAGCCAAAATGCCGCACTGGCGGCCGAAGCGGAGGGCCTAGGAATTTGCTATATGGGAACGACACTGGCAAGCTGCGATCGAATTGCTAAGATTTTAAACTGCCCGGAGGGCGTCGTGCCTGTCGTCGGGTTTTCTTTAGGTTATCCTGACGAACAACCCAAAACTCGCGACAGACTTCCAACAACAGCCCTAGTTCATCGAGAACAATACCAGATGAAAACCGATGACGAAATTCTTGAATCTTACAGCGATCGAGAAATAGCAGGCTGGAAACGCTACATGAACCACCCAGATCTCAGAAAAGCCATTGAGGAAAGCGGCGTAAAGAATCTAGCACAAGTATACACAAAACTAAAATACACCCGCGAGTCGCACGAAATATACTCTGAGACAGTCTTTAATTGCCTGGAGAGACAGGGATTTCTCCGACGCGCGCTCCCATTACAGAACTAAAGGCGACAGCCCCTCTCTTGCCTTTCTCTACCCTTGCTTGGTAGTGTTAAGGCTCATTGTGCAGTCGTAGTTCAATGGATAGAGCACTTGGCTTCGAACCAAGGGGTTGCAGGTTCGAGTCCTGCCGACTGCACCAGTTCTACATCCTTGCTTTTCTCGCAGTACCATCGCTAAAAGTCAGTCAACTCAAAGGAGTCGTCTTTATGAAATTAAAGGACTTTTTTAAGAATCAAAATCCTCAAGTACTCGAATCGGAAGTTATGGCTTCTTCTGCTCTTTTCCGCTCGGGTCTTAGGACGCTGTCAGATCTCAATGCCAGAGGACTTCGTCAAGAGTTTAACTTTAAATTTACGGATCTCGACGAGAACGAAGATATATCGTTTCTTTTTCAAGAAGAGTCTTTTAAGCATGCACTAAAAGAGCTCGATACAGCTTTTCTAAAATATGTTCAATCAAGAAATGTAGAACGCGTCTACACCAGATGTTTTGAGAACAATGGCCTTTCACTTAATTTCAATTCTATTCACGACTACTTGGCTTCGCCTAGAATTACGATCTTCGCCAATGAGTTTGTTCACAAATTTTCCGGAGATTACAGAAGTTTCACTAAAACATCCGCCCTTAGACAGAATGAAGTTTTTGGAGTTGTCGGCCTTGAAGGAGATATAAAGTATGGTCTTTCACATTCATTCAAGCAGGAAGCCAGCGACTTTTACATAACTCTAGTACTGAACTGTGATCTCTCAAAAGTAAGATTCGAGAAATCCGCTTTCTTTATTGATGAACTTTCATTTATTCTTTAACAACGAGGTGATTCTTAAGCTGATTTTGTCGTTCTGACGTTACTGGGAAGTGAAGTTTCAAGTGCTCACCGCAGTTTTCGATGGCACTGGTGAAACCTTTGGACCACTCATCGGCTCTGAGGTTTTGGCCGAGTTGTCCTAAAATTTTGTCCCAGGTTTCTTTAGGAAGTTTTGCGGAAATGCCTTCGTCCGCGAGGACGACGGCCTTTTTCTCCATCACAGAGACGAAGATCAAAATGCCCGTACCGCCTTCGGTGCGATTCACACGGTTTGTGTAGAATTCCAAGTGCGCGCGTTGATGAACTTGCTCCACTTCATCTTTTTCAGGAACCAGGATTTTTTGAATCCAGGGAACTTTCCCGAGAACGTGTGAAATATAATAAATCACGATTAAAAGAACGGGCCATAAATAAACCCAAGGCCTTACCCACAACCAATCACTGAATGGAAATTCAACGATCACAATCAAAAGCGTGATCAGCAAAGTTAAGGTCAAAGGCACATGACCCACGGTCGAAGAGCGTTTCACAATAACAGGAACGATCTCACCTGAAGTGGATTCTTCAACACGAGAAATCGTGTCTTCAATTTTTTTAAGATCCTCATTTGAAAGATACTTATTAATCCACGCCATTAAAACTCCAAGAGCTGCTTCAGTTACGCGACCCGAGGTCGCTCCACTCTGCGGCCTCACGGCCCTACCAATTTCCCGAGGCGCCGCCGCCGCTGAATCCTCCGCCACCGCCGGACCAACCGCCGCCGCCTCCGCCAGAGGACCATCCTCCTCCACCGAAGCCGCCACCACCGCCCCAGCCTCCGCCGCCGCGATAGAAGCGTCCTCTTCCGCCACCGAATCGGCCGAGGATAGAGATGATGATTAACAGAGCGATGATCACAAAAACGGGAATGTCGCCGCCTTTGGATTCAGAGTCTTGCAGATTATTTTCGTCAGCAAATTCTTTATCCGCCAAACGAAGAATTTCATGAACACCGACAACGATGCCCGAAGAATATCTTTTAGCGCGGAAAAGCGGAATGACTTGATCGCTGATAATACGTTTCGCCGTGATATCAGGAATCGCACCCTCAAGGCCTTGTCCGACTTCGATGCGCATCGCTCGTTCTTGGGCGGAGATCAAAAACAAAACGCCATTGTCTTTTTTCTTATCGCCTAATTGCCACTTGTCAGTGATTTGAATGGAAGCTTGCTCAATCGGAAGACCTTGCAGGTCAGGCACAATCAAAACTTGCACCTGCGCTTTGCCACGACGATTGAAGTCGTAAAGAAGCTGCATCAGATCTTGGCGATCCGAACGATTTAAAAATCCCACCTCATCCATCACGGGCCCCGTGAGAGCGGGAACTTTAAATTCAGTCTGAGCGAAACCACTCAGACTGGTAAAAAATAAAAAGAAGGAAAGGGCCAAAAAGCGCATTAGAATTTAACTTCTGGAGCTTTCTCAGCCGTTGCTTTTTCCTCTGGAGTCAAATCCCACTGAGGCATTTTTTCGAAGTGATACATCACAGAGTTCGTCCAGCTTGTTGGCGGAACCGTGATAAGATTATTGAAATCACGAATAGATTCAATATAGCGCTGACGAGCAATCGTAATACGATTCTCAGTGCCTTCCAACTGCGCTTGAAGATCACGGAAGTTTTGATCGGCTTTCAAATCAGGATATTTTTCAGTCACAACCATCAAACGCCCCAAAGCTTGAGACAATCCAGATTGAGCTTGTTGAAACTTAGCCAACTGCTCAGGAGTCACCTTCGAAGGATCAATCTGCGTCGAAGTCGCCTTAGCACGAGCTTCCGTCACAGCCGTCAAAGTCTCCTGCTCATGCTTCGCATACCCTTTAACAACATTCACAAGATTAGGAATCAAATCAGCCCGACGTTTGTACTGGTTAGTAACCTCAGCCAAAGCCGCCTCAGTACTATTCTTACCTTGAGGAAGAGATTGAATCCCACAACCCGCAAGAAATGGAAACGCAAGCAGAACTACTATAATCAGGTTTTTCAAGAGAGACCTCCGTTATTCGCTAGAAAGTATAGCTGGATCTTGACGCAAGTTCCGCAACGAGGCGAAAAACAACGGCGGAGCCATCACCAAACCATTCGAGTGAGGACTGTCCGAAGCGGCAAGGTCCAGCTATACTTTCTAGCGAATATACCGATGACCCTCAATGAAAACCGGATTATAGTAGCCAGATGACACGTGTGATTAAGCTCCGATACACCGAATTAGCCGGCTGCATCTTTATTGACAAGATCGCAGGCCTCAACACCCATACTCCCGAGTTCGGGCAGCGTGGTTGCGTGGAAGTGTATGAAGAGGAACTGGATCGCAAACTCTACGTCGTGCATCGCCTGGACAAAGCAACATCAGGAGCCATGGTCTTCCCGACTTCGCAGGAATTAGCCGCCGAGATCACGCATCTTTTTGAACAACACAAGGTCGCTAAAAAATATCTTTTTCTCACGGACAAAAAATCTTCACAGAAAGAGTTCACTTACGAATCTTTAATCACGAAAGAAAGAAATGCTTTCGTCAGCTCGGTGAGCAAAGAGCCGAACTCTAAAACCAGTTTTAAATGGCTGAAGAGTGTTGGCGATTACGGTCTTTGGGAAGCAGTTCCCCACTCGGGAAAACCTCATCAAATTCGTTTGCACGCCGAAGCTAACGGCATTGCAATCTTAGGTGATAATGATCACAACGGAACTCCTTATTTCCGTTTGTGCCTTCACTCGCTTTCGCTTTCTTTTGAACTTCGTGGTGAAAAAATCCACTTTGAAACGGATCTTCCAGAGTGGGCCGAGCACAATGAACAATCTCAAACGGAAGAGCTGATTTTAGCGGAAGCGTTCCAGCGCCGTGAACGCATGTATAAGTTTTCGGAACTTAAAGAAGAATCATTGCGTCTTAGTCATCGTGAGTTGGACACTTACCGTATCGATCAATACGGTGAGTACCTTTGGGTTTATTGGTACAAAGAATCCGATCCAACGGTTCAAGATCTGCTTCGCTTTGAAAAGCTTGCTAAAAAACATCAAAAGAAAATCCTGGTGCGCAAAATGCTCAACCGTGGTGAAGATCCCAATGCTGAGATTCTTTGGAATATCGGCAATACTTCGACACGTTGGACGGCGAAAGAAAATGGCGTGAACTACGAACTTCGCAGTGACACGGGATTGTCTCCGGGACTTTTCCTGGATCAGCGTGAAAACCGTCTGTGGGTGAAAGAACATGCTGAAGATCGCCGTGTTTTAAATCTTTTCTCTTACACGAGTGGTTTCAGTGTGGTGTCAGCGTTAGCGGGAGCCCAGGAAGTTTGCACCGTCGACGTTTCGCAAAACTTCATTGATTGGAGTAAACGCAATTTCGAACTGAACAGTTTGAACCCAGAACAAGATAATTACGAGTTTTGGGTGCAAGACTGTTTGTTGTTCTTAAAGGGCACTATCCGTCGCAAAAGAAAATTTGGGTTGATCATCTGTGATCCTCCTTCTTTTGGTCGTTCGAAGAGTGGTGTGTTTTCAATCAGCAAAAACTTTGATGAGCTGATGATCAATTGCATGTACTGCTTAGAAAAAAACGGCCTTCTGCTTTTCTGCACGAACTACGAAAAATGGACGACCGGTGATTTGCATTTAAGATTGAACAAACTAAAAAGAGAATTTTCGTTTAAGATCTTGCCCGCTCCGGCGCAAGGTTTGGACTTTGAGCTCCCAGATCAGGAGCCCTTGATGAAATCCATCATCCTTCGTAAAAACTAAGGATAAAAATCGTATTTCACGTGCACGCGTTGCTCTCCTTGCAAGCCCATTTTTGAGCCGCTGGCATAAGGAGGCACCGCACGTGCGATTTTCTTTTTTGTTTTCGGGTAAGCTTTATCGTCTACGAAACAATCAAAGCGTTTGTCTTTACAAAGTGCTGTGAACTGCTTCTTATCATTTTTTAAAACATACAACTCCACAGCTTTCGTCATTTTTTCTAGAACTTGTAAATCCTTGGAATCGACGACGATACTTGAAGCCTTCGCCGGTTCTGCGGGAGCTTTTTCTGCTTTCTTTACAGTTGTTGCATGTTTTGTTTCTTTTAAATCTTCAAAACCAGAGTCATGGGATTTTGGTTTTGTCGCACAGGCTCCTAGAAACAACATGACCAAAACGATACTTAAATTCTTTTTCATTATTTCACCCACTCCGACCAAAGTTTTTTCTCACCACGTGGATTTTCTTTAGCGTATTCGTAAAAGGCACGAACGAAATCAGCGCGTTCTTTTTGGTAAGGCGCTCTCCAGTCTTTGGCATCAACAACAGCCATCACGTCGTAGTCTTCGCTGAGTTTCGCATTTCTATTGATGATGTCGTCAAACGGAACATACTTTGCGTTGATCAGCATATCGTACAAAACCATAAACGTCGTTGTACGACCTTTGCCCGCACGGCAGTGAAAATGAATCCACGCATTTTCCGGAAGCTCGCGAACCGCCTCAATGAAGCGATCTACTTCTGAATCCACCGGACGAACGTGGTCCGTCACGGTTAAGCGCACGTATTGATAGCCGGCACTTCGAACCATGCTCTCTTCCGTTTCGATACTTTTGATTTCTACACCATTGATTTTTTCCCCGACACGCAAATCACCAAGTTGACGGCGTTCGCGGCGAACAGCTTCGTCATGATTCAAATCGGCGTTGGCCCAATCGTGCTCTGCTTGCCACGTCACCGGAATGTCATTGATAAGACCGTGAGATTCTTGACGAAGATCAAACACGTAAAAAGGGGCTTTGTTCTTTTTAACAGGCTTAGCGACTTCCTTTAGAGCTTTCGGGTCTAAAGTCGCGCTCCCCGACATTTTGATATCGGGATTTTTTCGATAGTTCACCGCCTTTTTCCCTGCGTACTTTGTATCAAAGACCAACTCGACAGGTTCGGTCGGCTGAGGTTTTGTCATAAAAAACGAGGATTTTGCGGCGATGGGTGCCGGCTTATCACTATGATCCGTCACTACTTTCTCGGCGCAACCGGCAAGAACCGCAAGGGAGATTATCAAAGCTGTCTTTTTCATAGAGGCTCCTTCCATAGAAAAATCCTAGTGGAATTTGAGCCCAAGGACAACCCTTCAATCTAGACTCGAAGCTGGACAAAATTCCGTTTATCCTCAAAGAGCGGCATGTGAGCTCGCGGAACTGGAATACTATGAAAAAAGCGTCTCTCTTTTTAGCGTGTTTAGGTGTTCTTTCAACTCTTCCGGCTTTAGCTTCTCAAGAGCTTACAAACTTGATCCGTTGCCATGAAGCTTTGGATGGCAAAGCGGATGCTCGCACTTTTAAGCTCACAACCGATTCTGCAACACCATTTGAGTTTTCTTCCGGCAAGAAATTATATTTCGTAACAGACGAATCCATCGGAGTTCTTGAAAACAAATACGCCGATAAATCTTTAGTCATCCGTTTAGATGAAAAGAAACAACCGTTTTATCGTGTGTTGAACTTCCAAAAAAATGGAACGCTAGGAAATGTGTCTTTTCAAGAACCAACCAAAGAACAAAAAGCGCATGCTGAAACTCCAAGTGCGCAATTGGATAAATCTTTATTGGATCTATTAAAAAAAGAATTGATCCGCCAAATGAACAGCGTCACATCCGAATATCAAAACAAGTACGACCCAGCAGGCACAATTGAATCGCTGAATGTCTGCCGCAAAGTCGACTCACCAGAAATGCAAAAGAGCATCGACAAACAAATCGCATTCTATGAAAAACTCGTGCGCAAAAACGGCGGCAAAGGTTCGTATCAAAACAAATCTTCAGGAACGAAATAAATTAAAATCTGAGTTCCAAAGCAGGAACGGCGACATCTTTAAAACCCAATTTTTCATAAAGGTGTCGACCCTCTTTAGAAGTCCCCAAGTGAATTTTAGAAGCACCTGATTTTTTGGCATGCAGCAAGCCTCTCAAACTCAGGCGTCTTCTGAGACAAATCACCACCATCTTCACAAATCATCATGAAGCGAAGCTTCACCAATTCGGAAACATCTTCAATCTGCGCGGGACGAAAAATAATATTTTCCATAGACCAATTCTACAAACTCTAAAAACAGAGTCATTCGCAAAAGTACGCCGAGCTAAATCTTAATGCTAAACACAGGACATCATCGCTTTTGCTGGGGAAGAATCCTGGCAGTTCTGCGCAGTCAGACCTCCGCGCCGACACGAAGTCGTACCAAAGCGCGGTGAGGCACGATGCCGTGTCTGACGGAGCGGACCTGCCAGGATTCTTCCCCAGTAAAAGCGCCCGAGAGCCACGCGTTTAGGCTTTAAGGATTCCGCGAGAAAACATTTCTTCTAGGTATTGAGCTGCCGAGTCTTGTGTGCGCATGTAGTAATAAGCCTGCAAGATCCCCTGCTCTTCTTGAGATAAAGACGCATTTGATCCTAAGCGCTTCAAACGATCTTGAGAGATATGGTAAAGACTTAAAGCCCCCGCCACAGAGATGTTAAAACTTTGCACGAAGCCCGTCATTGGAATGATGATGGTTTCATCGGCAGCAGCAATCATCTCAGGGCTCACACCATCTTTTTCATTTCCTAAGACAAGGGCGACTTTGCCGGAAAAATCAATTTCGTGCAGAGGTTTGGCTTTGGCATCCAAGTGTGTGACACAGATTTTGTAGCCTTGGGATTTTAAAGTCTTTACGCAATCAGCGGTCTTTTTCCACTTCTGCACTTCCACCCATTTGTCGGCACCTTGAGTGACACGATTGGCTTCTTTGAATTTTTCTTGAGTTTCAATGACGTGGAAATTTCCAAAACCCAAGCCCTCGGCACTTCTCATCACCGCAGAAATATTCCCGCGATCATAAATGCCTTCAAGAACAACGGCCGTGTCGAAATTTCTTAAAGAGACAACACGCTCGATTTTTTGTCGGCGCTCGTCTGTGAGCAAAGGCCCGATCTTCTCAAGAATCAATTGATAGTGAACTTTTAAATTGGCGTTGATCTCAAGCTCGGGCCCGTATGGAAACATGATACCTACTTGTAAAGAGACTCAGGGCTCTTCGCCAAGTCACGAGTGATATTCTTTTGGTGCGCTTCCAAAGTTCCGCCGCCAATTTCTAATAACTTTGCGTCTCTCCAAAGTCTTTCAACAACGTACTCGCCCACGTAACCGTAGCCACCCAAAACTTGGATCGCGCGGTCTGCGACGTTTTTACCCATTGTTGTTGCAACAAGTTTTACACCGTCAGAATCCAAACGGTTTCCTTCTTTATTCAAATCCATGCGACGAGCTGTTTCGTAAACGTAAGCACGTGCCGCTTTGTATTCTGCATAGCTGTCAGCGATGTAGCGTTGAATTTGACCGAAGTGATTTAAAGATTTTCCGAAAGCCTCACGCTCTGTCGCGTAACGGTTCATGATTTCAATAGAACGACGGGCAATACCCAAGCTCATCGCAGCCAAAGTCAGACGCTCGATCTCAAGATTGCGCATCATGTGGAGCATAGAATCCCCTTCATGACCGATCAAGTTCGCTGCAGGAATATGGCAGTCTTGGAAAACAAGTTCCGCGGTGTTGGAACCACGCATGCCAAGCTTGTCTTTGATTTTTTGTCCGACTTCAAAACCCTTGTGATCTTTTTCAACGATGAATGTCGAAACCAGAGCGCGTCCGTGTTTCTCGCCTGTTTTTGCGTAAACCAAAACAAGATCGCAAGGAGTGTTATTTTCATCGATTGTGCCGTTGGTGATCCACATTTTACGACCGTTCAAAATATAGTCGTTTCCTGTTTTCACAGCTTTTGATTGCATACCCAAAACGTCTGTTCCCACGGCAGGCTCAGACATCGCCATGGAACCAACCCATTCGCCAGAGCAAAGTTTTGGCAAAACTCTGTGACGTTGTTCATCACTTCCGTTCACGGCAATGTTGTTCACGCAAAGCATGGAGTGCGCAAGGTAAGCCAAGCAGAATCCTGGATCTGATGCCGACAACTCTTCATGCACGATCGCAGCCGCTGTCGCATCCATTCCCGCACCACCGAATTGTTCAGGAACTGTGATACCAAGAAGTCCCAACTCACCGACTTTTTTGAAAAGAGCGAGATTGAATTTTTCAGAACGATCAAACTCATGAGCCTGCGGTTCGATTTCAGCTTCTGTGAATGCCTTCACAGTTTCACGAAGCATCGCGTGTTCAGGTGTTGGATTGTAAAGATCAAACTCTTTCCAATTAAAAGACATAACGGGACTCCTTCGGCGGACGCCGGCAGAGTGCAGGGCCACAGGCCCGGAACTGAAGCAGCGTCTTATTATCTAATTTAACTGCGTGAATCTATTGAGAGAGTGACACCGGGGCAAGGTTTTGACCACGATAATGCGATGCATATACGCCATTGGCAGAGCCTATTCGGAAGAATCTGGACGCAGATCTTGAGATTGGATCGTTTGGCGGGCAAAGTGAGAGAAAGATTTAGGAGAATTCTCGCAATGAAAGCCGCAATTTTAGGCATTGGCACAGAACTCACCGACGGACAAATCGTCAATAAAAACGCTTCGTGGATTTCTAAAAAATTAAAAGCGGCGGGCCTGACGACGACAGCGCATCTTGTGGTGCCCGATGAACGAAAGTTGATGCGCGAGGGTTTGGAATTTTGCGCTTCTCATGGAGATCTTTTATTTATTACCGGCGGACTGGGGCCTACGTCCGATGACTTCACTCGCGATATTGTGACGGAATGGGTGGGAGTTCCTTTGGAGTTTGATGAAACTTCCTGGAAGCATGTGAATGATCGCTTAAGCTCTCGCGGTTACGCCGTGAAGGACATCCAAAGACAGCAATGTTACTTCCCCCAAGGTTCCAAAATTCTGCTGAATTCTCAAGGGACGGCGAATGCTTTTTACCTTGAAGCTCATGGTAAAAAAGTTTTTGTCTTACCGGGACCCCCACGAGAAATCGAAGCCGTTTGGGAAGATTCTATTGCTGAGTGGCTCACAGAAAATACTAAAAATCTTGATCCCTATATCACACGCATCTGGGACACGATGGGTGTCGGTGAATCCGATGTCGCCGTGATTGTGGAAGACGTTTTAAAAGATGTGAAAATCGAAAAAGGATACCGCGTGCATCTTCCGTATGTGGAAGTAAAACTGTCTTTCTTTAAATCACAAGAAAAAGAAATGGCCGACGCTCTTGAAAAACTCACGGAGGCCTTGCAGTTCTGTACGATTGCTCGCGATGGCAACGATGCCGCTGAACTTTTTGCGGAGAATTTAAAGCAAATAAAATCTGTCTGCTTGATCGACGAAGTGACAGGGCAATTTTTAATGAACCGTTTAATGCCCGTATTACGAGACTTCATGACGGATCAATCGTGGAGTTTCTCAAAGTCTCGCGCAGTAAAGAATTCCGCGGATTTACATCTGCATGTGCTACCGAAAGATGAGCACAGTTGCGAAGTGAGTCTGCAATACAAAGGGCGCGTTCTTAAAGATATTATCGAAGCTCCCTACAAAACAGCGAACATGCGAGAGCGCCGTCATCAGTACTTCGCGGAAATGGCATTGATCTTTTGGCTTAAGAATCTTTCTTAGAATTTGTAAATAGACACTGGATTCTCCATTTTTTCGAAGGAAAATGATTCAATTTTTCTTAAGACAAAGGAGGACTCTATGATTCGCAAACTTAAATCAGGTGGATATAGAATTTACTCTCGTAAGAAAAATCCAAAGACAGGCAAACGGAGAAATCTCGGAACTTTTTCAACTTTAGCTGCCGCCCAAAAGCATGAAAAAGCCATCCAATATTTTAAACATCGCGGAGGTTAGTTTTACAAAAGTGTAATCAAGAAAAGGTCAAGGAGCTATTGAGACCTTATCACTTAGGAGCTAAAAGAGGGGTGACAAGGAAGTTTTCCATGGGCCCCAACTTTCAATTTATATTCGAGTCATCACCAGGCATTGACCTTATTCTTCTTCCCGACTCTCCTCGATTCACCATCGTAGCCGCGACGGACGCCGTTCTCGAAATCACAATGACAAAACGCGAAGACATTATAGGAAAAAGTCTTTTTGAAGCTTTTCCGGAGAATCCCAACGAATCCAACGCCGATGGAATGCGTAATCTTCGAATGTCATTAAACCGTGTTATTGCGAAACAAGGTCCCGATGCCATGGCCGTGCAGAAGTATGACATCCGCCTGCCCCCCGTCACAGGTAACTATCAAGTCCGTTATTGGAGCCCCTCCAACACTCCGCTTTTCGAAAACGGAGTGTTGAAGTACATCTATCACCACGTCGTCGATGTTACCGATTTTGTTTTAAACAATCATTTCCCGTCAAAAGATCCCAATCAAGAATTTAAAGAGTGTATAGAGCGCATGGAGAGAGACATCGTCAAGCGCGGAAAAGATTTGCAACTTGCCAACGAAAAATTGCGTGACGCTATTCAATTACGTGAAGATGTTCTAGCTATTGTTTCCCATGATTTGAATAATCCCTTGGGATCTATTCAAATGAGCGCCGAACTTCTTAAAGACAGCCTCACCGAGAGCGGACACAAGGAGCAACTGGAACTTGTTCAAATTATTGAAAGATCCGTGCGCTACATGAAACGCCTTATTGATGACCTCTTATGTTTCGCAAAAATCCAATCGGGAAATTTCACCGTGGAATTAAAACCCACCAATTTAAAAAAACTCGTGGAAGAAGGTCTTCATTCGGTCCACCACCACGTTGTTAAAACGAAAATACATATCAAGACAAACATTGAAGTAAGTAAAGAAGATATTCTCTGCGACCATGATCGCATCACGGAAGTTCTCTCTAATATTCTAAGCAATGCCATTAAGTTTTCTCCACCAGGAAGACTTGTCACTCTTTCTGCTCGCGAAGAGCAAGACGACATTCATTTTTCGATTAAAGATGAAGGCAAGGGGATCGCGCCGGAACATTTGCCGCATCTTTTTGACCGCTACTGGCAAGCAAAAGAAACTGCCAAATACGGTTCAGGTCTCGGCTTAGCCATCGCAAAAGGCATTGTCACAAGTCATGGAGGAAAAATCTGGGTAGAAAGCACTTTAGATCATGGTACGACCGTGCATTTTTCTATACCGCAAAAGATGATTTGGACTGGGTTGGCAGACACCAGTCCAAATAAAGAAAAGTATTTAAGTTAACTACTTCGGTTTGATATTTAGATTCTTCAAAGCATCACCCAAAGAACCAAAACCAGTGCCGGAAGCCGGTTGATGAGATCTCCAAGAGTGATCTTCACCTGCGCCCGGAACGCCCAAAGAAATCTTTTTCTCTTCAAATTTGATTTCATCGATTTGAACGACAATTTCATCACCGCGTTTTTTGTTTTCAAATTGCGCGCCATCAATATGATCACGCCATTTCGATTTTGGCAAAAGACCTGTGATGCCTGGAGCGATATTCACAAACAAACCGTAAGTTTCTTTCTTCTCTACTTTACCATTCACGACAGTTCCCACAGGGAATTTTGCCGGAACTGAATTCCAAGGATTGCCATCGCCGTCCGCTTGTTTCATCGATAAAGAAATTTTCAAGCGTCCGTCGACATCTTCAATCTTAAGAATTTTCACAGTCACAGTTTGACCAGCCGAAACAACTTCTTGTGGGCTGTGCACGCGAGACCAAGTCAGTTCTGACAAGTGAACCATACCTTCAACGCCCGCTTCTAGCTCAACAAAAGCACCGAATTTTTCCAAACGTGTGATACGACCTTCAAGGATGTCACCCGCTTTGCGTTTTTCCATGAAGACGCCTTCGTTTTCAGCTTTTTGCAAATCCAAAAGCTTACGACGAGAGACCACCATGTTGCGTTTGTCCATCTGTGTGATTAAGAAATCAAACTTGCGACCTACGTATTCCGCCGTGTCTTGCACAAATTTAGAGTCAATTTGTGAAATAGGACAGAACGCCGTTTTCCCCTGGATGTTCACGCGCAGACCACCATTCACAGCCTCTGTCACGGTTCCAGTCACTGGCAATTCCATATCGAAGGCGTCTTCCAAAGAATCTGTCGAAGCATTCTTAGAACCTTTTTTCGCCAAACGAATCTCGCCGCCCTTCGCAGAAATCACAACAACGTCGATCATATCACCCACGTGATATTTCACTTCTTTGTTTTCATCCATAAGGTCTTTAGTAAAAATCAATCCATCAACAGGAGTTCCTGTAGAAACAAAGGATTCTTCTTTTCCGATAGAAAGAATCTCTCCACGAATTTGATCGCCGACAGAAACACGAGTTTTCAATCCTTGTTCGGATTGAGCAAAAAGCTGCTCAAAACTCGCCATGTCTTTTGTTTCTTCAATTTCATCACCGAAAATATCTTTTTTGCTCATATAAACCTTTACTGCTTCAGTTTCGGGCCTCTGGCCCTACACTCTGCCCGCTGCCGCGGTACGACCTTACCTTAATTAATTCTGAATATCTAGAGCCGATTTTGCTCTAAGCGCAGCCCACCGTGGTGCCACAGTTAGGGCAACGATAACAACCGCTCGTAAGCACTGTGTCGCTGCCACATTCAGGACATTTCATGGTAAAACTCGGGATAACCGGCTCTGCCACGCCTTTAGGCTTATGGACATTCAGAGGTTGGCTCTGTTTGCTGCCGTCGCGATAAACGGCGACCGCCTTGATTCCCAACTTCCAAGCCAGGAAATAAATATTGCTGATGTCTTCTTCGGTAGCGCTATTAGGAAGGTTCACCGTCTTAGAAATTGCACCGCTGATAAAAGGCTGCACTGCGGCCATCATCTTCACGTGGCTTTCCGTAGAAAGAACCCGGTGCCCTGCCGCTCCCGTCGCACAATCAAAAATCGGAATATCTTCAGGATGCATCTGAGGACATTTTTCAACCGTGTTGTGATCCGCGACGTATTTTAGAATCCCCGTGATTTCTTCGGGCGTATAATCCAAAGTGCGCAGAGCTTGCTCAACGGATTGATTGACGATTTGAATTTCTCCACCACCAGAAAGTTTTTTAAATTTAATCAACGAGAAATCAGGCTCAATTCCCGTGGTATCACAGTCCATCAAAAGACCAATGGTTCCAGTTGGCGCAATCACGGTCGCTTGAGAGTTTCGATAACCGTGTTTCGTGCCGTTATACAAAACACCTTTCCAAAGATTTTTAACGGCCTTGTCTAAGCCTTGAGGCAAGAAAGACCATTGAATATCTTTGACGGCCTTTTCATGCTTTTTCATCACTTTCAGCATCGCCGCGCGGTTTTTCCTAAAGCCTGCGAAAGCTCCTTTCGCGCGCGCCACTTCTGAACTTGTTAAATAAGCGACACCATTCATCAACGCCGTGATGGCCCCCGCCCACGCACGTCCTTCATCGCTGTCGTAGGCGATTCCTTTACGCATCAAGAGACTTCCTAAATTCGCAAAGCCCAATCCCAAAGGACGATAGTCATGAGAGTTCTGCGCAATTTTTTCGGTTGGATAACTTGAATAATCCACTAAGATTTCTTGCGCGACAAAAAGTGTGCGAGCCGTGTGAATGAAAGCTTCAAAATCAAAACTGCCGTCTTCATTTAAAAACTTCACAAGATTGATCGAAGCCAAGTTGCAGGCCGAGTCGTCCAAGAACATGTATTCAGAACAAGGATTGCTAGAGTGAATTTCATCTGTGTTAGGGCATGTGTGCCATTTGTTGATCGTGTCGTGAAACTGAACGCCAGGATCTGCACACATCCACGCAGCATGAGTGATCCTGCGCCACACATCGACCGCCGGAAGTTCGTTGAGGGCTTTTCCCGAAACACGGGATTTTAATTTCCAATGTTTTCCATCTTCAACCGCTTTCATGAAAGCGTCACTGACACGAACCGAGTTGTTGGCATTCTGGCCAGAGACGGTGCGATAAGCTTCCCCTTCAAACTCAGGACTTAATCCTGCGGCGATAAGCATGTGCGCTTTTCGTTCCTCTTTCATTTTCCAATCGATGAAATCAAGAACTTCAGGGTGATCGATATCAACAACGACCATTTTAGCTGCTCGTCGAGTGGTTCCGCCGGATTTGATAGCTCCCGCGCCTTTATCCAAAACTTCCAGGAATGACAAAAGGCCTGAGCTTTTTCCACCGGCCCCCGTCATTTCGTAACGGCTGCGGATTTTTGAAAAATTACTGCCTGTGCCTGATCCGTATTTAAAAAGTTTTGCTTCCGTTTTTGCGAGTTCAAAAATGCCCTCGATAGAATCGTCAACACTTTGAATAAAGCACGCAGAACACTGCGGGCGTTCGTAAGCATTCGCTGTCGCAACGATCTGCTTCTTTTTTTCATCCCACGCAAAGTGCTCACTCGGAGATTCAATTTTATAAGATTCCCAAAGACCCGCATTAAACCATACGGGGCTATTAAAGGCGCCTCGTTGTGAAAGAAGAATGTATTGAAGTTCTTTGGCAAAAACATCGACGTCTTTTTTGTTCGCGAAATAACCGCCTTGTTTCACTGCGGAGCCTGCCACGGCCTTCACCACACGACTGACAAGTTGTCTGACGGAGTTTTCATGTTTCGTTCTTGGCACACCGACTTTGCGGAAGTATTTGCTGGCCGCGATATCAATGGCAAGTTGCGACCAACCTGCCGGGGCTTCTACATTTTTCATCTCGAAAAACACTTCGCCTTTGCGGTTGCGAATTTCAGAATCTACTTTTTTCCATTCAAACATGGACTCAGGATTTTTGCCGGCAGGAACAAAATAAGTCGGACTGTGCAGAGAATGTTTTTTCATGAAGAATATTGTAATGGTTCTCTCTGGTTCCGCCAAGCAAGGCTCTGCATAGCATGGATGTTCGAGACCACACCGCCTAAAGACTAGTCATCCGATTAAGCCTTCGTAATCTTGATTAAGATACTGTAGAAACACTCGCTTATTACGGTTAACAAACCGTTAAAGATGTACCTATGAATCAAGAGACTATTAAAAAATCGCTGCTTATTATTAAGTCTCAACCCGGCGGCCTCGGAGCTGTTGAGGGGTTTCTGAGAAATCGGGAATGGAAAGTTAAAGCCACGACAAATCTCAAAGAGGCTTTGATTTTTTTGGTTCAAGAACAGCCGCAGTTTGTGATGGTGAGCATTGATCATCCCAACCGCAAAGTGCGCAATCTTCCGAAAATTTTAACCCAAGCCTTTCCCGTTTGCGTGATTGCTTTTGCCGAAGAAAATTCGGCGGCTTCTTACAATTTGCTCAGCACCTGCGCGACGGAATATTTGCTGTATCCCCCTGTCACGGGTCCGGCTGTTGAAAGAACGGTGAATAAATACTACAAGGATTTGCAGACCAAGGGAGTTTCTCCACAGCAAATGCGTACGGGTCTTTCTTCTGAAGAAGCCAGTGTTATTGCGATTAAAGGCGAAGGCGGATTTTCCGCACAAAATGCGCAAAGTGTGTTGGCGCAAATGTTTAGTGACGATGCTCAAGGACTCGGAATGATTCCCGGAACAAGCACGAACAATTCAGGTCCTGTTGGACACGGCATCGGTGCTGGCACTTTGCATTCGCGGATGTTTGATACAGATGCGACAACGCCGCTCTCATCAACTCCGCAAAAACCCCAAGGAAATCTTCCTGGTTGGGCGCCTCTGCCGGAAACAAATACGCACAAAAAGAATCGCCTGACTCCAGAACAAGTTGAAAATGATCCTCAAGCGACAAAAAAAGATTCGATTATTTTGCGCGGAACCAAAGAGGCTCTAGAAAACTCTTGCCTCAAGACGACGTCTGAAACCGCGCAAGGAATTGAAGCCTCCACTAATGTTTCCTGCATCGTCATTGAATCCAGTCGTTTCTCAGGCTACCTCGTGACCGCCATGGGAAAAGACAAATCTTTGGATGCCGAGTTCATTGGAAAAATCCGCGAACGTCTGTTTCGTTTTTTAAGAAATAACGGCGAGGACATTCGCGATGGTGACTCGATGGATTTGGAAATTCGCGAAGTGCCTTTTGAAGACTGGGCGTTGCAATACGCAGAGTTTTTAAGAAAATCCATTCACAACGGCAACGAAGTCGCGATGGCTTTTTTTCCCCGCGCCGACATCAAGTCAAATTGCGGAGACTCCGCCGCCGAAGAAATGGCGTCGATCCATGTCGACGAACTCACAGGTGACGTGGCCGTGGAATTTAATGTTTATATACATCTCCCCAGGAACAATAAGTACGTTCTGTATACTCCTCGGGGAGGTGTTTTTTATCATACTCAAAAAGAGCGCCTGCAAAGCCAGGGAATTTCTCAGCTTCACATTTTAAAGGGCGACATCAAGGACCTCGATAAGTACCGCGCCCAGAACTTCCTCAATGAAAAAATCCAGGAATATGAGGAAAAGGAACGCGCCAAAGTAACAGCTTAATGCAGCAGGCATTTTTGCTGTTGACGCGAAGGCTTTGTCGGGATTAGCTCCTAGCCATGGACTTAAACTCTGAGCGCCCGATGGACACTAAAGTGCAACAAGACAAAGGCATCTATCTCGACTACAACGCCACGACTCCCGTGGATCCAAAAGTTTTTCAAGCGATGGAACCTTATTTCAAAGAATTCTTTGGAAATCCTGCCAGTGCCGGACATCATTGGGGTTGGCTTGCTGAAAATGCCGTGACCAAAGCGCGCGCTCAAGTCGCTTCTTTGATTGGCGCAAAATCCACTGAAATCATTTTCACTGGTGGCGCTACGGAATCCAACAATTGGGTTATCTTCGGTTTGATTTCAAAACTGCGCGAAGAAAATCCCCACGAGCCTATTCACTTTATCACAAGCACTGTTGAACACAGTTCCATCATGAAAGCGATGGCCGCGGCTCAAAAAATGGGTGTCGAAGTCGATTTCCTTCCTGTGAATTCATTTGGCCAAGTAGAAATTGAAACGATTCGTAAAGCAATCAAGCCTCACACAAAACTCATGAGTTTTATTTGGGTGAATAACGAAATCGGCACGATCAATCCGATCCCTGAGATCGCGCGCCTGGCAAAAGAACATAGAATTTATTTGCACACGGATGCGACTCAAGCTGCGGGAAAAATTCCGGTAGATGCCACAGAGATGGGAATTGATCTGATGTCTTTTTCAGCTCACAAAATTTACGGACCGAAAGGTGTCGGCGCTCTTTTCATTCGCTCTAAAGATCCCAAAGTTCAACTCAATCCACTCATCTATGGTGGCGGCCAAGAACGCGGGCTTCGCTCTGGAACTTTAAATGTTCCTGCGATCGTGGGCTTTGGTGTGGCGGCTGAAATTTGCGAACAAAATCTTCCAGAGGAATTTGCGAAGCTTACAAACCTTCGTGAATTTTTATGGACGAAATTGCAAGATGCTATTCCTGGAGTTCGTTTGAATGGTCATCCTACGGAGCGCGCTCCAAACAATCTCAACATCACTCTTCCTGGTTTTAAAACTGAACAGATTTTACCTCGCTTACAAAAAATCGGTGTGAGCACGGGCTCAGCCTGTGGCACTGGCGCTATGGTGATCAGTCACGTTTTGACGGGGCTTGGAATCAGTGTGGATGAGGTGCAGTGTTCTTTAAGAATCAGCGTCGGCCGCTGGACAACGGAAGAAGAACTTCTGCGTGCGGTGGAAATCCTGAAGAATTCTCTACGCTAGAATAATCCAGTATTTCCAGATACTTAAAGATCAACCCTGGGCCGAGTTTTCGGCCTCCTCAAGGCTTGACAGCTATGTTATACTGCCTAGGTATTTATCTCTGACAAGGAGCCCGCAAATGATTCAAATTTCACCTGAAGCAGCTCAAAAACTAGCCGCTTTGAAAAAAGAAGAAGGAAAAGAAGAATCTGCTTTTCTGCGCGTTGAGGTGAAAAAAGGCGGATGCTCGGGCCTTTCTTATAAAATGAATTTCGATACCGCTCAAAGAGACGGCGATAAACTTTTTGAATCCAACGGACAAAAAGTCGCCGTTGATCCGCAAAGCATGCTCTACATTTTAGGAATGACTTTGGAATATTCCGGCGGATTAAACGGCAAAGGTTTTGTCTTTAATAATCCAAACGCATCTAAACATTGCGGCTGCGGCTCTAGTTTTAATGTGTAATCCGCGGTAGCGGGCACGCAAGCTGAAGCAGCTCCGGCGGAAGCCGGCAGAGCGGAGGGCCGCATGGCCCGGGAGCTGAAGCAGCTAAGCCGCCTTTGAACCTTTTAAAAACTCCGACATCAAATCAGCAATCGCATCAGGGCAAGTTTTAATCGCCAGGTGCCCGGCTCCTTCAATCGGAATCAAATCTTCACAACCAATGTGCTTTGCGAATTTCGTGTAGGCTTCGTGGTTAAAGAGCAAATCTTCTTTATCAAAAATCAAACGGCATTCACCACGATACGTGTAGAGCTTCTGATTCCAAACACGCCAATCTTCAGAACGTAAAATCCAAGAGAAGTGATGAATCATGTGAGCGACAAACAAAAGCTTTCGGCCTTTGAGATGTTCAACGGCTGTGGCCCCTTCACTTCTTTCATCGCGGAAAATTTGCGCAGCTCTTTTAAGAAAAGCCTTTCCCATTGGCGTGGCCAGCATCACGTAGACGCTTTTTAGATTTAAGGGAATTGAGAAAAAGAATTTCAGTTCTTTAGGTAAAAAGAAACGCACCGGATCTGTGACCATTGGATTGATCAAAACAGTTTTCTTAACCAGATCTGGATGTTGAGTCGCGAGTCCCCAAGAAAGAGCGCCGCCATAACTGAGTCCCGCCACGCTGACTTTTTCACCAGGAAATGTTTCACGAATAAATTTCGCCAGCACTTCAATTTGTACAGAGAAAAACAATTTATCCGTGCTCATATAAAGATGCGTGAGATTAGGAATGACCACGCGGTACTGAGAAGAGAGACGATCTGCAATCGCCTCCCAATGATGGACGCTGCCTCCATAACCATGGAGTAAAATAAGCAGCGGTCCCTGACCTCGTTCCCGGTAAGTAATCTTGTGTGACATTCACATTACTTATCGGTAAAGGCATCTTAACATTGCACTAGACTAAGGACCTACTTCTTATCTTTTTTCGATGCTTCGGATCTTGAACCTTGTTGATGAGATTTTTGATGCTGATGTTGATGCTGGCGATGTCCCTCGTTAGCTTCAGCTTTCGGGTTTTGTTGTCCCCCACTTGGTCGATTATCGCCACCACTGCCTTCAATTTTTTCAGCTAAAAGCATTGTGTCGTTCACAGCCTTCGACTCAACTTGTTTGTTCGTACGGAAACCACGAATCTTCTTCGTTTGGTTTTCTGCGCGCTCCACTTGTTCCGTCAAATCAACTGTCACGTTGCCAAAGCAGCGCACTTGGCAGCTAAGCCTTCTACCATCGATAAAATAATTCGTACCGATAAGGCTCAACTCCGCTTTCGTCGGCGGAAGAATATTTGATTCGCCTTCCGCAATACGCACACGGCATTCTGCACAGGAAGGAACTCCTTTGCAGATCGAGCGGATTTCCAAATGATTTTCCGTCGCAATTTGCAGGAGACTCTTATCCGGAGTCGCCTCGACTTCAAGATTTTGCGGAAGAAATTTAATTTTCATTACTTAACCTTTATCTTAACGAACTTCTTCTTTCCCGCTTTTACAACGAAGCTCTGACCTGATTTTAAATCCATTTTGAGTTTTGGATCAGAGATTTTTTCGCTGTCAATTTGCACGCCGCCACCCTGGATAAGTCTGGAACCTTCGCCGTTCGAAGCGACAAGCCCCGCCTTCACCATCAAAGCAGGCAAGCCCACTTGAGCTTCGGCTTCGACTTCAAATTCAGGTACATCGTCAGGAAGACCTTTTTCTACGAAGATACGATTAAACTCATCTTCCGCCGCCTGAGCTGCTGTTTCAGAGTGGAAACGTTTGATTAAGAACTTCGCCAAATTCACTTTTACTTCACGAGGATGTTTGCGTTTTTCGGCCACATCCGTTTTAAGCTGCGACAACTGATTCGCTGTGATGTCCGTCAAAAGTTCGTACCAACGGTACATCAAATCATCAGAGATACGCATCGTCTTACCGAACATATCTTTCGGAGTATCAACAACGGAAATATAATTGTCCAAAGACTTGGACATTTTATTAACACCATCAATGCCTTCAAGAATTGGCATCGTTAAAACACATTGCGCTTCTTGCCCGTAAGCGGACTGCATGGCGCGCCCTACAAGCAAGTTGAATTTTTGATCCGTACCGCCCAACTCGACATCGGCCTTTAAAGCCACAGAGTCATAACCTTGAGTCAACGGATACAAGAATTCATGAATACCAATCGGAGTGCCTGACTTATAGCGCTTCGTGAAATCATCACGCTCTAGCATTTGCGCCACTGTGTACTGCGCTGACATGCGGATAAAATCCACCGGAGTCATTTTGCCAATCCAAGAGGAGTTGTAAACGATTTCGGTTTTTTCGGGATCTAAGATTTTAAAAATCTGTTTTGCGTAAGTACGACCGTTTTCTTCGATCTCTTCACGAGTGAGCATCGGACGAGTTGTGTTTTTTCCTGAAGGGTCGCCGATCATCGCTGTGAAGTCGCCAATCAAGAAATAAACTTTATGTCCCAGTTCTTGAAACGTTCTAAGCTTATTGATCACGACTGTGTGACCAATATGAATATCAGGACGCGTAGGATCTGCTCCCAGCTTGATATTCAATGGCTGACCTTTTTTTAGTTTCTTCAGCATGTCCTCGTCGTTGATAAACTCAGCGACACCGAACTTGATTCTTTCTAACTGCTCTTCAGGACGCATCATCGTGCATGCTCCACGCTGCGTGTTTCACGAACCACAGTGACCTTCACTTGGCCTGCTTGTGGCATCTCTCTTTCGATCTTACGAGCGATATCACGAGATAGCATCACAGCTTGGTCGTCTGTCACTTTACTGCTTTCTACAAGCACGCGCACGTCTTTACCGGCTTGCAGAGCCAATGTTTTAAGAACGCCGTCAAAGCTGTTACCGATGCTTTCAAGATCTTCCAAACGGTGGATGAAAGAATCCATTTGTGGACGACGAGCGCCTGGACGAGAGCTAGAAAGGATGAACGCCGCATGCACGATCCAAGCAAGGATCGAATGTGGTTTTTCTTCTTCATCATGGGCACGGATCGCGTGGCAGACGTCTTCAGACTCGTTGTATTTTTTCGCCGCTTCAGCGCCGACAAAGGCATAGCTGCCTTCGGCTGTGTGATCAATCGCTTTACCGATATTGTGCAAAAGACCCGCGCGACGAGCGAGCTTCACATTCACACCCATTTCACCAGCAAGAAGTCCTGCGATTTGTGCAACTTCCAAAGCTTGGTTCAAAGCGTTTTGACCTTGGTAAGAACGGTATTTCAAACCGCCGATAATTTTAACCAACTCAGGGTGCATGTTTGGAATACCCAATTCCATCACATGACGTTCACCCTCTTCTTTGATGGACTTCATCAATTCATTACGTTGTTTCTCAACAACTTCTTCGATACGCGCTGGATGCACGCGACCGTCTTCCATCAATTTTTCAATTGTACGACGAGCCAGCTCACGGCGAACAGGATCAAATCCTGAAATCACCACGGCTTCCGGAGTGTCATCGACAATCAAGTCGACACCGCAAAGAGCTTCCAGTGTACGAATATTACGACCTTCACGGCCGATGATTTTCCCTTTCATTTCATCGTTCGGAAGGGCCAAAACACTCACCGTGCGCTCAGATGTGTATTCAGAAGCGAAGCGAGAAAGTGCTGTTGCCAAAATGCGTTTTGCTTTTTTATCGGCTTCTTTGTTTGCTTCTTCTTCAATTTGCGCGATCTTTTTTGCGGCCTCTTGTTTTGCTTCGTCTTCCAGAGCGTTCAAAAGTTGACGACGAGCTTCTTCTTGCGACATTGCTGCCACAGATTCTAATTTTTGTTTGAGCTCACCAATATGAGCTTCGCCTTTTTTCTCTAGATCTTTGATACGATTTTCAGAGATCGCGATTTTTTCTTCACGGTCTTTCAAAGAATTCAGATAACGATCGTTTTCTTCCATCTTGTGCTTGAATTGATCGTCGATCTCTTTCAAACGACGCTCGAGTTGAGATTCTTTGTTTTTGACTGTGGACTTTTGCTTGTGAATATCCGCTTCCACGTTTTTACGGGCGCGGGCTTCAAAATCTTTGGCTTTCGTTTCCGAATCTTTTTTGATTTTCGCAGCTTCTGATTTTGCCTTGTTTACGATTCTTTCAGCTTCGATACGTGCTGATTTCTTTTTGTTCTCGTCTTGAAGACGCTTGATGATGAATACAACTGCTCCGCCCAACAACACACCGATAATTGCGGTGATAACTAACTCCATGATCCTTACTCCTGATACTTCCTGCAATCGACCAAGCCTGATTCGGTGACTAGATAATCCATCACGACATCGTGGGCTTCGGTAGGCAGTGGGTCCTTGGTAACTTGAAAATCAAAACCGATCCCCACTTTAATCCCCTGGTAGTTCATCAAGGTTTTGTCATAAAACCCTTTGCCCTTCCCCAGGCGATTGCCATTCTTATTAAACACTAAACCTGGAATCAGCAGACCTTGGATGTCCTTGAGATCTCGCGCGACAGAGTCAGGGGCTGGTTCCTGAACTCCGTAAAGACCTAGCACAAAATGTTGTGCTTCAAAGAATTCCAAATGGCCTTCCCGCATTCGCGGAAACACCCAATTCAAGTGAGAGATCTGAAAGACCTCTTCGACTTGAGCTTCCTCTGGCAAAGCCCGATAGGCTCCCCAGCGGCCCGATTGCGATTTTAAAAACTCTCGCAATTGAGCATTGAGCTGCTGTTGATTTTGAACAAGACCTTGCGCGAACTCTTGAGCGCAAAGAGATTTAAAGAAGGAACGACATTCCTTTTTAGAGCTCCAAGAAACAGACAATGGATCCCCAAGAAATCAAAACAAAGTTAGTTGTTCAAAACCTTGTTGCTCTTGGAATTTTCTAGATCAAGTGAAAGCTGCATCGCTTTTTCTTCGAGCTTCTCTAGCTCGCGATGGGCCTTGCGTTTTAAAAGGATCAACTCTTCCGCCAAATTCATCGCTGTCAAAACTGCAGCGTTTTGGAAAGAACCGTTTTTAGTAAGGGACATGGCTTGATTCATTTTGCTATTAACAAAATCGACGAGCTCTTGCACAGTGGCATCGTCATGAGAGGTTTTTAGTTTGTAAGGGACACCCGCAATTAGAAAATCGTAGGTTTTTTTATCAGATGTCACTAGCACCTCAGTTGCAGATCGCCTAAACCTTTTAAAACTCTAGAAAAAATCCTAGAACAACACTGCTAAAAGTATATCTCTAAAAGGTCGATATTCAACAGATTATTTTTTGGAACACGTGCATATAATGCCGAGATCACTCTTATTTTCGCAGAGAATCGAACGCTTATTGGGCTTATCGGCCAGTTCAATCTCTTCGATGTCTTTAAAGTTCCGGCGGTAGGTCGAGACCACGTCATTGAGCTTCGTGTCATTATAGGAGTATTCGTCCGATTTGATCGTCGAATTCAAAAGAAAGTTATTGATGATATCTTGCTTGGGATTGATGCGCTGATTCTCAGTGAGCTTGATGTCGGTCACAACACCTTTGGCATCCACCTGCTGCAAAATCAACTCCGTTTCCATTTTCTTTTCGCCGCGAAATTTTGTGCGCAAGATCAAATTCATGCCTTGCTTTTCAGCATCCAAATAGTGGATCTTTCTTTGACGCAGTTGCGATTGGGACGTCACGAATTTTTCGTCGATAATATCTTTAAGACGATTGAGATCTACTTTGAAAGAGAGCTTTTCATCCTGAAGTTCAGGGAAACAGCGCATGAGATTTTCATAGGAAACAGAAACAGGCTTAACACCTTGAGCCCACACAAAGTGAGGCCCAAGTCCTATAATTAAACTAACAACAATCTTTCGCATTGAACCTTTCCCATTACATGGGTTCGCAACTCTCCGCATTGGAGCGGTCGCAACCTTCTTGCTGGTCGCTCGTGCAGTACGCGCGGGACTCTGTTTTCCATGTACGTGCAGATGAGCAGTCCTCTCCATCTAGGTTAATGAAGGACTTCACCGCGTTCAATGAAAATCCAAAGGTCGATGCATTCTGGGACACGTTCCCTACTTTGACAGAGACGGACGGCATGTTTTTTCCGTCAGCTTGCACTTTATAAGCACCAGGGAACACAGCCACAAAGTCCTGTTCTGTCATAGGAGCTGACACTAAATAACGAGGATGTTTTGAAGGAATCACGTCGCCCGGGAAAGTGACCCACATTTCTTGAAATGTTCCATCGTTAGAAAAGTTATAAAGCTCACGAAGTCCCATCGGATCTTTGGCCGTATTCCAAGCGTTGCACACAGAGCGAGCGCCGCTGGAAACTTCACCGTAAGCATCAATGCGAGGGCACACTTCATAAGTGAAACGTTGAACGTAGTCGCGCTCCCAAAGACCCGCGATATAAAGATCGCCGAAGTTATCTTTATCCAAACGGAAAAGATGACGGTTCATCGCAAACATCGTCATATAGATTTTCTTTTGTTCAATCAAAGAAGAGAAATCACGATAAACGCGGATCTTTTGGCCGCGCACTTGCGAAGGAACACTGATTCTTTCCAAATTCAGAGTCGTTGTATAACCGCCGTTCACCTTCACCATTTCCGGATAAACAGAGTTTTCAAAACCCACGATGTAAGTTCCGGCCGGCACAGAAGCCGGAGCATTCAAATCAAAAAATACGGGAGCATCACAAGTTCCACGTTGGCCGACCACGCAGCGAACCGCTTTCACTTTTTGGAAAAGCTGCTGACTGCCCGCTTGTCCGTTCACCTGCAAGGCGCCCAGAGATTGAGCTTGAGCTAAACCTGCAAACAACAATGTCGATACTGCCATCCACCATTTTTTCATAGCTCAACTCCTTAAAACAACTCGCTAGAGTTTTTCTTGTTCTGCAAGGCTTTGCTCACGCGAGTGTCTTGCCCATACACGTCGTCGACGAATCGGAACGCTCCATCTTCTGTTTTTTCAACAGTGAGATAGAGGAAGTAAACCGGCATGGCCTTTTTCAAAAATACTTTTTTATCAATTTCGCCAGGAATGTTGTTGTCATAAAGAGGAACGTAAGACTTGATATCTTCCAGTCCCCAACCTGCTTGATCTCTTAAAAGATATGCGGCAAGTTCCAACGGTTGTTCCAAGCGGACACAGCCAGAGCTGCGGTGACGTTTGCTTTCGCCGAAAAGTTGTTTTTCATTTGTGTCGTGCATGTAAATCGCCCACGGATTTTGAAGCGGGAACTTCACTACGCCCAACGCATTATCAGGTCCCGGCAATTGACGGATGTAATAAGTGAAATTTCTTGCCGTCATACTGCGCCAGTCAATTGATGATGAATCGACAACTTGATCTGTTCCTTCGTCGATCAAAAGCATGTTGTGCTTTTCAAGATAGCGCGGATCTTGTTTTAACATTGGCAATTTATCTTTGATCGCGATACTGCGAGGCACTGTCCAATAAGGATTCAAGTTCACGAAAGTGATCGAGTCTCTCATCGAAGGAGTTCTGCGGAAGGGTTGGCCGTTCACTGTTTTAAAGTGGAATACTTTGCCACCTTCATCATAAAGACGGAATTCTGTTGTCGCTAAGTTCACAAAGATATGACGTTGCTCAACGTTGGCTGGCAACCAACGAAGTTTTTCCATCGTCACTTCCACTTGCGCGATTCTTTGGTTCACGGTGAAATTCAACGCACGCAAAACCTCGGAACGAGTTCCGATAATTCCGTCCGCTGTTAAGCCGTTCATGGATTGATATTGTCTTAAAACTTGATCGAATTCGTTATCGAATGTGTTTCCACCATTATAAGAGATACGATAACCCAATTGGTTGAAGCGTTCTCTGATTTGATTGATCACAGGGTCTTTCACTCCGAGCTTCAAAATAAAACCTGGAGAATTGATCGTGGCCCAGCCACCTTTGGCTTTCATGTCTTTAAGCTGCGCAAGAACGCCCATCAACTCGCGATAACGAGGATGAGTCGGCGCAAAACCTTCCAAAGAAGAAGCCAAAGATTCGGGACCATAAGAGACCGCCGCATTTAACTGTGTAAATTCAGCGAAATCTTTTTTCTTAAACTTAATATCAGTATCAATTTGCTCAGGATCAAAACGGCCCGCAGAAAGATGCGAAACGTAACGAATGAGCGCTTCAGAAACTAAGAGTTCAAAAGTAATCCACTGTACTCCGGGGTTTTTAAGAGTGGCTTGATAGCCTTTTTCAATTTGCTCATCCCAGTAGTCAGCACTGTTAAGTCCGTGTTTATCTGCTTCAGCGAAAATAGATTTAAGGCGTGCAGCCATCGCATTCGGAGTTCCGTTGGCGTCAACCCAAATAGCTTCGTAGTTTCTTAAAGAATAAAGCTTGGCAAGGCGATCCGTGCGCAGAAGGAAACTTCCCCAACGTGGATTGATGATAGGATTGGTTCTCGCTCTCGTCACCTGATCTTGAATGATCTGAGGTTTGCTTTGAGCCAAAGAAAATTGGGGAGCTAATACAATTAAACTCATACCCACGATAAACGACTTTTGTACTAAACTCTTCATCTTCATAACACCCTCTTCCAACGGTGTTACTATCAAGTAAAGTGCCAGCCCTATTGGACCTGCCTTGGCTTTCGTGAAAAATTTCTTATACAAGCGCCGAAAATTGTCGTCTTGATTTGGCTCACATATTTTTCAAAAACAAAGGCCGTCTCAAAATGAGACAGCCTTTTCAGAGGTTTCAGGAAAAGGTAACTGGTACCTTTTTTTTACTTCTGTGAATTCAAATAGCGAATGATATCCACATCCGGCGGTTGTGCGATTCCAGCGCCCGGTTTAGGACCTGTGAGTTCATCCAAAGAGAAATCCATGCGGGCGTCATAGCGGCGTTCCCATTGATTACGCAACCATCTTTCACGACTGTACCACTCACGCTTATTCGCATCGTCCATACAAGAAGCGAGCTCCTGTGGAGATTTCGCTCCCCAGCGAAGTTCGACACAGTGATAAGGGTCAAAGCTTAAGTCAAACAAACGCTGACGAGCATCTTCTGAATTCAGAGTGACAGCACCTCCACTGGAGTTCGTGTAAGTGAACTGACAACCACGAGTTTCGCGATCGTAAACCGCGAGCATATCTGCAGCGAGATTTGCTCCACTGTACACAATGCTCGGATCTCCCGTGCGGTGACGTTGAATCAAAATGCGAGCTTGAGAAAGCAAATCCATGTAGGACACTTTCAAACGCGCATCCCGTGCCGGCGACGCATAGGCTTCCCATTCTCCGTCAGTTCCGTAAATATTTTGCGGCAAACGTTCCGGATGGGGTTTTTTATCAATGCCGGCTTTGTTGCCTAGGCTCACTGCGACCACGCGGTCTTTTAAGCTTGTGCAGATATCGGCTAAGTTTTGTTGCATGTCGCGAAGAGGATCGATTTTCAAATCACCACTGGCCATCATGATACGAAGATATTCGTAGTATGGGAAAGCGGCTCCACGATAGATGAATTGACCTTTTTGCCAATCACCACTTGGATCAGGGCGATTTCCATAGAACTGTTCAAGACTGTAGTTAGGAAGTGCAGAGTTGCGAGCACCGACGATTCTGCCGCCGATGTATTCACCAGCTACGTTTCGATTTGCCCCCACCAAAGCCAACGGACGGAAATTTTTAAAACCCGCACCTTGCTGAGGGAAACTACGTGTGAATTTAGGAGTGTACATTCCTGACGTTAAAGTATTGTCAGGATGTGAATCGATATAAAAAATACGTCCGTCATCTGTGACTTTGTAGATGATAGCGACGTGACCGTTAGGATCATAGATCACAGTGCCTGGACGAATGCCCTCACGAGATAGTTTTACAGGATAAAAATCCGTGAAGTATCCCGTGTCTTCTTCTCCGATTAAACGGAACGAAGCGGACCACACCATATCGACCACTGTTTTATTGAGAATTTCAATGGCGTTGGGACTGCTGAATCGGGTCGGAATAACACTGTAGCGACCTGTAACGTAGTTTCCGTATTTTGTGTAGCGCACATCAGGATTGTCTCCGGATTGGCGTGGACTTACATCGCTCTGTACAGAGAGCGGAAGTCCATTTTTCCACGCAAAGTAAGCTCGTAAGAAATACGGAAGATCCGCACAGTCGGCAAACAAGCGCAGACTGGAAGGATCTGTTCCTGCGTAGGGATTCGCCGTGCTTTTTAAGCACGTGTCGACTTGAAGACATTCTCTGCGTTCCACCGCTGCACCGATTTTTGAGATAAACTCACCAAATTTATTTTCATCTTGATCGGTCCATTGTGGTTTTGTGATCCGCCAGCGCGTGCTTCCCTGCGCATATGACAGACACGGGAGAAATATCAGTAGAGCCGCCAATAATTTCTTCATGAAACCTCCTTGTTGCCCCTTTTGGGCGTCATTGAATAAGAATTTGACGGGAAAATTGGCCAAATAAAAAAATACCGTACCAAAGACCTCTGTCACGCTTCTTGCTAAGGGGATTTGAGTCAATGACAAAGGTTTAATAAGACGACTGTCTGGAGGACGTACTATGACAAAGCTTAAAACACGTCGACTGTGTTCTGCACTATTAGGTCTGCTGATTGCCAGCTCACCTCTTGTGGGTCTTGCACAAGAACTTACTGCCGATGCCACAAGCTCTGTGAGTGTTAATGCAGCCGCAGTGGCTCTTAACAAATCCCAGCTTAAAGTAGGACAACGTTATTTCATTTCAGCTGACAGCTTGAATGTTCGTAGCAGCAACTCCACAACGGCAAATAATATTGTCGGCAAACTGTCCATGAATGATGAAGTGGAAATTTATGATCTATTAAATGAAGCCACTCCCCTTGTGCAAATCAAGATCATCAAGTCGTCTTCTTTAAAAGCAGATGCTGCGGCTGAACTTTTTGTTTCAAAAGATTATCTTTCTGAAAAAGAACTTGTGACGGCAGCTTCTAAATACTTCGTGATTCAAAACGTGGCGACGGAAAAAACTCGCGTTTATGAACGTTGCACGGAGACTCCGGGTTGCCCTCACAAACTTGTGATGGAAACAGAAATGGTTGTCGGTCGTCCCGAAGAAGGTACGAAAGAAGATCCAAATGCGTTTAAGACCTGGCTAGGCCATGCGAGAATTTCTGAATGGGTGAAGTTCTATCAAGACGGTCAAGGCCACTATCCGCATTGGTATAAAGCTGGACAAGATTTAAAATCAATCCCAGGTCCTATCACTGACGGCATTTCTAAAATCGCTTCTTCACGTAAATGGATGGTTGAAGACGCTCACGGTAAAACAACAATCTATGGTGCTTTCGGTTGGTTTGCAGCAAAAGTGACTCCGGCAGACGAAATCAATGGTATGAACTACCAATGGATGCACGGAACGATTGGTTGGGGTAAAGATGGCGCGGCTTCTATTGAACTGACTCGCGGTTTCTTAATGAATCTTTTCTCAAATCCAGGTTCTTCAGGTTGCACACGCTTGGAAAACAAAGCGGTTGCGTACTTGCGCAGTTTGTTGCCAGTAGGCACAGACATCTACCGTGTTTACGCTCGTGAATCGACTCGCGAAAAAGAAGTGACGACAGGTATCTTCAAAAAGAAAACAACTCCACTTCCTCGCTATGCGGATAAGTTTGAAAAACCAGGACATTGGGATTTCATCCTTTTGACAAATGGCGCGCAACAAAGTGGTGGTTTGACAGCGGACGCAAAAACAATCATCGACAAAGCCATTCCTGTAATCGCGGGTCAAAACCTGATCGAGCAAGGAACGTATGACATCGACCAATATCCAAATGCGGTTCAATTGAATTATGGCAACCAAGCATCTTCTGGAAAATCAGGCGACCGTTACAGAATCGATTCTGGAAAACAAGCGGACGCCATGAAAACAAACTTCCGCGGTTACTTCTTGGTGGACGAAGGTCGTTTTGTTGATTACGCTCATCCAGATGCACGTCTTACAAAAGGTGTGATCAAGGTCAGCGGTCTTGCGGATTTCAGAGACTCTGTTCCTGAGTTCTTGAAAACTTCTGGTGCGCACAACCCACCAGAGATCAAGTACCAAGCTGAAAATGACAACAACAATACCAGAAACGGCAACTAATAATTAAATGATCTATCCAACTGATGTATGTATGGTAGGTGCGACGGGGCTCGTGGGACACGAGCTCCTTCTCATTTTAGCGCATCTTGAACAAGTCACAAAAGTCAAAGCGATCAGTCGCTCCCCGATGGGAAAAATTCCTCCGCACACGGAAAACATCATTCTGAATTTCGACAAACTCAAAGACCATCCTGACGCTTTAAAGGCGCAGATTTTTATTTGTTGTTTAGGAACGACGATTAAAAAAGCCGGCAGTCAGGAAGCTTTTCGTAAAGTCGACTACAAGTATGTTTTGGAGTTTGCAAAACTTGCTGAACAAGTCAAAGCGCAAAAGTTTATCGTGATTTCAGCCATGGGTGCTGATGCGAATTCGAGTGTTTTCTATAATCGCGTCAAAGGCGAAATGGAAAAATCGCTGCGGGAATTAAAAATTCCGCAAATTGAAATCTTTAGACCCTCCTTGATATTGGGAGAGCGCAAAGAACAGCGCTCTGGCGAAGGTGTTGCTCAAAAACTGAGTTCTTATATCAATCCCCTTCTTGTGGGACCGTTAAGAAAATACCGCGCGATCAAAGCAACTGATATTGCGAAAGCGATGGCGATTGCCGCCTTGAATTTCCAACCGGGATTTCATATTTACCAATCCGATCAGATTCAGCATATCGCCGACCAAAAGTGATGATCCGTTAGACTCTCTATTGAAAAAGAGAGTCTACAAACTCTTGAGACGAGAACGTGCGAAGATCTTGGATTCTTTCGCCGACACCGATAAGCTTGATAGGGATTTGCAACTCTTGGGCAAGTCCCACCGCCACGCCACCTTTCGCGGTGCCATCCATTTTTGTTAGAATCGCCCCTGTTAAAGCCAAAGCGTTGTGGAATTCTTTTGCTTGCATCAAAGCGTTTTGTCCTGAGTTCGCATCAAGCACGATCAAAGTTTCATGAGGAGCCTCAGGAATGACTTTCGTCATCACGCGCTTCATTTTTTTAATTTCTTCCATCAAGTTCGCTTGGGTGTGCAGGCGTCCCGCCGTATCGACGATCACAACATCATAACCTTGCGCTTTGCCTTTGGCGACAGCATCAAATGCCACGGCACTTGGATCTGTTACACCTTCCGGAGAAAAAATTTCGACTTGAGCGCGATCCGTCCAAACTTTGAGTTGTCCTCCCGCCGCCGCACGGAAAGTGTCGCCTGCAGCCACCAAAACTTTTTTACCTTGGCCGGCCAATTGTGCAGAGATTTTTCCGATGGACGTAGTTTTACCCGCACCATTCACCCCTACAATCATCAAAACTGTCGGACCTTCTGCTGCGAACTGGATTTTAGATAGGATACCCTGATCCGGAGCTGCGGAGTGAGAGCCAGCAAAAATATTTTTAATTTCTTCTTTTAGAGCCGTGCGAACCGTGTCGTAATCAGCGCGCTCTTTCTTGGACAATTTATCTTCAAGAGCCGCCATCAAACGTTGCACCGTCATTGGCCCCAAGTCGCTGGTATATAAAATCTCTTCGATTTCTTCGAGATGTTTATTGTTTGTATCACCTTTAAACAAATTGCGAATGCGACCAAAAAGATTTTCTTCGGTTTTCTTAAGGGCTTCTTTGAGATCAACCGCTGTTTCTTCAACAACGTGGCGAGCTTCTTTGGCAAGATCTGGAATCTCGATGTCAGAGACCATCTCGCCTGTGGAGTCAGTGTGCGCTAAAGCTTCCTCTACTTCTGTCTTTTCTTTTTCCGCCGTTGTCGGCATTTCGCGTTTCGCTTGATACTCTAAAGTCTTTTTATCTTCGCGACGTGCATTTCTCCACACACCGATGAAAATCACAGCGAAAATAATCGTAAGAAGAAGGCCCGCTACGGCGAATAGAATTTCAATTTGTTGCTCATGCCCCGGCGACATCATAAGTCCTCCAACGAACCGCGTCACATTATCTGCGTAAGTCACCTCTATCTATCTTATTTTCCGTTTAGAAACCAGATGAAAAATGATCTTACGCAACAACGAGATGCGGTTACGCGGCTTCGGCGGCGATTGCTTCGCCGCCAAAGATCAACTCTGAGCCCAGGCATTTTTCGATATCAACAAGCAAGACCATTCCGTTTTCGAGCTTGCCGACGCCGATGATATAATTCTCGTCGCCTTGTTGGACCGGAGTTTCATCAACGTCTTTTTTATCAAGATTAATCACAGAACTGACGGAGTCTACGATCACACCGACCTGCCCCGCTTTTGTTTCAACAACAATCGTGCAAGTCTCTTTTGTGACGTCTGCCTCTGCCAACTTCATACGCAGGCGCAATGTCACCACCGGAATGACTTTTCCGCGCAAGTTCATCACTCCCGCCACGTAGGCAGGAGCTTCGGGAACTTTGGTGATTTCACTGATGCGATTGATTTCTCGAATGGCACTGATTTGAACACCGTAGTTCTGTTTATCGACCGTGAAAGTTAAATATTGGTCAATCATATTATCCTCTTTAGAAACCAGAAACGTTTCCGACTTTGCGCTCGCTGGCATCTTCAAGAGGCAGAATTTCTTCGGCTTCTTTTCTATGTTTCACTAAAGTAGGTTTCGCCGTATTCTTTACAGTAGCCATTGGAGCTGCTTTTCTTTTGGGACGAACTGCATCTTGTGCCACTTCTGCACCATTGCCCTGAACAAGACCGCGAAGATCCATTACCAACTCCGCAAGTAAGACAGCTTGTGCTGACATTTCTTCAGAGGACGCCGCCACTTCTTCAGAAGACGCCGCATTTCCTTGTGTCGCTTGATCCAATTGGTTCATCGCTTTTGAAATCTGCTCAAGTCCACTGGCCTGCTCTTGGCTGGCTACGGAAATTTCACTGTTCAAATCCGCCACTTTTTTGACAGATGTCACGATGTCTTTAAGAACCGCGCCGCTTTGACTTGCAACGCGCGCTCCGTTTTCACTTTTTGAAACGTTATCTTGAATCAAAGACGTGATGTCTTTCGCTGCCGCCGCACTTCTTTGTGCCAAGTTTCTGACAGCTTCAGCAACAACGGCGAAACCCTTCCCTTGTTCGCCGGCACGGGCTGCTTCCACCGCCGCGTTCAAAGCCAGAAGATTTGTTTGGAAGGCGATATCATCAATAACTGTGATAATCTCTTCGATCTTTTTTGAACCGCTGGCGATATCTTCCATGGCACCAATAAGCTTTGTGATTTCACTTTCACCTTGCTCTGCAGAGTCTTTTGATTTTTGCGACAACGCATTAGCTTCTTTGGCGTGATCGGCATTGAGTTTAACCATGCTTGAAAGCTCTTCCAAGGACGCCACAGTTTCCTCAAGAGAAGCCGCCGCTTCAGAAGAACCCGAAGAAAGCTGTTGGCTCGCAGCGGACAACTGAGTTCCGGAGGCTGAAGTTTGATCAGCAGAGTTTGAAATCTCACCACTGATACGGCTTAACGTGTTTGCCAATGAGTTTGCGAACAGGAAGCCCGTCACACACGCGAGCAAGAAACCAATAACAATTGTGAAAGTCACAAAAATTTCGCCTTGATGAGTTGTGCTTTCAGCCGAAGCTCTTGCTGCTTTCACTTTTTCATCATGGAAAGCAAGAAGAGCATCCAGACCATCAACATGGTCTCGACGGATTTGACGAACTTCTTCATCCAAAAGCTTTTGTCCATGAGCTTCTTGGTCCGGTCTTCCCGCAAGCTTTAAAACTTCTTGAGCAGAAGCCACGTATTTTTTCCATGAATCATCGGCCTTTTTGAAAAGCGCTTCTTCACCTGGAAAGAATTCGACTTCCAAGTATTTTTTTGTGAAGTCTTCATAGATCTTAAGCGATTCGTTAAACTCTTTTGTGTAATAAGCAATCTCATTGGGATCTTTCGCCATAAAAGCCCGAAGCATTGTGCGGTTCACCTCCTGCGCGCGATAGCGAAGACGACCAATGTTTTGAATATTCGGTAAATTCTGCGCCGTGATACTTGAATAAATAGATGAAACGGTTTTGTTGGACCACCACCCGATACCGCCTACAACCAGTAGTAACATCGAAATCCCAACAAACGCCGACAACATCTTAGCCTTCAGACTGAGCTTTGAAAACATCCCTAAATCCCCTGTATTTTTTTGTTTTTATTTGGAAGACGGTGGAAATAACCGTAGTGGTGTACTTATACCGTAAACACGAAAATGTTATCGGCAGGGATTTGAAAATCTTAATAGGTGAGGAATAATATTATTCGAATTTTTTCGAAAAAGAAAACTATTTGAGAAACTCGGAGATCTCTACACGAAAGGCGATAGATAATTTATGAAGAGTGTAAAGGCTGGGGGAATGGCTTCCCGCCTCGAGTCTTTGATAATTTCGCAAATCAAAGCCGTAGTCTTCCATATTTCGCTGAGACAAACCCTTGGATTTGCGGATTTTTTTAATATTCTCCGCGATTCGTTTCATCAGCTTGTCATATTTTGTTTCGATTGATGCCACCTAAATAAGTTTATATGTACGGTATAATTCTACCAGTGGTGTTCTTTTACCGTAAATAAGTCGGGGACATTTTGTTAGAAAACACGGATGCGTAGTGAGTAAACAAGAAAACAAAACTAGACTTTGTTTTTTCCAGATTCTCCCGAATCAACAGGCACAAAAAAAGTAAAACTCAAATTTGCTGACAATTAGGATAAAGGATAAATCAAAAATGAATTCAACACACGTGCTTAAAGTAGATGGATTAAGAAAAGCATTCCGTGATGAAGTGAAAGAGATCATACAGAACGTGCTGACAACAATGCTCAATCATTCAGAAAAAGTGACTGTGACTTATGAAGTGGGGACAAAGACCACCGTTTTCAAAGTGGATTGTCATCCCGAAGATTACGGGCAGCTCTTAGGGAAACAAGGACGAAACATTGAAGGCATTCGCCGCATTACAGTTGCTATGATGGCTAAGTATGGTTGCCGCGCCATTGTGGAAGTACCTTATATTAAGAAAAATCTGGAATCGTGATTGCTTTACAAATTTTAGTGCTGCGCCATTCTTCTGCGCTGCACTTCTTCTCTATAGAAATTACGTTCGAATCGGCGGAACGACTCTACACGAACTTCGGAACCTAAAATATCCTTCATTCGGGCGAGCGTTTCTGTTTCAAGGCCGCGCATTTTTTCAATGCCTTCTTTAATAAAATCAGGATGAATCTTTCCTTTTTTTTCGGTCAGCTCTTTCACCAGAGCTGTCGCAGTAGAAAGTACTTGGATCGATTTGTCCTCATCCACTCTCCAGGTCTTCAACAGATATTGGGATGCGGACTTATAAAGTTTCTGCTGGAACTGTTGATCCGTGTAGATATCCGGGAAGTTTCTCGTGTAAATGACCGCATCCGTATAGCTGTCTTTAAGCTCTTCGGCTTGAGCGGGATTAAAACGGCGTTTCTCGAGTTCTTCTTGTCGCTTCTTGGCTTCGTTCTGCACTAGAGTTTGCATCGGAGCCTGATCGCCGGACACTTTCTCAACAACCACTTGGCTGACGAAATATGCCAGTGCTCCCATAGCAAGGCCCATGGAAGCCCAACGCAGTTTTTCGCTCTTGCGCTTTTTCATGAAGTCGACAGGTTTTGCAGATGTCACTGAAGACTGCGACAATGAGGCAACCCGGCCCTCGACAGCTTCCTTAATATGTTCCTCGACGGACGCGGAAATATTGCGCCATTGAGTTGGCTCCATCAAAAGCACGATCTCTTTTTCAACGGCGGCGTGGATTTCCTTAATTAGGTTTTCTTTTTTACGAATGACGTCATCTAAAAGATCCCGCTCCATTTTTTGTAAACGCTTGGACATTTCCAGACGCATTTCTTCCAAACGCTCTTCTTCGGTTTTTACCATGGCGGATTTTTCTTTTTCTAACTTTTCATTCAGAAAAATCTTCTGGGCTTCGTATTCTTTAAAGAGATGCGTTTTTTTGGCCTCAATGTCGCGAACATCCATGCTGAGAGCGGCTTGTTTTTCTTGTAAAGAACGAACTGCGTCCTCAAGGGTTTTATTTTGCTGAGTTAAAGTTTGCAACTGACCACGGTGCTCTTTGACACGGGTTTCTTCTTCAGTAAGGCGTTCTTTAATACGGGTATCTTCTTTTTCATAGAGCGCTTTTAAACGAGTGGCCTCATCCTCTAAAAGAGTCTTGATTCGTGTTTCTTCGTACTGAATTTTTAACTGCAACTCTAACTCAATGGCCTTTGTTTCTTCCAATGAATTGATTGAAGTCGCCAACATCTCGCGAGTTGTTGCAAGTTCACCGCTCACTTTTTCAAGAGCTTCTTTTTCGGATTTTAATTTTTCTTGAGTTTCTTGGGTTTGTAACTGTGCAAATTCCAGGATGCGCGAGGCCTCTTCACGAGCTCCACGCAACATTCCATCGGTTTCATTTTGTGCGGCTTGACGACCCTGTTCCAAAGCTTCCGTTTTCATCTTTTCTGCCGCTAAGGTCGCCTCAGAAATAATATCTTCGGTGTCGCGTTTGGCTTTTTCTTTCAGGCCTTGAACATACATGTCGACTTCTTCACGCAGTTCTTGGGCCATGTTGCGCGCATCTTGCAAAAGATTGCGGCCTTGTTGTTGGTAATCCGCTAAAATCGCATCGGCCTCTTTATGAGCTTCCGTCATGCGAGTTTGATAAAAATATTCAGCTTGCGCCTGAGCTTCGCGGGCTTTTTGATAAATCGCCTGCACGCGTTTTTCGGCTTGGGTCTCCCCCTCTAAAATAATTTGCGCGGCTTTTCTTTTTGCGTCATGCAAAGCTTTTTCGGCCTGAAAAGGCGCATTGCTTGGCGGAGGCATTGCCACCGTGTCTTCTAAAACGGGCTCCTCAGCAGATGCCGCTTCCGGTTCCGGAACGGGCTCTGCGACTTCTTCTGTTTTAAGATCAATCACAATAATGTATTCGGAGCGGCCCAATTGAATTTTATCAGTGGAAACAACGTTGACCGGAGTTCCCTGTACGATTTTGGTGCCGTTAACAAAGGTGCCGTTGGAAGAATTTTTATCTTCAATCCAAATTTGGTTCCAACGGCGGCTTACAACAAGGTGAACGCGGCTGACATGGTTGTCATTTAACGAAATGTCACAGTCGATAGATCGGCCGACGGTGAATGAATCTTTATTCACCTCACGGCTGAGCACCTGATCCTTCCTGTGGATAGTGACTGTGAACGTATTCAAAACTAAGCTCCTCGGGCCACGGGCGCCTTCCCAATTTCTTTATTCAGAGCATCCTCTGCCAACGCTTCTACGGCATCACGATGTTCATCAAAAGGTCTTTCATGGGCAGGGAAATTATTGTTATCGCTGCGATACCAAAGAAGGTCTAATGCACTTTCAAAACGATCGACCATCGACACATAAGATCTTTCAGGAGATAAGATCGTATTCGTCACGTGCGAAAGCAACGAGAAGATAATACCGACGATAGATGTCTTCATCGCAAAAGAGATTTCATGAAGGAAACGGTCCATGATGTTTTTGGTATTCTCAAGATCTTGCAGATTCATTGTTCCTAGTTCCTGCAAACCACCGGCGATCCCGATGAAAGTTCCCAAGATACCAGCCACGACGAAAAGACCTGGCAAGATTGAAATCAAATCATTGATTCCCACCATCGGCAAAACGCCAAACACACGGTTGAAACAAGGATTATGTTGCAAAGTTGCTTTTGTGATGTTGAGAAGTTTTGGATTTCCTTCGTTCCATTTTAAAAATTTCAACTGTTTTAAAATGTCTTTCACCAACCACGCACACCCCTGGCGCACCAAGAAGACGCGGTCACTAGTGGACATTATTGAATCCGGCTTTCTGCGTTTCATACGGTCGCGGATTTCAAAAACCTCGTAATAAGTTCTTTCCAGGATTTTTTTTGATAAGACATAGAAAGACACGTTCTCCGATTTTCCGGGAACCTCGCCCTCCATATACTGATTTACACGTTTTTCAAATTCCCGTGCAAACCATTCGTGGCGACGAACGGTGTAATAAATAATGCTTCTGAAGAACAGCCCCACTAAAAACACGCCCGCCATGCAGTATGGGAGCATTATTATAAAATATTCTGCCAATGCCTTTGTAGTCACAACCCACCCCTATTACTTTTTAGTATCCATGCTGAAACGAATGATAACTCTTTGAGCTTTCTTACAATCATTTTGCTTACAGAACTCCGCCGCAGAAGCGATATTGCGGTTCTGTACTTTCATCACTTCCAAGAAACTTCGGCCTGAGACTTTCATCAAAGAAAGAAGCTCTTTTTGGTGATCAAACTGAACGTTTTGTTGATCCAGCATATAAGTGAAAATAGAGTTCGCGCGACGGTAGCTCAGATCCATATTGTACTTGAGGGCCACTTTATCTTCGGCCTTAGAACTTTGTGGATCGATAAAACGACCTTGGTATGTTGGAGAAGCAAAACCAATGATCTCCACCGCAGAAATTTTGTCAGACACTCTAGGGTTTCCAAACAGCGATTTGGAATAAATCGGCATCGCTTTTTCAAGCACGCCTTTCATTTCCTTTTTTAAACGATCGGAGTCGCTGTCAAAGTAAGCCTGGCCGAAATCCAAAACCACGTCACCTGTTTGTAAATCGATATCAGCTTTGACACCGGCCTTAGCAAAACCGCGTTGGATTTCTCCGGCCACCATTTTTCGCGCTTCGATTTCAGCTTTCGCTTTGGCAAGCTGTCCTTGTGTATCGCTCAACTGCCCTTGTAAGGCTGCCACTTTTTGTGCGCCCGCTTGGCGCTCCGCCATCAGGCCCGCATGAGCTGCTGCCAGCTTCTGGGCCGCCGCTGCTTTTTCGGCGGCTAAACCTTGTTGCAAACCCGCTTTTTCCGCAGCAAAGCCTGCCTGCATCCCTGCTTTCTCTGCGGCGAATCCCTGTGACATCGCAGCCATCTTAGCTTGCGACTCGGCTTTCGTTTTTGAAAGAGTTCCCGCGAGATATTTTGCTTCCTGCTCTTTTTCTGTCAGCATGCCTTGAGTTTTTGAAAGCTCTCCCTGAACTTGTCCCAACTGCGCACTGGCTTGCTGTAATTGTGCTTGATATTGCGCATTCACATTTGCAAGCTGCTGAACCTTTTGATGGTTCTCAGCACGAGCTTGAGCCATCTTCTGCTCAAACAGGTTTTTTGAAAGTTTATTCATTTTATAAGCGTAACGAAGTTCGTTCACACGCTTTTGCAATGCTGCCTGCGTTTCCTTGATTTTGTTTTCGCCCTGAGCGATGAGTTGTTTTTTCGATTGAATATCCTGGTTCAACTCAGTGATAGTTTGTTCCTGGCCTTCGATCTCGACATCTTGTTCTTTGATCAAATCATCACGGTTGATGATTTTCGCCTTCGCCATTTTATTAGAATTTAAAACGTTGCGAACCATTTGTTGGTATTTATTAAGAGCTTTGACTTTTTTTTCGTTTTCAAGTGCTTCTTGCACTAAACGGTCTTTTTCGCTCTTCGCATCTTCTTGCAAGAGAGTGAGCTTATCCATAAGCTCCTGATACTCTTGGGCCTCGTCCTTCGTGGCTTGGTTTTCGATATAGTCATTCTTGACTGATTCATACATTTTCAATTGATGCTCCAACTCTTCCACTTTCATGGAAAGCTTTTGGTTCTCAATTTGATTTCGCAATCCTTCTGTTCCTGTTCGAAGACTGGCTGTCACATACAATAAAAGAAAAATCGTACTCAAGCCTAAAAACAAATCCGAATAGGACGTCCAAAAACTATCTTGCGAATGATGTTCCTTATTCTTGTTATAATTAAAAGACATAACAGTCGCACCCCACCTGCAACAAGGATAGCAGGGCTTGCGGGAAGCATGGTGCCTCAAAAACAGAATCTTGTGTTTTTCTTTAAAGAAAAGTGCCAAAGTCCTGGACAGGCACCTCTGTTGCGCGGTCTATTTCAAAGAAATCTGACAACACTTTTTTCACTAAATTAAGAAATGGTCAAAGTATCTCAAAAATTTCTATTTCGCTCCCCGAGACGGGCGTGGCGTTGGGATTGGTACTTGTGCTACATGCGAAGATTTTTCTTCAGGCGACGGAGCCGCTTCAACAACGTCGTCATCGTCGTCTTCATCGTCTCCATTATCAGGTGTGATAACGGCATCTTCATCTGTCTCTACTTCAGCCACACTTCCTAAATCCGATGGACGAGGGATTGGGAGCGGAACAACCGAAGGCGTTTCGGGGTTCTGATCATCCGAATTTCTGTCGCAACTTGAGATTTTATGGTTCGTATTTGGAAATAATTTTTTAGACATGAACTCAAAAGCTTTAGGACATTTTTGTTCTAAAAGATCCGGATAGACGACGTAAGCCTCAAAAACTTCCGCGAACTCTTCGTTGAATTTTGAAGCAGCATAACCGGTGATGCGGCAGCGCGTGCGCCCCGTGAAGCTTTGATATTTTTGATACACGCCTGAGTTTCCAACTTTATGTCCCAACTCGTGCATCATACGTCCGACATTGGTGCCCTTGGGTGAGCCTTTAGGACGACGGACATTGATAGATGTCGCGCCTTGATTCCATTTTCCAGTCGCCGTAATAAAATTATAATTTTGGCGCCACGGAATCGGCAATGGATCACCTAAAAGATTTTCTACTTGAGCAATGCCTTTTGCGAGAGCGGCCACTTCCTGCTCTGAAGGATTGCCGGAATATTTAATTCCGTTGCGGCGAAGAATTTCTTTCGGAGTTGAATCGTGATCCGGAACGCACGAGCCCTTTGCTGCCACATCATAGCGATAGACAGTGTAAAAGCCGCCGACTGCGTTCGCCTTGCGAGCTAGAGAGATTTCTGGCGACAGAAACATAGTTGCAATTAGAGACAGTTTTAAAAGAACGTCTTTGCAGTCTGCAAGTGCTAACTTGTTTTTCACTCAAGATCTCCCTGTTTTGATTTCGGGTGTATGAGATTTATGAATGCAAGAAGCAATCCCAAGCAACGTTTCTAGTTGAAACACTTTTTAGTTTTGAGAATCTTCGTCGTTGGATTTTTTATTGATGCCGTAAGGACAATGACGGCAGCCCGACTGACAACAATGACCTCGGCGCTTATGAAATAATTCCGTGAACACCATATAGCCTGTGTCGGGATCAATGTACGTATCCTCTCCTCTTTCACAGGCTTTTTCGTGAAGTTCTGAAATGCGTTTATCCATTGCGGAGTTTCGCGTAGATTAAAGTATCGCGGCGCTGACCGTTTTCAATACTGTGTTTACGAAGACGGCCCTCCAAAGTGTAGCCGCATCTTTCCGCTACGGCTCCTGACTTTGCGTTCATTCCTGAGCAGCGAATTTCGATGCGATAAAAGCCGACATTAAAAAGTGTTTTCTCCAAAGCTTGAACCGCTTCGCTAATAAGACCTTTGCCTTCGAATTTTCCTAAGATCCAGTAACCAATTTCACAACGGTTGTGATCCCAGGCAATTGTGTGAACGCCGACATTGCCAACGTAAGTATTTCCATCGTTAAGGAAAACTCCATAGTCGAACATTTTATAGTCTTTCCATTGACGATGGGTCATCTCAATATAGTCGCGTTCATCATGAATGCCTTTAGTCCAAGCAACCCATGGCAAAAATTTACCAAGACGCTCGCGATCCTCATCAACATAACGAAACATGATTTCGGCTAAATCAAGACTGTGCTTCCTTAACGTGATTCTTTCGGAAGTAATCAGTTCAGGAAGAAATTGAGGAATCACACGGGCCTCGCTGACAGTCTTTATTTAATCTTGGAAGTGAGTTCGGAAAGACGAATGTTAGAAAGATAATTCATAGAGTTGATTTCAATACCATTGACGACTTCATCAAGAAGTTTTCCCATATTGCAACTCACTAAACACTGCTTCGCAGGTTCTTTATCCGGAGTCGCAATCAACTTCTTATCACAGACCGCGGTGTAAATATCTTTAAGAGAAATTTCTTTAGCGGCTTTTGAAAGGCGCACTCCACCGGCTTTTCCTTTGAAGGACTCAAGAAGTCCCGCCTCAACCAACTTTGCAACCAAACGGCGAATCACTGTTGGATTCGTGCGAATGCTATCCGCAAGCTGTTCTGACGTCATCAGCTCGCCCTTGTGAAAAGCCAGCGCCGTCATGATATGAACTGAGACAGAGAATCTTTGATCAACCATGCTTTGAGCATACCCTAAGCCTCAAAAATAAACAATCTTAAGGACCTAAGGTCTCTTTATTAGCGATTATAAGGAGGCCTCACTTTAAATGTGCGTTTTACTGTTGCATTTAGATTTAAAGCCGCCTATATTGTGCTTGTGTCTGTTACATTAAGACTCAAATGCACTGGAGTGATGAATATGAATCATGCGAACATTAAAGAAGCCCTAGAATGGCGATACGCCACAAAACGCTATGACGCGACAAAAAAGATCTCAGACAATGACTGGAACCTTCTAAAACAATCGTTGCAGCTTTCCCCCTCCTCGTACGGCGTGCAACCTTGGAAGTTTCTCGTGATTGAAAATCCTGAGATCCGCGAAAAATTAAAAGCCGCATCTTGGAATCAAACCCAAGTGACGGACGCAAGCCACTATGTAGTTTTCTTGTACAAACCTGAGATTGATCCACCATTCATTCAAAAGTATGTCGATCGCATCGTCGAAGTTCGTAATGTTCCGGCCGAGTCTTTGGACGGCTATAAGAACATGATGATTGAAAATCTGGCGAAAGCTCCTGAGGAGAAAATCCGCGTGTGGTCGCAACGCCAAGCTTATATTGCTATGGGGTTCCTGTTGCAAACCGCTGCATTGTTGAAAATCGATGCGACTCCGATGGAAGGTTTAGATCCTTCGGCGTACGACAAAATTCTGGATCTTGAGGGTTCGGGTTACAAAACCGTTGCTACAGTCGCTTTGGGATATCGACATCCTGAAGATTCTTTCCAAAATCTCAAAAAAGTCCGCTTCGCTGAAGACGCAATTATTCAGTACGTGAAGTAGATCCCGCCTTTTACCTAACGGATGCCTTTTTCAGCGGTGGCCTTAACCAACGCGTTCACCCCAGACTTTAGGGCCTCTCTTAAAGAGGCATCCGTTATCTTTCCTTTTTCATCCAACTTTGTTCTTACCGCAGAAACGCTGACGATGGCGTCTTCAATGACATGCTTTCCAGAAAGCACATTTAAAACTTCTTTCAAAGCTTCTTGCGCATAAGTCGGTCCCGTCGGAGACGGTGAAGCGTTGATCAAGCCCACGGGCACACCGTCAAGATCCCCGCTGCTGACAATCCAATCGAGAGCATTTTTTAAAGTTCCAGGAATTCCGTGAGCATATTCGGGGCTGCACACTAAAAGTGCGTGGGATTTTTTTAGTTCATTTCTGAAATTTTGAACTGTATCAGGAGGAGTTTCTGAATCTAAATCAGGATTGAAATGCGGAAGTGAGGCGAGGCCTTCATAGAAAACGATTTCTACGTCTAGCGGAACCAACTCAGTCGTGGCTTTCAAAAGAAAGGTGTTTGTTGACTGAGCACGAAGACTTCCGGAAATAGCTAAAATACGCACAACGCACCCCTTGGTTTAGAGGTACGCCGTACCTTTTTGTAATGCAATGTTTATTCAGCTAAAGGGATGCCGAATTTGAAACGAACTTGGAATTTTTCTTTTTCATCCAAATTTAAATCAGCATCAGTTTTTGGCCATGCTGAAATCTGCGGAAGCGCTGTCAAAGTCCACCAGAAATTATCAGCTGCATAGTGCACAGTCGGTCCTGCTGACCAAGCGTAGAACTCTTGTTTTGCAAAGTTCATATCTTCATATTCGAAATCGTTCACGATCTCCAAACCTACGTAAGTTTTTGGTTGAACACGGTAAGTAACACCGGCCGTGATTCCCGCTTCTAGTGAAGATTCACGCTCAGCTCCGTCGCGTTTCCACTCCGGCTCCAACTTCAAGTTCAAAACTGTGACCAATGAGTTTTCTAGGAAGTTCTTTTGCAAAATCACTTTTGCATCTATGGCTTTTTTATTCACAGGTTGGCCAGAAGAACTTTTACGCACTTCAACCTCTGGTTCCACGTAGAAGCTCAAACCGAAAGAATCTTTGTAAGGGCTCAACACATTGTAAAGGAACTCAACCGACAAACCGTTCACATCAAATTCGTTGATGTCAGCGACTTCAGGATTGCCGCTCACGTTGTTGTAAGACGTGTTTAGGTAAAGAGCCATTTGCAACTTATCAGTGATACCCGTTTCAAGTTCGAACTTAACGTCCAAAGCGTTGTACTCGCCTTCGCCTTTTCCAGATCTCAAAGTGTTGTGCTGTTCATACTCCCAAGTTCCTTTGGCATGAGTGTCTGCCACGTAAGAGTAACCAAAAAACGCTTCGCTTGCGTGAGCAGACGTAGCAAAAAACAAAGCACCTAGTGCCATCAATTTAACGGATTTCATAAATTCTCCACGAATGTATTTAGGACTCGAAACTTAAGCTCTCACCGACTACCTGACAATGACTCTCTTGTGCAAAAAGCTAATTGAGAATGTGATGAGAAATCTCCATCCACGGGGTTTAAAAAAGAAAACCCGTAGATTTCTCTACGGGTTTTAGAATTTTCAGTCTTCGATTTCTGATTCTTACTTAATATCTTGAAGAGAAACAGAAACCATTGTGGAAACACCGCGCTCTTGCATAGTCACGCCGTAAAGTTTTCCAGCCACTTCCATCGTGTGTTTGTTGTGTGTAACAACGATGATTTGTGAACGCTTCGCCATTTCACGAACAAGGTCGTTGAAACGGAAGACGTTGGCGTCATCAAGTGGAGCGTCAACCTCATCCAGCAAGCAGTATGGAGACGGCTTCACTAGGAAGATCGAGAAGACCAGCGCCACCGCCGTCAACGCCTTCTCACCACCCGACATCAAAGACACGTTTTGCGTCTTTTTGCCTGGAGGGCGTGCGATGATTTCGATACCTGCTTCGTTTTTCTCTGTTTCTTCAACAAGCTCCAACCACGCTTCACCACCACCGAAGAGCACTGGGAAGACGCGAGTGAATCTGTCGTTAACCAAATCAAATGTCTCTTTGAAACGTTTTGAGCAGATTCTGTTGATACGATCGATCACTTTACGAAGCTGTTCTTTCGCCTCTGTCAAATCTGCATGTTGTTTCGTCAAGAACTCATAACGTTGAGCTGTTTCTTCGTACTCTTCGATTGCAGAAAGATTCACTTCACCGATCTTAGACAGCTTCTCGCGAAGCTCTTTAAGTTCAGCGTCTGCCGCCATGAAGTCGCCTTCACGGTTCACGTACTTCTCGATAACGTCCGGAAGGTTCAACATGTAACGCTCGCGGATTTGATCGATCAAGTACTGCTCTTTCATCTTAGCTTGTTCAAGCTTCAATTGAGAGTCGTTCATTTTGTGCTGTCTTTCGTTACGAGCACGTTGAGAAGCACTTGCTTCTTCTTCGATCGCGCGGATAGATTCAGCCATCACTTCGTATTCGTCTTTCGTGCGAGCCGCTTGAAGTTTCAATTGCTCCACTTCATCCAAAAGACGTTCAAATTCAATTTTCTTTTCTTCTAAAAGCATTTGGCTCTCAGTCATCTGAGAGTTGTAGCCTTCAGCTTCTTCGCTCATACGAGCGAGTTGCGCTTCAAGGTCACCCAATGACTTAGAAACCATCTCAAGCTGTCTTAGAACACCTTGGTATTCTTGAGTTTTAGAAGCGGACTTCACTTGAAGATCTGTTACTTCCGCCTGAAGACCGTCGAAACCCAAACGAACAGAGTTCAATTCGTTATTCAAAGTCTCAACTTCACCCTCAAGAAGAACTTTCTTCTCGCGAGCTTCGATCAAAGCTTGGTTCAACTCTTCCATTTTTTGTTCTTGAACTTCCAATTGCTCAGTCAATTTTTTGACTTCACGTTCTTGGCGTTCCACAGCTTGTTGAGCGTTTTGAACTTCATTTTCAGCGCGTTCAAAGTCTTTTCTCAATTCCGCAACTTTGATCTCTTGATCCATTTTGCGTTTTTGAGCGCCTTCGAAATCGTTCACAACGTTGTTCAATTGCTCTTCAACTTTTTTCAAAGCCAATTGAGCCAATTGAAGCTTTCCAGCGTATTCGTCTTTTTTCTCTGACAATTCTTTGATCTCACGACGACGCTTAAGCATTCCAGAATCTGCAGATTCAGAAGAGCCGCCCGTCAAAACACCGTCAGCCGTCAACGTGTCACCGTCAAGAGTCACGAATGTCCAGCCTGTGTATTTCGCGCGAAGATTCAAAGCCGTGCGGATGGAATCAACGATCGCAACACCGTCCAACATGTAAGTGACGGCATTTTGGAATTTATCAGCCGCTTTCACCACGTCTTTCAGGATGGCTTGAACGCCTTCTTGTCCGATCGGAGCTTCAGAACGGTTGTAAGTCAAAGTTTGATCATTCGCAGACATGAAGCTGGAACGACCGGATTTTTGTTCTTTCAAATGAGAAACCGCATCAATGGCTACGTTCGCATCGGAAGACAAAAGCATTTGCAGGCGAGAGCCCAATGCTGCTTCCATAGCGACTTCGTACTCTGCCGGAACTTCAACAACCTCAGAAACCGGTTGGAAGTGAGTGACTACAGAACCATCTGCCATCAACTCTTGAGTGCGAGTTTTTTGCCACAACATCACTTGCTTCACGCCTTCTTGGAAACCCTCGAAGTTGTTTTGCAAGTTCTCTAGACCGTACAAACGAGAAGCCACTTCATTCAAAGAATCTTTGAATGATTCCACTTCTGATTTTTTCTCTGCCAAAGACTCCGTAAGGATTTTTTTGTTGGCTTCGAAAGAATCCACATCGCTTGCCAAGTCCAATTGCATTTGGCGTTCTTTATCGAGTTCATTCGTCACTTTTTTGCGACGTGATTCGAATTCAACTTGTTTTTCGCGAAGTTCATTCAATACCTGTTGTTCATTGTCCTGACGGTCCGTCAAATCAGCGATCTGTGCTGACAATGAATTCACACGGGCATCCAAAGAAGACTCCGACTGACCGACCGCGAACAACTCGCGACGTTTTGTCGTCAAATCTTCATCAACAGTGCCGATACGAGAGTTGAAGTTTTGGAAGATGTCGTTTTTCTCTGTGAAAGTCGCTGTCAATGTTTCAGCTTCTTCTTTCAACTCTGTGACTTGCGCTTCTAAAGCCGCTTTGTCACGGGCAAGCAATTCTTGGCGCGCTTGCTGTTCTTGCAAGATCGTACCCGTCATTTGCTCGTTACGGCGAGCCTGCTCAATTTCGAAACGAAGCTCTTGGATCTCCATTTCTTTTTTCTGAACAGTGCTTTGTTTTTCGAAGTGAAGATTTTGGTGCTCTTCCGCCATTTTTTCTTTTTCAAGAATTTGAAGTTTCAAAACTTCCAATTGGCCTTGAAGAGTCGAAAGGTTGGCGTCGCCTTCCACTTCCATGCTTTGTGCTTCATTGAAGATCGCTTGCGCTTCATCAGCGGCGCGCTTCAACTCAACATATTGAGCTGTCGACAACCACAAATCCAAATCTTCGATTTGGTTTTTGATATTGCGGTAACGTTCTGCACGTTGCGCTTGTCTTTGCAAAGAATCGATTTGGCGCTTCAACTCGCCGATAATGTCTTGCAAACGCACCAAGTTCTGATCTGTGGAAACCAATTTACGTTGAGATTCTTTTTTACGAGCTTTGAACTTCGTAATACCCGCAGCTTCTTCGATCAACATACGACGGTCTTCAGGTTTCGAAGTGATGATCTTACCGATCATACCTTGAGCGATGATAGAGAAACCTTTCGAGCCCGCACCTGTATCCATGAAGATCTCTTGCACGTCTTTCAAACGCGCAGGTTCTTTATTGATGTAGTACTCACCCTCGCCGCTTCTGTGCAGACGACGAGTCACCATGATCTCAGTGTGTTTGATATATTTAAGCGGGAATGCGCCACCGTCATTTTCAAGAGTCAAAGACACTTCACACATACCTAGTGGTGCGTAGCCCTCTGCTCCCCCGAAGATAACGTCTGTCATTTGTGATGCACGAAGATCCTTCGCGGACTGGTCACCCATAACCCACATGAGGGCATCAACGATATTGGATTTACCGCAACCATTCGGACCTACGATACCGGTAATGCCGGCGTCGAAGTGGATGACGGTGCGATCTTTAAAAGACTTAAAACCAATCAGTTCAATTTTTTTAATTCTCACGAAACTTCCCCTCAATACCGCCCTTGGTCTAGCTAGACTAAGGACCATTTCAATCTCGCGAGTGTTGGGAAGTATGTCAACAAGAGGCTCTTAAAAGAGGACGTGTCGCTGAAAACTTAGGCAGAGTTTATGGGTTATATTTCGCATCGCGTTTCTTTGCAACGCTCATTGTGCTTAGCTCTTATGCAAAGCGGAAGAGTTCGCAAATACAAACGGCGCACCTTGTTTGGCGCGCCGCATGTTTAAATTCGTATCTTGGGAGGAATTATTGGCAGCGAACGATTTGACCTTGTTGGTTCATCAAAGTGTAACCAGAGCAGTTCGCTTCAACACCGCAGTTCCACCAGCGGATGCTGTCGTAGTAGTAACCGCTGCACACCATCGTTTGGTAACCACCGTTGTTGTAAGTTGAGCAAAGTGATGTGTTTGCTTGTTGGATCAATTGTCCGTTCACGTTTTGGTAGCAGATACCGTTGATGTATTGGTATGAACCCGTTGAGCTTGTGCAAAGAGATGTATTTGCTTGCTGGATCAACTGTCCATTTACGTTTTGATAACAGATACCATTTTGCATGACGTAACTGCCGCCGTTGTTATAGCAAAGGCTTGTATTCGATTGTTGAATCAACTGACCGTTTACGTTTTGATAACAGATGTTACCTACTAATTGATAGGTTCCTACTGTCGTTGAACTTTTATTGTCTTTGCTACAATTCGCAAGAAGAAGAGTCATTGCTACAAGAGACAACGCTTTAAAAATTTTAGATACGATATTTAATGTTTTCATAAAATTTGTTTCCTTAATGCCTTTACCTAGAGCAAGAGGTCGGCCAACCCGTGCCAACTTTTAAATTGCACAGTCATTTCTATCAATTAGCTAACTAAGGAAAGAGTATTGAGGGCCTTGTTCCTGTCTGTTCCATGGACAATGCCGTGATTTGGCAGGCCCATTAACGTCACTTGAAAAGAAAATGTTTCATGGTGAGACGATTTCTTGAGGGTTCGTTTCTCCCAGATTTCCTCCTATATAAGGAGGAGGATCAAACGATTCGTACCACGATGACGAATCATCTTGCGACAAGAGAGCCAGCACATCTCGGCGGGCGAAGATCTTTGCGAAATCCATCGCCGTCATACCTTGCGCATTTTGAATTCGTACGTCGGCTCCTTTGGAGAGCAAAAGACTCACGATCTCTTTGAGTCCTTTAAATGCGGCTCCCATCAACACGGTATTACCTCCGTGATCTTGAGAGTTCACCGCGGCTCCATGTTCTAATAAAAGCTGCGTAGCCCTGAATTGTTGGTTGTATGCTGCCAGCATCAAAAGAGAATAGCCACGTTGGTTGCGCGCTTCCACATCGCCCTTGTTTTCAATGTATTTGCGAAGCTCTTCGTAATTGCCTGTGCGCGCGTTTTCGAAAACGCCGTGTTGTAGCTCGTCCATAACTTCCTCTTTTTCTGCTTTGGTACTTGGCTTTAGAATAAGAAAGGAATGGATTTATTTATATTCGCTTTTAAGTAATGTGTTAAAGGGCAAGCACCCAGGTCCACACTTCCCGCGCGAGTTGCAGGCCAATCAGAATTAAAATGACTCCCGCGACGATCATGACTCGACGAAGACGTTGGGCCGACTGCAAAAGAGGCCGCATCTTCGTCGCGCCCAGTCCCAGTCCGAAGAACCAGATCGCTGAAAATGTCGAAGCTCCCGCTGCGAAAACAAGTCGCGCCGAGAGTTCAGGGAATTTCGCAGAAACTCCGCCAATAAGAACAACCGTATCTAAATAAACATGGGGATTTAAAAGACTGAACGCCAGAGCTTGAAGCATGACAATTTTGTTGGCGGCTCTCCTGTGAGCATGAGTCGCTAAAGGCAACGTCACCACGCCTTCGCGGATTTTTTGAACTCCGTAGTAAAGAAGAAACAAAACACCGAGCACACCGAAGATCACTTTGATAATGGGAAAGTGAATAAAAATACTTGCTGCTCCGACAACGCCCAAGAGAATCAAAAACAAATCGCAGAGCGTGCACACCAAGGCAACCAGGGCCGGATTGTTTTTGCGCAAGCCCGACTCCAGAACAAAAATATTCTGCGCACCAAGCGCGAAGATCAAACTGCCCTGAAGTAAGAAGCCCTGGAGAAAATAAGAACTCATAAATTCTTTATAACTTTTTTATTTGAAGTTGTCGTCAATTTACACTGTGTTGAGGCGAAAGACTTATGTTTGAGGGCAAGGAGATGTCTTATGCAATACAAAAAAACTGAAATAGAAAAAGAAGTCCCAGGTTTTTCTGTGTCGAACCCACAATCAACTTGCGGCCACTGCCGCGATTCACTGAGCCGGAGACAGAATTTTTTTAGGTTTATATTGAGGAACGCCAAAATTGCAACTTCCCATACAATAAAGTTTTCCTTGCTGAGTTGCTATTAACACATTACCTCGCACCTCAAGGGTCGTCGGCATAAAGCCCCCGATCACGGAGGATGTATCAACATATGTCGGCCCAATCACACCGCCACTGACCCCATTGAATCCCTTCTTTGCATTACCCCAACAAGCCACTTTAGAATCAGCCATGATCGCGCATCCCAAGTCCCAACTGCTATAATCCGCTCGATGTTGTAATACGACCTGTGATCCTGAAAGAGAACTCAAAGAAAAGTTGGAAACCGTAGATGATGCCACGCCTCCCGTCCCCCAACATCCAAGCGCCCCGGCAGAGTCTAAAACACACCCGCCTGCCTGAATAGATGTCAACGTACCAGAATGCGTAAATGAAGAACTGGCTGTTTGCAAACTCGAATTAACATAGCCATTACCCGGCTCGGGAAACACCCCGGAATATTTAATACTAAAATCGTTTTGAATAGCCACAATTTGCTTTCCTATTGCATCAATATCTAAGAAAGCTGAAGAACTTTTTAAAATCGGAATCTCCTCATCGCTTCCGCTGTTACAAAAATAGGAAAATTGACTTCCCCAACAGTACAGTTTGTCGTCAGTTCCCAGCGCCATGAATGTTCCCAGCCACTCCGAAGATACGGCGATTTTTTTAAAACCGACGCCTCCAGGAAGATTAGTTTTACTAACTTGCACGGGAAGATCACTTTGACTGGCAGGCCCATTTCCTAGAAAACCGCTCCCCCAACAATAGGCTTCATTGTCTTCTGCTACCGCGCAAGTCAAACCTCCTCCAACAACAACCGATATAAAATTCGTCGAACCCGCGATAGTTGTTGTATTCACGAGAACAGGTTTTTCTCGGTGTATCTTATCACCCGTGCCTAAGGCTCCTTTGGCATTCCCGCCCCAGCAATACAATTTCTTAAAGTTGTCGATGGCGCATGCATGGTCGTAACTTTCGGAGACTTGGGTAAAGTAAACTCCGAATGCAAGATCACTGGTATTGATTTCATTCAGCGCTCCATTGTCGAAGGTTCCAATGAGCCCGTAATACGATCCTCCCCAGCAAAATGTCTCATCATTGGCTGTGATGGCGCACATGGTTTCCTCGTGCCCGTTCATCGCTACAATCTGCTGTGCACCGTATTCAGAAAAATCGACTTTCATCGGAGTCAAGCTGTCGATCTCACTTCCAATCCCCAACGAACCATCCCAGTTGCTCCCCACACAATAAAGATTGTATTTATTCGTCGTGAAACACGCTCGGTTATAATAACTATGCACAAGTACAGGATGTTCATCTGAGAGCAATCCCGACAGGTTCATGGGCGTAGGATTATAACTGACGTCCATGGTTCCATTTCCCATTTCTCCGCCGCCGTTTTCTCCCCAACACAAAATACGTTCCTTTGTCGTCAAGCCACAAACTGTCTTTCCCGCTCCCACATGCAGACTCGTAAAACGCTCTTCAGGCAATAAGTTCGAAGTATTAACAGCAATAGGGATGTTAGATGGCGTGGCCGTCACGTCGTCAGTAACATTTCCAAACCTCCCCCAACAATAAGCCTTACCTTCTCGAGTCAAAGCACAGGCAACACCATCACCGATATTCGCTTGTACAAAATAAGGAGACGGTGAAATATGGTCCACCTTAATGGGTGTAGGAGAAGCTGCATCCGTATTCGTTCCATCGCCGATTTCACCGTAGAAATTTCTCCCCGAACAAAGAACCCTTCCTTGATTGGTGGTAATACATAGATTTGTGTTCCACGAACCTACGTCGTGACTGATCGGAAATTCTCCAACATCAAGGGCTGAAAGATCTAACTCCACTGGAACATCCGCCTGGCTTGCTGGAAAACCTGCGCTGGAAAAATCAGAACCCCATTGATAGATTTTTCTATCAGCAGTTCTTCCGATAGTAATACTTTCTTCCGTTGCCGATATGTCCAAAAATTTTTTACTTCCAGTAATAGAACTTGTGGTTATTCTTTGTGGGCGAAACACATTAAAACCGGCAGGTATCGGTCCTGCTGCGCCACTGTAGTTTTCCCCCCAACAATAGACGTCGCCAAGCGAATCCACTCGACAGCCATGAACGTACCCCAAAGCCACTTTGTTGGAATCATAAGTTACTGAAACTTGCGCCACATCTCCCGAGTAAGCAATTTCGTTGACAACTCCGTCATTCCACTCAAAGGAGTTCTCCCGCAATCGAGGGTTCAACTCTCCCACTTCCCCATGGACATATCCTTTGAGTATGAATTTTTTTGATTCCGCAGTCTCCTCAAGGTCCCAGACCACGGGAGAGCCCGCGTTGATATTCTCAAAATCGCCGACGTCGAGAGTGTTTCTCTTTATGTCCTCAGAAAAATTTACTTCGAATTCAACGTATGGAATTTTGTTTGCAACAGATGTCGTCTCAGAATGAGATATAATTACGAATTTACCTTGTTCCCCGGCCAGCTGATTCTCTAAGTGAACGTCAACAAAACAGCCCGGACAAACCAATAAAACACTAAGCAAGAAAGTACCGAAGTAAGTGATTTTCATTTGAGTATTATATCGGCTGTTTTAAAAAGTTTGTTTAGGTTACCTTTAATGCCTCAACAAAGAGCGCTCTCTCATAGAGAACATTCCCTCCTTTGATCCAACCAAACTCGATATTTAATAATAAAAAAGCCACATCTGTTTAGCGATGTGGCTTTTTCAAATTGTCTTGGTATTTTCGACTTAGTGAAGCTTTTTCCCCATCAAAGCCGCACGAGCTGCTGCCAAACGCGCAATAGGTACGCGGAATGGAGAACAAGAAACGTAATCAAGCCCCACACGGTGGAAGAACTCGATAGATTCTGGATCACCACCGTGCTCACCGCAGACACCGACCTTAAGGTCAGGTTTTGTGCGACGGCCTAGGTCTGTTCCCATTTTTACAAGGGAGCCTACGCCCACTTGATCAATCGACATGAAAGGATCTTTTGGTAAGATGCCAGAAGAAACGTAAGAACCTAAGAAACGGCCGGAGTCATCACGAGAAAGACCCAAAGTTGTTTGAGTCAAATCGTTCGTACCGAAGCTAAAGAAATCTGCGTGCTCTGCAATCGCATCAGCTGTGATCGCTGCACGTGGAAGCTCGATCATTGTTCCCACTAGGTAATCAAACTTCACGTTCTTTTCTGCCTGCACCTTTTTCACTTCGTTGATCGAAAGTGTGCGCAAGAAATCCAACTCTTTGTCTGTCGCAACAAGCGGAATCATGATTTCAGGAACAAGTTTTTTACCTTCAGCGACCAATTGCGCTGCGGCTTCTGCAATCGCGCGAACTTGCATGATATAAATTTCGGGATAAGTGATCGCCAAACGACAACCGCGGTGACCTAGCATCGGGTTGAACTCATGCAATGATTTTACTTTTGAGCGCAAACGATCAAAGTCTGTGCCCAAACGCTTCGCCAATTCTTTTGTTTCCTCGTCTGTGTGAGGAACGAACTCGTGCAATGGCGGGTCCAACAAACGGATCGTCACTGGCAAACCGTCCATGATCTTAAAGAGTTGATAGAAGTCATCTCTTTGCATTGGAAGAAGTTTTGCCAAGGCTTTTTCACGCTCTGATTTGTTATCAGCGATAATCATTTCACGAACAGCGTCGATACGGTCCGCACCGAAGAACATGTGCTCCGTACGGCAAAGACCGATACCTTCTGCTCCGAAGTTGCGTGCTGTTTGTGCGTCTTTTGGAGTATCCGCGTTTGTGCGAACTTTCAACTTACGAACGCGATCCGCGATTTTCATGATACGTTCGAAAGTGCCTTCAAGTTTTGGCTCGATTGTTTTTACTTCGCCCAAGAAGACTTCACCCGTAGAACCATCCAAAGTGATCACATCGCCCTTTTTAAGAACGTAGCCTTTCACTTTCATCGTTTCATTGCGGTAGTCGACTTCCACTTCTCCGCAACCAGCGACACAGCATTTACCCATACCACGCGCGACAACCGCTGCATGAGATGTCATACCACCGCGAGTTGTGAAGATACCTTGAGCTGCGACCATCCCCGCGATGTCTTCAGGAGATGTTTCAATACGAACAAGAATGACTTTTTTACCTTGCTCTTTCCACTCTACAGCTTCTTCAGAAGTGAAAACGATTTGACCGTTCACGCCACCTGGAGATGCTGGTAAACCTTTCGCAAGAACTGTCTTCTGTGCTTTAGGGTCTAGAGTTGGGTGAAGAAGTTGATCCAAAGCTTGTGGCTCTAGACGCAAAATAGCTTCTTCTTCCGTGATCAACTTTTCGTCGATCATGTCACACGCAATTTTCAGTGCCGCTGCTGCCGTTCTTTTTCCGTTACGAGTTTGCAGCATCCACAAAACACCGCGCTCAATTGTGAACTCGATGTCTTGCATGTCGCGATAGTGCGCTTCCAATTTTTTGTAGATCTCAACAAGTTGAGCGTAGGCTTGCGGAAGAGCTTCTTCCAAAGATTTTACACCCGCCGCTGCTGCCGCCACTTTTGTGATGGGCTGCGGAGTACGGATACCCGCAACAACGTCTTCACCTTGAGCGTTGATCAAGAATTCGCCGAAGAACGCTTTTTCACCTGTAGAAGGATTTCTTGTGAACGCCACACCCGTTGCAGAGTCATCACCCATGTTTCCGAAAACCATGGATTGCACGTTCACCGCTGTTCCCCAGCTTGCAGGGATGCTGTGAAGTTCGCGGTAAGTGATAGCGCGAGGAGTATTCCAAGAGCGGAACACAGCTGAAACCGCGCCCCACAATTGTTCCCAAGGATCCGCCGGGAAAGATTGACCTGTCATTTGATGAACAAGATCTTTGAATTTTTTAACTAACAACTTCAAATCATCGACCGTCATTTCCGTGTCGAGCTTGTAGTGTTTTTCTTCTTTTAAATCTTCCAATGTCACTTCAAGAAGTGATGAGTTCATACCCATCACCACATCAGAGTACATTTGAATGAAACGACGATAAGAATCCCACGCAAAACGCGGATTGTTTGAAGACTTCGCCAAGCCCTCAACTGTTTGATCGTTCAAACCCAGATTCAAGATGGTGTCCATCATCCCTGGCATTGATGCGCGGGCTCCTGAACGAACAGAAACCAAAAGAGGATTGTTCACATCACCAAATTTTTTACCGATCTTTGCTTCCACTTTATTCATGGCAGCGATGACTGCAGGACGAACCCACTCAGGAAGTTTGCCGCCGGCTTCAGTGAAGTGCGTGCAGATCTCTGTCGAAATCGTAAAGCCCGGAGGAACCGGAATTCCCAAAGAAGTCATCTCTGCGAGATTGGCTCCTTTACCGCCGAGGATGTTTTTCATCCCTGCGTTGCCTTCCGTTTCACCTGCGGAGAAGAAATATACGAACTTCTGCGGGATCGCCGTTGTTGATGATGATTTGCTTTCAGTGTTTACGTTCTGGTGCATAAGTCTCCCTCCCAGAAAAGTATTCCTCCCCATAAAACACTGCTAAGTGCTTAATATCAATGACTATTTTAAGTGCCTTTGCGACGAGTTATTAGAGCCTCTGCTCGAAATAATTTCCGTTTTTAAAGAGATGAAAAACACTTTATTTTCTGCGTACTTAGAGAATTTTCATGCCCTCGCAATACTGACCAATTCTTAAAAAACTTCGCGCAAATCCTGTGCTACAAGGAGCGCATCGAGAATAAACAGGAGATAAATCCATGAAAAAGATCGCATTCGTTTTGGCTTTTTTGGCTACAAATTCAGCATTTGCTTATCAAGCTTGCAATAATCTAGAGGCGCAAATGATCGCACAAGCAAGCTCCGTTGAAGCTTTGGAAAACGGCCAATGCCGCGTGAAACTTGCGTGGACTGGCAACTGGATGCTGAACCCTTCTTACGCATGTCCTTTGGATATCGATGAGGTGAGCTCTTTTGGCGTGATCACCTCTTGTGGTGTGAAAGTGGGCGACACTGTTTCTGGTATCGTTTACCGCAGTGTGAACGACGGGCCTGAAAGCATCTACCTTTACTAATTTTGCAAATTTAGAAATAAAAAAGGCTGCAAGTTTCCTTGAAGCCTTTTTATTTTTTTGTTTTAAAAACTTTTAGTCTTTTACATCGATCACTTCGAAGTCGATGCTCAAACCGACATTCGGTCCTTGATCCACCCACTCAATGCCTTCAGAAAGAAGGATTGAATTTGTTGATGGTTGGTAAACCCATCCTTTTACCGGATCATTTGGAATCACTTGAGTGCCGTAAGACACCTTGATGGTTTTTGCATTCGGAACACGAGTCAACTTCACCGAGCCCGCAGTTCTTTTCACGATGTCTTTCGCGAATTCTGCCAACTTCATACCGTAGTCCGGAGCACAAAGGCTTAAGATGTTTTTCTGAGTTCTGTCGCCGTTTGCAACAGACGCCAAGAAGTCTTCAAGCTTGCTGTCCAGATCTTCTGAAGATTCGCATGATTTTTCTTCAGCCAAGGTACGGATCACACCGTAAGCCAAGACACGGTTTGGATCGACTTTTTTGCTTCTCAAGAACTGAAGAAGTTCTTGCGGAGAGTATCTTGACTGATCTTTCGCATCCGTGATGAAGATCACAGCCAAGAAAGCATCTTGACGGTAGAAGCCCGCATTCGTTGTTGTGTCTAGTGGAGAGCTTAAAGCTGCTACCACCGGACCGAACATTTCTTCTGAAGCACTGCCGTCAGTTCCCACTTGCATTCTGCGAGACAAAAGCCCCACGAAATCCGGAGTGGATTTCTGCAAGAATGCCGGGAAACCCTGAAGCTTACCGCAATTGTCACGGCAATCATTCATATCCGTTGTCAAAACACCGATGTGATAATCAAGCAAAGACACTTTTGAAATCGCATCTGCAAATTGGAAGGCATTGCGGCTTAAGTTTTGTTGAGCCGAATCCATACTTCCAGAGCTGTCGATCACAAAAAGAATATCTACTTTTGGATTGAAGGCTTCAAAGTCCTTTGGTTTTTCGGAGAACTCTTCTTTCGGGATCACAGATTTTGGAACCAACAAGTTTTTGCTGGATTCAATTCCGCAACCCACAACTGACAAAGCAAGAACAAGTGAAAGAGCTTTAGTAAAGTTCTTCATTCTTACTCCTTCCCTTTCGAGCAACCTTTTTTAACATCGACTTTGAAATTTGAAAGTTCATCGAACCAGATCTCTTTGTCGTTAGAGAAATTCATCGCAAATTTAGCGCCCGAGCCTGTCGAACCCATTTTTGCTTCAGAAGCATTGGCGTGCTTCAAGAATTTAGAAGCTGAATCCACTTGTTGGATCATCTCCACTTCAACGATTCTTAGACGTTGCATAACTTGTTTGGAGTCTTCAAGTTCCGCTTTCGCCAATTCTTGAACACGTTGGTAACCCGCACCTTGAGTCATCTGAGCGCGAGTTTGCACCTGGTTTTTCAAAGTTTCGTACTGACCTTGCAAGTTTCCAAACGTCAAAGAGCGAGTGTAAAGCTGTTCCGCAATCTCAGACTCTTTCGTCAAGTATTGGTGTCTTTTTACTAGCAAAGACAAAACTTCATCTTTAGAAGCCACTGTTGGCAACTGATGAGCGTCTTTACCCAACTTGGCAGTGCTCACAGGACCTTCAGACAATGCCTTCATCAAGTTCGCAACAGCAGGTTGATGAGGATCTGCGCTCAATTTTTCAAGAGCCACTAAATGCTCACCGAATTGAATTTTGATTGATTTCATCGTCGTCAAAACACCTGGATAGTCACAAACTTTCAAGCTGCTGAATGAACCCAAAAGATAAGATTCAATGCCCACCCAACCTTTAAAGTGCGGGTAAGTCAGAGTCTTTGTGATTGCCATCGCGTTTTGCGGCTCACCTTTTCTCATGTAAGCCCAAGCCATTTCTTCTTGTGCCTGGAACCAGTAGTCTGATTTCTTAGAGATCTTTTCGTAGTACTTCAAGGAAGCATCTAAGAATCCGTTTTGGTACAACAAACGACCCGCTGTGATTGTCATAAGGTCTTTGTCGATCGGATTGTTTTTGGCTTTCATCAAGTGCGCAAGAACTTGCGCGGCTTTACCAGCATCACCACGGATACCAAGGTTCAAAACCAATTGCCATTGCAAGATATTGCGTTCTACAGAATCAACCGGAGTTTTCTTGATAAGTTCCGTCAAAGCAGCGATGTCTTCAGTCACATAGCTCTTTTGCAGAACCACGGCCATCTCAGCACCCGTTCCGAACACTGTTGTCCAGTAGGGATTCCAAGTGACTTGCGCCATACCCCAAACAGGGTCTTTGTCGTTCAAGTTTTCTTTCCAAAGGCTGATCACTGTTGCATCAATCTTTTGTGGATTTTGAATCGCCAAAAGACTTTCAACACCTGTGAGTTTCAAACCATTTTTGAAATTCAAGAAAGCTTCAAGAGCTTTGCCCGTTTCCGTTGCTTGGAAAGCTGAACCATTGAAAGCCGTGCTCCATTGGAACATTGCCTTTTCATAGTTTTTCTCGACCAAGAATTGGAAGAAAATATTTTGTTCAGCCGAAGAAGGGTTCACCGCTTTTTTAAGCTTTGCCACTTCTTCGCTTTCAACGAATTGTGCTGCTGCTTGGCTTGTTTTACCTTCAAGAATGCTCATGAGGTCGTCTTCCGCAAAAGCCACCCCGTGAGTTCCTAAAAGCAAAGAAGCTACTGTTAATGATTTAACTAACATCATAACATCCAACCCATTTGTACAGAGCCTACGCCTGTAAGCATGTCTTGTGTTTTATCGTAGTATTCCGCTTTGTATTGTTGTGCACGGTACTCAAGACGAGTTGTTAGATTCTTGTTGATCCAGAATCCCATGCCCACGCCCAAAGTCGCCTCTGAAGTCGTGTTATTAGAAAGCTCGATGTTTCCATAACCCGCAAGCAAGTAAGTGTCGAAGTGAGCCACACCCAATTTACCAAAGCTCAACTTACCAACAACTGGATACCAGTTCACAAGAGCCAAAGTTTCAGACTTTGGATAGATCACTTGGGGGAAAAGGTAATTTGGATCTTTTGGATTTTCAGAGGCCGCTTTAGAAGCCTTGTCCACCATGGACTGACCTTCCGGAGTCAAATTGTTGAACGCGTAGTTGTACTTCACACCCACGCTCCAGCTTGGATTGATGTGGTAGTGAACGTTGATACCTGCGTTTGTTGTGCGGTTGTAAGCATCACCGCCGAAAACACCTGAAAACTCAGGAGCCAATTCAAAACGGTTTGTTCTTTGCGAGAAACGGTTTTGAACAACATCGCTTTCAACTTCCGGATTCAAGGCTTTCGCTTTCATGTAAAGCGCTTCGTTACCACCGAAAGAGTCCAACTCTTGCTCAACTTGAGCGAAAGCTGTTGAAGATGCAAAAAGAGCTAGGATTAAAAGAGATTTCATCATGGAGTCACCGCCGCCTTAACGTTAATGCGTAGAGTGTGGTTAGTTGTCACTTTTTGAGCAGAGTTAGAACCTGCGTTTTCAACAACAAAGTTCACTTCGTAAACTTTCACTGTCGCTGAAGTCGCATCGATCAAACCTTTGCAATCAAGTTGGTACTTTGTTGAGAACGAACGATTGCAAGTCAAAGAAGAGCCCGGAAGGATTGCCGCAATGTCGTCTTGAGACTTCATTGTCAATTGTCCGTTTCCAGTCGGATCATAGATTGCGAATCCGATTTGGATCTTTTCGCCCACGCGAACTTCAGGCGCAGTCTCCATCGTCATTCTTGTGTTTTTCATCTTAGCTTCGATGTTGATTTCTCTTTTATAAAGATCGGAAACCACGCCGTGCTTAGAAACTGCCTGCAAACCGAAGCAGTATGTTCCAGAAGAAAGAAGGCCTGCTTTCGTCAAATCAAGTCTTACTTTTCCTTGGTATTTATTCGGAGTCGTTGTGTTCGCCGCCACGTTTCTTACTTCAACCAAGTGAGCAATAGAATCGCTGTAGTAGCTTGTTGTGCAGTCTCTTACCTGAATAGAGGCATCCGTCTCATTCAATGCATCAACGTCTTCCATTGTGAAATCAAAGTCGTAAGTTGAACCTACTGTGACGCTTGTTGGACCTGTCACGGTGTTCACGATCGGCTTAGAGTACGCGTTTTGGATCACCAAAGAGATCACTTTTTTCTCAACAGAAATTGTCGGGCTTGCCGCTGATACTTCTGTTGCCAAAGTCACGCGAAGTGGAAGCTCCATACTTGGGAAGCTGCCCACTTCTTTTTTTGAAGGAACCCATTTGAAATCGCCTGTTGTGTCGTCAAACGTCGCGCCAGGGAAATCAGCCAAGTTGTCGATAGAGATTTTAAATCCTACATCCGGAGTCATCACACGACCCAAGATTTTGAATTCAACCGGAGCACCTACACGGCCATTCACCAATGTTGGAGCGTCGATTTGCAAAGCTTCTTTAGGAAGAGGCTTAGCCGCTACTGGCTTGTTCGATGTTGGAGGAACACCTTGACGAACCTGATCAGAAGCTCCTTTGATCGGATCCTGTTGCAGTTCGCAAGCAGTCAAAAACATTAAGCTTGTCAATAAAGCCAACAATACCTTCATTTTTTACCCCTGACCTTGTCTACGTAATACAAATGGATAAGTTACTTTCACGTCCACGCCTCCTTGAGGCACTGGGAACTTCCACGTTTTCAAACGCATCGTAATGCAATCTTCAACGCCTTTATTGGCCATCGAAGAACTTTCAACTTGAGCTGTTTTCACAAGACCGTTTCCACCGATGGTGAAACCCATCGCAACACGGCCACTCAATTGAGGCGCGCCTTGCAAAGCTTGCTCGTAACAGAAACGAACCTGACCCAAATTACGACGAATCACTTCGTCAATCGCAGAACGGTCCAAACCTTGAGCAACTTCCGCTTCAGCTCCCAATGGAACCGGTGCACCACCTGCGGAACCTACAAGTGAAAGGCTGCCGTAACCAGCTTGGCCGCCGCCTTTTCCTTTTGTTCCGTAACCGCCGCCACCATTGATGTTAGCGCCCGAACCCAGAGGAGCCGATGTGATTCCTTTTCCGTACAAAGAAGTTTGCACGCCACCGCTTCCGCCCGTGCCGCCCAAACCGATACCTGCTGTTGTATTCACAGCACCCAAGTTCAAGCCGCCACGTTGTTTGCCAGAACGAAGGCTACCCAACGCTGCCAAAGCGCCCGAGCGTTTTACAAGTTCAGCTCTTTTTGTCGGCATCTTCGTCGCCGTTTGATCCGCCATCATATTTGTTGTCGGAGCCACCGTTTTCTTTTTCATTTCTTTTGTCTGAACAATCTTAACAACTTGTTGTTTCAATTCTTCAGTCACTTTCGCATTCTCTTTTGGAGCAAAACGAACGATCGAAAGAAGCATCAAGAAGATCGCAAAAGCCAAAAGGACAGACGCCTTAAGATCTTTTTTACCGTCTTGTTTTACGGAACCATCAACCGGAACCGCTGCCACTTCTTTAACAAGGCGAAGAGAACCAAAGCTGCCAAGAGGAAGCTTTTCGTTTTTCATCTCATCAAAATCAAGATCCGCGATTTTAGAGAATTGGATTTTGTTTTTCACCAACGCCGCCGTGTCGGTTACGACTTCAAGGCGTTTCGTGTCCATACGTTGGATCACTTGCGCTTTTTTCTCCGTCACCGGGATTTGGCGAGTGATATTTCCTAAATTGTCTTCAATGACTAATCTTAGACTCATTTGCTCTTCACCTCACCCAAAGTCGCTGATTGTTTCATGCGATCTTTGAAGTCTGTTCTTACACCGATCAAACTGTTCAAAACTTTATCTTCTTCCACTGTTGTCACAGCTTCGTCAGAGAAGTGATATTGACCGCTGACAAGAAGGTCTTCGAAATTCATATCTTGCGCCTTCTTCGTCGCTGGTTTTCCAGCTTCGGGAGCAGCGTGGGCCATTCCAGCCATCACCAATACCGTCATCAACGCATATTTCATCATTGTTGTTTCTCCTTCACTTCACTGTCCTTCTTAGCCAATGTCGCCAAACGTCCTTCAAGGTATTCCACCATGCTCTTACGTTGGGCTTTTTTTTCAAGAGCAATCGCTTCTTGAATCGCACTTGCTGCAAACGGATTTTGTTTCAAGTTCGTACGAGCTTTTTCAAGTTCCGCCAAAGAAGGTTTCTGCAAAGAACCCTCTGCGGCTTTGATCTCAACAACAGCTGCTGTCCAAGCGGGCTTTTGGTCTTCCGGAGCAATCGCCGTCACTGCTTCCACTTCAGAAGCAATGTACTTAGACCAGTTGTAGTTGTTAGCAGCGAAAGTTTTGTAAGAATCCAAAGCTGATTTTTGCGCCCAGAATTCTTTCACTTTAGTTTCAGCCATCGTTGCTGTGTTTTGGTTCGGAGCCACTTGTTGAGAAAGAATCGTCAAGTATTCGTTCTCTTGCTCTGGAGTCAAACCCGCAGGCATTGGAAGAGCCAAAGCTTCGTTATAGAAACGAGCATTTTCTTTAGCCACAAGATCCAAAGCAAGCAATTGAGATGACCAGTCACCCGCTGCAATCGCACGGTTGGCAAGAGCGTCCGCTTTTTCAAGCATCTTCACGCGCGCTTTAAGGCCCGTTGCAATTGTGTTTTGATTTTTCGTATCGATCTTGTGAGCCGCAAGTTGCGCACTCAAAGCTTTTACTTCATCCAAAGTCAGGATTTTTTCGATCATCACAAACGCGTCTTGTTTTGAAGAGCCTTTTTCTTTCAAAGCTTTTTCCAAAACTTTTTTGTCGTTTGTAACACCGTAAACTTCCAAAGCCGCACGAGCATAAAGACCCGCGTTGTTTTTGAAGTAAGGTTTGTAAGTCTCAAGATCTTTCGCCGGAGTTTTAGACAAGCGGATCAATTGAGAAGCAATCAAGGCTTTCTTTTCGTCATCTTTGGACTGCTTTAGATATTGAGAGTAGTAAGTCGCAGGACTTTTATCCGCAAGCTCTGAGTACATCGCCAGTTTCAAAACTTTTTCGTCTTGAGACAATGTGCTGAACTTCATTTGCTCTGCCGCTTTCAAAGCTGTTGCGAAATCAAGTTCAAGTTCCGCAAACCAAACTTTGCGTCCCAATGCGAACTCACGCTCATCAGCTGTCAAAGATGGTTCACGAAGAAGGTCCTCAGTTGCTACGCGAGCTTCTGTGATCTTGTTCAATTTTTCGCTAAGCAAGATTTTATTTTTCAAATAAGTTTTTCTGTCTTCAGACGTAGCCGCGGCCATATTAAAGCCCGCCATCGCCGCCAAAGCTTGATCCGGTTGTGCTTCTGCTAATTTCGCAGATTGAGTCAGGATCGATTTTTGGTGGATTTGCAAAAATTCAGATTTTTTATCTGCAAACTTAGAAGCAAATTCTCCAGACCATTGTTGAATGCGAGCATCGTCTTTAAGAAGAGCCAAGGCATCCAAAGCCAATTCCGCAGATTGAACTTTGATTTGTTGTGAACCTTTGCCGTTCACAGCCAAGTCTTTCAACTGGTCTGCCGCCGCTGCGTAATCACCCTTTTGGTAAATCGCATAAGCTTTTTGGTATTGAACGTCGAAAGTTTTTTGTTTCAATACAGACTTCGTCAAATAGTCGTCTTGAGCTGCCGCCAAAAGTTTGTCAGCCTCTGCTTCAGCTCCAGGCCGCTGGCCTTCCGCTCTGCCGGCTACCGCCGCTTTAGACTTCTCAGCATTTTCGATACCCAAGAGCAAATTCTTCTCAAGCTTTTCAGCTTGCGCTTTCTTTTGAGCAGAATCTTTTTCAACAGTGTACTTAGCCAAGATCACTTTATTAGCTAAAGCTGTCCATTGCGCTGCTTGAGCATAGTTACCAGCCGTTGCCGCTGCTTGAGAACCCCATACGTACATATCTTCATCTTCAGAGAAGACTTTGAAGTATTCGTCGTAAGCGGCCAAAAGCTCGGCACTTGGTTTTGAATTTTCAATACGATTCCAACCAACAACAAACTGACGAAGACCTTTTGCAGATTCTTCGCAAGTCGTCGCATTGCAATCAGTCGCTCCCCAAAGGTTCAAAGCCATTTGATAAGACTTCGCTGCCGCAGGAACGTTTTTAAGATCGAAATTAAGTTGCGCCATGCGCACTTGCGCTTCAAGACGCATTTTTGGATCACTTTGTTTTTGATAAACAAAGTCCCACACTTTCAAAGAAGGTTCTTTTTGACCTAAACGCAAACCTTCACGAGCGAGCATAGTCACTTGTTGAAGTTTAAATTGCTCAGGAGAAAGTGAGTAAAGAACTTCAGCATCATTGTCTTTGATTCCACGCGCGGCCATGAAAGTCGCCATATCGCGAGAAACCTCTTCAAGGAACTGAACATCCGCCACACCACGCGCTGAAGACATGCGTGACTGAAGTTTTGGATTTTTCAAGATCTCTTGAAGTTGAACGATGGATGCATCCAGATTTCCCATACGGAAAGCGCACCAAGCTTTGCGGTATGCTGCCAAGCCTTGAGAACTTGCGCCTTCTGTTGCCAATACTTTTTCGTAAAGGCCTTGAGCTTTTTGGAAATCCGATTTTCTAAATGCCATTTCCGCCAATGACAGATTGGCTTCCGCCATCTCAATCGGAGAAGATGAAGAACTCAACATCGCTTGATAGCTTTTTTCAGCCAATTCATTGCGACCTTGAAGTTCATAGAGATGACCCATTTGTAAATGGACTTTTGCTACTGAGTTGGCAGAAACTTTCGTCAATGCTTCTGTATAATATGTCAGTGCCTTTTCGCGGTCTTTTTCGCCTGCTTTACAAACGGTGCAACCGTCAGCGATTTCCTTCATGGAAAGTTGACGGGCACGTTCTGCATGCAAGTCCGCCAAGCGCAAAAGGACGCCGGCTCTGGCAGGATCTGCCGGAGCCAAGCCCAATTGTACTTGTGTAAGTTTTTGAATTAGGAGGTCTTGAGTTGACCCGTTTGCTGCCGGTGATTGAGCGTGCGCCGCTGCTGCCACCGACAAAGAGATAATTAAAAGTCCTTTTTTCATCATCGAGACCCCCTCTGTCCCTACTTACTACTTAACAACTACTGCAAATTTAATATCGCTGTATCCCGCCTGGTTCATCGCCAGTATCACCTGGTTTAAGAACTCGTACTTCACTCGGCGGTCCGCCTGAATCGTCGCGATTCCAGGGAACTCTTCTTTCGGATGAAGTTCCTGGTACTTCTTACGAAGATCCAGAAGCTCGGCCGTGATAGAATTTGCATCGACCAATTTATCTTCAACATACAATTTGTTGTCGTCGATTTTGATCACAGGATTTCTTTCAAGAACATCTGCCAAGTGTGCTTTCGGAAGCTCTTGGTTTTTACCGATCATCAGGATTTCGCCCGTGCTCGAGAAGTTCATCAAAAGGAAGATCACAAGAATAGAGAAAGCATCAATCAACGCTGTCAAAAGAAGATCAGCGGCGATTTGTCTTTTAAACTTAGCACCGCGCGGAGTGATAATAGAGTGCCCCTCTAAAGTCCCCGTCAGTACCGATGCTTTTAAAATGCCATCAGAAATCACAAAATCCCCCTCTTACAGTGGAGAAACGCCCAAATCAGTCATTCCGCTCTTTTTAAGCTTGTCCATCACGTCGATGATCTCTTCGTAAGATGTCGAAGCTGTCGGTTGAATCAACCCAGTGTTCAAAGAAGGCTCAACCTGTTTCAGGTTTGTAAGAGCTTTCTCAAGACCTTCGTAATTCACCTTTTTGTCTTGTTGAGCGACGCGGAACTTGCGAAGAGCGCCAGGAACTAGAGAGCTTTGTTGAACCTCTAGATCCAAATCTCCTTGCGCTGTCATGCGAATCCACACAAGAGGGCTCTTTTTAGTGTCCTCTTGCGCTTGGCCGCCGACAGCTTGTTTCACGTTCATCGATCCGACGTTCAACCACACTGCTGTGATCAAAAGAAAGCAGATCGACACTGACAACAAGTCAATGAACGGAATCAAGTTAACTTCAAAATCCAAATGCTTTTTAGAGTGTTTCATTAAAACCTCTTAAAGCTTACGCGTTCACTTCAGTGTTGCGCTCTGATTTAGAAGTCTTGATTTGGTAAGAAGTGATAGGTTCGTAAGCATAGCTCAACCAGTTGTAGACTTTTAGTCCACCTTGATTCAAGTCTTCAGCCAAACGATTTGCACGGTTTTGCAAGATTGCATAAGCAACTAGTGCTGGGATCGCTGCAATCAAACCGTAAGCTGTGGCATTCATCGCCTCAGAGATACCCGCAGAAAGCAAAGATGCTTTTTCAGCAGGATTCGCAAACGCAACCGCCGCGAAAGATTTGATCATACCTGTGATCGTACCAAGAAGACCTGTCAATGTTGCTACGTTACCTAGCATAGACAAGAAAGCTGTGCGGTGATCAAGGTGAGCGTTCTCTTCAAGAAGAACTTCGTCCATTTTACCTTGGATCTCTTCTTTGCCACCCAAGTTACGAGCTGCCAACGCACCCGCCGCGATAGCGCGAGCTACTGGGTTTTGAGCTGAAGCCGCTTGAGCTTTAGAGATGATGTTGTCCATTTCGCCACGACGAATAGACTCTTCATATCCAAGAGCGAATGCTGTTTGGTTTAGTTTTCTGCGAACAAAAAGCGCGTACGCTCTTTCGATAATGATCGCAATAGAGCTCACCTGAATGAGCAAAATCGGCCACATCCAGAAACCACCGTGTTCAAATGCCTGTGCTACTTTAGTAAGAAATTCCATGTATTTCCCCTCCAATCGCCAAAGATTACAGACCATGGTCCAGACACATGCAAAGAGAAATGCGCAATGACACGGAACGAAATCGACAAAATCTTAACTTGTTACTGTTAAATCACTAAAAAAGGTTCGCGGAGGGTTCTGGAACAAGAGAAACTTGCGCCCACACAGCTTAAGAACCTGCGTGGACGCGGAAGTTAAGGATTACTGATTAAATGTTTTTAGTTTCGCAGCGACATAAGAATTCAATTGCGACATTGGAACGCGCTCTTGAGTCATCTTATCACGGTGACGAACAGTCACAGCTTGATCGTTGATCGTATCAAAGTCGACAGTCACGCAGAACGGTGTGCCCACTTCGTCTTGACGACGGTAGCGTTTACCAATCGAAGCTGTTTCATCGTAAGTCACATCAAAATCATCTGCCAATTGATCGCGAAGTTTTTCCGCAATCGAAGTCAGTTCTTCTTTTTTAGACAATGGCAAGACCGCCACTTTATAAGGAGCGATTTCCGGGTGAAGCCCCATCACCACGCGCACGTCTTCCTTGCCTGACTCATCTGTTGTGACTTCTTCACGGTAGGCATCACACATGAAAGCCAAGAACAAACGATCACAACCCACGGCTGTTTCAATAACATAAGGGATGTATTTTTCTTTGTTCGCTTCATCGAAGTACTCAAGGGACTTACCAGAAAACTTCTGATGTTGAGTCAAGTCGAAGTCAGAACGGTTGTGAATACCTTCAAGTTCTGAGAAGCCCATTGGGAATTTGTATTCCACGTCTACAGCGGCACGCGCGTAGTGCGCGAGTTTTTCGTGAACATGGATTTTCAAATTCTCTTCTTTGATTCCGTATTTCAAATAGAACTTCCAGCGGCGCTCTTTCCACTCTTCAAAGAATTTTTCGTCCGTGCCTGGTTTTACGAAATATTGCATTTCCATTTGTTCGAACTCACGCGTTCTGAAAATGAAATTTCCCGGAGTGATTTCATTACGGAAAGACTTACCGATCGCGGCAATTCCGAATGGAATTTTATAACGAGACGACTGTTGGCAGTTTAAGAAATTCACGAAGTGACCTTGCGCTGTTTCAGGACGCAAGTACACCACACTCGCAGAATCCTCCAAAGGACCCATGTGAGTTTTGAACATCAAGTTGAAATTTCTTTCTTCAGAAAGATTTTTGCTGCCGCAGTTCGGGCACTTTTTATCTTTAATATAAGATTCTGTGTTATCCGCACGGAAACGCGTTTTACAATCCTTACAGTCCACCAACGGATCAGAGAACCCATCGACGTGCCCGGAAGCTTTCCACACCATCGGGTGCATCAAGATCGCGGCATCAAGACCTACGATGTCAGATCTGCGAGTCATTGCATTCCACCAGGCGCGCTTCACATTGAGCTTCATCAAAGAACCCAAAGGACCGTAATCCCAGCAACTCCCCAGACCGCCGTAAATTTCGCTTGATTGAAATACAAAACCGCGACGCTTGCTGAGGGAAACAAGAGTGTTTAAATCCTCAAGGTGCTTAATTTTCATGTGTTGGCTCCAAGTGTAAGAAAAAAGCTGACATTTATGGTTACACTTGGGTCTAGATACAGTCAAGAAATCGGGGTCTTACTTGATCTCGGGCGGGGTCTTAGGGAAGCTATATTTATGCAGCGCGCTTCAAAAAGGTACGGCGTACCTCTTCTCTTCTTTCTTCTTTTGATTCCTCAGGCTCATTCCGAGTCTGTTACCAAGTTTGTAACGAAAGAAGAAAAAATCCGCGAAGAGATGATCACAATTTCTCGCGAACTCGGTGTGACCTGCACCGAGTGCCATAATGTGCAAAACTTCCGTGATGATTCGAAGAAGACCTTCAAGGTCAGTAAAGAGCATATGAAGATCACTCAGATGTTAAAAGAAAACGGTTTTGATGGAAAAAAAGGCCCCATGTCCACGTGCTATATGTGTCATCGTGGGAAATTAAAGCCGGACTATAAAGAGCCGGTTTCTGCAAAAGCTCACTAAGAGCCTCGGCTCGAGTTTTAAGTGAACCTAAAGCCTCCCTCATCCGTCTAAATGCCGGAGGAACCACCATGAACTTGATTGACCTTTCGATTCGCCGCCCCGTCTTTGCCTGGGTTCTGATGTTTGCATTGATTGTTTTCGGCGCGATTTGCATGAATCGAATGGGGATCAGCCAACTTCCCGACGTCGATTTCCCGATCGTGAGTGTTTCGGTGACTTACGAAGGAGCAGCTCCTGAGGTCGTCGAAGCTGAACTGATTGACCCTGTCGAAGAACGACTGCTTGCGATTGAAGGCATTAAGGAAATGCGTTCTTCTGCTCGCCAAGGGTCGGGCTCCGTGACACTCGAATTTGATATCAATCGCAACGTCGACGTGGTTTTGCAAGAAGTGCAAACGGCGTTAAGCCAAATGCGCATGCCTCCAGGAGTCGACCCCGCTGTTGTTCGCAAACAAAATCCTGAAGAAGATCCGATCATCATTATCTCTGTCTATGGAGAAGCCCCTCTGAAAGAGATGCTTAATTGGACAGAGAATTATCTTTTAGATCAAATTCGTTTCCTGCCTGGCGTTGGTGAAGTGAGTATCGGCGGTTTCAGCCAAAGAAACTTACGCATCTGGCTTGATACAAAAAAATTAGCGGATCTTTATCTGACTGTCGGCGACGTCGTGAGTGCCTTAAGCACACAGCACTTAGAGAGTGCCGCGGGGCAATTCACCGAAGGACGTCGTGAACTGCGCGTGCGTTGGCTGGGTGAAGCGACGAATGTCGATGAAGTTAAAAACATTCAAATTCTTCGCCGTGGTGGACAACGAATTTATGACCGCGAGATTTTTATTCGCGATGTCGCGACAGTCGAAGACGGCCTTTCGGATATTCGCCGTGTGGCGCGCGTTGACGGTCAACAAGCGGTTTCTATGCAGATTCGTAAACAACGTGGCACCAATGAGGTCACAGTTGCAAACACCATTTTTAAAAAAATGGATGAGATCAAAGACACCTTCCCCAAAGGTTTTAAATATCGCGTGAATGTGGACTACACGCGCTCTACCGAAGCCACCGTCAACCTAACGATTGAAAAGTTGTGGGTTGCGGCCCTCATCACAATTTTAGTGTGTTTCTTTTTCCTGGGAAGCATTCCGGCTGCGATCAATATCCTTTTCTCAATTCCCACGTCCATTGTCGGAACCTTTATCATTCTTTATTTTTCCGGATTTACTTTAAATCTTTTCACCCTGCTCGCTTTGACGTTGTCGATTTCAATTGTGGTCGACGATGCGATCATGCTTTTAGAAAACATCGTGCGCCACTATCGCATGGGAAAAGGTTCCGCGAAAGCGGCCTCTGACGGAGCCAAAGAAGTTTTGCCTGCGGCGATCGCCGCGACCTTGGCCGTTGTCGCCGTATTCCTTCCAGTTGTTTTCATGGATGGCATTATCGGTAAGTTCTTCTTCCAATTCGGCGTGACAATGAGTGCTGCCGTTTTGATTTCACTTCTTGAAGCCGTCACGATCACACCGATGCGTGCGGCGGCCTTCTTAAGCAGTGAACCTAAAGTTTCTAAGCTTGAGCATTACCTTGACGAAGTTTTTGAAAAGCTCTCGCACATTTATCAGAAGATCTTGCATGGGACTCTTCGTTGGAAATACCTGATCGTCTTAGGTTCTGTGGTGTTCTTTGTGGTTTCACTTTTCTTGGTTACAAAAGTGCGCCAAGAATTTGTGCCGCCGCAAGATCAGGATCTGATCATCGTTTCAGCGCAAACGCCTCCAGGAACTTCGCTGGAGACAACCAGTAACGCCGCAAAACAGTTGGAAGATATTTTAAGAGCGAATCCTAACGTTCAGGGGCTTTATGTTTCCGTCGGCGGTGGTGGCGGAGGCTCCAACGTTAATCAAGTGTTTATGCCAGTGAATTTAAAACCGCGTGCTGAGCGCGAAAAGAATCACTCACAAATCATGAATGATCTGCGTGCGGAATTTAAAAAGATCAAAGGCATGCGTGTGACGATGAGGGATATCTCTGCCAGAAATCTTTCTTCAGGCCGTCAGAATCCTTTGGCCATCAACTTACGCGGCCCGGATTTAAATATTCTTCTGGCAAAATCCAATGAGCTGATGGACCGCCTAGAAAAAGAAAATCTGGCGGTGGATTTGGATACGGATTTCCGTACGGGAATTCCTGAGTTGGTTTTAACTCCGAGTCGCAAGGCCATGTCCGATCGCGGTGTGTCCGTTGAAGACGTAGGCGACGTGCTTTCTGCAGGTGTTGGCGGACTTCGCCAAGGTCGTTACACGGCAGATGGTCGTCGCTACGACATTCGCTTTAAAATCAAAGAAGATCAAATCCGTGAGCCTGATGATTTCAAACGACTTTTTGTCAGAAATAATTTTGGGAATCTTATTCCACTATCACAGTTAGTGAATATTAAAGAAGGAAACGCCATTCAGGGTATTAGCCGCGTGAATCGTCAAAGGTCGATTTCTGTTTTTGGAAACTTGGCTCCGGGTCAATCTCAGGCCGCTGTTCTGGAACGTGCGGGAGCTATTGCTAAAGAAATTCTGCCAACAGGATACTCTTTTGCACTTGAAGGAGCCTCTGCGGGATTCTCTGAGTCTTTCAAGAGTCTTTATTCTGCGTTGATGGTGGGTATCCTCGTCGCCTTCTTGATTTTAGCTGTGCAGTTTAATTCTTTCATTCATCCGATCTCAGTTCTTGTAGCACTGCCCTTTAGCGTGACCGGAGCTTTGGTCGCCCTGTGGATGTTTAATATTTCTTTAAATCTATTTAGCTTCATCGGATTGATCGTGCTCATGGGTATCGCGAAAAAGAATTCGATCTTGCTTGTGGAGTTTACAAATCAAGTGCGCCGTCATGGTCAACCGAATATCGAACAAGCCTTGCTTGAGGCCTGCCCTGTGCGCCTGCGACCGATCTTAATGACGTCGGTGGCGACCGTTGCCGCTGCAACGCCTTTGGTTTTGGGCTCAGGCATCGGTTCAGAAACGCGTCTTCCGATGGGTCTTGCGATCATTGGTGGGACGGTTGTTTCGACATTGTTAACTTTGTTTGTCGTGCCCGCTTTGTATCTGATACTGTCACCACTTGAGAGCAAAAAGAAAGCACCGGAACTTTAAGCCGCTATTTTTTGACTTTTGTTACGGGCACCAACTGAATATTTAAATTGTAGACTTCGGATTTATTTTCCCCGTTCAGAAGCTCGGCCATCTTTCGGCGGAAGTTTCGAATGTGCTTTTTCGCCTCGTCCAGTTTGGCCGGATCGGCGGGAATCGTAATCGAAGTGATATCGCGAACAGAAATATCATCTTTTTGCAAAGATAAGAGCGCATGTTCCAAAATTTGCCGATGGGATTCCTTCACGACTGTTGACGGAATTTCATGCGTGGTTGAAACCCGAGACTTTAAACGCTTCAGACGGCCATTGTGTCTTTTTACCAAACCAAGACGTTCCATGCGCTCGATTGCGTTTTGAATCTTAAGCTCCGACGTTTGCAGGCGTTTGGCCATCCAAGCCACATCGTCAGAAAAGCCGGAAGTGCCCATCAACATCAGCAGTGCAAAATGCTCCCAGTCCGCAATCAATGAAAATTCATCTTCACGCAGAAGATGTGCTCCCCCGATCCTTGAAGCATATTCCCTGTTGCGTGAGATAAGATGTTGAAACTTTGCGCTTTCATCTTCCGTCATTTTTAACGCCATAATCATACGGGCACTCAGTCTTTTACCCGGAATGCGACGGCCCGACAAAAAGTCAGACAACCGGCCCGGGGATATTTCAAGATCCCGCGCAAAGGCCCGCAAGGAATACTGAGAATTGCGTTTTTTTCGTGAATCTAAAATTTCATGAAGAAATAAAGACAGAGACGAGTTATTTTCAGACACTAACTTTGTTAACATTAAAAATCTTTCCCAGTACCAGCTTCGCGCTGACTATTCTTAACTATTTAGACGAAGTGGTCGGTGGCGTCATGTACATTTTGAATATCGCCAACGGAAGACTGACAATTGTCTCCTTGAACAAAAGACAGTTAAATCATTACAATGTCATCATGTTAAAATCGACGGTAAAGACAGTTTATTTTATTTTCGGATGGATCTTTCTGCTCTTGGGAGTCATTGGAATTTTTCTTCCTCTTTTGCCGACGACACCGTTTTTACTTCTCACGGCTTTTTGTTTTGCGCGCAGTTCAGAGCGCTGGCACCAGTGGCTTTTAAGTCAACCGCATTTAGGTCCGTTTATTCTGGATTGGCAACGCCATGGCGTGATCCGTCTGCGTGCGAAAATTCTAGCGACAGTGTTGATGGTGCCGCTGGTTTCATTGTCGTTAATAAATGAGCGCGTGCCTCGTTATGCGCAGATCAGTGCAGGCATTATTTGCACCTGTGTTTTGATTTTTATTTGGACTCGTCCTTCGCAGCAGAAAGTTGATTAAAACTGCAACTTTCCAGCGACTTCAATGCGGAAGCGGCCACGGCCGGTCGACTGTAAACGGATGGCAGGGCATTGTTCTTCAAGACGTTTACGCAGAAGAATCAAACGTGTTTCCAGATTATCTTTGATTTCCGGAAGTTGCAGACTCTTTTCCGCGCGAAGTTCCATATTTGAAAACTCACTTCGGCCCGTCTTCTGGTAGGTTTGCAAAAGATACCACAAGATTCTCGCTGGAATATTTTTAATTAAATACTGATCGTTGACGAAAATAAGTTCTGATTCAGGCACCCAACGTAAGCGCAAAGATTTTGCGTCTATCGGCGTTGGCATTACCGGTTCTGTTTTTGTCACTTTCATGATCGTGCCTTGATTCTCCAAAGCACGAATTCCCACAGCTAAGAAATTACTCACGGTTGAAAGCAGAAGCTGTTCTTTAAATCCCCAGTAGAAATTTTTCTCTGACTCCACGGCAAGCACACCGATAAAGTCCCCTTGAACTTTCAATGGCGCTGCGATTTGCGAAGCCGGATTCGTCAATCCCGGGAAAGGAATTTTCGCTGATAGATTTTCTTGAGCATGCCCTACTTTGGCGGCTTGAGCATAACGTAGACCTTCCCCCAAAGAACTGACCTGCAAAAGACGCTTATGTTCAGCGCAAAGTCCAACAAGTCCTTGTCCCCAGCGGATTTCCGCTCCGACACCGCCAAAAGGATATCCAAAGCTAGAGTGCGTGACCAAAACCTTTTGCTGCAAGTCCGCCAGCAAAAGAATCATGTGAGTCCACCCCAAATAGCGATTTAAAATATCCATGGAGTGATCTAAAAGCTCTTCCAAACTGGAAAGACCGCTGAACTTATCCGAGATCACACGCAACATCTCTAAATCAGCCAAACTAACGTTGAATCCACACAGATCGGGAGCGGGCATCGTCGTTTGATCCGCGATTTCTTTAACCTCTAGGACTTCGTAAATATCGGCGGCTTTCATTTTAAAAATTGATCCCATGCCTTCATAAGCCGCAATCACGTCGAGCTTTAAGGACATCTGATCGAAGTTAGGTCCCTGCTCTTCGCTGCGCAGATATTTAACCTTGAGATGATAAGACTGAAGATTTCCAGGATGACGAACTTTGATCATCGCGAATGGATTCTCTAAAAGATTCGCGCGGGTTTTATTAAAGAACTGAAACGACGTCGCTACATGCTTTTCATCGACGCGATAGACGTGACTGATGTAAGTCACATTGGGAGTTCCATCTTGCGAACACGTCGCAATCATAGAGGGAACTACGCCTTCAAAACAGCAAGCTAAATCCGACAACTTCAATGTCATGCAAGCTCCAGCTTCGTTCCTGCGCGCGGTCCCGGCGTTTGCAGATATATATTTTCAACTTCGACTTCCAAAGTGGTATCGGCTTGCAGTTTTAATCCCATTGCAGCTTCATTGGTCACTCCGATTAACTGGATCTCTTTACGAAATCTTTCTGCCCAAGCTTGAGATTGATTGTGTTCTTCGGTGGTCATCGGACGAACTCCCACCACTTTGCCTTTGATCTGTGCCGCTTCAAAGGTGCAAGGACGTGACAGGGAGACAGCAATAGCACCATTGCTCTTGATATTCTGCAAACTATGATCAGCGTGAGCTTGCGAAACAAAAACAGACATCATTTTGCTGTCTTCGCGCAAATGAAGGCCTACAACCTCACAAAGATCGGGCCACATATCGGCGTTGCGTGTGGACATAACCATTCCAACACCTGTCTCAATTAATTGTCGCAGCTCTGCTGAATTCATCTCGCCCATCCTACAGGCCGTTTAGGAAAAATTTAAGATCTTTTTAGGACATTCCTAGCAAATTCGCGCCCCGTAAAATGCTAAATTGGCTTATCTCAATCAAGGAGTGAGTATGAAAACAGCAAATATGGTTCTTCTCGGGGTTTTACTCTCTGGTCACTTGGCTTTAGGTCAAGACAGAGCAAAGTCTGCCAGCAATGAACCTACGGCAGAGCATGGACGTTATTTAATTCAAATCACGGGCTGCAACGACTGCCATACTCCCATGTACGCCCCTAAAAACGGCGCTGTGCCTGAAAAAGATTGGCTCAGCGGTTCTGACGTCGGTTGGAAAGGTCCATGGGGAACTTCGTATCCTACAAATCTTCGCGCGCGTGTCGCTGGCATGACAGAAGATCAATGGGTGACTTATTTGAAACATCTTAAATCTCTTCCCCCGATGCCTTATTACTCTGTGAATGCCATGGCCGAGAAAGATGCGCGCTCCATTTATCGCTTCATCCGTTCTTTGGGAAATCATTCGCAGTCAATTCCTTCCTCGTTGCCTCCGGGAAAAATCCCGCAGACACCGTATGTGAATTTCGACGTGATTCCTCCGCAAGCTAAAAAGTAAAAATCAAAAGCGCCGTTTTTGTCACTCTCTGTGAAGTTTAACATTTCACTTTGAGAATGGCGGAACGTCGCTTTGTTTAAATGCATCTGTGCCTGCATGACCTTTGCTTTGAATCTCTTTATTCGAAGGAGTTTTCATGCGCTGGCAAAAAGTTTTCTTTTTTCTCATTTTGGGACTGCAAGCGGCCACACATCAGTGGTCGGCGGCTCCTGAACAGTTGATTGCCCGCGCGCCACAAAGTGTAGCTCCTGCGCCCGCTTCTGTCGGTGTTTACTATTTCGTGACCGGAACTGAAGGCTGCCCGAAAGAAATTGAATGGAGTGCCGAATGCGGCGGTTTCACCTTGCGTCCGACGGATGAAGGCGACACGCAGAAGTTTTGCAATATCAATAAAGGCTCTAAAATTGTTCACGAAAAAGTTGAGCACGGAAAAAAGAAAATTCTGACGTATGTCAGTCGCAAAGATAATGTGATTCGCAAAATGGAAACGACTCTTTTTTCTAACGAGGAAACGGCCGTTACACTTCAACAAGAAGACACTGTGATTATCGACGAAACAGGAAAATTCTTGTGGGAGCACAGCCAAAATCGCAAGGGCTTTAGCTGTTTGTATTCAAGATGATCGGCGGACGCCGGCAGTGCCAGAGCGCCCGTGGCGCGCAGGCTGAAGCAGTACTAACTTTTATTCAAAATCGCCTTATAGGCCGTCTCTAAAAACTCCAAAGACTCTTTATCTGATCGGCGAATGGCGGCCTGATAAGCCTCGGTGACGATTTTTAAAGACGCTCCCGCTGGAACTCCCAAGACTTCATAGGCGTCCCAGCTGTGTCCATTGTAGTTAAACATCACATTCAGGCTTTTTGTAACGGTGCCTTCAACGTCGGGATGACGACGCAAAGCTACACCCGCCGTGGTTGGAGGTTCTGGTGTCGCTTCCATGAGTGGCGGTGCGCTATCCTTGGCTTTCATATTTAACTGCGTCGGACGACGTGATCCTCCGCGCGATACGAGATACCAGAAGATGAAAGCCCCCGCTCCAACTAAATTCAATGTCAAAAAGTCTTGGCTATTCATTCAACTTCTATTATTCGTTGTGAGCACAAAATTATCAAGGAGTCCCATTCATGGCTGCCCCAAATCCCTTTGAAAAACAGACACCCATTCCCGGAGTGAAACACATTATTGCCGTAAGTTCGGGCAAAGGTGGCGTTGGAAAAAGTACGGTGGCTACTAATCTTGCTATGGCTTTAGGCAAAAAAAGCAAGGTTGGTTTACTTGATGCGGATATCTACGGTCCGAGCATTCCTCGTATGTTGGGAACACTAGGGCAAAAACCACAAATCAATCCCGAAACAAATCAACTTGAGCCAATCACTCGTTACGGCATCAAACTTATGAGCATTGGTTTTTTGGTTGAAGAAGGTGCCGCCGTTGTATGGCGTGGTCCCATGCTTTTTAAAGCCATGGATCAATTCCTTCGCGATGTGAACTGGGGCGAGTTGGATTACCTTCTTGTCGATCTTCCACCAGGGACCGGCGATATCCAATTGACGCTCGCACAGAAAGTTCCTGTGGCCGGTGCAGTTGTTGTTTCAACTCCGCAGAACGTGGCGTTGCTTGATGTGAAAAAAGCCGTCGACATGTTCCAACGCGTGAATGTTCCAATGCTAGGTATGATTGAGAACATGGCTTACATGATCAATCCTGTGAACGGCGAAAAAATGCAGCTTTTCCCTAAAGGAGAAATGGATTCTTACGCTGACTCCAAAGGCATTGCTAAGCTCGGCGCGGTTCCATTTAATCCTTCTGTAGGTCTTGCATGTGAAGCGGGAATTCCGATTGTTGAGGCGAATAGCAATGGCGCTGAAGCTCAAGAGTTTATGAAGATTGCGGATCGCATTCGCGAGATTCTTCCCTAGAGTTTCGCAAAAGTGCGACTTTTGGATGAAGGTCTTGTAAACCAATTTTCATGTTGATTTGAGGTTTTAATATGTGAGCATTTCTTATTTAAAGGAAGTGCTCATGAAAATTAATCCCAAGTTTACGATTTTATTTTTCGTCTTAGCCAATATCGGCTGCCAATCGCTTACCAAAAGCGTAGATCAAATTAAAAACAATGCCCCTCCGGCCATGATCCAAATTCTCGAAGCCCCTGACAAGCAAGGGATTGTCTTTGGGGACCCTTCTTCATTCGAGTTCATTATCAGACAAGGCCTTTTCAATAAACTCACAGTACGAGTAAGTGGAATTGAACTTGAACATGTCACTGATATTCCCAAAAGATCAACTGAACTCGTAGACCAAAAACGAATGTTCTATACGACAGCCGATGTGGGGTCCGACACAAAAACAAAAACCTGGGATCGTGTTATTTCCATTCACAACCCATACAAGATGGCGTCTCCGCATACTCCATCAGCTATTGTTATCGACCTTTCCTTCACGGAAGAGTCTATCAATCCTCAATACGACAACGAACCAAACAGTAAAAGAAAAAGTATTTCTCATTTGATGGTTAGAGCTGGCAAACCGCAAGTCTTTCTGACTGTGCCGGAAAGAGTGAATAGGCATCCTGAAGATACGACAAAGATTGACGTTCCTGTTTCATGGAGAGTGAGTGGAGCGAACAATGTAAAGGTCTATCGTGGAAGTAAAATGATACGCAACCAAGGCGTTGGCGGGAAAGAATTTAAAAACGCCGAATACGTTGGAAATATTATTGATCAAAGATCCGGGGTTCATTTAGGCAGCGGCTCCATTGAATATAAGATTGTTGCAAGTCTAGATGCGTATCAAAAAACAGAGATAAAAAAAGCGAAGTTTTCCGCGAGCACTGAACTTCAAACTGAAGTGACAAGTCCCTGCCCGGAAGGCCAATGGCCTCAGTATTTCATTTTGTGTAGACGTTGCTATGATAGCAAGGGGCAACTTATGTTCACTCCTGGGGAAAGATTTCAGCCAGCGTGTTCGTTGGATCAAGCTAAAGAAGAAGCGAAAAGAGGAGACGTAAGTTGTACTTATGAGGAAGTGACAGCGAGCTCCCCTTGTCGATAATCGACTGCATATCGAAATAATTATTTAAAAAAGGACTCTGAGCGAGTCCTTTTTTGTTTCAGCTTAAAACAAGATCCCCGCCTTATTCTCGGAGCGAAACGCATTTTCGACATATTTTGAGAATCGACAGTGGTGCTATTGAAAATAAAACTTTGGTCGAGCTATCCTAAAAGAGTTGAAACCACATGGCTCGGGAGACTTACCTCGGGTAAGTGAAAGCTTTTAGGGCCAAGCTAAGGGAGGACGCGGATGAAAAATCGAATTCACGATCATCATGATGAACCACCGAAGTGACGTGCGAATCACCAGGATTGCTACCAAGAGGTTTCGGGTTCAGGCCTCTCTAAAAAAACGATGAACTGGTTGGATCTATCAAGAATAACTCAAAGGAGGTTCCTAGGGTTATACTCGTTAGGATTTAGATCCTTCCTTTGCCTCAAGGCAAACCGTCGGAAACGGCGGGACGCAAAGCTAAAGGGGTGTCGGTGCGAACCACGCCAGCCAGCTGCCAAAGGTGAGTCACCTGAGGAATCAGAGGTGTGCATATGGAAGGAACAATTACATACAAGGATTGGTTTCATTCCCCTTAGCTTGCGAGTTATCACTGAAGATTCCTCGCAAGCACTTTTTTTAGGACCTTGCGAATTAAAATCCCCATCGAGGGATTTTTTCTTTTTTAAACAGCACTCTTTAAGCGCACAAGATCCTAGTACCACTCATTCACTTTTCTTTGAGATCACGAAATCAACATGCTCCAATAAATTAACAAAAACAGAAGGGACTTACGATTGCGATCCATTCCTGTCACAAAGAAACCTTCCTTCGGCACCTCTAACGACATAACGGTTTGCCGAGAGAATGTCCGAGCTCTGTTGGAGTCTTTAATTAAGAATATGGTTGATAAGCTCGATCAGGAATCCGTTTCTGTGGATATCGAGATTGGCGACCAAACAACAGTCTACAAATTATCTTTCAATAAAAATTGTGTCGGAAAAGTTCTTGGCGTCGGAGGAAAAAACATCACGGCTCTACGAACAATCATCCTTGCTATCTGTTCCCGACAAGGATTTAGAGCGGTTATTGAAGTCCCCCACTTTCCTAAGTAATCGCGGCAACTAAGGCTCTTTATAAAAACAGCCTAAAGAAGTGTGATTTCCAAGAATCGGACTGTCCATGCGAGGCTTCCATCCATGCCACCCGCCGCGAGCCGCTTTACTCACCTTCATCGCCACATCCCCGCAAGCCTGGAAACGGTCCTTAGTGCCACAGTTTTTACTTCCACCAGAGGACACACAAACCGTGCAGACCGGAAGATCTTTATAGTTGCTCCAATCAGCAGAGATTTTCTTGAATCCATATTGCGGTAAAATCGTCTCTGCTTGATAAGCAGCCGCTCCTGGCAGATAAACATCGACACCACATTGAGACATCAAACGCTTTTTCACGTTACGATAGCAATAGGTCATGCCTCCACGACTGCCGCCCGTACGACGGCCTCTGCGTTTTTGCGCGGGACCTGCCACCTCGTATTCATCATCATAAGATTTTACATCCTGATAAAGACTATCTTGCGCGTTCATCATTTGCGGTTGACCAAGTGTCAAATCGCGAGCGTCAACCCAAAGATCGGACGGGAGGTCATTCATATAATCTTCTTCCACATCCAAACCGATGCGCACGAGTTCCCGACCGTCACTACCTTTGAAATTTTCAATAACTTCAAACTCAGTGCCGCGATCCAAGGTCAATGAGTTGTTCTGGGACTCTGTTTGATTGGGCTCTTCTTTTCCCAACAATGTCATGCGACTCAAAACGTAACGACTGCCAACACGGAATGTGCCCCAGGAATTTTCTCTGACAGAATCCGTGGGCGAGACAGCCCCTTGGGCAAAGAGGCTTACAGTAAGAATAGCGAAGGCCATGGACATGTGTCTAAATCGCATAAAATCTCCGTTCATCTTAAGTTCGATGCAAAACGAAGACCCTGGCCATTTTCAGCCAGATTGTTTTAAATGGTACATTCTCTGAACGCGAGCCAAGAAATGTCGCCTAAGTTCGCTCATTCAGATGGGAGCGAACCACTTCGGGTCGATCTGATGAATGGCGAGACAAAGTCAAAAAGGTCTGCCGCCATTCAGCTGAATGACTTGATCCGTGCCGCTGACGTTGATGTATTTGCCGTACATCATGTTATTCCACGAATACCCGCAATACGATCCTCCTGAAGACGAATTAGGATACGTCGAAATTGATCCCTGAATCGCACCGCGATCTTCGTTCACGGTGATTTTTAGAGTACCGGAAAGATTAATACTCGTTGCGAAAGTTTTCGCTGGGCCAATAGGATTTCCATAAGTTCCTTCGCCCATGCCAACAATGGAAATCACCGTTGAACTGTTCGGAGCCAAGGACCACTTTCCCTCCCCGGTATAGTTATTAATAGGACCATTGCTAGCACTGGTTTTTGTGCCACTCACGTTGCCACAAATGACAACGGTGGTGTTCATACTATACGCGGGACAACACATGTTGTTTCCGTAATTTCCAGAACCGTTATTAAACGAAACACTTCCCGTCTGCGGAAGTTTCGAAAGATTCGACAATGTTACTTTGACGATGAAGCCGGAAATGATCGGGGTGCCGTCCGTCGTTCCTGTTGCTCCCTCCCAAACATCTTTCCTAAAATCATGGTAGGACGCCAAATCCAACGGTGGAGAAATCAAAACTCGATTGGCAAAACTTTGCATGCTCAACAAACTCACAGAGATGAGAACAAATATTTTCATTAAGCCCATAGAAACTCCTCTTTAAAAAATATAATAGGGTCTGCTGACTTGCTTTCCGCGGGTCAGGCCGAGCGTTCGGGTGTTTTCAATGTCCTGCTCGTAGGTGTCAGGAAAACCTGTGCATATAAATTTTCGTCCATTGGTCTGCGTAACCAGGAACTCGGGCTCAAGTCCCGTGAGGTCCTCTGACGTCGCCACTGATTTAATCAAGACATAAAGAAGTTTTCCTGAATCCGATTTTAAAAGAAACGTCGAAACACTCGCGGAAGGATTTGAAGAGTCTAAAATCAAACTGTGGCTTCCAATGGTGCCTGCAATTCCAGAAAATCCCTGGGCCCATCCCATCTGACCGAGTTTACAAATCGGGATCAGAGATTTTGTCGTCGTGTTCAGATAACTTATCACCGTTCCCTCGCCTCCACCGTGAACGGCAATCAACTGATCTTCTCCGGCATCTTCGCCTAAGATTTCAATATCGTCGACATTGGTAAAAGCTTCCTTGTTATATTCTGGAAAAACCTTAACCCCATTCAAACTGCCATTTTCCGCGACAAGGTAGGAGCTACCATTGAGATTGCGAAAGTTGACAATCTGACCGTCGTTAGCACGCAGACCAAAAAAATCCCCTCGGTAAAAAGCGACTCCCGTCCCGCCGCCTAAGTTCGCAACCTCATCGCAAGATGTGCCCGAATACTGTCGATACTTGGACCACATTTGATTGCGACAAGCATCGTTGGCAGTGGGATATTGCTGCACGATCTTAAGATCTCCAGAATCCAGATGCATGCGATTCGGAGAGTCCGAGGTGAACAAAGAAAACCGATTGTTCGCGATTCTTTCACCGTTGTTATAAAGAACGGCATTAAACTCCGCGCGGTCTTTTGAGGTGAACGTGTTATTGTAGAAAAAATCGACCTGCATACGATCCATGCTCACGGACATCACTTTGCGAGTCATCGGACCTTGGGCAGGGGAAGCTTCCTGAATCTCCCAATCCTCGCCATAAGTAAAAAGACTGCGTTCTTCCAAAGTCAGCCCCGAAAGATCGTCCACCGTGAAGGTCGTCAATTTTTTCCCGCCAAGCTGAGAACAATGATGTCCTTCAGCTAAGGCACGCAGAAACAGACGAGCATCATCACAGTGTCGGGTTTCAATCATGTACTTTGCTTCAGCGAAGCGAACTGCCACCATAAAAGTTTCAATAGCGGAGCTTAATGCCAACCTATGCTGGGAACTCTGCCGTTGGCGTACGGCTTCCTTGATCTGATCATTGATCAATGCCGCGACGGCACTCACGATGATTCCTAACACTCCTACCAAAATCAGGCTTAAAACAATATTTCCCCGCTGATCAAAACGAGCTGACATGATAAACCTCGTTGATGAGTGGAGCATTGGTCATTCCGGTTTTGTAATCACGATTGATTTGCAAATAAAAACTAATGGTGTGGATGTATTCCTGTTTCACCAAAGAAAAGGCACTTTTCACGATCTGACCGTCGGACTCCCCTGAAAGTGCGACCGGCAATGGCGACGGAAGGCTCAACACCTGGCATCCCGATGTATCACAATAAATATTTGAAAAGGCCACGGAACGAATTTCTTTTTCACCTGCAAATGGTTTGTTGAAAATCTGTTGGGCGTGCACACTGACAACACCCTCCGTTCTAAGAAAAACCTTGGTGCAAGAAATTTTATCTCCACTTTGCAACACGCAGTCACTCACCACCAGGTTCAGCTCTTTTTCAACGTGGTCCATTCCTGTGCTCATCAAACGCACCGGAGACAGCTTCATTGGAGGGCGTCCCATTGCATTGATAATCGTCGTCGCATCCGGAGTATCCGCTCCCGAATCAGGAACTAAAAACGGTTTGACAGAAATCGTATAAAGTCGCGACTTATCTCGTGTGTACTTAAGACAATCCGAATTGTTGGCATAACGAACTTCACCGTAAGTCCCCGTTACGGCGTTGTATTGTGGATCGAATTTTTGCACGCTTCCGGTGATTGCGAATAACACCGAATTAGGTTCATCCGTCAGAGCGATCACCGTATTCACCGAAAGATCTATTTCCCCTACCGGCATTTGTGTGCCGTTAGAACTGACCAGGGCGGCATTCGCAGAAATTCCTAAATTACCGAAGTCACTTACTGAAGAATCAATGAGAAGAGTCTTTTCATCCAAAGGACAGATGATCGGCAGAGACGGACTTTTGACATCGGAGTACACCCAAAGATATGACGTCGAGTTTTCACAATTTTCCGTAAGGCTTGCACATTTTCCTTCGTAGGGAATAACCAAGCGCCCTAAAGGAAGACCTGTCACCTGCGCGGCAAAGGCGTAAAAATGAACGTCGGATCTTAGCATATTTCTTTGCAAGAAACCCATCAGAAGATTCGCATCCGTTTTAATCGACCGATTCAAAAAAACTTTATTGAAATCTTTCGTGATGTCTGAAAATGCGGAGGAAATGGCGAAAATTCCAATCAGAGTTACACCTAAAGCCACGAGAATTTCTATCAAGGAAAAACCGCTCTGATTTTTTACCATGGCCCCCTCCGAATTTTCACGGTCTTAAATTCCAGTTTCTGTGATTTCGTAGAAAAATAATAATAATTAAATGACAGTTCCAAGAGCTGATTGGCGACGATGTACTTGCAATACATTAAATCAATACAGCTTGGAGACGCATAGTGAGGCCCGATAAAAAACGCCAAGTTCTTTCCTAGAAGCTCACCCATCGCGGGAATGTCGTTGATGTTTTCCGCGTTGATGGGAACTCCCACTTTTTCTGTCTCTAGGCTGATGGCTTCACAAGGACTGCTCGTCCGTCGCTCCCAGGCATTCTTGTCACTGCAAAGTCGTGCGATTTTATAACGAGGTGACTTAAAGACATCTGTAAAAATCGTGACGGAAAGATCGTTGGATTTTCCTTCCCGCGAGAGATCCGAGGAGATGGCCCAGTAGTTGTTAAATACAACGGCCGCCGCCATCGTAGCAATGGAGACTACAAGGATGGCAACAAGGCTCTCAAGAATGGTCAGCCCGCCGCTGTTTTTAAAAACGTGCATGTGCAATAAGACTATGCAATTCAAGATTTCGAGTAAAGGCACCTGGCCCTTCTTTCTGTTCGCTCAGAGTGACTATATTTGTTACCTCCGAACCTTCTTTGTCGATTTCCTGACGTAAAAACCTTTATACGCCCTCTGAAGAGGCCGGAATTTTGCTCTGTTTAGCTGAATGATGAGAACATCCCGCTTTGTTTCATTTTTATTTATTCTGCTACTAAGTCTTTCGGGCTTGGCGACTCAAAGCTACGACTACGCGAAGATCTTTGATCTCACGTACAAGGTCATGTCGAATAAAGATCTTTATAAAGCGCTGAATGAGGCTTTAGTGCAGCAGTCTCAACCTCTCACGCAAAGTCAGATTGTCTTCGTTCTGCAAAACAAACCGGAGTACATGCCATTAATAGAGCAAGTGACGACCCGCATGGCCGTGTCTCAATCTGAGTCACCGGAGGCTTACGCCGAGTATTTGAAAACCGTGAAGGCTCAGCTCAAAAATCTGGTGCAGTCTCCCGAGTTCCAAAAGCAAATCGAGGCCTACGCAAGTCCGAGCAATCCTGCCGTGCTTTCTTTACCAGGCGACGCCCCTGGATATAAAGGCATGCGTTTGTTTGTTAACCATCCGCACCTGCGCAATTTGAATGACCCCAAAAGCGTTGTGCCTGGTGATAATCTTCGCAAAGTCGTCGTCGATTTTATCAACGGAGCAGAACAAGAAATATGGTACAACGTTTTTGACTTTGATCTTCAAGTGATCGCGGACGCCCTTAAAAACCGCCACCTTAAAAAAGGCGTGAAGGTTCACGGTGGTATTGATGCCGGAACTATTTCCACTCGACCTGAAGTCAAAAAGATTTTTGATTTCCTTTCAGAAATTGAAAGCGAAAACTTTAAAACCGTGGCGGTCAATTCTGTCGGTCTGAATCACCAAAAAATTATCGTGCGCGATCCGTTCGGTCCTCGCGCGGCGGTTCTTTTCTTGTCCGGCAATTTTACCCAAAGCTGCATTGGCCCCGAAGGGGACCTTGTTGACATTCCGAAAGAAAAAAGACCGATCTATTCAATTCCTAACGCCAACCACGCTTTGATTATTTTGGGAACTTTGCCTGCGCAAGTCACGCAAGCTGAGCTTCGCAAAACTTTGGAATTTAAAATCCGCGGGCAAAGCCAGTATCCGATTGGTGGAAGCTTTAAAATCTTTGGTGATAAAAAAGACGCTCAAGAGGCGCCTTACATTGTTCTTTCCTTCTCACCAAAAGGCGGAGATGGTGACGTCAATAAAAGCATTTACGTTCCGTTAATCCTAAATACACATGGCCCTATTGAAGCCGTGCACTTTGCGTTTTCTTCAAAACAAATTCAGGACGCTCTTTTCCAAAGAGCGAAACGCGATATGGAAGAGCGTGGAACGTTTGAGTTCCGCTCTGTCGGAGACACGCCGTTTGCGATGCGCGAGTGGAGTGTGTTTCTTTCTTTATCAGGACTCAAAAAAGACCTCGCATCTGGAAAATATTTAGTGGACCAGGAAGCTCCGATCCTGAGTGCTCTGGGCGCTTTGGGTGTCACGAATCTTCAGCAAACCATTCGCACTGCGCCTGAAATTTACGGCGAGAGACATTTAAAGCTGGAAGATGGCACCAGTGTGAAAACGACTTCGAAAATTCATCATAAAGTTTTTATTTTCCCTGAAGACTCTTTGGCGGTTTTAGGAACTTCTTTTAATCCAAGTGAAAATGCAGAAAGCAATAACGAGCAGATCGTGATCGTTAAAGATAAAAACATCGTGACTCAAGCCCGCGGCTTCTTCCTTTATTTATACCAACAGTCTGCAAAGTCCGTCACTCAAGAAGCCAACCGCAGAAACATGAGAGCATTGCCCGACACTTCCGGCGATGACGCCGATACACTTTCAGAGCGAGGCCAATAAAATGATGAAATTTATTTTGTCCGCCGTTTTAATTCTAACTTCTTCCTGGGCTTGGGCCTCGGGTGACTTCCGCACTTACTTTGAAGAAAAAAACAAAATCAATCAGCAAGGCGACCTTGCCGCGATTAAATATTTTCACAGCAAGTGGGCGACGTCACAATATGTGGTGATAAATAAAAAAGAAAAAACCGCGATATTGTTTGGCGAACAAAACCAAGTTCTAAGCAAATCTTCCATCCGTGTTTATCCTGGTGATGAATTGGAAAAAGGTGGCGCCGGAATTTATATTTATTCCGGAGTAAAACAAACGTTCCACTATGGCAAAGCTGAAAAAGATGATTCCGTTCATGCTCTCTTTTTAGGAAACTTTAGTCTGCACGTAGGCACCCCGATTTATGTTTTGCCGGAATCCACAGATCACCGCTTCCGCATTCGCAATCAAACACTGACCTTCGGTGCGGCTCAAGTATTAAGAAATCGTCCGGCCTTCAACTACTCGCCTTTAAACGTTTCCGCCAAAGATAGTGAGATGTCGGTGGATTTCACCGACCGTTTTACAAGAAAATATGTTCAAGCATTGCAGGAAGAAAAAAAGAAGTTGATGGAACTTCTGCAAATTGAAAATGACGAATACAATATGCTGGCGGAATTTGCTTTCGGTGTACTTTCACCGGAAACAGACTATGGCACAAGCTGGAAGTACCGTTTAAAACAAACTGCTCCTGTCGTGGTGTCGGTTCTTAAAGGAAATGGCTTTGATACCAGCGCGAACAGTCGCGGTCCGACACAGATCAAAAACATTCCTGACGTGATCACTGAGCACTATCACATTGAAAAAAACGAATTGCGCAAACCCGAAAACGCCGCCATCACGACTTTGGCTTTCGCCGCGGAACAATTAAAAGAACTGCGCAATATGGCTTCGTCTCATAAAGAGATTACGGAAGAAACCCTGCAAGACTATTTGTATTACCTCTACAATGGCCGTCGTAACGAGATTAAGAAGGCAACCGCCACGCCGGAAAAAAACATCCTCATCCAAAAGATTAAAGAGGCCATTCGTCATCTTCATATTGAGGAAGTATAGAAAGCGTTCGCAAGTTTGACAGGGAACATCTCTTCTTTACCGCCGTCTATCCGATGAATTATTGACAGCTACGTAGAATCACTGGGCTAAGACGGCGTCGAACTGATAGACATCTTATTTTGATCAGCCGCCGACAGAAAAACTGAGTTTCTCGAGCGAACAATGGTATTCTTTAAAAACATAGCTTCTTGTGTTCGGGGGAATGACATGAAGAAATCAAATGCCGCTTTGCTTGTGGCTCTTTCTGTTTTAAACGTTACGTTCTTTCAAAACTGTGCGCCCAATAATGGTCTGCAATTTTCTATCGACGCAAATTCCGCTTACAACATTTACGGTGATTTGCCTCCGAACGCTCAGGTCGTGAGTTTAAAACCTGAAGAATCTAAAGAATATCCTTCAACTCAATTGGTCCTTGTGATCGACAACTCGGCGACAATGAAACAATCGCAAGAAGCTTTGGCGGAAAAAGCTGAGAAACTTTTGACAAGTCTTTCCAGCAAAAAAGTCACTGTTCATCTTTTGACGACTTCAAGCTATATCTCCAATACCATTGCGGGTTACGGCATGGTCAACAACGGTGTTGAGACCTACGTCAAAACAACGGCTGAGTTGACAGGAGCACCAGAAAATCAAGTCGCGAAGTTGAACTTCGGCACGTTGAACCCAACTAATTTTGTCTTAAATCCCACGGACTCTGAAACAGCCAGACAAACTGTTCTTAACAAAATTAGATCAGCCATCAAAGGCGTAGGCATCGGCGGCATTGATCAGGAATCCGGCCTGTGCAGCGTGATTCAGTTCCTTTCACAAACTCCGGCGAAATTAAGTGAAAACGAAAAAACCGTGGTGTTTCTTTTAACAGACGAAGACAACTACGCTGTTGCTAACCACTGTAAGAAAGAAACCGTTAACACGTTAACAACGTTCCGCTCTTATACTTACAGTCGCACAATGGTTGAATACGAAATTGCCGGCGAAGGTTACACAGAAAGAGACGGCGTGAAATCGGCGGTGCAAGCCCTCACCTTCACAGACCGTGTTGGTTCGGTCATCCGTGGCGTCGAAAGTATGGAAGGCCAAAATTGTGCGACGGAAGATGCCAATGCTATCAGCAAGTCCGTTGCCGCCCGTGTTGGCACCACATCGCTAATTGTGAATACCAAAGTTTTCTTTAATTCGGCGCACGTGGCGAGCTGCAAATACAAAAACTACGGTTATGGTTTCTCCACTTCTACAGCTAGCGAAAATGCTGTCGACTACTGTGTGAATCCTTACCGCGGCAGTGCGAACATGATGCAATATCTGGCACTGGTTTATACGGGCGTTGCGGGCACTCAAGCTTGCCGCTCGAACACTCAGTATTTCGTTGGTGCCGTGAACCGTGCACAATACTATTTAAACAGTGGCGCGACAGTGGCGGAATCCTTCCTAAAAGATTTATCCGCTTCGAAAATGGGAAGTAACTTCTTCATGTCCATTGTCACAAATATCAAAGGTCAGTCTTGCGCTCTTAACCAAGGTCAGTCTTATGGGGACTCATTGGTAAGACTTTCTGAACTTTCACCGTTTAATATTAAAACCTACTCGATCTGCCCGGGCGATGACACTTTCACAGACGCCTTTGAGGAAATTGCAGCGGCTTCGACGTATGTGTCTCAAGAGTTTGATTTGACGATTCCGGAGGATCAACAAATCCGTGACGTGATTCTTTCTCATGCGGACGGAACTATCGTGAAATTGAAATCGAATGTTTACGAAGTTCACGATGGCAAAATCAACTTTAAGAACATTAAACTGTCGGCTTCAGACAGTATTAAAGTGGTGATTTTCTAATTTCGATAGGCCTATAAAGACAAAAAAAGGGACTCTGTTGAGTCCCTTTTTTATTCTGGCACTTTTTATTTATTGTGCAGATTCAGAAGGAATTACGATGCGTGATCCGACAACTAACGAAGCTGGATTGCGGATTTTGTTTTTTTGCTTAATGTCTGACATCGATACATTGTATTTCGCGGCGATCACAGAAAGATTTTCGCCTCTTTTAACAACGTGAACTTTTGCTTTCGCCACTTCACGAACAGAAGAACTGTCAGGAGTTGGCACACGCAATTTCATTCCGACTTTCAATGTGCGGCCACGCTTGATGCTGTTCAAACGTTGAAGCTCAGAAACACTTGTTGAATACTTGCGCGCGATTGTGAACAAAGAGTCACCAGACTGAACGATGTAGTAACGTCCATCTTCGCTCATCACAGCACTCACCTTTTGAAGGCCTGAATCCGAGTTTGATTTTTTCGCTACGATAGAACGATTGACAGAAGTACGGTCTTTGATCGGCGTGCGATCTGGAACGTAGATTCTCATACCCACGCGCAATGGCTTGCGGCGAGGAATATCATTCAGGTCACGAAGGTACGCAACAGTCGTGCGGTACTTGCGAGCCACCGTACTCAAAGTATCACCGCGACGGATACGGTATGCTTGAGTGTCACCAGAGTCGGCGATGAACTGCACGTTAGCGACAACGCTTTCATTCGCTGCCACGATAGCCGCTTCCGTTGTTCCCGGTGGGACACGCAAGATCAGCTCTTCACCTTTAACCGTTGCCACTTCCCCTTTGAACTTCGGATTGAGGGCTTTGAAGTCCTCATAGTTTAAGTTCAACTTTTCAGCCATGGAACGAAGGTTCACAGGTTGTTTTAAAGAGATGTGATCGAACTCAATCGGTGGAAGATAATCGATATCGTCAAATCCATATTTCGCTGGATCTTTACCGATCATTTTCGCTGCGATGAATTTAGGAACGTAATTGATAGTTTCTTTTGGCAAACGTTTTTTACGAGCGAGTTCCCAGAAGTCGCGTGTGTAGTGATTCATCACTTCGCGCTTCACACGGTTTTCACCCACGTTGTAAGAAGCCATCGCCAAATACCAGGAACCGAAAACGCTATAAAGACCTTTGAAGTATTCTGCCGCTGCTTGAGTGGCAAAAACAGGGTCACGACGTTCATCGACGAACGGGCTGATCTCTAGACCATAACGTTTTCCTGTGCCGCGAATAAACTGCCAGTAACCGACAGCCGCTGCATGCGATGTTGCTTGGGAACTAAAACCAGATTCGATCAATGCGATGTAGAAAAGATCTTCAGGAAGTCCGTTGTCACGCAAAACTTTTTTCATCAGTTTTTCGTAACGAGTGGAACGTGCTAAATATCTTTCCATATGCGGACGACCGCGGCCTTGGAAATAAGCAATCCATTTTTCAACAAGAGGATTCACTTCCGTAGGAATTGATTCCAATTCTTGATCGACCACTTTGGGCCCTTCGGGGTCTGACAAACGGAAGGAACTGATGTCCTTGATTTCCGTTTCAGCATTGGCTCCTTCTGAACCTCCGGCTGCTGTTGTGCTTACGTTCTTGTGCGCACATCCCGCCACAAAGGCCAGGACCAAACTCAATGTAAAAAGTCTCCTCATGAGTCCCTCTCCTCCGACACAGATTTCAGGCTACAGTGCCCCGAGGAGTTTTTCAATAAAACATCTCCCTTATTTTGCCTTTTTATTCAGCAAATCCTGCCATAAGACGGGTTTTAGAGTGAAACTGCTCTCTTCCGCTAGACGATAGAGCAAAACGTTGCGCAAGATCGCTTTCACGTAAAAGCTTGTCTCTGTCCATGGAAGTTCATCAAACCACACTTCGTCTCGAGGAGCGCTGCTGGGTTTCGCCATTAATTCGCTGACCTCAGCTCTTCCATCAAACCACGCCTGCAAACGATAGGGTCCTGCGTTATATGCAGCTAGAGCGAAAGGCACGTTGTTTTCGAACTGGCCTAACATCTGGGAAATATAAAACGAACCCATCGGAATATTCACTTCAGGGCGGAACATATCATCCGGCAATTCGATTTTGAGTCCTAATTTTTTCGACACTTCCTGCGCTGTCGGCGGAATCATTTGCATCAACCCTAAAGCATTCGATGTAGAGACCGCGCGCAAATTAAACGCACTCTCTTGACGAGTGAGACTTCGCAACAGAGAAGCATGCACACCGTAGCGTTCCGCCTCAGCTTGATACAAAGAACCAAAAACTTCAGGATACCCAAGCTTCACAAATTGCTCTCGGCGCAAACTCGGATCTGTTTCCAAAGCATCATTGATCAAACGAATCGCTGTCATGTATTGCTGACGCTCAGACATTTTTTCAGCCAAAGACACTTTCACCGTCGCGTCTTTGATAGGTGGAAGCGCCGAAAGTTCCGACTGGGCTTCACTCACCCAACCTGCATCCGAAAGTTTTTTAAAACGCTGCCATGATTTTTTCTGATTTCCCGCAAGATAAAATTCTGTCTGCAACTTTGGCGGTTTGTCTTTCAGATCTGGCCAAGAGAGTTTTCCGTCCTGTGATTCCGCACGAAGGCGCAAACCATAATAAGAGAACGGATACTTTTCGATCAATGCTGCGGCTGTCTGTTTTGCGCGCTCCGGATTTGTTTCCTGCAGTGAGCGAATCAACCAGTACTGCGCATTGAGATCATAACGATCACGTCCCTGTAGTAAAAGACGCTCCAGCAGGGCCGATGCCGTTGAAAAATCTTTTTTGCGATAGTAAATCAAACTGGAACGGAAAAGAGCTTCTGCCGCTTCATCTGAACCGTTATTGTAAGTGATCAATTTTTGAAAATGCTCTAATGCCCGGTCATACTGACCTAAAAAGTGAGCACAGCGCCCCGCAATCCACAAAGCACTGGGAATCTGTGGAGACATCGGACTTTTTTCTGCCGCCGCTTGAGCTAAAGACATTGCACCCGCATAATCGCCGCGACGGTGCAGGTTCTGCGCCCAATCCAACAATCGACTGCTATCGGCTTCTTCCATTTCGTTCAGCGCTTTGACCTTCGCCAATTTTTCTGCCAGTGAATTGTAGATTTCCAAAGGTTTATCTTTCAAACGTCGGGCACTTCTGCTTCCCGGATACTGATTTAAAACCGTGATCGCGTCTTTTAAAGCCGCCACAGAATCATTTTGCTTTAAAGACTGACGAAGACGTTCTTCGATTTTAACTTCTTCCCCGAGTTCCGGAGTTTCAATAGCGACTTTCGGAGAAATGCTTTCGCCGCGGGCCTTTGCTAGGAATTCTAACTTTTCTTGAAGATACTTAGAATCTTTTTGATCTTGCGCTTCTTCATACAAGAACTGCGCCTCATGATAATTCACTTTTGCCAAAGCCAAATCACCCAAGGCTTGATAAATGCGTGATTTTTGTTCTTTGCTTAATTTAAAGGGCTCGTTAAGTAATTCACCCAAAGCATTCGCGGCTTTGGATTCTTTCTTTTGCACTTGCGCTTCTAGTTGATCTAAGCGCAAAGAAACCCAACGGCTTGCTAAATCATCAGCCCAAGGACCTTCTTTAAAAAGATCTTTGTGAGTGCTTAAAGTCGACAAAGCTTTTTCCATTGCCGCAAGGTCAGTCTTTTTCTTTTGTCCTTGCTCTAGACAGTGAAGCCACGTTTGTCCAACCCAACCACGCAATTCCTTCTGATTCGCAAAAACTTTTGGAGCCAGCACAATACACTCTTGCCACTTCAAATGAATTTCATAGTCTTTGAGCTGTGACAAAGGCGAAAGAGTTTTATTTTTCTTCCCGGTGATTTGATAAAGATCCACAATGTGAGCAGCAGAAAGGTCTTTTTTTAAATCGACTTTTTGCACTTGAGCTCCCGCAGAAGCCGCAAAAAAAACTGTTAGTGTTGTCACCGTTTTTTTCATTTCTACTCCTCTTCACCCACAGTTTCCGCTCCCTTAAAGAGCGCCTCCGGAAAGGCTGATTTTTTTAAATAAATCAGCGAAGCTTCTCGGGACTGTCGCAATATCACCGTGAGCTTCCAATAAGGCTCATTCACAGCGTGGTCAACCTCATACGCGGCTGACAAATCACAAAAATAAATCAAGGCGTTTTCATTTAAATTCTTTGAACACAGATTGTAATCAAAATTTTTAAAAGAACGCAAAAGCCACGGCCAAGGCCACTGCTCTTTCATTCCGATTTGCACAGGGCCCTGAAGTATTTCAGGATGCGTCTTAGCCTGATCCATGATCGTTTTATAGAGTGTCGTCAGATCCTGCGTGGAGTTCACATACACATACGGATGCTCCATCCAAATTGGATGTTGATACACTGAGGTGTAAGCACTTCTCATCCCTACAACTGACAAAAGCAGGACAAACCAACGCAGGTGCTTCACTTCAATAAGAGCAAAAGCAAGAACGAAGTAAAATCCCCACACCAAAGACAACACACACCATACCGTCTTGTAAGGAATGACGGAGTAAATGAAAAGCTGTGAAAGTGAAAACACGCTCATGGCACGAAGAGCTTTAGTTTTTGAAAACACTCCCCACAAAGCGACTCCCACTCCGAGAAGAATCAACGGTTCTGCTTCCCAAAAAACTTGCAACCAGTACGTAAAAACTTTTTCGTGTCCCTTACCTTCAACACCCGTCTTAGCCCAAGGTAAAAACGCTTTCACAAAATCCACAAGACCTGACGGGTTTTTAAAAAAGCCCGTAAAGAGCTGGACGAATAAAAGAGCTAAAACAGCACTCAGCACCGTCAAACGCGGTGTCCACGCTTGTTTCAATTTATTTCGGTCTAAATAGGCCCGCCATTGTTGAGACCCTAAAGACAAAAATGCTAAGGCAAAACCAAAAAGCGTGATAACAAAAGTCTCTTTAAGCGTGCTCATGCCCCAAAGACCGACAAGCATCAATCCTAGGGCCTTGTCGTCGGCATTTTCAAACCAGCGCAAGAAACCCAACGCAAAAAGAATTTGAAAAAACACAAAAGGCATTTCGTGAATGCCTGAGCGACCGAAGAATAAAAATGCCGGACTGACAAAAATAAAAAACATCATCCAGCGTTGCGCTGGCTTTGACGACAAAATACCAAAAGAAAAAACCATCACGCTTAAAAAACTGAAAAACGCTGGCACTGCTCGCAAAACTTCAAGACTGCGTCCCCAGAGAAATTCAAAAAACTGCAAAATATAAAAATACAAAGGGCCATGATAATTGTTCGGATCGTATTTGTAATACCCCACAGATTGCATCTGCATCACAAACCATCCGTTAATGCTTTCATCAAAATGGATAGGCTTGTTTGCCAGGTCGTAAAAGCGTGTGACCATTGCCAGGAAAAGCAAGGCGAACCACAAAAGAATCCATGAGAAATGCGTGACCTTAGATGATTTCATTGTTACCTATCGTAAAGATGGAATCCTCTGTGTCAACCCCGCATTGTTCATTCGTGATCTATTTGGATAAAGACGCCGCTATTATCGGCCCTTTTCTGCAAGATCTGCGCAGCTTTTTTCAAAAGTTTCCGCTGCACTATGAGCTTGTTGCGGTCACTGAAAAAAAAGCGTCGGAATGTGCCCAACAGCTCGAGCAAGCGCAAAAAGAATCCGGTGAGCGAGAGCAGATCGTGCTTTTGCAAAACACACGGCATCTCGGTCGCGCCGAAAGCCTGCGCCAAGGCTTGAATAAAGCCACTGGAAATTATCTGATCCTTGCCGATCCAGCAACTGCAACTCCACTGGGAGATCTTTTTAAAATTTTGCAGAACCTGATGAGCGAGCCCACGCTGGATATATGCTGGGGGCAAAGGCTGAGCAAAAAAGACAGTCCGTTTTTAACTTCAAACTCGCGCCGTCACCGTCTTGAAAGACTCTTTAACGGAATTTTGCATGAGCGTGAAAAACATGTCGCCGATCCTCTTTGTGAAATCGGTGGGCTTAAAAAAGAAGCCTGGTTGCGAGTGAATAATTTCCCGGCCGCTCTCAAAGGTTGGTACTTCCATCTCCACCTGCAAAAACAAATCGCCAAAGCGGGTTTAAAGAAAACAGAAATTCCGATTTATGACTCAGGAAAGACGTCCGCGTCTTACTCTTACTGGCGGGAACGTTGGCATCTCTTAAGACAAAGTATTTTCTAAAGCTTTAAAAGCTTCAAACAGATAATAATCCATCCAACGTGTCGAGCCTAGAACCGTTGGTTTTCCTGTCAAATAACCAAGGTGCCCTCCGCGCGGTTCGATGTGCACTTGCGTGGTTTTTGAAAACGGCGCTTTTAAATAATCGTGAACTGAAACAAACGGATCGTCATGCGACGTTAGCACATAAGTTGGCACGTCAATCTGAGAAAGATAGTGGATGGAAGAACAACTGTGGTAGTAATCTTCACGGTCTCTAAATCCTGAAGCCGGTGCCGTGTAGATTTGATCCATATCCCACACTGTAGACCAAGGCGGAATGTTGTAGCGCTCGGAAATCAAACCTTGGCGATATTTATCCTCAATGGTTTTACGAAGACGCAAAACAAAACGCATATCATACACGCGGTTAAATCCGGTTTTTAAAAGTTGTGATCCTCGCAGCAAATTCAAAGGACCATTGATAGTGACAGCACCATCGGGTTTTACGCTGCCGCGATAACCGCCCAACAAACACAGCACAATGTTTCCGCTCATGGAATAACCCACTGTGATCTGTTTCTTATTCGGAAACATCGTTCTTAACTTTTCTAAAACTTTTGAAATATCCTCAGCACGCCCTGAATGATAAGGGTGTTTCGCTGCCGGTGAACCCGGTCCTGCCCCGCGGTGATTTACCAGCACCACCGTGTGGCCCATCTTCTGACAAAGCAAAGCAGTTCTTTGCATATAATCGGCGTGAACGTCACCAGAAAGGCCATGATAAAGACTGATCACGAGATTTGAAGAACCCGGAAGATAAAAACAAGAAAGTCGATCCCCGTCAGGAAGATCGACTTCAAAATTATTTCCTAAATGTGTGAGTTCAGGAGATTTTAAGAAGTGAGCCCATAAAGTCTGACTGTGACCGCTATCGGCCCAGAAAGGTGCTTTACATGGATTCAGTTCTAATCTTTGCAATAGTACTTCCCGTTGACGTAGACGTATCCGTCTGGACGATTGCCACGAGGATCGTGATGCAACCAGTGAAGAAGCGCTCCCGTGTTCGTCCAAAGGAACATTCCACCCATCGCAACCACGTCACCTACTTTGATCGGTACGCGAGGGCACATGTCTGAATTATACACAGCCTGCATGGTCTTTCCATTAGAAAGACGAACAACCCATTTTTGATGCTTTAAACCATTGTTGTCGTCAGGCAAAACTTTCGTCACAACCATGCCACCGCCCTCAACAAAGTTTACACGGCGTTGATCGTTAACAGCCCGAACAATATCAGAATCATTTGCACCGTTATCGACCGCTTGAGACCCTTGAGAAGAAGAATCTTCCTTGGAACTTTGATCTGAATTTTCGATTTGGTCTTTGCGATTGCGGCGTTTTGCCTCGGCAGAATTGAAAGAAGAAAAAACAACAGTGAATGCTAAAAATGCTAGTGCGTAATTCGCAACAAATTTCATGGATCCCCCTCCATTGCGGAGGAGTCTCCTCAATAATGCGGACAAATACAATCTCTAATGCATAACGAGTTTCAAAAAATGTATAAAAACCGGCGGAACCCTAACAGAATCTGAAAATTTTACTTATACTCGACATTCTCGATAGTTACGAACTCTTCACCGGCGGGTTTGACTATTCGAACCTCATCTCCGAGCTTTTTTCCTAAAAGCGCTTTGGCCACCGGAGACTTCCAGGAAATCTTTCCGAGTTTAGGATCGAACTCATCCTCACCTACAATTTGATAAGTCACCTCAATGCCATCTTCATTCGCCAAAGTCACGGTCGCACTAAAAAGAACAGTGCTCCCTTGCATGGTTTTAGGGTCCACTATTTCAGCGTCTTCAATTCTTTTTGTGAGAAAATGCACGCGACGATCAATTTCACGCAAACGACGTTTGCCGTATTGATAATCTGCGTTTTCAGAACGATCGCCATTACTCGCAGCCCACGCAACCACCTCAACAAGCTTCGGTCTTTCCACGTGCATCAGTTCATGGTACTCGGCTTTCAATTTTGCTAGACCTTCGGGCGTAATGTAGTTCTTGTTATTGTCCATATCGCAAGACTCTAGACCATCTGCCCGAACAAATCTTCCACAATCTCTCGGACCTGGACTTAAGCGCTATTAAATATCCCGACATTTTCTCCGAAAAAACCATGAGGAGGAATTGATGAAAAAACAGTGGAAACGATTGCTTATCGCAGCACTTAGCTCGTCATCTGTTTTTGCTGTGACCTGGTATTGGTATCAATCCTCCGATCATCGAATTTCATCTCACGGAAATGAAAAACCTTTGGCGTATGTTGGCAAAGTTGTTGAGGATATTCAACGTCGTCCTGCTTCGCGCTTGTTGTGGCAACTCGTCAATACGGGTGAGCCTTTGTACAACGGTGAAGCCATTCGTACGAGTGAGCGCGGTGAAGTGCGTATTCAATTTGTCGATTCAGATCGTTATTTGGATTTGGAACCAGAGTCTCTTATCGTGATTAAAAAATCCGAAGGCGAAATCGCTCTCGATTTGATGGAAGGTAGTTTGTTCGTCAATGCGAAAGCCGGTGGCGCGGAAGCTGGTGCTCCGGGCCTTGTCTTAAATTCGGCGAATGGAAAAGTCGATCTCTCGCAAGCTTCCGCTTCGTTATCAAAAGGCCGCGGTAATTCTGTCGATGTCCAAGTCTTGGAAGGTAAAGCTTCTATTAAAGGCAACGACGGTCAAAGCAAAGACCTGACTTCAACGTCTTCTGAAATTCGTATTTTGACTCCATCCCCTGCAAAACCTATCGCGATGGATGCAGAGTCTTTGCAACCAATTCCTTTCCAATGGCAGGGATTTCCTTCTAACACACAAGTGTCGTTGTGGGTGGGACCCAGTCGTAAACTTCTCAAAGAGTTTGTGAAAGCTCCTTTGAATCAAAATCAAACAATGGCGTCACTTCCCTTCGGACGTCATTACTGGAAACTTGTAGCGACATCCAAAGAAGGGAAAGTGGTCGCTGAAAGTCCGATCTATAAAACAGAAGTTGTCGCCCGTTATGCTCCGACAGTTGTCTTTCCGACGGCAGATGCAGAGATCCCAGCGACAACAACACCTTTTGATATGACCTTTAAATGGCAAAAAGGAGACGACACTCGTCAAACCACTTTGGAAGTTTGGAGTGACGCTAACTTAAAAAACAAAGTGACGTCGCAAAGTTTCTCGAAAGAAGAAAGTTTCGTCGTTCCCGCGTTAAAACCTGGCACTTATTACTGGCGCATGAGTTCTTATTATACAGACTCCGACAAACCCGTTTTGGGTAAGGTGCAAAAGTTCGCTGTCAAACCAGCGGAACAAGTTAAACTGGAACCACCTCCACTTGTTCCAGTGCAAGTGAATTTCACGATTCCTGAAACTCAGGTCACTCAATACTATGTTGAGTCTCCTCGTTTGGGTTTGAGTTGGAAAGTGGATAAAGCAGATCAAGTGTCTTTGTGGCGCGTGAAGCTCATGGAAGAAAACGCAGATCCGACAACGGCTTCCAGTGTTGAAGTGAAAGACACGAAACTCACGACACCTGTGACAAAACCAGGTCGCTACATCGCTTCGATTGAAGCGTTAAATAAAGACGGTCAAGTTCTTGGCACAACAACGTCACAAACTTTGACGGTGGCTCCATTGCCATTGCTGCAAGCACCGGATTTCGTTCCTGCCGAAGGTCAATTGCAAGCTTCGATGGACGGACGATCTCAGTTGGAGTGGTCTAAGATCGAAGGAGCTAAAGAGTATTGGCTCACGATCAGCAAAGACGGAAAACAATTAAAACGAAGTAAGTATACGAATAACACGACAGCATTAAAAAATCTTTTGCCGGGCGAATACGAAGTTCAAGTGTCGGCAACGGACTCTTATGGTCGTTCGAGTGAACCGGGGCCCGTGCGCAAACTTCTTGTGCCGGATAAATCCAATGTTCGCGCGCCGACTTTAAAGAAGATTAAGGTAAATTGATGCGATTGAGCGCTTCGCTTTTCATTCTTATTTTCACATTCTGGACCGCAGCGGTCTGGGCGGCGCCGTTTCGCCGTTTGGTGAACTTTGAGTGGGAAGCCATTGAAGGCGCTAAATCCTACGAGATCGAACTTTCACAAAGTAAAGAAGACGATAAAGAAGATGGCAAAGGCAAAACTTTTACTTTCAAAGTGAAAGATGCTGCCTGGAATGGTCGTTTGGCTCCGGGAAAATACATGATGAAATTGCGTTCGCGCGATTATCGTGGCGTTCCTGGTGAATGGAGTCCGGCGAGCGAATTCAACGTCGGTCTTGAAACAGCCGTCTTAAAATCCCCGGCTTCCCGTTCACGTATTGTTTCCAAAGAATCTGACAAAGTGAAAATGGATTTCCAATGGGCCCCGGTGGGCGGTGCTGACCAATATCAATTCACTTTGACTTCGGAAGACGGCAAAACGCAAGTTTCAGAAACTTTGAACGACACGCATATCAAAGTCGAACTTCCGGTAGCAATGAACTACACATGGAAAGTTTCGGCCGCTAATAAAGATGGCATTCAAAGTGACGCGACATCGGTCGGGCAATTCTCCGTTTTAGGTAAAGGCATTGAAAATCCTAAGATTGAAAAACCTGAAAGCGAATTCGTGCGCGAAATCAAATGGACTCGTCCGGATTATGCTTCTCGCTATGATGTTTATGTTTTGAAACTCAATGAAAAAGCCAAAAAATGGGAAAAGTTTAAAGTCATTGAGAACACTCAAGAAGACACTTTGCCTTTTGATGAAACATGGCCTGGCGGAAAATACCAGGTAGCTGTTCGCGCAAAATCAGATATGCGTCCTAGCTCTCCTCTGGCAAAACAAAGTTTTTCTGTTCGTCATGGTGATCGCTCTCCTGCGGCGGAATACACGGCTCTTGTTAGAAAATCCATCGACCGTGTGACGGGCTGGTATGCTGTTGCTAGTTATCTGATAACCGAAATGCAGTTTAGAGGAAGCAATCCAGAAAAAAACTCGGCGGTCGCCTACAGTGCGATGGGCGGAACAGGCCGGATGGGCTTAGGATGGTTTAATCCAAACACGCCGTGGGGATTTTTAAGTATTATAGATTTAAGCGGTTTCACATTTAACGGAAAAACTCAGACCTTTGCTTCGGCAGAGGTCAACGCCGTTTATAGACAGACCATAGGAGACCGCGGCGAAGTGCGTTTCCAAATGGGGCCTTACTACAAGGAACTTCCTGAAACCGTCGGTGACCCTTTCTCGGGGCAATCTCAAGATTTAAAAATCACGTCGGCGGGGCCGCATGTAGGCGCAGAGTATTGGTACTCACTCACGCCAAAACTGGGATTACAAATTAACGCACACTTGTACATGTCGTTGTTGAAAATTAGCACACCTAACGGAGAACCACTTCGTCCGGCGCTTTCAACTCAATTTGGATTTTTAGGAAGTTATCGTTTCACTCCGACTTTCACAGGCCTTGTCGGTTATGCCCGTCGCGAAGACAAAATGTCTTACAATGCCGTGCCTCGCTCTGACAACTTTGCCGTGGATGGCGACGTGAACGAGTCCACTATCGTCGGAAACTATCTAAACATTTTTGCGGAGTGGGCTTTCTAGCCTGGAGATTGTTATGAGAATACCTATTTCAACAAAACTCATCACAGTAACGATTCTGATTCTGGTCGCGGCAACCGGAACGATCACTTGGATCTCTTCAGACTTCTTTGAAAAGAAATCTTCTGAGCAAGTCGATATCGCGAACTTGGAATCTGCGGCAGCTAAGGCGAAGGAAGTTGAAAACATCATTGGTTCTTTGGTGGAAAAAACTCGCGTCAGCGCGTCTCTTTTAATGAAGGGAACTGCGGCGGAAACAGCCACAGGTGACGACTTTGATTTTAGTTTTACGAAAGATAAAAATTTTATCGCTCTTGAAGTTTTAAAATTGGATGGAAGCTCCGTTGAAACTGTCGCGCGTAAAGTAAAAGACGAAGTGCTTAAGCCTTACGGTCTTTCCAGCACTTATATTATTCATGTGCGCTCGTGGCAGAAGTTTCCTTTGCGTTCGGTTGCGCAAGGAAGTGTGGAACTTAAAAATGCTTCCTATCCAAAAGCTCCGGCGATGATTACGATCGGTATCCCACTGGTACGCGACGCTCAAGGAAAAATCACGCATATTGCTTTGGCAGATATTGCTTTAGCTCCACTTGAAAAACCATTCACGGATCCTTCAGAGAGAACGCAGTATCTTGTGGATCGTTACGGTGAACTTTTAGCGCATAAAGATGAACAAAAGGCCATGGCAAGACTGAACTTAGCAAAAAATCCTTTTGTGCAAAAGGCTTTGGCGCAAAAGTCGCCTCAGTATCAAACGAAATTCGTTGATCCTGATTTTGATAAAAACTATTTTGGCGCGTCTGTAAAAACATCTTTTGGGGCGACGTTGATTTCACAAACCTCTGAAGAAACAATCCTGGAAGTGTCCCATGAGGTGAAACGTCGAGCGATCTTTGTTGCCGGATCTGCGATCTCCATGGCGATCTTCTTTATCTTCCTTTTCTCTATGACACTCACCTCCCCGATTGAAAAATTGGCGGACATGATCAACTTGGTTTCTAAAGGGAACTTCGATGTGAAGGCCCGTGCGCAAGTCCGATCTCACGATGAAGTGGGTGACTTGGCAGAAGCGTTTGATCACATGACGGAAGGTCTGAAAGAGCGTGATAAAGTAAAAAATCTTTTCTCAAAATTCCACGGCTCTTCTGTCGCTGAAGACTTGATCAGCAAAGACATCGGTGTCGGCGGTCAATCAAAAGAAGTCGTCGTCTTCTTCTCGGACATTCGTGGCTTTACGGCGTTTTCAGAAAAACGCTCTCCAGAAGAAGTCGTTGAGATGCTCAATGAGTACTTTGGTGTGATGGTTAAAATCATCAATGCTCATGGCGGGGTCGTTGATAAATTTATCGGGGATGCGATTATGGCCGTATGGGGCGCACCGAAAGGTTCTGAGCGCGACGCTCACAATGCCGTTCGTGCTTGCCTTGAAATGAGGAAAGCTCTTGAGGGCCTCAATGAACTGCGTATTTCCCGTGGCCAACCTGCGATCAATATCGGTATGGGTCTTCATGCCGGAGCCGCAATTTCAGGAACAATCGGTTCTGACGAGCGCATGGAGTACACTGTCATTGGAAACACGGTCAATACAGCATCACGTATTGAAGCTTCAACAAAAGCGTTCGGTGCAGATCTTTTGATTTCCGATACCGTCATTGAAAAAATCGGTGGAGATTTCAAAACAGAACTTGCCGGTGCCGCCGAAGTGAAAGGCCGCTCTGAAGCATTAAAGATGTTCAAGGTTCGCGGTTATCGCGCTGCGGATGGCACTATGGTAGAAGTCAGCACACCTTATTCCGACTACGAAGCGGAAGCAGCTGACAAGGTGAAAGTGAAAGCTGCGTAATTTTCCTAAGATTAATTTGTTCGTTTATTTAGGAGCAAGGTAAGAAGTTTTTTTAAGGAGTCACTTATGTCGATTCTGGAAGAACTTCTTTCCCCCATTCCTTTTTCTATGTTTTCCCAGGAGTACATTGCTAAAGAGCGTCCCTTTGCTGCTCCCGAAAAAGCGCTCTTCATGAAAAACTGCATCTCGTGGTTTATGCTGCAAGAAATTTTAGAAAATCGTCACAGTGATTGCTGGCTTCCGATGCAGGGAAAACTTCCCGAGGATTCATCTTTGAATACGGGTACTTTAAGCAAAGAGCAGTTTCTTCATGGGTTTAAAAACAAGCGCACTCTTTTGATTCGTCATGCGGAACAGGCTCATCCCATAACACAAATGATTGCCCAGGATTTTCAGTCCTTCTTTCAATGCCCGATAGATTTACAAGTCTACTGTACGCCTGCGCAACAAGAGGGCTTTGAATGGCACTATGATTTAGACGAGGTTTTCGTGATTCAAACTTTTGGAGAAAAAGAATTTCGCCTGCGCAAAAACACCACGACTCCCCGTCCGCTAGACCGTAAAGCTTCGCAGCGGGAATATTTTTTAAGGGAACCTCCGGCTCCTGAAATTCGCTGTTGGCTTAAGGCTGGAGACTGGCTTTATATTCCAGCAGGTTATTGGCATAAGGCGCAGGCTATGACCGACTCCATCCATCTTTCTATTGGAGTCCACACCGCGGAAGTGCTTCAACCCGAGCAGAATTTACACTTGTATTAGAGCCTAAAAAGTGGGAAAAGCAGCGCATGTCTGAACAACGCTTTATTGATCTTGAAACCAAAATTGCCCATCAGGAATTCCTTCTTGAGGAACTCAACCAAGTTCTTTATCAACAACAGCAAACAATTGATAAACTGGAAGGCCTCTTGCAAGCCCTGACGAAACGTCTGCAAGGTCTAGGCGACGGAGACGACGTTCGTGGTCCTGGAGAAAAGCCACCGCACTATTAGTCGTCTCAAACTGAGAACGTCTTCAGTTTCCTTGTTAAATTTCCGATAAAGAATGTATGAAGAGCCCTCTTTGTACGTACTTGTTTTTATTGGCCTTCTTTTTTTCTGTTTCAATGGAAGCAGCACCTAATTTTTTGACCTATCAAGGTCGCATCGTTAAAACCGACGGTTCTCCTTTAGAATACAATAACGTCAGTTTTCTGTTTGAAATTACGAGTAACAATGGCACGTGCGTTATCTATCGTGAACAAAAAAGCGGTATCGATATGACCAATAGCCACGGAATTTTTGACGTGCCTATTGGCACCGGAACAAAACTGTTTCCCCCTTCTCCGACAAAAACTTTATTGAGTGTTTTTGATAATAGTCAAACACAGGACTGCGCTGATCCTAATAACAACGTCGTTAGTTCATATACGCCGACAGAAGGTCATGCTCGCCTCTTACGAGTTCAATTTCATGACGGTACTGGTTGGAAGGTGATCAGTCCTGATAATGAAATTCGCACGGTTCCTTATTCTGCTTATGCGGCTTCTGCTGCAAAACTCGGTACGAAAACTGAAAATGATTTCGTTTTGAAAACAGGAGTTCCAACTTGTGCCGCCAACGAATTTTTAAGTTGGAATGGAACGGCGATGGTTTGCGCTCCGGTAACAGGAGCCAGCGGTGGAACCGTAACAACAGTGAGTTCGGCAAATGCTTATTTGAGTGTGACTAATCCAACATCGACTCCACAACTGACACTGAATGTGGGTACGACGACCGGAACAGTCGCTGCGGGCGATGACTCTCGTTTTACAAATTCACGTCCACCGACAGGAACTGCTGGTGGAGATCTGTCTGGGACTTATCCGAATCCCGCTGTTGCGAAACTTCAAGGAGTGGCGGTTTCCAATACCGCTCCAACGACTGGCCACTTTCTAAAATTTGACGGCTCTCAATGGGGAAGCTCTGCGATTGCAATCAGTGACGTCACGAATTTGACATCAACACTGAGTGGTTATCACACTGTCGCCGCTTTTAATTCAGCCGTGGGAAGTGCGAATTGTGCCGCTCACCAAACTCCTTATTGGAATTCTGTTTCTGGATCTTTTCAATGTCAGGCGATCAATGTTTCTGTTGCAGGTGATGTGAGCGGAACTATTGGCGCTGTTTCCGTTAACAAGATTAAAGGCGTTGATGTTGACACGACCGGATTAACTTCTGGCCAAGTCTTAAAATACGATGGAACGAAGTGGGCCCCGGCTTCTGATAATAATGCTGGTGGTACAGTTACGAATGTAGCAACAGGTACGGGCTTAAGCGGTGGCCCCATCACTTCGACAGGAACTATTTCATTAGCAAATACTGCTGTGACCGCAGGCTCATATGGTTCTACAACACAAGTTGGCACTTTCACCGTCGATGCTCAAGGTCGTTTGACAGCGGCTTCAAATTCTGCAATTGCTTTTCCTGTGACCTCCGTTGCTACAAAAACGGGTGCTGTCACTTTAGATTACGGCGACATCAATAGTGCCGTGACAAAATATTTAACTTATAAACCTAACAACGTCGCTTGTACTGACGGCCAAGTCTTAAAGTGGATCGCTGCAAATTCTCGCTGGGAATGTGCGAATGATACGGACACTTCTTCTGGTGGAACCGTGACAAATGTTACTGGAACAGCTCCGATCGTTGTCGCGACAGGTTCAACAACTCCAGCGATTTCAATTAACGACGCAACAACATCGGCCAAAGGGGCCGTGCAAGTTGGAGCGGGTATCGCAGTTTCCTCTGGCACGATCAGCGCAGATCCAGCAAACTTCCCATCTGCTGTTCCTACAACTAAAGGTGGTACAGGAGCTACGTCATTCGCTGCAAACAGATTGATTGTTTCCAATGGAACGGGAAACGCGTTAACAACTTTCAACTGCGGCGTCGGAGAACTTGTAACTTTCGACGGTGCCGGAGTGATGGGTTGTACCAACTACTCCTCTTCCGGAGTTTTTGCTAATGGTGGAAATAGTTTTGGCGCCAATGCCACGCTGGGTTTGAATGATTCCTTCAACCTAAATTTTGAAACGAACAATGCTTCCCGCATGACGATTACAAGTAATGGCAAAGTGGGAATCGGAACGACGTCACCAACTTCCAACTTTCAAGTGACTGGCACTGCAAATGGACAAGCTGATTATGGCATGACCACATTTGAAGACGCCTCCAATAACGGAATGACTTTTGGTTACGATACGACGAATAATTGGTCGTGGATGTATTCGCGTTCCGTCAATACTGTTCCGCGTGCGATTGCTCTTTTTACTCACAACTCAAATCAAATTCCTGATTTAATGATTGCGACGAATGGGTCTATCGGTGTCGGCAATAATGCGCCTGAAGTAAGGATGCACGTAACAGGAACGGACTGGAGTTCCAGCAGTTTGTATTTAACTCGCTTTGAAAATGCTTCTGCAGCGGCAGGCCACTGGTCGATCAAAAGTCGTGGAACCAGTGTCGGGACATATGCTCCGGTTCTGGCCAATGACGAAATTGCAGCATTCGGAGGCAGCGCTTACTACGGAACAACTTCCACAGACCGCGCAACAACAGGTTATCTCTCTTTCGTTTCTGCTACAAACTGGAGTGCGGGCTCTACACCTGGTGCGATGAAAGTAGTTCTGAATAAAGGCGATAATACGCTTATCACTCCTTTAGTGGTTTTAAATACGGGATACGTGGGTATCGGAACAACAAATCCCGCAGGTCAACTGGCAAACACCGCCATCAACTTAGGCGACACAGGCACCATCGCCAGTGTTAACGGAAACGGAATTGCGCCGGGAGGATTAAGTTGGCAGACGGCGACAACGGGTTATTCTGGAATCTTTTTTAATTCCGGCACAGCCGCTGCTTCAAACGGACTTCAAGTTTATACGGCAGCAACGGATACGGCTTCGTATGTGATCAATGCGCGCTCTAATGGCACGAGCCGCCTGGCCGTTCGCGCTGACGGAAACGTGGGTGTCGGAACAGCAGCGCCGACTGCAAAGTTGGACGTTAATGGAAATTTCAAATCAAGCAACTCTTGGTCAAAGAATAATCCTGGAAATACAAGCTTTACCTCTGCAGGCACGATTGCCTCATTTACAATGACCTGTAATGGCGGTCCCATTCTTATTTTTGCGAATTTTAGTGCCTCAAATTTGAGTAGCGTGGGCTGGAACGGAACATCGTTTTATATTCGAGTCGGCTCTGCCTCGGGAACGGTTATTCGAGGAGTCTCTAATACTACGAATGATGCAGGAGCCGTGGGCAATCACATGTCGACAATTCAAACACTTTACAACTGCCCAGCCGGGTCGACAACTTTCTATCTTACGGGAACCACAAACGCCGGTGCGACCGTCGGAGTTTACGAAATAGAATTTAGCGCCGCGGAACTCGGCTTGCGTTAGTGAAGCCCTAGAGCTTCACACTCAAGCCGTCTTTGAGAGCCAAGTTCTGTGCCCTAAGAGCCGGGATCAAACCGATTAAAGTTCCGCCGATCAGGGTGATAACCATGTAAAGAAGTTCGCGCTGTGTGAACCACGGTCCAACAAGGTAAAGACCGAACTCTGTTTCAATCCACGGTTTTAGAATAGCGACAAGTCCCACGGATAACACCACTCCAAGTGCCACCCCTAAAGCGGTCAACAGAGCAGATTCAAAAACCAACAGACCGACGATTTGCGAAGACTGCGCCCCCACCGCGCGAAGGATAGCCATTTCACGACGGCGTTCATTCAATGTCGTCGTTAATGAAATCAACATCGCCATCAAGCCCACGACAACAACCATCCATGAAATCATTCTCAACACGCCTTCCACATAAGAAAGCCCGTTCCAGAGTTCACTCAAAGTCACACCGGGAATGATTGCGAGAAGGGGTTCTTCTTTATAGTTATTGATTTCACGTTGCAGTTTCAAAGTTTCGATGCGGGATTTAGCGCCGACAAAGAACGCCGTGATTGAATGAACTTTCAATTTCTCTTTGCTAAGCTGTTCACGAGGAATCATTTTGTCAGCTGTTGGAGCTGCTCCCTCCTGCCAATCCACGTGCAAAGCTTCCATGCCCTCTAATGACATATAGACAGCGCGGTCCAGCGGAGTTCCTGTGGGTTTCATAATTCCAGAAACAACAAAAGGCTTGTCTTCGTGATTCTGAATGCCCTCACCTTTTGTCACTCCATGCGCGACAACGATGCGATCCCCTAATTTATAATTTAATTTGCGGGCGACATCAGCGCCAATCACCACATCCCACAAATCATGGAACTCAATACCGTGCTCAAGTTCGATTTTTTGATCGCCACGATAGTGATAGTGCTTAAAGAAATCTTCGTTCGTTCCAACAACGCGGAAGCCACGATGGCCGTCACCTAAAGAATACGGAATCGTCCAATCAATGGCCGGATTCTTTTTTACGTCCTGATAAGTTTCATAGGAAATATTGTGAGTGGCATTTCCCATATTGAAAACGGTATAGAGAATCAATTGCAACGGTCCACTGCGCGCGCCCACAATCAAATCTGTTTTACTGATTGTTTGCGTGAAACCTTCTTCCGCGGCACGCTTGGCGCGCTCAACCGATAAAAGCAAAGACACGCTGAGTGCGATAGAGATCACAGTCAAAGTGGTAGCAAACGCACGATTCTTCAATGACTTGATAGCTAATTTTAAGAAAACCATCACACAACCTTGTTAATGGAGTCCAACGAGATGGAACGAGTAAAAAGTTTTTCTATGCTGCGGTCATGGGACACAAACACCACGGTTGTGCCATAAAGCTCTGACAACTCAAACATCAGTTTTAAAAATCTCTCGCGGTGATCGGCATCCAAAGCGGATGTGGGCTCGTCAGCCAAAAGAAGATCAGGTTTTCCTAAAAGCGCGCGAGCCACAGCCACACGTTGCTGTTGGCCGACACTCAATTCCCCGACTTTTTTTCCAAGCAAATCACCGATACCTAAGTTCCCACACAGAGCACGGATCACCATTTCAGTATCAACACTGCCTAAGCGCGCGCGACGAGCGGCACTTAAGTGCAAGGGAAGTTCAATATTTTCTTGAACAGTCAAATATGGAATCAAATTGAAATTCTGGAAAACGTAACCCATGTGCTCGGCACGGAAAACGTCTCTTTCTGCCGCGCTCATCTGAACGAAATCGCAACCTAAAATTTTCAAGCTGCCCTGGCTGGGTTTTAAAACGCCCGAAAGCATTTCTAACAAAGTTGTTTTACCAGTGCCGCTCGGTCCATAAAGAAACAACTCCTCACCACGCACCACTGAGAATTCAGGAATGCGCAAAGTAGGAGTCGTTTGACCTTCGTAAGTGTATTGCAGGTCGCGGATCTCAATCAGGATGTTACTTGAGGTCAAGACTGTCTCCATTCTTCAGTACTTGTGCTGACTTTTGCACTCCATCAGCAATCACGTCTACTTGAACTTTCTTTAAACGCGAAAATACTTTCGAAAAATGGAAAGAAACGGAACTGCCCGCCACAGGAGCCTGACAAGTGACAGAAAATTCAGCATCTACGTCCGCATGATTTTTTTCCTGGTTCACCTCAAAGATCTCTTTTTTGATTTCACACTTCAATGAGGAATCAAAAACGATCATCTCCGAAATTTTATCTTCCAGTTTTTTCAGCGCTTCTTCTTTTTTCTGTTTATCTTGCTTAGAGCGGGCTTCGTGTTCGAAGCCGAAAAGAGTGTCGGCGGGAATTTCCATTTCGATTTTTCCCTTTTTGCCGTCAAACCCCATACTGACTTTACCGGCGCCATGAACGTGGGCACCTTGTTCGCGAGCTGCAAAAACCAATGCTGAGAACATAAGAACTTTTAACATAGGACCTCCTCCTTGTTAGCAGATCATTTGTACGGCTCAACAGCTTCACCAACGAGCTCGAACGACGCATCTCCGTACATGGATTTTTTTGTAACTAAATTCAAAGTCCCGTAAACCCAGATAGGTCCCACCGCCACATCTGTGCCTTTTTTCATTTTCACATAGACCATTTGATTCGGTGGCGGAGGCGGAACGTGAATACAAGCTTGCGGGCTTGGTACGAGCAAAAACTCCACCACATCGCGGGAGTTGTCTTCAAGAGGCACCATAAAACCAGGAATTTTAACGGGCTTACCATTCAAAGCCTGCAGCTCAGAAGAAGATTTGCCTGTGATATAGTCCATTTCTCCAAGCAAGCGCCAGTCCACCTCGACACCAGACAAGGCGGCACCACGCGAACCCATGGTTTGATAGATCACCGCGCCAGTAACGGCCGCTAATATAAATACGCCTGCGAGAACCCACTTTTTCATTATGCCTTACCCCAGTTCTTATTAGAAACTGCACCTTAACTAAATGCAATAGCTTTGCGCACCGCCCTTCCCTCTGTTATAAAGGAAATTCTAGTCAGAGAATGAGGCCGAGATATGAGCAATAAAATTCAAAGAGTTCGTGGCACACGCGATCTACTTCCAGAGGACAGTCTTCTTTTCCGTTTTGTCGAAGAATCAGCCTATGAGAAGTCCCTTTTGTACGGTTACGGAGAAATTGAAACTCCGATTTTTGAATTTTCTGACGTTTTTCATCGCACTTTGGGCGAAACGTCCGATGTTGTGAATAAAGAGACTTATGATTTTACAGATCGTGGCGGAGAAAGTCTCACATTAAGACCTGAGGGAACAGCGGGTGTGGCGCGCGCTTTTATCTCTGAAGGTATGATGCAGAACCTTCCATTAAAGTTTTATTATTCAGGTCCGATGTTTCGATATGAGCGACCACAAAAAGGACGATATCGCCAATTTTACCAATTGGGCGCAGAGTGTTTAGGTTATGAGTCCCCGCTTGCCGACGTGGAATGCATCGCACTTGCGTGGGATATCTTACAAAAAATCGGAATCTCTGCGGAGTGCACGCTTGAGATCAACACTTTAGGCGACGTTGAAAGTCGCGCAGCTTATCGCGAGGCTTTGGTAAAATACTTCACAGCTCACCAAGATCAACTGTCTGCGGATAGCAAAATGCGTTTAGAGAAAAATCCTTTGCGTATTTTAGATTCCAAAGATGAAGGCGACAAAAAACTCAATGCGAATGCGCCCAAACTTGAACAGTATTTAAACGAAACTTCACAAACTTTCTTTAAAAAAGTTTTGGAAGGTATTGAGAAGCTCGGCATCCCGTACAAGTTGAATGATCACTTGGTGCGTGGCCTTGATTACTACTGCCACACCGTTTTTGAATTCACGACATCGAAGCTCGGCGCCCAAGGCACTGTGCTTGCTGGTGGACGCTACGACGGTTTGATTGAAACTATGGGCGGCCCAAGAACTCCAGGTGTAGGTTGGGCTGCGGGTATTGATCGTTTGGCGGATTTAACTCCAAAAGAACTCGCGGTTAAAAAAGAAGTTTTGATTGCGGTGGTTGGAGCTGACGACCAAGGCGAAGAAGAGGGCGTAAAAGTCGCTTACGAAATTCGCGCGCGTGGTTTGAAGGCGGAAAATTTCTTATCAGGCAAGATGGGAAAGAAAATGCAGAAAGCGAACAAAGTCGGCGCGAACTACGCTTTGATTTTAGGTGGCAATGAAGTGGCAAATAAAACGGTCACAATTAAAAACTTCGCAACGGGTGAACAAACAGAAATCACTCGTGAGGCTCTGAAAACTTTTGAATTTAAAATTTAAATTTAGTGTAAAAAATTTGGACTAAGATCCGTAAAAAAAGGCGCTGTTTCTTCAGCGCCTTTTTTATTTTATTTTTTAGTGTCGAGCTTTTGATCTTAAGCTCTCTATTATCTCCTCGCATTCGGATTTCATCGCGTGTTTTTTCTAGGGAAAATTCAAGTTTGCTCCTTAACATGGAACAAACTTTTTTCAGGGAGAAAACTGAATGAGAAATTATTTAAAACCTGGCAGAGCCGCGATCGCTCTGACATTAAGTCTGTACGTTTCTCATGCATTGGCTCAGCCGAGCTTCGATCGACCGGGTCTTAAGGAGATGACCCAAGAAGAATCACAAAAACTTCACAAACGAAAAATTAAAAAAGTTCATCCGAACCGCCTGGGCTTAGAGCGCGTAAACAAAGAACGCCGTCAAAAAGGCCAGGCTCCTCTGGTTACAGATACGTCTGCTCCAGAGATGGAATTTGATGACGCTCAAAATGGCGCTAAAAACACGAATACAGCACCCGAGACCACAGCTTTGGGATCTGCGCCTGCGCAAGTCGACAACTCTGTGCTGCCTTCATTCCCAGCGATTGCCAATCAAGGCGCCCAGGGTTCTTGTGTCGCTTGGGCCACGACTTACTATCTTATGAGCCACGAAGTGTGTTTGACTTTGGGTTGCGACAACAAGACAGCTCGCGCTCGCGTTTATTCACCGAAGTGGACTTACAACATGATCAACGGTGGGGTTGATAATGGATCTTATTTCTCTGATGCGTTTTCTGTCTTAGAAAAACACGGAGCCGCTTTACTAACAGACTTCCCTTACGACGGTAATTACCTCGGTTGGGATATGACATCAGAGCACTGGAAACGTGCGATTAACTCACGCATGAAAACCATGAGCTACACAAGCATCAACACGGACGCCGGAATTGCGAACGTAAAACAAATGCTTGCGAATGGTCACGTTGTTGTGGTGGGAACTTACATCAACAGTTGGGTTTACAGAACCGTGCAAGCCAACCCGAATGTCGGCTCAAATCCTTTCGTAGGGCAAGCGATCGCCACTTATATGAATGGCACAGTCGCAGGTCACGCAATCACGATCGTGGGATATGATGACACGATCTGGACAGACATCAATGGCAATGGAGTTGTGGAAGCTCAAGAAGTCGGCGCCTTTAAATTCGCCAACTCTTTTGGTAACACTTGGAAAAACCAAGGTTACTCCTGGGTTTCCTACGATGCTCTTAGAGCGACATCAACAGTGCCGGGCTTTGCTCCCGCAGGCCGTGTGCAACTGACACAAAGTGGAACTGCGTTCTATACAACATACACTCCTTACACACCAAAACTTTTGGCAGAAGTGAATATGTCCCACGCCTTGCGTTCGCAAGCTTCGTTGCAATTCGGATCTTCTTCGAACACAGCAACAAGTCCTTCTATGACGTGGACTCCATCAGCCTTCGTCAATCGCGGTGGTGGTTATGCGTTTGACGGAACGACAGTGGAAAAATCCGGCACTTTCTACTTTGATATTTCTTCATTGGCTGGTTCTGATGTGAGCACACAGAAGTTTTATCTAAACATGAAGGACAGTGCTGCAGGTTCTGCATTGACGACTTCAGCGTTTAACGTGATTAACGCCAGCGTTGGAAATACATTGATGTCAGCGCCGGGCGTTCCTATGGCAGTAGACGCGACAACAAAAACATTGGTCGCAGGAACAACACCAGCGCCAACTCCTACACCTACACCGACACCGACACCCACTCCAAGTCCGTCGGATACGATTGCCCCAACAGCTCCAAACTACTTCACGGCAAATCTTGAAACTTATCAAAGAAACAGAAGAGCCCGAGTTGTTTTGAACTGGAAAGGCGCTACAGACAATGTGGGAGTTGCAAAATACTACATCTATAGAAACAACGTTCGTATCGCGACAACGACATCGTTGACATACACGGACGGCAATATTTCCAAAGGTGTGAACCACACATACCAAGTGTCAGCCGTCGACGCCGCAGGAAATGAATCACCAAGATCATTCCCAATCACAGGAATGTGGCAGTAAAATCTCCGAAAGAACAAAAATAGGGGCTCTACTATAGAGCCCTTATTTTTTTGCATCAAAGATTTCAAATCCTTCTGGATAAACAGCAACGCAAAAACGCAGCACTGCTATCCAAAAAAAATCAACCACGTTAGCGAGGAAGAGAGAGTGGGCCTACGGCACTAAAAACCGAGTTCCACAGCGCCAAGAAAGAACAGCAGTAGCAATCAGAAGACTAAAAAAATAAAAAAAGGGAGCCAGCAAAGCTCCCTCAAAGCGCGAGGGAAAAATGGCCATGATGGCCATTTTTCGCGGAGGCCGTAGGCTTGAGGGCAGGAGCCCTCAACACTGTCCGAGAGTTTTTAGTGCCGTAGGCCCACTCTCTCTTCCTCGCGTATCGTCGTTAAGATTTATTTGCGATACAGCTTAACGGATTGTCCTTTTCCCCAACCTGAGATCTTGAGTGAACTCGCACGAGTCCATACAAACATCAAAATTAAACCGACGGCAAACATCGCGATTGAAAGCCACTGTCCACGAGTCAGGCCCAACCATTGGAAGCCGATGTGTGCATCTGGCATACGGAAGTGTTCATCACCGACGCGAACGATCGCATAGAGCAAAACAAACGTCGCTGCGATAAATCCTGGCTTGCGTGGTTTTCTCCACAACAAGAAAAGAATCAAGAATAAGAAAAGGCCTTCACCCAACGCCGCGAAAAGCTGTGACGGATAACGAGGTGTCAACAGCGGAGCAATCGCTTCTTTTGCTGCCGTGTTGCCGTTTTGAATTCCTTCAATCACTTTATTCATGATCGAATAAACCTGATCGCGCGAAACCATATCGAAACGGAATTTATCAACAAGCTCCAACCATTGTTCACGGTTCACGCCGACTTTTTCAACAACAGGCACAAGCTCCGTTAATTTTGTCATATCTTGTGATGGCCACTGCAAAATATCTTGCGGGAATTTCACAGCCAAAGGGAACGTCGAATCACAAGGACGTCCCACAAGTTCTCCGTTGATGAAGTTGGCAATACGACCAAAGAAAACACCGATCGGTCCAGAAACTGCGACAAGATCCAAAAGATACAAAGAGTTCACAGAATATTTACGAGCATACAACAAGCACGCTAGCACGATCCCGATCATGCCTCCGTGGCTCGCCATACCGCCTTCGTTCACCGCCAACACTCCCCAGTACGGAAATGTGGATTTAAATTTCATGAAAAGATCCGGACCATAGAAAATCACGTAGCCCAAACGACCGCCCACCAAAGTACCGATCGCCGCATACGTGATAAAATCGCCGACCATTTGTGGTGTGAGGCCTGCTCTTTGTCTTTTTGCCAACCAAGTAATCAGCAAATAAGCACAGATAAAACCCATCATGTAAGACAGGCCATACCAACGAATTCCAAAATCGCCGGAAATTCTTAGAGCAAACGGATCGAAATCATGAACCACAACGTATCCTTTTTTGAGACGTTAACAGTATATCAAAACGGGAATATTTAGACGCCACCTAATAAAAGCGAGAAAATAGGGACATGTCTAGGTTTTCATCTTTGCTTCTACTGTGCATTATCGCGTTTTCAACGACACCCTCCTTCGCTCAAAGTGGCAGTCGCTGGGGAAGTGGTATCGACTTCACTAAACGAGCGGCCAACCGTGAGGCAGGACGCTGGTCTCTTTCCGAGTGGCTTGAAATGAAAAACAGAAACCGCATGATGGATATGTGGCTTTCTATGAACTCGCCCTCACCTTTTGAGTTCTCACTCGGCGGAACTTACAACTCCTATAAAACCGAAGTGAAAAATCCCGACAGCAGCAGCTCGCACACTTCTTTTGCCGGAGAACTTTCTGCCTACGCACAGTTTGTAGGCGTGACAGCGGAGTATGAAAACAACACGGATGAGCATTTCAACGACCTTGCAGGAATGCTGAACATTCGTCTTTTAGGAAATTCGATTCAGAATACGTCGTTCACCATTCACTATGGCCAACGCACACGGGATGCTGCGACTGGAAAGCTGACACAGCAGTTCGGTCAGGCGTCCCTGCAAGTGTATTTAACAAAGTATTTCGGTCTTGAAGGTAAATACCGTTATTTCCTTCCCACCTCCACGGATGAATTAGGAGATGTGTCGGGAAATATCACCGAGGCGGGGCTTTTTATAGACTTTAAAGCCATTCGCATTTTCGGTAACTGGTACAAGGAGAGCCAGAAAAATAAGATCCCTGCTGCGACGGATGACACAGTCACCGATCGCGCAGGGATTAGGTCAGGAATCAAAATATTCTTCTAAGATTCCTAAAGCGCAGACTAATCCAACTGGATTAGCTTGTTTTCGCCGCTTACGAAGTAAGACTCAGTAGATTGCTCATGAGACATTGGAGAAGTGACTTTCCACTCCATGTTCATTTGCATTCCCGCTACAGGATCACGTTTTGAACCTGTGTTGAATACAGAAGGGATCACAGCAGTTGCATCCAATTGGAAGCCCCAGCCTACAGATACGTTCGCAGGTTGGAAAGTTGCGTTTGTGATGTATTTACCAACGCCGTCAGCAGAACCACCGGCAGTGTAAGTTACACGGTAAGAGTAATCTACAACTGTCATACCGAAACCGTTTTCGTATTGAACGTTGTAAACTTTAGATTGAGGCATGCTCCAACCAGAAAGATCAGACCAGCAAGTCAAACCTTTTGGAAGTGCGTTTGCAGTGTCAATTTTGATGTTAACAACAGGGCGACCTGCGTTGATTACGTTGAAGATCTTTTTACCGATGTTGATGATTTGATCTACGATCAACTCAACAGCATCAAGTGGATTTACAGAACCCAAAGTTTTGTCGCCAGTGAATTTTGGCGCCAAAGGCATTTGAGAAGAGTTGCAATCCGCGTTCAAACCGTTGATTGGTTTCGCGAAAAGTTCAGATTGAGCGTATTGCTCAGTCACGTCAGTTACTTTTACTTTTTTGATTTCGAAGTATGCTTTATCGATTGCGAATGCAGAAGAAGCCATTCCCAAAGTCAAAGCCATAGCTACTAGAGAACGAATCATGAGGACCCCCTTGTTTATTGCCCGTGGGTTCTATCAAGGGGTCTAAGGGGTTTCAAACAAAAAACAGAGGATTTTTAGTCTTTTTTGCGGCGCTTTGTGTCACCACTCTTTAGATACCGATAACATCGGGAATATCCAAGACTTGGAATTAGAGGCGTTCGACTCGACATTAGAAACAGTCTTCTTTGTATAACTTGCAAGAAAGTAGTTCAGAGAAGCCCCAATACGCAGGCCTGGCCTTACTTCTGGAGAGACGCCGAACTGAAACCACATACTGGTTCCCTGCCAAGTTTCTGTGGATGTTCCGTCAGAAAACGTGGCCCGGCTTAAAATATTGTACGCGGCACTCAAGTTATATAATTCGTTTTTTCCAAACTGCCACTTCACATAAGGACCAGTGTCCGTTGAAGAAAATGTTTCTGTTGTCGTATCTTTATCTGTGTGTGAAATGCCAGAGTAATTCCATCCACCCCAAAAATTTTTATTGAGACTGAAGGCCACGCCGACATTATAAAAATATTTCGAAGAGGTTTTTGTCGCCGACGTTGAAAGAGTGTCAGAGAGATAAGTTCCGCCGACCTCCAAAAGAAGACCGGCACGAGCATGTGATGTCATAAGAATAATAATAAGTACGGCAAATAAATTCTTCACAGGATCTTTATCGGCGCACTCACGAAAATGTCTCAGTCCGGGAAGGTCTAGTTTCGCTTTAAAAGAGCGGCATAAAAACCGTCGAAGCCTTCTTTGTCTGGACGAAGGTGAATCTGTTTTACCAGAGTCCAACGCTCCCCGTGTTCCGCCAAGAATCTTTCGATCTGTTTTTCATTTTCACTCGGAAGAAGGCTGCAAGTGGCGTAAACCAACTGCCCGCCTTTTTTCGTGATATCGCAATAGCTCGTTAAAATTTCGTACTGCAAGTCATGAAGACGCGCAATTTCGTCATTAGAAAGTTTCCACTTTGAATCCGGATTGCGACGAAGAACACCCATTCCTGAACAAGGAACATCAAGCAATACACGATCTGCGGTATCGTACAAACGCTTGATCACTTTGCTGGAATCAATCACACGCGTTTCAATCACGTCCACACCGTCGCGGCGTGCGCGAACTTTCAATTCTTGCAATTTCCACTCGTGAATATCCAAGGAAATAATCTTTCCCTTGTTCTTCATGAGTGAAGCCATGTGCAAACTCTTGCCACCTGCGCCGGCACACGCATCGACTACGCGATGGCCTGGCTGCACATCCAACAATGGAACCACCATTTGCGAAGCCGCATCTTGAACTTCAAAAAGACCTTTCTTGAAAGGCTCTGTGATGAATACGTTTTTGCGTTCAGTGAGTTTCAAAGCATGAGGCAAATCCGGAGACACTTTCACAGCAGAAATTCCTGCTTCAGCGAGAGTCTTTAACAATTCATCCGGAGTTGTTTTTAAAATATTCGTACGAAGAAAAACTTCCGCAGGCTGATTCAAAGCGCGAACCACGTCTTTGTAATCAGGACCCAACTCTTGCGCTAAACGCTGCTCCATCCAATCAGGAATAGACTGCGCAATCGCGAAGGACGGAATGTCTTTCATGCGAGTTTGCACGTCTTTCGCGGAAAGGCCGTCAAGCTCTTCCCAGTCAGGAAGCTCGTGACCTTGGCGAACCCAATAAGCTCCCCAGATTTTCCAGAAGTCGTTGTCATCAGCAAGATAACTGAGAAGACGTTCCCAACGGACGATCTCGTAGACGGACTCTGCAAAAAATCTTCTGTCGCGAGAGCCCCATTGTTTTTGCGCTTTGAGATTGCGCTGAATAACTTTGTCTGCGTACTGCCCCTGTTCAAAAACTTCGTCAAGGGCGCCAATAATAGTTTCTACGAGATGCTTATGAATCTTCAAAATGTAAATACCAATCCACCTGATAAGAAGGTGCCGTTAAATTGCCCGGAAGAGAGCAGATGAATGTGGTTTTTTAAACCAGCTTCAATGAAGAATCCAGTGTTTTCAAAAATATCAAAGAACCGTGCACCTAATACCAACTGGTAGTCGAGCGACAGAGCGGATTTGCTGTTGGTTTGTTTGAAAAAAACTCCCAGTCCGACACCTGCGCCAAAATATAACGGAAAGCGCGAGCCCGCATCGGGAAATGTGAGGAGAGGCATGAAAGAAAGTTTCGAAGGATTTTCTCCCGGCAAATCAAATTCCGCATAGTCGATGCGCAAATTGAGATCCATCGAGTTTTGCCATTCACCCACACGGTAAGTGACTCCAAAAGTGTTTCCACCGACATCGTCTTGCTGACCGTTTTTACCCCAGTCGTAAGATTGTGAGGACATGTAACGACCAAAATGCAGAGCTAAAAAGTGATCCGTGGGCCCGGGATTTCCCGCCTGGTAACTTTGCGCGGGATCGCGTTTTTGAAAGTAACGAGCGGCAGCGTCACGGCCGACCACAGGTTGTGACTCTTGTGCTAAAGCAGCGGAGCCCATCAGCAAGGGCAAAATCAATGATAGAAAAGTCTTCACACGCACCTCATTTTCTGCTCCCTATTCTATCCAGTTTTTAGCCCGCTATGTAAGTCTAATGACGCGTATGGTTATTAGACCTGGACACGTTGACTCCCAAGGGCCGCATCCCTAATCTCCAGGCAGCTTTTAGGACGGGACCAAAGACTATGAAATGCCCCTTTTGTGGACATGCAGACGACAGAGTTTTAGATACTCGAGTGCAGAAAGATGGCAGCATCCGCCGCCGTCGTGAATGTCTTGAGTGCAAAGCTCGTTTTTCGACAGTCGAGACGATCATGCTCGCCTTCCCGTTCATCATTAAAAAAGACGGACGCCGCGAACCTTTTAGCAAAGAGAAAATCTTAAAGGGTCTTCAAGCTGCCTGCCAAAAACGTCCTGTGAGCTTGGCACAGATTGATGCCGTGGTTGAAAGAATCTCTTCCTGGGTTGTGAACCGTGGTGAGAGTGAAATTTCATCTCGTCTTATCGGCAAAAAAGTGATGGCGGAATTAAAACAACTCGACGACGTGGCTTACATCCGCTTTGCGAGCGTGTACCGCACCTTCAAAGACGTCCAAGAGTTTGTGGAGACACTGGAAGACGCTGAACTGCTTGATTTTGTCGATGCAAATAATCCACAATTAAGTCTCACAGCGATGAACTTTGTAGAAAACGAAAAGAAACCAAATGAAACTGACAGCAAGACGACAAGCCCGCGAACTCGCACTCCAAATCCTCTTTCAAACTGAGTTCGCACCTCAGATCAGCTACCAAACATTCCTCGATGTTTTTGAGCAAAGTGTTGATCCAGAAGTGATCGACTACGCCGATCTTTTGGTCACAGGCGTGCAATCCAATAAAGCCGCTGTAGATTCTAAAATCCAAGCGTCGAGTGCTCACTGGAAAGTGGAGCGTATGGCGACGATCGATCGCAATATCTTGCGCATCGCTGTTTACGAAATGAAATTCGCCAAAGATCCTATTAAAGAAAACATCGCGATCAACGAAGCCGTTGAGATCGCGAAAAAATACGGAACGACAGAGTCTGCAAGTTTCGTAAATGGTCTTCTTGATCAAGTGAGCAAGGTGCACTAATGGCCATAAGCGTGCTTTCCCAAGCCAGCGCTCTGAATCCCGGTTCTGACCTATGGATCGTGCCTGACTTGGAAAAGTCGCAGTGGACTGCCAAGCTTGATTGGTATTTGAATTTCCAAATCTGCAAATCGTCCCGTCATCGCACGCACGCTCTCCCCTCTTATCTCAAAGAAGTTTTGGCAGAGACCGAGCTTGAAAAAAAATCTTTAAGAACCAAAGACACAGCTCCTTTGATGATCGCTTCTTCGGAGTTGCTTCCCAATAAGTGGGTTGTGATTTTGCCATGGCAAGGTGACTTGTCTGCGTGGACATCTCAGGCTTTCGAGATTTGGCAAAAGTTGAAAGAGCCAACAATGCGTGTTTTTCTTCCGCCTGGACAAAGTACAGGAAACTTACAACTGGCGTGGAAAACCCATCACGAAGTGCAAGACTTCACCGTAGTTCTTGATTAGTAGCATTTAAATCCTCCGCTGTATTTTATCATCCAGTCCCAATGGTCGCGTTTACTTGCTCTTCCCGGGTTTTTAAAATCTTGTTAAGAGCATAACGCTCGACACGTGAAAAAATCGGGAGGGACTATGAAAACTCTATCTCTACTTTTTGCTTCCTTTGTCTTTTGTCTGATCACAAACAGCGCCCAGGCCCAGGGTGAACAGTCGACCGAAGGAGGACAGGGCTCACTGCCGAACGTTTTCTCTGACGAAACGATGACGTTGCCGGATTTTGCAGAAAGACTTTTGACTCCGAATCCTGACTCACAACCAGGCACTCAAACTTACACGTGCCGAGCTTGGACAACATGTCCCGGTGGTTATCGCATCTCTTGTTGGTCACGTGGTTATCGCTGTTATTCAGAAGTCACTCCGGGATATCGCGTTTACTGTAGTGCGACTTCCAAATCCGGATACACCAAATACTGGGTTTACTATTGCTACTAAAATTTTCTAATCACGGCGGCCTGGAATTTCGTCTAGGTCGTCAATAGCTCACTGTCTTGCTTGATTAAACCGCCACTTCTCCTCAGAATAAAACTTAAGGGGAACGTGCATGGAAAAATTATCTCAATCTTTAGTTTCAAAATTCACAAAATTGCAAAGACGTTTTGAGTCTTTCTTGGACAACGATTTTGAAAATAAAGTGGAAGAGACAGAACGCAATCAAGCCAGCTTTGAAGCCTCTCGTGATGTCTCTTTGGTTCGTGGTTTGTCTCAAGGTTTACCAGAAGATCATATCGATCGCGCGATTGTTGTGTTTTCTCGCTTGGCGATGATGTTTGATGCGGGAGTTTTATTGGAAAATCACGACAGCCAATGGAGAGCACAAGCTTATTTCCATAAAGGTGTGAGCCAGCTTTTAAAGAACAACGGTAAAACTGTTGTGAAACTTCCCGACATGACTTTGATGTCAGTACTAAAAACGGATTCACGCTCGATGCTTGAAAAACTGCAGTTGCAACACCTTGATCCGGATCACAAAACGACATGCCTTGTGATTAAAGCAAGCCCCGACTTTGCGTTTATTTTATTTTCCGGCATGGCAGACTTGTGGCTCAAGGAACATATCGAAAACGTGCGCCGTTCCCTTATCAATGGATTTGCTGACTAATGAGCGAGAACGAAAACAAAACCTACACGATTTATATTCTTTCTGACAGTACAGGCGAAACAGCTGCGACGATGATTCGTGCCGCCTTGGTTCAGTATTCTACTAAAGACATCAATATGATTCGCTGTAAGAACGTGCGCACAGAGACTCAAGCCGAAGCTGTGATTGAAGAATGTTTTGAGCGCCGTGGAATGCTTGCTTATACGGTAGCCAGCCAGCAGCTTCGCAATAAGATTCGCGAAATGGCATCTGGAAAAGGCATTCCTTATTTTGATTTGCTGGGTCCTCTTTTGAGTACATTGGATGTGTTCTTTGGCGAGCACTCTGAATCTCATGTCGGTGCTCTTCGTGCAGTTGATGAAAGATATTTCAAACGCATTGAAGCGATTGAATACACCGTGAAACACGATGACGGAAAAACTTTCGCCGAACTGGATAAAGCTGACATCGTGTTAGTGGGCATTTCCCGCACAAGTAAAACTCCTTTGTCGATTTTCTTAAGCCACAAAGGCTGGAAGGTCGCCAACGTTCCTTTGGTTTTGGATACACCCCTGCCAGAAGAATTATTTAAGATCGATCAGCGTCGCATTGTCGGTTTGATTATCGATATGGATTCCTTGCAAAGAATTCGCAAAAGCCGTCTTGAAAAATTTGGTCAAGACCCTGGAGGCGAATACGCTTCCATGGCTCATATCGCCAAAGAAATTGAATATGCGGAAAAAATCTTCAAGCAGAATCGCCGCTGGCCCGTATTCAACGTCACCGAGCGTGCGCTAGAAGAAAATGCGAGCGAGATTGTTCGTATTATCGCCGCTCGCCTGGGATTGCCTGACAGCGTGATCTTTTAGTTCTTTTCCCCGCCCCGTTTATTGGCGAAGAAATAAACTTTCCCGTCAGAAACTTGCATCACAAAACGATCTGCCATAGAGCTTTCAAAAACCATTTCAAAATTGGGAGCTTGTGGCAGTTTTAAGTCTTCCGCCGTCACGACGACTTCAACATTTTTATGACCAATCGTCACGTGAGCTGAAGGTAGAAATCTAAATGTACAACCTGAACCTTCTTCGCCGACGCCACAATCCATTTTGATACTTCCGTCCGGAGATATCAAAGTCGCTTTGCCGCCGAGGCCCAAAACTTCCATCATCTCTACCAAGCGCATCGAGCGATTGTGATTTTCATTGATAAGAACATTTACTTTTTCCGGACGATAGAAAACGCCGACAGAGTCCGAAGCTGCGAAAGCCGAAGAAGTCGCCAGCATTGAAACAAGAATCATCAAACACGTTTTCATAAGTCCTCTCTTTGAAAGTTCATGACATGGTTTTAAAACTGATTACCACTGCCTTTCGGATACTTGCAATGACCTTCTTGTTTTGTCGCAGGGATTCCCAAAAGAAATGGAAAACCCTCCTTGCCCTTTCTAATCTCCAAAAAAAAAGGAGACCTTATGAAGAAATTAGCTTTGATGATTCTCATGACACTTTCAATTAGCTCGGCATTTGCCATGGACACGGTGTCTTCCGTGGATCAGCTTCCAGCCAATGCTGTGATTGAGCCTCTTATCACAACGACAAGCTTTGAACGCCCGCAGTGCCCGCGCGGTTATGTGGTCGCAAAAAAATATTGCTGGAGCAAAGAGGATTTTTGTTTTCATCACTGCGGTTACATTTGCAGTAAAATTCCACCTTCAAACGACCGCGATAGCCGTCACTAGATTTCCAAGGTAAAGCGGTAATAAAAAAGGCTTGTGCAAAATCAAATCTGCACAAGCCTTTAAGAAAAGATTTATTTAATAACTTAAGCCGCTTTGCGATCCGCGTGTTCTACCTCACGAGTCGGAAACGGAACCGTTTCACCGTGTGGGTCTTGAGCAGAGTCGCCGTACACCACAAGGTTCAACTCATCCACAACTGTTTTCATGATTTGCGCCTGAGTATTGATCTCATCCGCTGTGCCTGCGATTTCTTCCGAAGATGCCGCATTAGATTGAACGGATTGATCCAATTGGTTCATCGCTTTACCGATTTGTGCAATACCTGTGGATTGCTCTTCACTGGCCACGGCAATTTCATTGTTCAAGTCAGAAACTTTTTTCACCGACTGAACGATATTTTTTAGCATGTCGCCGGATTTCGCTGACTTCATAGTGCCGCGTTCGATTTTTTCTACGGATTCTTTGATAAGGCCCGTGATATCTTTTGCTGCCGATGCGGATCTCTGCGCCAAAGAACGAACGGCTTCCGCAACAACGGCGAAACCTTTACCGTGCTCGCCGGCACGAGCGGCTTCAACGGAAGCGTTCAATGCCAGAAGATTTGTTTGGAAAGCGATATCGTCAATCACGTTGATAATCTCTTCGATCTTTTTAGAAGAATCCGAGATTTCATTCATTGAAGACAAAAGCTCCTGCATTTCTTTTTCACCTTGAACGGCAACGTCAGAAGACGCTGACGACAAAGAGGCTGCTTGTTTCGCGTTATCAGAATTCATTTTCACCATGGATGTCATCTCTTCAAGAGCCGCCACAGTTTCCTCTAAAGACGCCGCAGACTCACTGGAAGATTGAGACAACGATTGACCAGCAATCGACAGCTGTTGAATTGCCGAAGACACTTGATCACCGGAACTTTGTAATTTCTTAGACAAGGCACTGACCGATTTCGAAATATAACGAGCAATCAGGATCACGGCCGCAAGAAGGAAAAGGATTCCCGTCAATGCGATCACCACTTGCGTCCACACCATTGAATTTGCTTCCGCCAAAACGGTTTTTGTTGGTGTGCGCACAATCAAGGCCCACGGCTCCTCAGTGTTTCCAACAGCCAACGGAGTTACAACATAAAGATATTCATTGTTGTCTTTTGGATCAATACCTGTGATTTGGATCTCTTCACCTTTTTTAACGGCTTCTTTAAATTTATCCGCCTCAAATGGATACTGAGCTTCTTTTGTGATCAGTTTTTCATCTGGATGAGAAACGTAGTTTCCCTTTGCTGTAACAAGGAAAGCTTCAGATGTCTCAAATGGTTTAATCGAAGCCGCCTTCTTTTGGATTTCTTTCAAAGGAAGATCGACGCCGGCCACACCATAGAATTTTCCTTCAATCACAATAGGAACTACAGCAGATGTCATCAACACTTGCACGCCATCAATGGGATAAAGATAGGGCTCAACCATGGTTTCTTTTTGACGGCTTTTGGGAACTAAATAGTAATCGCCTTCACCGGGATTCGTATAACCAATCAACGGAGTCAAAGAGGCTTTGCCACCTTCCCAGTTCATGTAAGGAACAAAACGCCCTGAAGCATCGTTGCCTTTGGTGTTTGCGTATTGCGCGTCTTTGCCATCCCACGCATTCGGCTCCCACCCCGTCCATGTGCCAATAAGAAATTTATTTTTAACTAAAATCTCGTGAAGAGCTTCGTTGATGTTTTCACGACCCGTGTAGCCCACTTTTTTGTAAGCTTCCAGAATGTGCGCCATGTTGCGGGCGATGTCCAAGCCGTGCTCCACTTCCAAACGCATTTCAGTCGCATAAGCACGCGCCGTTGCCACTGTTTTGTCTGTCGCCCCTTTTTTGGCCGTCTCGTGACCGTTACGAGCCATCAAGAACGTCATTGTTCCCAACACCAATAAAGCGATGAGAATAATGGGAACAGCGAGCTTCACTTGAATTGAATAGTACTTTTTCATTAACATTCCTTCTTCACATTAAGACAAGATCTACTCGTGTCTTTTCGGAAGAAGGAGTGATTAAGTTAGGTCCAGACAGATGAAAACTAACCTTTCTCCTGTTGAGCCATGGTTTGATAAAAAATCTCGACCAAAGCTTTATTGTCGGAGTTCTTTTTATAATAGAACATCAGATCGATTTCATAGTGAAGGTCCTTCACGTAGACGCGGTTCAAACGTCCGGAGCGCACTTGTTTTTTGATTGAGTGCGCTGGCAAAAATCCCCAACCTAAGCCCGCTTCGATCACGCGCTTTAATGTTCCTACATTGGCTGATTCAAAAATCGAGGCGACTTGTAAACCCAGAGCCTGCAATTTGCTGTTCACAAGACCACTGAATCCTGGAAACTCATCCGTGAAATTCACCAATGGGAAGGCACTGATATCTTTCATCGTGATCTGCTGAGGCATTTTTTCATCTTTGCTTGAACCCACCAGCCACATCTCTTCCTTTACCAGGAATTTCTGTTCGCAGTTTTCCAGCTCTGCAGAAAACTCCACCTTCGCGTCCGGAAGAATCAAGATGTCATACTGACCTTTTTTAAAACCTTTGATCAATTCGTCACCGCGTTCGTAATCGATCTTCAACATCAGATCCGGATTGTGGCGCATAAGTCGACCCACAATCGGACTCATTAAGTGAAGACCGAGTGAGTTCAATGTCCCAATTCGAAGCTGCCCCTTCATTTGATTGCCGATGGATTTGATCGCGATTTCCGCTTGTTGTGTCAGATTGATAATTTTTTTGGCGTACTCGTAGAGGACTTCGCCTTGAGGAGTCGCTTTAATTTGGCGTACACCGCGCACCAAGAGCTCCACACCTAGATCTTCCTCCAGATTGCGAATTTGCTGGGAAACTGCGGGCTGAGTCAGATAAAGCTTATCAGCTGCAGCCGTCATGCTGCCCTCACTGATGACTGTTACAAAGGTGGTCAGCTGATAGAGGTTCTTCACCGGAAATTTCTCCTTTTGCTCTTTGATCCGAAGGAACTTTGTTATTATACTTAATAAACAAACCCAGCAAGAGGTCCGCATGAAGTATAGTTTGTTCGCGTTACTCGCCGTTATTCTACTCAGTTTTAGCGCCCATGCAAAAGTCTTTCGTAATGCTTACATCGCATTCGAGATGCCAGAGACTTGGAAGTGCAACTTGGAGCAAACCGAATGGGTCTGCCGAAGTGAACAAACGAAGGAATCCAAAGAAGCCATCATCATTCTTACAGCGAAAGAAGTGGGTCCGACAGACACCTTCGCTCTTTATGAATCTCACTTAAACTCTCCGATCTCCGTAAACCTTCGCGGTGGCGGCACGACAGAGTCTAAAATCGTTTATAAAGCGAAAAGTGTGCAAATCAATGACCAGACATGGGTGGATTCTTTGCACTTAGGATCGGAAGTTCCTAACTACTTCACTCGTTATCTTGCAACGATCAAAGATAAAATCGCGATCCTTGTGACATTCAGTGCGCACAAGCAGTACTACACGAAATACAGCCAAGATTTCTTTAAAGCCGTGATGAGTTTGCGTGTGATCGCTTCAAAAAATCTTTTGGCGAAACCAGACCTTGGTCCAATCCGTCCTGGTTCTGAAACCTTGGGCGCTCCGATCAGCTCGGCAATGCCTGCCGATATGATTCAAGGAGACGGCACGGAAAGCAAAGGGAGCAATAAGGCTATGCTTCTAGGCGGAGCCCTTCTGCTTGCAGCCTTGGGTGCGATCATCTTCCTCCGCGCACGTAAGAAAAGAAAATAAGAACCGTTTCAAACTGAGACACTGTTCTTAAGAAAACGAGGGGCTTCTCCGAAAAGTCTGTATGACTTCCCTCAGGAGAACCACCCTCGTTTTGTTTTTTATGGGCTGTTGCTTGCTCTTTCAAAACTGCAGCAACTCGAGTTCTGATTCCGCTACAAGTTTTCCTTTTTCCAGTCCGAATCTTTATTTTAAATCTACGCAAAAAGTCGTCGTTGAAGTCTACTATGAACCGGGAGCGGAGCCCTATGAGGGAACGACTTTGTCGGGCATGAACTACTGGCAGATTTTAGAAGATAATTTAAATTCGATTTTTCAATACCGCAGCAGTCCTCCGGTTCTTGTGGTGCCCAGAGCTTTGAATCAAATGACCGCCATCCCCTCTCAAAACCGTACAAGCTGGTTTGGCACTGATATTTTGAATTTAAGCAAACAGTATCGACAAACTGAATCCACCTCCAACGAAGCCCACTTCTACCTTTATTTCTTAAAAGGTAATTACAATCCCGGCTCTGGAGCGACAGCCAGCGTGATCGGTGTGAGCCTTGGCGGCACACCTATTATTGCGATCTTTAAGGATGTGATTCAAAACTCAGGTAACAATCCCAATGGTCCCGTTCCCAAATATGTCGAGCAAAGTACGATGGTGCATGAGATCGGTCATGCGTTGGGATTTGTTAATAACGGTGTACCGATGGTGACTCCTCACCAAGACACGGCTCATGGTGCACACACCACAAATACAAACTGTGTGATGTACTGGCAAAACGAAGGCGCCAGCGATCTTTCTTCATTCGTTCAGCATTATATTACGACGGGGTCCACGGTGATGTGGGGACCTGAAGTTCTGCAAGACGCGCAGAACTTCAGTCAGTGATTCTTTATTTCGCTTTTACGATTTCTGGTTTGTATTTTTCAAATTGCGGAATGATGTTTTCATTTCCGTAAACCAGCACTTTGAATTTATTAGGATCAACGGCCTTTTTGAAAGCCGCGTTGGAATCTTTCAGTCGAAGATTTGCGACGTTCTTATTAAAGTCCGTCAAATAGTCCACCGGAATTCCGTAAAAATCCAAAGCCAAAAGATTGTAAGCCAAGCGGTCCGCAGTCTCAATCGCACGCGGGAACTGACCAATCAGCTGATTGCGTGAGGCCGTGATTTCAGACTCTTGCGCTCCGTTGTTCAAATAATCTGTCACAACTTTCAAAGCCTCATCCAAGGTCTTTCCAGCCGTTTCATTCTTCGTAAATGTCGAAATGTCAAAACTTCCACGCTCTTTTCTTACGTCAAAGAAAGAATAAATCGAGTACGTCAAACCCAGATCGTCGCGAACTTTTTGATTCAAGCGGCTGGCAAAGCTTCCGCCCAACACTTCATTACCTAAACGCAGTGCCAAGTAATCAGGATCGTTGCGTGAAATTCCCAATTCAGAGATACGGATTTGCGTTTGCTGCAAACCTTTTTTCACGATCAATTTCACCTTTAAAGAATCCGACGCCGGAGGAGTTGCCACATTCACAACCGGAATTGTTCTTTTCGTCCACTTAGCAAAAACATCCTGGATTCTTTTTTCATAAGCTTCATCAAAGCTTCCGACAACAGCCAAAGACGCATTGTTGGGACGGTAGAATGTCAGGTAGTGTTTGATGATATCTTGCTTGCTGGTGCCGCGAAGAGATTCAATCGTTCCATTCACGTCACGTCCATAAGGATGATCACCAAATACAAACTTATCCGACTCATCATCCGCGTACGATGAAGGATTGTCGATTTTCTTTTGTAAGCCCGCGATCATTTGCGCGCGAATACGGGAAATTTCAGTGCCTTTAAATGCCGGATTCATCGCGACGTCTGCAAATAACTCCAAAAGTGTCTCTGAACCCGTCGTGAGAGAATCGGCGTACACAGTCGTTACATCCGCACCAGGAGAGATATCTAAAGAAGAGCCCAATTGGCCGAAGTCGTCAGCAATTTTCATCGCATCTTTAGATTGTGTTCCCTGCTCCAGAAGATACGCTGTCAACGCATTCAAACCCGGATGTTGAGCCGGCTCTTGCATGGAGCCTGTTTTCATCATCAGTGTCAGACTCACACGCGGCAATGAAGCATCGTGAACGTAGAATACTTTGAGGCCATTTTCTAAAGTGATTTCTTTATAAGGCTGCAATTTAAAAGAGCCATTGCCTTTTGTCACATATCCCGAAGAAGGAGTTTTATCCCCTTTTTTTGAAGAACTTGAGCACGCGACAAACGAAGCACAAATCAAAGGAAGGGTTAGGGCTACTGTTATCTTCTTCATAACTATTCCTTTTTCGCCTTAGGCTCTAGGGTGATGATCGAACGCTGAGTTTGCTGCGTATATTTATCCGCCGCTTTTTTGATCTCATCTGCCGTGACAGCTTGGTATTTCTCAAGATCCGTGAAAAGGCTTTCATAAGTTCCTGTCACGATTTCATTCACCGCCAAAGCGCGGGCTTTTCCGTCCATTGTTTTAAGACTGTCCACGAGGTCTTTCATGACTTGTGTTTTAGCTTTTTCCAATTCCTTGTCAGTGACTTTTTGATTACGCAACTTCCAGATTTCGTTATAAACAATGTCCAAAGCTTCTTGAGTGCCCACTCCTGGTTTCATATTCACGCCCACACCTAAAACGCCAGCGTCTTTCATTGCGTAGTTATAAGCGTAAGCTGATGTAGCAATTTGTTTTTGGTAAACCAGGCGCTTATGCAGACGGCTGGATGTACCATAGCCCAGGATATTGGCAGCTAAATCTAGAGCGTACATATCCGGTTCCCCTTGACGAGGACTTTGGAAAGCCACAACAAAGGAATTGTTTTGCACGTCTTTTTTAAGAGTCGCGTTCTGCTGAACTTTTTGTGGCGGCTCGGCAGGGTGTTTTACTTCCGGCAATGGTTTGGAAGGCAATTTGCCGTAGTATTTTTCAATCAGACTTTTTACTGTTGAAGTTTTAAAGTCACCGACGATAACCAACACGGCATTGTTCGGCACATAGAACGTGTTATAGAAAAAACGCAATTTTTCAGAGTCATAGTTTTCAATATCTTTCATGTAACCGATCACAGGCCATCTGTAAGAGTTCACTTTGAACATCGTGCCCATCATCAATTCGCGCAAAAGACCCATTGGGTTGTTATCCACGCGCCAACGACGTTCTTCTTTCACGACTTCTTTTTCACTCTTAAGATCTTCAGGACTGATCAACAAAGAACTCATGCGGTCGACTTCCATGTCCATCACTAATTCAAGTTTTGAACTTGGAAGATTCTCATAGAAACCAGTGTAGTCATTTGTCGTGAAAGCATTATTTGTGATTCCGTTTTCGTGGAAGATGCGATCAAACGCTTTGCCGTCATATTTTTTTGCGCCCTTAAACATCATATGTTCAAGCATATGTGCCGCACCTGTGACACCAGGGTATTCATCACGGGAACCTACGCGATACCACGTGTGATAACTCACCATCGGAACGGCATGGTCTTCAAGCAGAAGAACCGTGAGTCCGTTATCCAAAACAAACTTTGTGACCGGCAAAGAGATTTTAAGATCACTTTGTTGAGCCCATCCCTTGATGGCTCCGATCACTTCACTTTTTTCGGGTTTATTAGGGAGTGTCGGTGTGGGTTCGACGGCTAGGACGGTCGCGGAAAAGCAAAGTCCTAAAAGCAAAAGCGAAAAACGTTTCTTCATAGCTGCTTCTTTCGTTGAATATGCGATAAACCTTAGTTTGAAACCCCAAGGCTATGAATTCAACGAATAGAGGACATTTAAGACTTTTGTTCGGCGAAGACTGCTTTACTGCACAACGAAGTCAGAGAAAAAGACATCCTTCACAACGCCGCGATGAAGAATGCCATTCACTTCGCCAGCGATTTTGTCTTTTAAAAAGAGTTTGCCTTGAATGCTGTCTAGGTCCGCGAAGGACTTATCATTTAACAAGCGTACAATGCGGTCACGAGCTTTTGCGCGGTTTTCAGGTTCCATCACTTCTTCGAAACCCTCTTTACCAAGCATTTGCAGATTCACTTCCAAACGGATTGTGCGCTTGGGTTCGCCACCCAAATTCACAGTGAACTTATCCATTGTGTACACAAGCGGAGAAAGGTCGGCTTCATCGGAAGTAGACGCCAATTCGCGCTCAGCATCTTCTTCTGTGATTTTGGGATTTTCCCAACCCATCGTCGAGGCGTAAACCATGTAACCCCCTGCTCCCATCACGGCGATATTCAGAACCGCAAAAGCGATTTGCAGAATCATTCCTAGGTTGCGCTTGGGAGCTGGAGCTTTTTCTTGTGTTTCAGCCATGTCTAACTACCTCTTCATTGAAAGATATCGGTGAAACAGGCCTAGGTCTTAAGATCTAAGACCCTATTTCTTCACATTTATTAAGGAAAAATCTTAGACAAAACGTCCAAGCTTTAGACATACGAGGACAGGTACTTGACAAGAATAAGACACTTCCGACCATAATAGAGATATGAGACGTTTCCTCACGGGCTGTGCTTTATCTTTGCTAAGTCTGCCAACACTGGCGGGCCCTGCTGTCACGTCTAATTCTCAGCTTGAAACGGAACTTCTTCCAGCTCCCCTTTTACAAATCTCAGAGACTGAAGCGTTTTCTCGCTACGTTTTTCTTGTCGATAAAGAACAACGTAAGCTCACCGTCTTTGAGCGCAATGGCGAGAAAATCAAAAAAGTGGAAGAGTACCCTGCTGACATCGGTAAAGCCGGTGGCAATAAAACAAAACGCGACGATCACAAAACTCCGGAAGGTATTTACTTCTTAGAGCAGCGTTTATCTCAACCAAAAATCCCTTTCAATCTTTATGGAGCTTTGGCCTTCACGACAAACTATCCAAATCTATTTGACCAAAGAGAAAAGAAAACAGGTTCCGGCATCTGGCTGCACGCCATTCCCGACACTGTGCCTTTGACTCGCGGTTCAAGAGGCTGTGTCGTGGTTCGCAATGAGGTGATTAAAAAGCTTGCCGACTATATCAAGCTTCGCGAAACACCGATCTTGATCTTTGATCACGTGAATTATCTTTCGAAAGAAGATCACGAAAAACGCCGCCTGGAACTGAACACTTTTGTTGAAGGCTGGCGCCAAGCCTGGGAAAACCAAGATATCGAAAAGTACATGAGCTTTTACGATAGAGACTTTAAAGCCCCGGGTTTTAACTTCGATTCTTGGAAAAACCATAAAGCCAACTTGAAATCCAAATACGAATTCATCAAGGTTCATCTTTCTCAACCCTACATTGTTCAACACAACGACCAGTTGTTAGTGAAGACACTGCAAAGATACGAGTCGGATAAACATGTCGACTACGGTGTTAAAACGATCTACGCATTAAAGTCCGGCAACACTTATAAAATCATCCGCGAAGAGTGGACGCCATTTAATCAAAAAGAAGTCACAGCTGCTATTGCTCGTGACAACTCACTCACAGCTCAAGCCAACCAAAGCCAACAGTAATTTAAGGCAACATTCGTCAAAGTATTTTCATTTGGGTGCCCTGCTTTGTCTTAAAACGGGAGACGTCTCATCCTGAGACACTGAATTCAAATATATCTCGTTTTAAAAGGCATATCCCTTGCTCTCTTTTTTAAAAAATCAAAAGGAGAGACCTATGTCGTCTAAAATTCTATCGCTCACTCTTGCTGGCGTGATGGGCCTGCAAAGTGTCGCTTTTGCGCAAACGGATCGCACGGCCGGCATCGGTGCTGAACAAATCCGTACAGCTAAAGAAAACATTCGCTCCGTCAAAGTAGAGCTGTTGGCTTTAGATCAAGCGTTGATCGCGGCTAAAGAAAACATCGAAAAACGTGATCGCACAACATCGCCATTTAATTCAACGACGATTGCTGGTGCCGCTATCGGTTTAGGACTCTCTGTCTACGCCACATTTTCCCTACGTTCTCGTGGCGGAGAAATGGGTGCCATTCTAGGAAGCTTGGCTGCTATGACGGGCCTTGTGATGTCTGGCGTGTCTGCTGGTTCAAGTGCTTTGGATCAAGCGACAAGACAAAAGGTGGACGTCAAAGACATTAACGACAAACTGACTAAAGCCGAAAATGAAGTGCAAGCAGCTCTTGCTTCAACAACCGATAAATCTTCAACTGCCCTCTTAAAACAGCTCGAAGGAAATCTTCAATCCATCCGCACAACACTTGCGGGCTATGAAGAAAAAGATTCCTCTATTGGTAAAAACAAATTGATTTCACAAATCGCTCAAGCCACCGGAGCGGCTATCACAGTATATGGAATGGCTCGCAGTGAATCCCGTGCTCTCGTGATCGGCCCTTTGGTCATGAGCGCCGGAAATCTCGGACAGATCGTAGGAAACTTTTCTGATTCCGAAGCCGAGCAAGTTATCAAAGAAATCGAAAGCACTCGCCGTGCTCTGATTTCTGCAGCCGTCACTCTTGAATAATTAATAAAAAACAAATGATTTAAAAGGAGAAAAACCCATGTCATCGAAAATTTTATGTCTGACTCTTGCTGGTATGATCAGCATGCAAAGTGGAGCCTTCGCTCAAGACCGCACAGCCGGTATTGGTGAAGAGCAAATCAAAACTGCTAAAGAAAATGTTCAGTCTTTGAAGGCAGAACTTCTTTCTTTGGATCAAGCTCTTGTGGCGACAAAGACAGCTATTGAAAAACGTGATTCTAAAGGAAGCATCTTAAGTGGTTCCGCTGTCGCAGGTGCGGCTGTGGGCTTGGGACTTTCTGTCTATGCCACATTCAAATTCCGCGCACGTGGCGGCAGTGGTGATGGAATTTTAGGACTTCTTGCTGGTGCGGCAAGTGTTCTTATGTCTGCAGGCTCTGTAGGTTTAAGTGTTGCCGGACAAGCTGTGAAACCGGAAGCTGATGTGACTAAATTAAACGAACAGTTGACGAAGGCCGAGCAAGAAGTGAAAGAGGCTTTAAGCCAGACGACAGACAAATCTTCTGCCGCTCTTCTTAAAAATCTTGAAGTATCTTTGCAAGGCGCTCGCAAAACTTTGAATGAGTACTCTGAAAACGAAAGTTCTACTTCAAAAAATAAATTGATTGCACAAATCGCTCAAGCAGCGGGCGCCGCGATCACAGTTTACGGCGTGACTCAAAAAGAATCGAGAGCAACATTGATCGGTCCTTTGGTGATGAGCGCTGGTAACATCGGACAAATCATCAGCGGTCTTTCTGACTCTGAAGCAGAGTTGGTTGTGAAAGAAATCGAAAACACTCGTCAAGCTCTGCGCTCTTCGGCGATGGCTCTTGAGTAAGAATTCATGAAACTGATGATTCGTTTACTTGGCATTTTAATTCTTTTTTCCCTGAGCGGTCCTCTGGCCGCTCAGGCTCGTGCGCCACGTTGCGAATCTGTATTCCTTCCCACCGTTCTTGAAGTCATCCAACAACTGGATGCTAAAAACAATGACTTCATCCTTCAAGGACACTCTATTGAAGACATCGGCAAAGACTTTTCATGGTTGCGCCGACGTAAACTTCGTAAATTAATCAACGACACGGACTTACAAACTTTCGTTTCAGACAAAGCCGTTGAGCGCTACGCCATTGAATTGGGTACTGTTTTATTCGGTAAAAAAGAAGCCGTGGATCGCTGGATTCGCCAAGACAAAGAGACGCGTCTTGAAGATTCCACTGTGATGTTAATTAAAGAAAAACTTTTGCAAGACGGTCTTATTAGAACCTGGGGTGAAATTAATGATCCTAGGGATGCTGGGATTTTCCGCAGAAGCCTGGATAAAATTTGGGCTATTCAACATAGTCGCATTTTAGAATGGATGCGCATCCCAATGGTTTTACCTGGAGTTAAAAACCAAGAAGTGCCGCCGGACTTGATGTTCAAAATTATCCGTGACGGATTCAAAGAACACGCAGAAGAAGCGCGAATTGCATTGAAATCTCAATCTAAAATTGAAGCCTACAACACATTTAGAAGAGTCTATAGCGCGACCTTCTTGGGAATCGTTTTGGTTTTTAACGCGCACACGGGCTATCACAAACTTCAGGATTATCACAAACAACAAGTCACTGAGGTCGTCACACAACTTCAAGAGACCCGCAAAAACGTAGAGTCCGCCATTCCAAAAATCAAACAAGAACAATTCGAAGAAGCCTATCGTGGAGCCGAAGCGGACTTCATTAAAAAATGGGGCGAGCCTCCTACTGAGGCGGAAAGCCAAATCATCAAAGCCAGAATCGCTGAAGCTTTAAATATAAAATAAAAAGCCCCTTCGTTTTGCGAAGAGGCTTTCGAAATTCTAAATTTCAAAAAAATACTAATGAGATTCTTCAGTCGAAGAAGAATTCTTACCGTCGATAGTGAATTTCTCTACGTTGTGAGAAAGATCTGGAAGAGACTCAAGGTGCTTTTGCAATTCTTCTTTAGACATTTCACCTACGTTGACGTTTCTTTCAGTCATACGCTTATCGAACTTCAAATTTTTATTAGCTTGTGCCAAAGACATTATAAACTCCCTGTTTCTATCGAGACCCTTTTATAGCGTAGATTGAAGGCAGAGTCCAGCCCCCTAAAAAAAGGTACCAGGTACCTTTTTCCACTAGTTCCAGTATTTTGGTGGTTTGTCGCTCTTTTCGTTATCAACGACGAGGCGCAGGTTGCGGCCCTTGTTTTTGGACTTTTTCTTCCATTCGTTACGGTCAAACCAGCCCTTGAATTTAAGGCAGATATAGCCGGAAACAAGGCCCCCAAGATGGGCTAAGTAAGCAACCTCTCCTCCACTGACACTTGAAGTCATCATAGAGGCCAATTGCACCAAACCCATCAAAGCCACGAAATAGCGAGTCTTCATCGGGAAGAGCATAAAAAAGTAAACAATACGTTCACCAAAAAGAATCCCTTGAGCCAGCAAAAGCCCAAAGATAGCGCCTGACGCCCCGATGACCGGAACAATCAAACCTGTTTGCGAACTCGTCGCCAAAGCATAAGCCCACACGCCCAGGCAGTACAAAATCGCTGCACCAATGCCAGAAACAAAATAGTAAATGAGGAAGAATTTCGTGCCCCAACGCTGCTCAAGCTCTGCTCCAAAGAACCACAGCATCAGCATATTGAAAAGAATATGCGTCACCTGCAACGAGTGCAGGAACATGTACGTGAAGAGCTGCCAAATCTGGAAATCAAAAAGAACTTTGCCAGGATAAAGGCCAAAGATCGAAGAAAAAGGAACACGTAAAAAACCTTCCATGATTACTTGGAAGATAAACCAGATCGCCACATTGATAATCAGCAACCACTTCACTGCGGGAGTCAGCGGTGCTGTTTGAAAGGTCATGCCTCTGTTCATTTTTTTAAAATACTCCAAAGCTTCTCATAGGTCTGCTCCAGACTTTCAACCAAGACTTTGGTCTCAGCAATGAGAGGGAAGAAATTAAGATCCCCGGCCCAACGTGGAATCAAATGATAGTGCAAGTGTTCTGGGATCCCCGCACCTGCAACCGCACCGTGGTTCAAACCCACATTGATTCCGCCGGGCTCATAAACTTCGTTCAAAGATTTCATCGTCAAGCGGATGGTGTCCTGCAAGTCGCGGAATTCTTCCTCAGAAAGTTTTAGAAGATCTCCGCAATGACGTTGTGGCAAAACCAAAACGTGCCCGCTGTTGTACGGAAACTTATTAAGCACCACCATTGAGTGCTTCGACTTATACACGCAAAGAGTTTCAAAAGAGACTTCTGCCTGCGCTGCCCGACAAAAAACACAGCCTTCAGGTTTGATCAGCTTACGCACGTACTTCATGCGGTCCGGGCGGAAAAGCACGTCGCGCTCTAACGGCCAAATGTCTTTTCCGATTTGCAGTTTTCCCGACGCAAAAGGCGCCTTTTTAGACGCCTTTCGTTTCGCAGCAGATTTTTTTGTTTTCTTTGCGACTTTTTTTGCCATGAATCAGGTTACTCCCAAGTTCCTGGCAAAATCATCATCGGTTGGTTCAAGAATTTGGATCTCAAAACAAACTTCATCGCACCCTCCACATCCGGTCCGAAAGCTTTGCCTTTTAGAACATCAGCGTATTCAGCCATGCTGTTCACGTCGTCTTCACGGTCACTGTCACCCAGATCAAAAATGCTCACACGTTTTTTAGGAATTTCAAACACGTCATAGTTGTCGCCCAGTTTCGCCGTTTCCGCTGCCAACTTCACAGCGTCTTCATAGAAACCTTCTTTATCCGCAAAACCCAGCTTCACCGCTGTTGCACCCGTGAACACACGACCGTCAGCATATTCAGAAACTAATTCCTCTTTCAAATTACGTTCTTTTGCTACCGTGCCTTTGAACTGCGCATACACTTCGTCGATCATGTTTTGGAAAAGAGCTCTTTCATCTTCGCGCATCGCTCTGTACTCAGCGCCGGAATCTTTAAACTTTCCAGAGGTGATCGAGTACCGAGAGATCTTCGCCCAATCATAAAGCTTTTCGATATTCGCAAACTCCATGATCACACCAATAGAGCCCACAAGCGAGCCTGGTGCAACGACGATTTTGTCACAGGCAACTGCTGAGTAATAAGCGCCACTCGCCATCACTCCAGTAGAAACACAGATCACCGGTTTTTTAAGTTCTTCACGAACGCGTTTGATTTCTGTGTAAATTTCTTGAGAAGGACCCACCGCTCCGCCTGGAGAGTTGATCGTGATAAGGATCGCTTTCACCTTATCTTCATCTTTGTATTTTTTGAGATTTTTAAGGAACTTCTTCCCGTTGAGGATCACACCGTTCATATCCAAATGAAGGATGGTGTTTTTCGCTGTGACTTTCTTTTCTGATTCACCGAAGAAATCTCCGCTCATTTTGAGCAAAGCCCCGATACCGACAAAAACGAGAAAAATGATAACAAGTTTTTTAAAGAAACTGCCTTGCATACGCGTGCTCCTGCAAATAAAAAAGGGACCCCACTAGGGTCCCTCTTTAAGACTTTACAGTCAACGGCACGAAGTCCAGTTCAGGTGCTTTGCGGCGACCTGAATCTGACTTAATTACTGCTTACCGTCTGTCTTTACGTTCTTCAATTGATCTGCGAACAAGTCACCGAAAGTGGACTTAGAAGTTGCAGTCGCTTTTTTAACGTAATCGTCAACATCAGCTTTTGCTTCACGAAGTTTAACAAGTTTAGAAGACAAGCCGATCTTACGAGCGTCTTTGTCGATAGAGATCACTTCAGCTTTGATCGTTTGACCTGGCTTAATGAAATCTTCTACAGAGTTGATTTTCTCAGTTGTTAGCTCAGAAATATGGATCAAACCTTCGATATCAGACTCAAGCTCAACGAAAGCACCAAAATCAGCTGTTTTAGTTACTTTAACGTCGTGTTGTGTACCGATAGCGTATTTAGATTCGATGTTTGCCCAAGGATCAGATTCAAGTTGTTTGATACCCAAAGAGAATCTTTCGTTCTCGATATCAACACCTAGAACAACCGCGCGTACTTTTTGACCTTTAGTGAACATTTCACTTGGGTGATTTACGCGTTTAGTCCAAGAGAAGTCAGAAATGTGAACTAGACCGTCAATACCTTCTTCGATGCCGATGAAGATACCGAAGTCAGTAACAGACTTCACTTCGCCTTCAATGATTGTTCCTGGAGGATAAGATTCTTTCATCTCAACCCAAGGATTTGCTTGAAGCTGTTTCATACCCAAGCTGATGCGGCGGTTTTCAGTGTCTACTTCAAGAACTACCACTTCAACTTCATCGCCTACGTTAACGATTTGAGAAGGGTGCTTCACACGTTTTGTCCAAGACATTTCAGAAACGTGGATCAAACCTTCGATACCTTCGCCAAGTTCAACGAATGCACCGTATTCAGCCAAAGATACAACCTTACCTTTAAGCTTAGTGCCTGGAGGGTAAGAAGCCTTCACAGATTCCCAAGGATCTGCATGAAGCTGTTTCATACCCAAAGATACGCGTTCTTTTTCTTTATCATACTTAAGAACTTTAACTTGGATTTCGTCGCCAACATTCAACATTTCTGAAGGATGTTTTACGCGGCCCCAAGACATATCTGTGATGTGCAACAATCCGTCCATGCCACCAAGATCGATGAACGCACCGTAGTCAGTGATGTTTTTAACAACACCAGTAACAACTGAACCTTCAGCCATAGTGTCAAGAGTTTGTGAACGGAGACTGTCACGTTCTTCTTCAAGAAGAGCGCGGCGAGAAAGAACGATGTTGCCACGTTTCTTATTGAACTTAATAACTTTGAATTTAAATTTCTTACCAAGGTAAACGTCCATGTTGCGAACAGGGCGTAGATCGATTTGAGATCCAGGCAAGAATGCTTTAACGCCGATATCAACGCTCAAGCCGCCTTTAACTTTAGCAACAACAGTACCTTCGATAACTTCTTCGTTCTCAGCTGCTTTAGAGATATCAGTCCATGCACGAAGCATGTCAGCTTTGTCTTTAGAAAGAACGATCATACCGTTTTCGTTTTCGATACGGTCGATAAGAACTTCTACTTTGTCTCCAGCTTTCACTTCACGAACGCCGTCAACAATACGGAATTCATTGATCGCGATCAAACCTTCAGACTTGTAGTTGATGTCTACTAGAACATAGTCAGATTGAACTTCTACTACAGTACCAGTAACAACGTCGCCGACTTTGAAGTCTTGCTCTTTCATTGACGCTTCAAAAAGGTTTTCGAAATCACCTTTTTCAGATTTTGATGTCAATAGACCTGGATTTGCTGGAACCTTTGCGTCTTCCGCATCCAAGAAAGCTAGAACTTTCTGTTTCTCCAACTCGGCTTTGTTTAATTGTTTCGTCATATAGTTTTTTTAAAACCTCCCACGTAGTAAGTCCTCACTGGAACCTACCCGTTACCTTTCTTCACCTCTTTGGGCGAAACACTGGTTTAGCGACCTAAGGGGGCGGAAGTCAAAGGTTTTACGCGCTCCACCAAGGTTTTCGTGGTCCTGCATTATGTACTCTTGCAGAGCAGGAATGTTGGGCCTGACAAGCGTCTGTCATCTCGAACATATTTGAGCTGAGCACAAGGAGGACGTATGCGGGGGGCGTGGAGTTTTCTTGGGATCCTTTTCGGAGGACTGCTTTGGTTTACTCCAAAGACAGCATCGGCGCTGCCGACACCCCGGTATGATCGGGAAATTCGTTCGGCCCTCTCATTTATCGAACATTATCAAGTCGGTTTAGACGAAGGTTACGAACCGGGGCAATGGCGTGCGCGCGTGACTTCGTATGTGCCAAGCGCGATCGGAGTTGGAAAATTTGGCGTGCCCTTCGAAGAACCTTCAGCCTTTGTCGCTAGCTCCATCGCAAATATCTTAGCAGAAATTTATTCGCACGATTCCCGCTATTCACAAATTCCCGTGATGCTCGAAGAAACACAAAGAGGTCTTGAGAAATATCGTTGGGGAAATTTATTTAACTTTTATCCTCCTTACACATTTCGTGGAATGAAAGTGCGCGGACCTCGTTACATGTATCTCGCAAGACAATGGAAAGGTTTTGCGAATATTCCACCGGATGCCGACACGACTTCGGTCACTTACACTTTCCTGCACTACATGCAAAGTTTTCGGCGGGGTCTTTTGCCGACAGAATGGAAGAGTGTTTTACCTTCACAAGTGATCGATGCGATTTCTACCTATCGTGATTTTGATCGAAAGCCGCATGTCTATAACGCGGCTCAAGGACATATTCGTACGGGAGCCTTTATGACGTGGCTTTTTGATGAACACGATCCGGATATGCCACGAAATTATTTTGCAGCTCCTGATAAAGGAACGCGCATCCCGTTTAATGTGAATGACGTCGACTGTGTCGTGAACGCAAATATTTTAAGGATGTTGACCTACGCTGGAAAAACATCGGGTCCCGGTTATCAAGCGAGCTGCGCGCACATCAATCGCGTTGTGCGCAATAAGCAGTTTTATTTTTGCGGGATGTACTATCCCAGTTATTACGCTCTTCCCTACACCATTGCTTCGAATGTTGAAGCCGGAACCACGTGCCTAGATCCTGCGCGCGAGCGGACTTTGAATTTTATTATCGCCAAACAACATCGTGATGGTTCGTGGCGAAATAGTTTTTTAGCACGTCCCGACTATGTTCAATCCACCGCTTGGGCGCTTAATGCTTTGTTGATTTTAGGTGATCCTAAAAATGAACTTCACCGCGAGCGCGTACGCCGAGGTTTGGATTTTCTTTTATCCCAAGCGCAAAGAGATTCCGACGGTCGCCTTTTCTGGTCAGGACAAGTTTTCTATGCTGCGACTTTTATTGCACGCTTCCCCGTGGTTTGGAGATCCACTGCCTACACGACAGCTCTTGCGATCAAAGCACTGCTGCTTGCGGATCGGTGGTACGCCGTACCTTATTGAATTGCACCGTACAAAGGAAAGGATTGTTATGGAACTCGAAAAACTACGTGAACTGCAACGCCCTCTGAAAACTCGCTATCAAGCCGACAAGGAGGCAAGCCTCGTGAGTTTTCATACGTCAGGAACCCTGGGCGAAGATATCTCTTGTCGCATCGACACCGGCATTGCGCAGGTCACTGCAGGTTTACATCCTGCTGCGGGAGGAGACGGGACTCTGGCCTGTTCTGGAGACATGCTGATGGAAGCCTTAGTCGCTTGCGCAGGAGTGACACTAAATGCGGTGGCTACGAATATGGGAATTCAGCTTCAATACACGAAAATTTTTGCAGAAGGTGATATGGATTTTCGCGGTACTTTGGGAGTTGATAAGAATGTGCCCGTCGGAATTACGAAAATCCGACTGCGCTTTGATATCCAAGACGATATTCCGGAAGAGAAAAAGTTGAGATTGATTGAGCTAACGGAGCGGTATTGTGTGATCTATCAGACTCTGGTTCATCCACCGCAAATCGAGACATCCGGTATCTCTTAGAGCTGTCTTTGTAGAATAAAACACTTCTTTGTTAACATTTATTGCATTTTGGTTTGTTTCCAAAAAGCCGTTTGCAAAACGCAGTAGCTCCTTATTTAATAATTGTTCAATGGCAGTTGTTTTATTTTTATTTTTGCTGATTCCCCTCTTTGCAACGGCGCAAACTCTGCAGGTGGGACTTTCCGATGTCGGGCCCTTTGCTTATGAAGAAAAGGGACAGCTTAAAGGTATCAACTACGATATTTTGTCTCAGCTCGCGAAAGAGGCCGGGTTGATCTTCGAATACAATCTTTATCCGCATGCCCGCCTGGTAAACGCCATGGAGACTTCAAATCCGGATCTGGCGATCTTTTTCTCAGTCTCATGCATGAAGTATGAAAAGCACTACGAGATCCAAGACAAACTCTATGAAGCCTCACCTCGTATTTACCTTAAGGCCTCTGTGGATTTGAAACAAAAGAATGTGCGAATTGGTCGACTGCGCGGAACATGCACGGAGCTGATCGATCAATATGTGAAGCCAGATAGACTCACGGAAGTCACCAGCATGGATCAAGCCATTGAGATGTTAAAATCAAATCGTCTTCAGGGAGTTTGTGCCTTGCCGTCAGTTTTTAATTTTGCCAAAGACAAAGCCCACTACGAAGAAAAGCTCGTGACCTCTTTAAAAAATGAAAAACCACTCGAAGCGGTCCTCTGTCGCAAAAAAAGTTTGCCAGAAGAGACAAAAAGAAAATTAGAAGCCGCCGCGAAGAAGCTTAAAAAAATACACCTGGAAGATTAAAAAACTATTTCTTCTTCTTACGTTTTTTAGCTTGAATCAGCTTCTCTTCACTTTCAATCAACTCTTGAAGACTCATGCCTTCTTCTGGTTGTGATGAGATGATTTCGTAGTCGACTTTGCTGACTTTGATCACTTCGATTTTTTTAGTCAAAAGTTCTTCAATGCCCTGCAAAAGAGGTTTTTCTTCTTGGCTGCAGAAAGAAACCGCAATGCCCTTGTTAAAACCACGGCCTGTGCGACCAATACGGTGGACATAGTTTTCTGGCTTTTCAGGAAGATCGTAATTAATCACGTGAGTCACGTCGGGAATATCAATACCGCGAGCACTTAAGTCAGTGGCGATCAAAACTTTGCATTCGCCTGTGCGGAAAGCTTTCATCACTTCGGCGCGATTGGTTTGATCTTTTTCACCATGAATCGTGAGCGTTGGAATTTCTGCACGCTCCATCGCTTTTGCCACACGCTCAGCACGCACACGAGTGCGCACAAACACGATAAACTTTCCGTCAGGATTTTGACGTAAGTATTCAGCTAAGAAGAAACGTTTGTCGTCCATTTCAATAAACATCACAAAATGCGATACGTTTTTTGAAACCGGATCTTCCGGAGAAATTTGAATACGGATGGCATTGCTACGAACTTGCGAGAACGCGAGTTTTTTGATTTGCGGATTGATCGTGGCCGAAAAGAACAACGTCTGATGACGACGAGTCAGTTTGCGTTTGATGGATTCAATATCTTCAATAAAGCCCAAGTCCAACATGTGATCGGCTTCATCAAGAACCAGCGTCTCGATGTGATTGATGTTGATGTGCCCCTGGCTGATCAAATCAAACATACGTCCCGGAGTCGCAATCAAAATATCAATACCGTCTTGAAGCTTTTTAATTTGCGCGTCTTGCTCTACCCCACCATACAGAGCAAAAGGTTTTGCCTTCGTGTGCTTAGAGAGTTTGTTAAAGACTTCGCCAATCTGTTGCGCGAGCTCACGTGTTGGCACCATCACAAGACATTTAATACCGACAGCGCGCTTGCTGCTTTTATTGCTGTGAATTAGATTGATGATAGGAATCGCGAAAGCCGCCGTTTTACCTGTGCCCGTTTGAGCAATGGCTAAAACATCCTCGCCTTTGAGAATTGAAGGGATCGCTTTGTACTGAATGTCTGTCGTGCGAAAGAAACCATTGTCATTGAGATTGCGCAATAGGTCTTCCGACAAGTGAAACTTCTCAAACTTCAAGGAAAACCTCTTACGTTAGATGAAACTAAATTTTGCCTTTAACGTAGTCGACAACTTTATCAACCACTTGGTCTAAATTCAGCTCCGTTGTATCGACGATCAAAGCGTCGTCAGGCACTGCCATCGGAGCCACTTTGCGAGTAGAATCTTGCAAATCGCGCTGTTGTTGCGCTTTCACCATATCACCTTGATCAAGGCCCAACTCCGCAGCACGACGAGCGGCGCGGTGTTCAGAGTTTGCCGTGAGATAAACTTTCGCTTCCGCTTTCGGAAAAACAACAGTTCCGCAGTCGCGGCCTTCAGCAACCAAGCCTTGCGGACCGTTGCTGCAGTTTCTTTGCGCATCCAAAAGAGCTTTACGAACTTCAGGATAATGGCTCACTTTGCTGGCGAAATTTCCCACGTCTTCGTGAGCGATCAAATCTGTGACATCTTGGTTTTGAAAATAAACCGTTGTGCGAGCATCTTGCATGCTCACCTTCCAAACTGGATTGTGAGTCAATTCAGACAATGCTTTCACGTCATCAAGGTCAATACCCAATTGAATAGCAGCGAATGCCAAACCACGATAGAAGGCACCTGTAGAAACCCAGTTCCAGCCCAAACGACGAGCTAGCTCTCTACTCACAGAAGATTTCCCAGAGGCCGCAGGGCCATCAATCGTAATAACCATTCCCATAATTCTCCAATAACTCAGTCCAGTCTCCGCGCCTCTGGCGCTCCGACATCCTCGGCATCCGCCGATTAAGATACCACAGGTATCTCTTTGAGCACGTCAGCCAAGGCTTTCATCGCGGCTTGATTTTCATGCTCGAGCCCTACACTCAAACGCAAATGCGTTTTGAAACCGTAGTTTAACAAAGGTCTCATAATAATCCCGCGGCGTAACAAGGCTTCATTCACCTTGGCGGCGTCACGGAGGGTGTCAAACATGACAAAATTCCCTTGAGATGGAATGTAAGGCAGGCCTAATTCTTCTAACTTCTTATAGAAGTAATCAAGCCCTTTCCAACAGGTCTGCTGCGAACGCTCAATAAATTCTTTATCTTGCAGAGCCGCATTTGCAGCGACTTGCGCTAAATCGTTGACATTAAAAGGTTTGCGCACCCGGTTAAACACTTCAACAACCTCAGGAGGCGCAATCATAGCGCCCAAGCGGAAACCCGCAAGGCCATAGATTTTAGAGAAAGTGCGAAGAACGATCAGATTTTTATATTTCGTGATGTATTTTTGTGCAGAAGCGTAAGCCGGATCGCGCACGAATTCATTGTAAGCTTCATCAAAAATCACCATCACATCGTCGCGATTTCCCAATTTTTCAAGGAAGGCTTCGACCTCCGCTTTAGGAGCAAAAGTTCCCGTGGGATTGTTCGGATTAGATACGAAGACCAGACGAATTTTCTTTTCCGGATGAGCCAAGAAATAATCCGCAATCGCAGGCAAATCAAAACGATAGCCTTCTTTCATCGGAATTTTATGGATCACGGCGCGGTTCGCAGGAGCACTCACTTCATAGGCGTTGAAAGCCGCCACAGACGTCAAAACGCCGTCGCCAGGCTCGCAATAAATGCGTGTCAACAAATCAATCAACTCATCACTGCCGTTACCAATAGCAAGTTGTTTTGTCGGGAAGCCCCATTCCTTCGACAGAGTTTGTAAGAGTTCATAGTGCGAAGGATCTGGATATAGATGCTGATGATCCAAAGCTTGCTTCACCGCCGCCATCGCTTTCGGGCTAGGACCTAAAGGATTTTCATTACTTGCGAGTTTGTAGACGGTCGTTAATCCGTACTCGCGCTGAGTTTCAGAAATCGGTTTGCCAGGTTTGTAGGGAACCAGGTTCAGAATTTCGGGAGAAATCTTCACTTTAGAATCCTTTTCTTAGAGAGATTATTTTGTTATACCTGTTCGTCTAGCTTTAACATATTCCAGAGCAATTTCAATATAGAGAGCGTTTAAAAATGCAAAAGAGCTTCTTGTTGGGTGTGAGTGTCGGAGAATCTTTCGCCGAATACGCACTCGTGTCGGACTCCAAACCTGTTGCCCAAAAGAGAGTTTATCTCTCTCGCGAAAACCTTAAGCAGTCGCTTCAACAATTCGTGACAGAGAATGCGGATAACAAACCACAATCTGTCTTTGTCAGCCTGCGCTTGCCAAAAAAGCTCTTAGACTACAACCTCAGTGGAGCTGTGGCCCATATCACAACAGACGGTTTCGAACACTGGCTTGATGTCTGCGAAAAATCTGAAACGCTGACTAACAAAGACCTTCTTTTTTCAGTTCACGAGCGCGTGCTTGCCGACGGCAAAGTGGATGTGCCGTTGAAACTTGAAGATTTGGAAGCCATCGCTGCGAAATTACAGATGATGGATTGTAAAAAAGTTTGTTTGCATTTTTTGCACTCTTCCACAAATCCGGTTCATTTAAAACAAGCGCAAGAGTTTTTGAGCAACAAAGGCCTTGAAGTTTTTGTTCCTGAAAAAACCGACAATCCTCATGAGGTCACTCGTTGGAATAAGAACGCTTTAAACGCCACGATCTCCGGTGTTTTTTCTGAACGCAAAGAAGAGATTCTAAAAGCTCTTGAAGGTGTTGTTGCAGAAAAAGACATCCACTTCCTGACTTCTTCTGGAAAACTTTTTTCAGAAGATAAAAATCAACATATCGGAAGCTTGTTTTCCGCTTCGACAGCTTTAGGCCTTGAACTTGGCGCTAAAGACGGTGCTGATATTCTTTATTTGGGCCTTGAGAGTTTTCATTTAATTTCTGCGAACACTTGGAGTTCTTCATGGCAAAGTGCTTGGGGAACCGTGGAAGTTCCGCATTTGCAAAGTAAAGAGTTGGGAATCCAACCGACGTTGGGAATTGCACTAAACAGTTTCGGTCGTTTTGATTTTGCCTCTCACCAAGAAGGTTGGGAGCCGGGTCCTATGTTCTTAGGCCGAGGTCAAAAACCCAGTCTTTTGGATTTATGGGCTGAAAACGCGAAACTCGCGAAATTGCAAGGCCTTGAAGATCGTTTTTCAGCGCAAGGAATTCAGCGTTTTAAAAATTCTCTTTTTGCACTTTCTAAAATCAGCCAAACTCGTGACAGCGATTTAGGTCATTTGACGAAAGAGATGCAAAGCCTTTCTTTGCAAAGACTCGCAATGGAAGCTTATCTGCAACGCCAGACAAAAAAACTGATTGTCGCAGGTCCTTTGGCTTCGGTTTTTGCCAATGCTTTCAAAAAAGATCCTCACACCACAGTGCACGCTGAAGACTTTAGTGAGTCTCAAGCTGTTGCCTTGTGCGGCTTTAAAGCTTTGCAGGAGACTTTATGAGCTATCAAATTGAACTCTTTCATTCGCTTTTAAATGACTTCCTTCAAGGCGAATCTGCTTTGATGACGATTGAAGGTGACGTGCTTGCCGTACGTGGCGTACAAGCTGTGAGCTACGGCACACTGACCATGGCGGCAACAACAGCGACGAAGTACCTAAAACTTCAAGAGGGTGACATTGCTCTTTTGAATGATCCTTATAGTGGTGGCAGCCTTCTTAGTGACATGACTTTTGTGATGGCCGTTTCTGAAGATTTGATTTGGGTGAGTCGTCGCTCTTTGGATAAATCCGTCAAACTTGCAAAATCTGTCGAGGAAGAAGGTCTTCGTATTCCTCCGACACCTCTTCGTCAGAAAAATCAGCTCAATGAAATGATTTTATCAGCAATGCAAGCTCACCCCGCTTGCCCTGCTAATTTTGTGACCTGGTTGAAACACCAATGTGAAGATATGACTGTGAAAGCGAAAACGCTTCACGAGGCCATTGAATACACCGGCTTCACAATCACCGGCGAACTCATTGAGGAATACATTGATCTTTGCCGCAAATCTTCCGTGCAAAAAATCAGCGAGCGCGCTTCCGGTGAAACACGTGTCGACGTTGTTTTAGATAGCGGAGAACTTCTGCGTCTGAATATGGAAATCCACGATGGTAAAGTCTCTTTAGACTTTAGTGGAACAAGTGCCGCAAAAACTGTGTCTCTGACAGAGTCTGCAACTTATGGCGTGTGTTTTTATACTTTGAGCCGTTACTACGGGTTTGAACAATTGGCGAATTCAGGATCTTTTTCTGTTTTGCAAATCACGAAACCTGCAGGCTGCTGGCTGATTGGAAAATATCCAGCTCCTACTTACAAAGGCATGACTTGCGGAGCCGCAGCTTTGCAAACGGCGATGGAGTTGGCTCTTTCGCAAATTCATCAAAAAAGCGAAAAGGCCCTTTCGAGCAACTGTCCTTTGAATTTTGATTTGCTTCATCAAGATAAGCACATGCTTTTAACTTTGCCGGGAGGCGTGGGGGCTTCCGCTTCTCACGATGGCGAGTGCGCGCACTTGCAGTCTTTCTCAATCGAACAATTGGAAAGAGATTTCCCCGTAAAAGTTCAACGCGTGGATCTTCGTCACTCAACGGGCGGCAAAGGCAAACACAACGGCGGACGTGGTGTGATTTTGAAAATCGAAGCCCGTGAAGATATTCAGGCGGCTTGGGTGACGGATCTTACATTGCATCGTCCCCGTATTTCGAAAAACTGCTCTCACGGAGACCCTTGCGAAGTTTCTATTGAACACGAAGGAACTCACAAAGTTCTTCCCGTTTTAGGACAACAGAAGTTTTCTAAAGGGGACGTTGTAACTTTGTGCTCTGGCAGTGGCGGCGGGTACGGAAAAGAAGTCTAGAAAACTTTTCCGTCTCTTCTAAATAGTGCTATCATTGTTTTATGAAATACTTTTCGTTTCTAGTGACGATTTTAGTGGGCTTAGGATTCTTTGCTGACGCAAAAACGGCAAAGAAAGGAGACTCTGTGGAATCAACAGAAATAGCTTATTTAGCTGGTGGTTGTTTTTGGGGAATGGAAGATCTTTTGCGCAAGATCCCTGGAGTCGTTGCTGTGGAAGTGGGCTACATGGGCGGCACCACTAAAAACGCCACGTACAATATCGTTAAAACCGGAACTACGAATCACGCTGAAACTGTGAAAGTGGTTTTTGATCCGAAGAAATTAAAATACGAAGACCTGCTTCTTCACTTTTTTAAGATTCACGATCCCACAACGGCGAACCGCCAAGGCAATGACGTTGGCACTCAATATCGCAGTGCTATCTTCTACACTTCTCAAACTCAAAAAGAGGACGCAGAACGCGTTAAGACGCGCGTTGATAAATCTGGAGCGTGGAAAGCTCCTGTGGTCACACAGATCGTCCCCGCTGGAGAATTCTGGAAAGCTGAAGAGTTTCATCAGGATTACCTCCAAAAAAATCCTGGCGGTTACACCTGCCATTTTGAACGCAACATTCAGTTTTAGTAATATAGGTTACATCTCCGAAACGCCGCCCTTTTCCGCGTGCAACTTGTCGTAGAGCAAAGTATTGCATAAAGGTAAGTAAGGAGAGGGGCCCTTATGAAACGCATCTTGTTCGCATGGATTTTGACGTCCACAGTTCTGGGATTTTCAACTCAAACATGGGCTAACACGATTTCTTTTCGCTCGGATTATTCATGTCCTTACGTCTGCAATCCAGACTCTGCCCGTCCCGGCTATATGGTCGAAATCGTTCGCCAGGTTTTTGAAAAACAAGGTTACAAAGTAGAGGTAAAAATCAGCACTTGGGTTCGTGCTCTTAAAGACACTCGCAACAATAAAGCCCAAGCACTGTTGGGTAGTAACCAGAATGATGCCCCCGACTTTATTTTCTCGAACAAGTCATTGGGCCTCTTGAAAAATGCCCGTCCAAATCTGAAAGACTCAGAACCGTTTTTATATGTGGGATTTTCACCGAACAATCCGAAATCCAAGATCTACGCGAAAATTTTAAATCAGGGCATTGACGATCTTCGCCGCAGCGGAGAGCTGCGACGGATTTTAGAAAAATACAATCTGGAAGACTGGGAAAAACCGTCTTCGATCTCTTTAAGTGCTTTGAATGATTTTCGCCCCAGTTTCTTCAAGGGCACGTTTGATCTTTTCAACATGTTCAATGCTGGAAGTCTCTAAAACAAAATCGATACGCGTTTCACGCAACGACAATCCTTTAGAAACACGGTCGTGATGAACTTCTAAAATATTGGCCTTCTGACCCGCGATTGCCTGCGTGAGCTTGCTTAGGTTTCCTGGCAAGTCGTCCACGATCACGGAAAGTTCACAAAGACGTCCGCGCAAGATCTGACCACGGTCGATGATTTTAGAAACGATATTTAAATCGATATTGCCGCCGCTGATAATCACGCAGCATTTATTGCCCAGACTGAGCGAACCTGACATCGCCGCGGCCATTGCCGCAGCTCCCGAACCTTCGACAACCGCTTTCGCTCTTTCCATCAAGAACACAATCGCTTCTGCGATTTCGTCATCACTCACCGTCACGACTTCGTCGACGTATTTGGAAATGAAATTATCGTACATCACTTGCGAAGGATTTTTGATCGCAATACCATCCGCAATCGTCGCGGCTCTTTTGATATGACTTAGTGGTTCTTTTTTAAAGAGATGCGCCATTCCCGGAGAACGATCGCTTTGCACTCCGATCACGCGCACTTTCGGATTGATGGATTTCACAGCCAGAGCGATTCCGCTGATCAAACCTCCGCCACCAATTGGTACGATCACGGTATCAAGATCCGGAACTTTCTCCAGAATTTCAATACCGATGGTTCCTTGTCCTGCGATCACGTAAGGATCTTGGTAAGGATGCACGAAAGTGTAGCCATTTTCTTTTTCTAATTTTTGTGCGTATTCGTAAGCTTCATCGTAGATCTCGCCTTTTAACACCACATTCGCACCGTAAGCGCGAGTGGCTGAAGCTTTGCTGATTGAAGCGTTCTCTGGCATCACGATCGTGGCTTTAACGCCTGCCAGACTCGCAGAGAGGGCCACGCCCTGGGCGTGATTTCCGGCAGAGCTTGCCACCACACCGCGAGCTTTTTCTTCCGGAGTCAGATTGGAAATCTTATTGTAAGCGCCACGGAATTTAAAACTTCCCGTGCGCTGTGTATTTTCAAATTTGAAATAGATTTCACTGTTAACCAGTTTACTTGCGCTGAGCGAGTGGCTCATCTCCGTAGGACAAATAACATCTTTAATAAGCTCCCGAGCCTTTTGAATATCTGCGAAAGTAACTTTCATGGTGAACTACGACTCCCAATACGCCGTTAACCCCCAAACAGGGGGATACTCCTTGTGCGGAAGCAGCGTTTCGGTTGCCTCCTTCACACTGGAGTAAAGATTCGAGTGGTTTATACCCATGGCCCTACTCTCGTCGAAAAAATAAAACGGCGCAAGATGCTTTCCACAACATTCACAAGTCGTCACCAGCTCATCCTCAGCTGAATTGACACTTCCGCAGCGATGGCAGAGGCGAAAATGGGTTTTGGACGACATACGTACTCCTTTACGAGATTCCTCAATTTTAGGCTCGTGAAGTCTTCACAGCAAGACGCCGTCTCAATTTAACCTGTTGATTTTACGTAAAAATCTGACTAATGACTTTTCGCGTTATCCGCAAATTGTGAGAGTCTATTTTCGAAGCAGATTAGACAAGTGCGCGAAAGAACGCTATTTTATTTGCCAGCGAAAGGGCATTCAATTCATGGAAACGACATTGGTTAAATCTCTGTTTAGAGATACTGAAAAATATCTGGATAAAGAAGTGAAACTCTCGGGTTGGGTTCGTAAGATCCGCGATCAAAAAAATTTCGGTTTCATTGAACTTAATGACGGAACTTTCTTTAAAGGTGTGCAGGTCGTTTTTGATACAAATTTGCCGAACTTCGAAGACGTGGCAAAACTTTCCATCACAAGCTCAATCTATGTCACAGGTAAAGTGATCAAGTCGCAAGGGGCTGGACAAAACTTTGAAGTGATGGCTTCAAAAATTGAAATCTATCAAAAAGCGGATGCGGAGTATCCTCTGCAAAACAAAAGACACAGCTTTGAGTTTTTGCGTGAGATCGCGCATCTTCGTCCGCGCACAAATACGTTCTCTGCAGTTTTCCGCGTGCGTTCCGTTTTGGCTTACGCGATTCACAAGTTCTTCCAAGATCAAGGTTTTGTATACGTGCAAACTCCGATCATCACGGGCTCGGATGCGGAAGGTGCTGGAGAAATGTTCCGTGTAACGACTTTGAAACTGGATAAACCGCCACGCAAAGAAGACGGCACGATCGACAACTCTCAAGACTTCTTCGGCAAAGAGACAAATTTGACAGTGAGTGGTCAGTTGAACGGTGAAACTTTCTGTGCGGCTTTCCGTAACATCTACACGTTTGGTCCTACATTCCGTGCGGAAAATTCAAACACCTCTCGCCACGCGGCTGAGTTCTGGATGATTGAGCCTGAGATCGCTTTCGCCGACTTGTCTGCGAATATGGAATTGGGCGAAGCGATGATCAAGTACATCATCCGCTACGTGATGGAACAATGCCCAGAGGAAATGGAATTCTTCAACCAATTCGTTGAAAAAGGCTTGTTTGATAAATTGAACAACGTCCTTAACAGCGAATTCGGTCGTGTCACTTACACAGAGGCAATTGAGATCCTAGAAAAATCCGGTAAAAAATTCGAGTACCCAGTGAAGTGGGGCATCGACATGCAATCGGAACACGAACGCTTCTTAGCCGAAGAACATTTCAAACGCCCGGTGTACGTGACGGACTATCCGAAAGAGATCAAAGCTTTCTATATGAAGTTGAACGAAGACCAAAAAACTGTGCGTGCGATGGATTTGCTGGCTCCTGGAATTGGCGAAATCATCGGTGGTTCTCAACGTGAAGACAACCTCGAGCTTCTTGAAAAACGCATGAGTGAAGTCGGTCTTCATCCAGCGGATTATTCGTTCTATATGGATTTGCGTCGTTACGGCAGCTTCCCTCACTCCGGTTTCGGTTTGGGCTTTGAGCGCATGATGATGTACATCACCGGAATGACAAATATTCGAGATGTGATCCCGTTCCCAAGAACGCCTAAGAACGCTTTGTTCTAGACCTTTGTCCAAATATTCCCTCCTAGCCTCTTACTTTGGATGAGAACTCCGAAGAGAGGCTCAGGAGTATCAATTTGAATTTGTTGAATCGTTTTTCTCGCATACTAGTTGCTCTTCTGATCACCGCGACTTCGGCTGTTGCCCAAGGTCCCGATGATTTGCAAGAACTCATTTTGACGGGAGATCTCAACGGTCGCTCTTCACTTGATTTCCGTAAAAACGCCCGCAACATCAAGTATCTGATTCCTGAAGGTTCCGAAGGGACGGTGCTTGAGACGCGCAAACTTAGCCGCACAGGTTCTTATGGAATCAAAGTTCGCATCACGAAAGTGGCTGAAGGTCACAATAACAAAGGAACTCTTCCTAAAGTGGGCGACGAAACCTGGGTTTACTTTTCTCAAAAAGACCCATGGCTGACATTTAAGGATAAAGAGGGATCCGAAGTTCAAGATCCCGAAATCGCTCTCACCTCTCGTGCAAAGCGCGAAGGTGGGGGTATTCCATCTGAAGGCACCGAGGACGCTCACCTTCCTACAAAAGAAGAAGTTCTTCGTGAACAAAAACCCGTCAAATCTACGGACCCGAATCTCGCAAAAGTCGACGATCCTAAAAAGACAGAAGGCGATTTCTGTGCGACGTGCTCCACATCTCAACCTGGTGTCGCCGATAAAAATCGTTCCGATATTCGCGATGTTAAAACCGAAGTTGAAAAAGCGGCCAATCCTAAAATTCCAGATCCAAAATGGGCGAAATTCCCAGGTGTTGCTCGTTACTCTTTAAGTGAAGAGGCCGAGGCATCTATCAAATACGGAATGCGCAATAAAGAGCGTCGTTCAAAAAAACTTTGTTATCGTTACGTGAAGCGCGCCCTTCTGGGTGGTGACTTGGTGGATGATTATCTTCCAGGATCAAAAGCGCGTTATGGCGTCGGTGATCTAAAACGTCGCGGTTTCATCAACATGCTTGAAGATCCACGCTACAAAGGTTTGATCAAAAGTCCAAAGGATGCTCCGAAAGGTGCCGTTCTTATCTATCGCAACACGCGTGACAGAAATCACGCGGGCCATGCAGAGATTAAAACGGATTGGGGTACAAAAGGCGGCTACGTCAGTGACTTCTTCCGTACGGACAAACAACCGATTCCAAATCGCGAGTTGATCGGCGTGATGATTAAGGAGAGACCATGAGAAAACTTTTTTTCTCCGCCTTAGCCCTCACCGTGTTTTTAGCTTTTTCTGCGCATGCAACGACAGCTCAGCAGTCTCTGGAAAAACTGCAAGCCTATTCTGCTAAAGACGTTGAAGTTTCAGCGACAAAAACAGAAGACGCTGTGAGCGCGAAGAACCAAGAGATGATTAAAACGATTGAAGATACTGTGGACTTGATTGTTTCTGGCAAAGAAAAATCAAATCCAAAGTTATTAAAAGAACTTGTTCGTGTCGCTGTTTTAACTTTTGAAAATGATCCTTCAGAGTCTGCTTCTGAAATGCTTTTACCTCTTTATAAAAAAGAGAAAAAGGCTGTCGATGAGGCGATTAAATCTTTACCAAAGAAAGATGCTAAGGAACTTCGCGAGTCGCTTAAAAATACCGCTCGCGAAGAAACTGAAGGCAACGGTTAATTAAACCGCTGCGATTTCGCTAAAGGACTTCACTTCCAGTGAAGCTCCGCCAACTAAGAATCCATTTACGTGAGGTTGTTTGATAAGGCCGGCAGCATTGTCTGGCTTCACACTGCCTCCGTATAAAATCGGACTTTGTGCAAAACCCAATTTAGATAGGATATTGAAAACATCTGTGTGTGTTTCAGCCACTTGCTCTGGAGTCGCCACTTTTCCCGTTCCAATCGCCCAAACAGGTTCATAGGCGATCACCACAGGTTTTGTTTTATCGGCTTTCGCTAATCCCAAATGAAGTTGAGTTTCAAGAACACGGAAAGTGTGAGAGGCTTCACGCTCTTCCAAAGTTTCCCCAATACAAAGCATAGGTGTTAATCCCAAACCTTGCGTGAAGGCTACTTTTTCAGCGATCAACGCGTCTGTCTCACCAAAGATTTTACGGCGTTCACTGTGGCCGATAAGAATATAGCTACCACCAAGTTCTTTTACGACTTGAGCTGAGTTTTCGCCCGTGAAAGCACCAGAAGCTTGGAAGTAACAATTCTGTGCGCCCCATTTGATTGTGGTCCCCGTGAGAGATGTGCTTGCTGCTTCTAAAGAGATTGCCGAAGGAAAAAAGACCAATTCGCCTGTAGCTTTGTTTGCGACTTCCTTGAATTGCGCAAAAAACTCGCGGGTTTCTTTTGGAGTTTTGAAGAGTTTCCAGTTGGCAGCGAAGATCTTTTTCATTTGTTCGTTTCCTTGAGTTTGATTTGGGGAACGTCTCTTGTTCAGCTGTTCTCGGTAGATTGAAAATCTGTCCGTCCTAAGAGGCCTTCCTGACGAGCATCGTGCTCGTCAGGGGATGAAGTTTTGGTTTATCGCTTTGAACGTAGGATTTCTAGGCCTGGGAGTTTGTCGCCTTGGAGGTATTCTAGGGATGCTCCGCCACCTGTCGAGATGTGGGTCATCTTTGAAGCAAAGCCTGAGGCTTCTGCTGCCGCAGCTGAGTCACCACCACCGACGATCTTCACAGCGTTGCTTTCAGCAATCGCTTGCGCCACACCGAAAGTTCCTTTTGCGAAAGCCGGATTTTCAAAAATACCCATCGGGCCATTCCAGAAAATGGTTCCTGCTTCACGAAGTGCTGTAGAGAAATTTTGAATGGATTTAGGACCGATATCCACGCCCAATTCGTCTTCAGCAATCACCACGTCTTTTGTGACGTGAGCATTTGCTGTGTCCGTGATGCCTTTAGTCGCCACGTGATCCACAGGAAGAAGAATTGTTTTATTGCGGGCTTCGATACGCTCGATCATTTCTTTCGCGTATTTCAACTTATCATTTTCCACCAAAGATTTTCCAACTGGAAGACCTTGAGCTTTTTGGAAAGTGTAAGCCATTGCGCCACCCACGATAAATCCGTCAACAACGTCCATCAATCTTTCGATGACGGCGATCTTGTCAGAAACTTTTGCTCCACCCATCACCGCCAAGTAAGGACGTTTGGGATTTTGCAAAAGAGAATCTAACATCGTGATTTCTTTTTCGATCAAGAAACCAATGCCTTTGTCTTTCATCACAGAAGGCAAAGCGTGGATTGTCGCGTGCGCACGGTGAGAAGCACCGAAGGCATCGTTGATGTAGATATCGCAGTAGTTTGCGATTTTTTGCGCGAACTCGACGGAGTCTTTCGTTTCCCCTTCTTCAAAACGCACGTTCTCAAGAAGGATCAACTGATTCTTTTTCAAAGACTGAAGCAAGTGTTTTGGCGCATCTGAATCCGGGTCTTCGACTAAGATCACTTCGGCGTTCAAAAGTTCTTGCAGACGTTTTGCCACAGGCTCCAAAGAAAATTCTTTGTCGTCTTTCGATTTAGGACGCCCCAAGTGAGACGCCATTACAATCTTCGCACCTTTTTCGATGCAGTACTGGATCGTTGGCAAAGATGCCGTGATGCGGTTTTCATCTGTGATCTTTCCGTTCTCCATCGGAACGTTCAAATCAAGACGCAAGAAAACCACTTTGCCTTCAAGTTCAAAATCACGAACTGTCTTAATGCCCTTTAGACCGTTAGCCATGGATTAAAGACCCTTCTTCGCCATGTGAAGTGCGACGTCAACCATGCGGTTAGAGAAACCAGTCTCATTGTCGTACCAAGAAAGAACTTTCACCATGCGAGGACCCACAACCATTGTTGAAGCCAAATCCACGATTGAAGAGTAAGGGCTGCCGTTGAAGTCCACACTCACTAGTTCATTTTTCTCTACAGCCAAAATACCTTTCAAAGCGCCTTGAGAAGCCGCGATCAAAGCTTCGTTCACAGCTTCCTTCGTCACGTCTTTTTTTGCTTGGAAAGTGAAATCCACCAAAGACACGTTTGGAGTTGGAACGCGAACCGAGATACCGTCGATCTTGCCTTTCAACTCAGGCAACACCAAACCCACGTTTTTCGCGGCACCTGTTGTTGTTGGGATCATGCTCACAGCCGCTGCACGTGCGCGGCGCAAATCTTTGTGAGGAGCATCCAAGATTTTTTGATCGTTCGTGTAAGAGTGAACAGTCATCATTGTTCCGCTCTCAACACCGAATGTCTCGTTCAATACTTTTGCTAGAGGAGCCAAGCAGTTCGTTGTGCAAGACGCATTGGAAACAACTTGGTGCTTTGCTGGATCGTATGATTCGTGGTTGATACCGTACACCATTGTGATGTCAGCACCTTTTTCAGCAGGGCCAGAAACCAAAACACGTTTTGCGCCAGCGTTGATGTGTTGCATGAACTCCGCTTTGTCTTTGAATGCGCCTGTGCACTCAAGAACAAGATCCACGCCCAAGTCCTTCCAAGGAACTTCAGCAGGATTGCGAGTTTTAGAAACCGCAATTTTTTTGCCGTTAACAATCAGATTGTGACCTTCAGTAGAAACATCAGCGTTGAACACGCCGTGAGCCGAGTCGTACTTGAGCAAGTGTGCATCACCTTCGATGCTATCCAAAGAATTGATTCCGACGATATCGAGTTTTTCAAAACCCGCACGGAAAAGAACACGACCAATACGACCAAAACCGTTGATACCAACGCGCAATTTAGACATGAGAGAGCTCCTTTTTAAACCCCCTCAATATCGACTTTTGCAGACGAAAAAGCCAGTCTAGACACTATAAGTCATTAGACTGGCTTTATATGAAATTATCTTAAAATTTCAGAGAGAACGGCGCTCTTAGTAGCGAGAAACACCCAAAGAAGGGTAACCGCTATTAGAAACCGCTTTCACAAGCACGTCAGCGTATCCACCCATAGACTCAGCGCGGATATCAATCGCCACAACACGATCACGACCCAAGTTGAGGTTTTCAGAAACCGCTGTGTCACCTGCATAGAACGTTGGAGTTGGGCTCAACTCACGAACGCGGATCTGGCTGCCCGACTCTGTGTGCACGATCGCCTCATGAACGCGAACACCGGCAGACAAGGCGCGAAGTTCGATACGCTCCAAAGACACCGCGTTGTTCACGTTAACACGGATCCACTCACCACCCGTACGACGAGTGATTTGGCTGATATTCGCAGTTCCTTCATAACGAGATTGAGCTGGAGGAGGAGGTGGAAGATTTGGACGTTGTGGAACATCTGGGTAACGAGGAGGTCTTGAAGGTTCTTGACGACCGCCACCGTAGCCACCGCCATTGAAACGAACTTCCGTTTCACGAACTTCATACCAAGAGCCATCACGACGAGAGCACGCGATACCGCGAGTCTCTTCTGTGCTTCTGCGAGTGTAAATCACGCTGGAGTATTCACGGCAGTATTCACCTGTGCGGTTGTTGTAACCTTCACGAGTTGTTGTGAAGCTTCCGCGAGAACCTGTGCGAGAACCGTAGTTACGGCCATCCCAGTCACAACGGTCTCCCAAACGATTGCGAAGAGCGCGGTCTTGCGCTTCCTGGAAAGCGCGACGGTCTGCTTCGTCCATGTCGGCTCCGACTTTACCGCCGATCATAGTTCCTGCGATTGTACCGATGATGATCGCAGCTGTGTTTCCATTTCCTTTACCGATGTTTGATCCGATCACACCGCCGATAACACCACCAATGATGTTGCCGATTGTTTCTTTGTTCGCAAATGCAGGGCTTGTATATTGTACAAGTGAAGCGACAATTACTGATCCTAAAACGAGGTTCTTTTTCATGGAGACTCCTTAATCTAAAGTCTTTGTAAATCCGATGACCCTTAATCCAAGTTCTGTGCCAGGCTTTTTAGTGTCAAAAGGGGACCGAAATCCCCTTCTAGAGCTACTTATCTACGCAACAAGTGACCACAACGTGTCAGTGGAGCAATCTTGTTAGCTGCATAATTTACAGCCCCTGCCGAAGTCATGTTCAGTCCGTTTGAAGAATACGCGAAGTTGTATTCGCTTCTAAAACGGTTCGCGAGCATGTTGATGTGATCAACACCTTCGCAACGGCTTTCAACCCAGCTACGCGCAAAGCTAGTTGCTCCCGCAGAAGTCATGTTCAAACCATCGCTGGCATAAGCAAAACGTTGAGCGGCTCTCAACACAGAAGCCATTTCACGAGCTTCATTTGCCGTCATGTTTTCAACGTATTGAAGCGCGTAATCTCTGGCACCCGCGGAAGTCAGATTCAAACCGTCGCTTGCGTAAGCCACATTGTAAATAGCTTGGTAACGGGCTTTATATTCTCCAACTGTATTGCAACGATGAGATTGGTTGTATTGAAGCGCCCATTGAGTCGCACCTGAATCCGTCAAATTCAAACCATCACTTGCATAGGCGAAATTTTTCGCCGCATAGAACTGCTGATGATCGTCGTCAGAGCAGTAACCTTTCAAACTTCTGTTGTCATAAACAGGAGGTTGCGGTCTTACCGGCTCGTTGTTTTCAAGAGCCAAACGAGGACGACCTTCGTTCGACAAAGCTTTCACTTCAACAGCGGCATAACCACCGTAAGATTCCATGCGAAGATCAATCGCCACAATTCTTTCACGCACATTCAAGTTTTCAGAAACGGCTCTTGAACCTGCATCAAAAACAGGAGTGTTTTGAAATTCACGAATCGCAATACGTTGACCACGTTGAGTGACAACACTGCCTTCGTGAATTTTCACGCGTACCGCCGTCGCCGCTACTTCCACGCGATCCAAAGTCAACGGCTCTGTCACAAGAACGCGATACCACTGCCCGCCTGATTGACGAGTGACCGTGTTGATCGCCACAGATCCTTCACGCAAAGACTGCACAGGAGCTGGCGGAGGAGGAAGATTAGGTTGTTGAGGACGAGGTGCTGGAGTCACGTAACCACCACCGTTACCCGCGTTGCCATTGTTAAAACGAACTTCTGTCGTTTGCACTTCATACCAAGAACCATCAGCACGAGAGCACGCCACACCGCGAGTTTCCTCTGTGCGGTTGTTCACGTAAATCACGCTTGTGTACTCACGGCAGTATTCATTGGTGCGGTAATTATAACCCTCACGCACGGATGTAAAACTTCCGCGCGCACCTGTTCTTGAACCGTAAGAACGGCCATCCCAATCATTACGACGTCCTAATTGATCACGCAAAGCTCTTTGTTGCGCTTCTGCCAATGCACGACGATCTGCCTCGTCCATATCACGGCCCACTTGGCCGCCGATCATTGTTCCTGCGATCGTACCGATGATGATCGCAGCCGTGTTTCCATTACCTTTACCGATTTGTGAACCGATGACTCCACCGATCACACCACCGATAACATTGCCGATCGTTTCTTTGTCTGCATGCGCGGGAATGGACGCTTGCAAAATTGTCGTTGCGACAAGAGCTCCCAAGACCAATTGTTTTTTCATATTCATCTCCGAGTGTTTTATTAAAAAATTTTATCTAGTTTTAGATATTTCCTGAGCTTTGCGAGGATATACTTTTCCGTCGTCATCATCTTGAACAAGAATGATTCCGGAAGAGTACACTCCCAACACGCGACCCGCGTAGTAAGCGCCGTTTCGGTAAGGACCCGATACAACACGGTCACCGACGCAGATTCCTTTGTTGCCTTCGCAACGAACAGATTTCATCACAACATTGGCAAGACGAAGATAAGATTTTCCATCATCATCATCACGAACGTTCAAAAGTCCGTTAGAGTAAACGCCTTCAATTCTTCCTGAATAGTATTTATTATTTGTAAATGGACCCGACAAAACTTTGTCGCCCACACAGTTTCCAGAAGAATCGCAGCGCACAGACACATGAATGTCTTTCGCAATGCGAACATAAACTTTGCCGTCATCGTTATCGCGAACACGGATTTTTCCATTTGAATAAACGTCAACCACGGAACCATAGTAGTATTTATTGTCCGTGAAAGGTCCTGAAAGAACGCTCGCTCTTTCACAAATATTTTTTGAAGACTCACAGGTGATGCGTTTTCCCAAAAGAGTTAAATCGCGAACATATGTTTTCCCGTCGTCGTCATCGCGCACCAGAGCTTGGTTGTTGCGGTACACTTCCACCACTCTGCCCGTGTAGTATTTGTTTTCTCTCAGTGGGCCAGAAAGAACCACATCACCCGCAGAGATTCTTGTATCCACATAAACCGGTGGTCTGTCTGGAGTTTGAGGTCTGTTCGGAACATCAGGACGCTGAGGAACAACCGGAGATCTTTCAATTCTTAAAGCGAGCTTAGGAACACCACGGTCAGCAATCGCCGTTAACATCACATCAGCTTCTGCGGAATAAGACTCTGCCAAAATTTCGATAGAAATTACGCGATCACTTAAGTTCAAATTTTCTGACGCCGTGACGGAGCCTGTTGGTAATACCGCTGTATTGCGGTACTCACGCACGTCAATTCTTTGACCATTCTCTGTCACTAAAGTGGCTTGATGAATCTTAAGCTGACTGTTTGTCACACGCAGATCCAAACGCAACAACGAAAGAGGCTGTTGCAAATCGATTTTGTAAAGCGTGCCACCGGATTTGCGAGAGATCTCAGAGATCGCCACGGAACCTGCATACTGAGACTGAACCGGCTCTGTCACCACAGGTGTTGCGGGAATCGCCGGAAGTTCTTGATTGGCACCGTCAAAATCCGGAAGGTCCGAAAGAACTTGCGCGTGCGCTGTTTGCATCAAAGTTAAAGCCGCTAAGAATGTTGAAATAGCTGAGCGTTTCATCTGGTATCTCCTAGCGAATCTTTTTTGCAAGTAGTTTAGCGTCAACAAACGTGTCGTAATAACCGCTTCTAACGAACAACGCTTGGCCATTTTCAAAAATTTCCGCAACAAGGCCCATCGTATTAGAGAAAATTACCGTATCTCCGGCGCAAATCCCTGTTACACGTTCACACTGCACGGATCTTGATAACGAAACTGAGTCAGCAAACGTGTCGTAATAACCAGCACGTTGGAGCAAGACTTTACCGTTAGCAAAAATGGCAGCCACAGTGCCCACCGACGATGAGAAGTACACACGGGCTCCGAGACAAAGGGCTCCAAGACAACGAACTGATTTCGCCAAGGCGCTTGTATCAACATAAGTCGGATAGTATCCATTACGGTCTAATAAAGCTTGATTATTCGCATAAATTGTTCTGATTTTTCCTACAGATCCTTGATAATAAACGGTGTCGCCGACACAAACAGTTCCTGTTGACGAACAACTCGTGGCTTTAGCAACAGAGCGATAATCCACAAACGTGTCATAGTAACCAATACGCTCTAAAAGCACCTTGCCATTATCATATAAAGCCGTCACTTTTCCTGATGTTCCCGAGAAGATAACAGCATCTCCCTCACAGAGTGATCCCAGGCATTTCACATATTTCGCTAAAGACGACGCTTCAACAAAGGTATCATAGTAGCCATTGCGAATCAGACGGACTTTTCCATTTGAGAAAACTTCTTTCGCATAGCCCATGGTATTTTCAAAAAGAACGTCATCTTTTACACAGATTTTACCGACGCAAGAAATAGATTTCGCCAAATCGCGAAGATCCACAGTTACGTCATAATATCCATCACGCGCGACAACGGCCTTTCCATTTGAAAAAATACTGCGAACCTCGCCGACAGAATTTGAATAATAAACTCGATCGCCTGTGCGGATCACCGTATCTCGAGGTCTCGCAGGAACTGGCGGTGGAGGAGGTGTTGGTCTTACAGATACACTTTGGTTATCGCCGTCTGAGTTTGCTGACGGAATCGTTGTTGCAGGACGATCCACAGTCACCGTCATTTTAGGAACTTCGCGATCACCGACAGCCGTCAACATAATGTCGGCTTCACCGCCGAAAGATTCTGCAAGAAGTTCGATAGAAGCAATGCGATCACTTTGATTTAAATTTTCAAAAGAAGTAAGAGAGTCCGTCGCAAGAACACTGGTGTTTTTCAGTTGGCGCACGTCAATTCTTTGACCTGCATCTGTCACCAATGTCGTTTGCAAAATTTTAAGCTGATTGACGGTAACACGAACATCTAAACGGATTAAAGAAAGAGCCTGTTTAAGTTCAACTTTATATAAAGTGCCGCCTGATTTTCTCGACATGCCACTAAGAGCGACGGAGCCGGCGAACTGTGTTTGCACAGTTCCTGTATTTTGAGAGGTCGCTGTAGGTTGTGATGGGATCGGAGGCAATTGCTCCGTAACCCCATCGAAACTGGGGAGATCCGTAAGATCCGCATACGCAGAGTTCTGCGCAAAACTCAAAGCCGCGAGCACACTCGCAATCAAACGACGTTTCATAAAGGCTCCTTAAATTTTGATTCCGTGAGCCTTATTCCAAACTTCGTGCCTGTTCCGTGATGTTCCTAAAGCAAATTAAAACACTATAAGAAGTATTCACCTGTCTCAAGTTTAGACAGGGGCCCTTTTTCGGGGGCTTTTTCTTGAGGAAAAACATAGACCTATGTGGTCCCTTTTGTTATCTCGCAGCTTTCAAATTCGTCACCTGCTTCGCGAACTTTCCCTGCGGTATTTCTTTTGTCATTTAAAGGAGAAGTTCTATGAGATCTTACGGTGTTTTACTTCCAAGTTTGCTGCTTGCACTCTCTGCATGCTCGCCCGATGTGCACACACATCACCTTCCCGACACATCCCATTCGGAATCCGTGATTGGCGGAGAAGAAATTCACGAGCGCTACACCGAAGCCGCCAAGAGTGTTGTTGTCGTAGAGATCGTCAACAGTCATGGCCAGGCTGTTTCGTTTTGCACAGGAACTTTGATTGGTACAAACTCGGTGCTCACCGCAGGCCATTGCTTTGATAAAGCACACATTCCTCAGCTTGCGGGTTTCAATGTGGTCTTCACCGATAAATATTCTTTCTGGTGGAATAAAACAGAGCGCAAGGGACTCAAGTGGTTCGTGCCGGATTCTTACAACAGCACTAAAAAAGAATACGATCACGATATTGCCGTGGCGTTTTTTTCGGGTTCTCTCCCACAGAACTATCAACCCGTTGCTTACGATACGGATGATCGCACCGACCACTCCAATGCCACCGTCTACGTTTATGGTTACGGAAGATCACAAGACTATACAGGAGGCCGAGGTCAAAGCCCGATGGACTATGTCGGTCAGCTTCATCGCGGCATTATGAAAACGGACGCTCACTATGATCGTATGCCTGACCGCTATTGGACAGACAGAACCGTGCCGGTTTTCATTTGCCAAGGGGATTCCGGCGGTCCGCAGTTCTATCATGAAAATGGCGAGTTAAAAGTTTTAGGCGTGAACTCGGCTGTGTATGGCCCACGACTTCCTAACGGCACAACAAGTTGCAAAGGAATTGCCCAAGCAACGAAGGTCGCCCCGTTTGCGGATTGGATTAAGAAAACTCGCGCTGGATTTTTCAATCAATAGCGCGATGAAGATTTACCACTGAATTTTAGGAAACATTTTAAGAGCGTTTTTACGAGTTTGTTCGCAGAGTTCTTCTTCAGTAATTCCTTTGAGCTCTGCAACGAACTTCGCCGTATGCACCACATAGGCCGGCGTATTCTTTTTTCCACGCATGGGGATGGGTGCTAAAAACGGAGAATCCGTTTCTACGTGAATGCGATCCAGTGGCAGCATTTTAACTGTGCTGCGAAGACTGTCGGCATTTTTAAATGTCACAACACCGCTGATAGAAATATTGTAACCCAGATCCAACGATTGACGAGCGAGCCACTCTGTTCCGGTGAAACAGTGAATGACGCCGGTCACATCGCCTTTAAACTCTTTAAGAATTTCAATCGTGTCTTCTTCGGCATCTCGCGTGTGAATCTCAATCGGCATCTTCGTGCGTTTGGCGATTTCAAGCTGTGCGCGGAAAGCGTCTTGCTGTTCTTGGCGCGGTGACTGATCGTAATAATAATCAAGACCGATTTCACCAATCGCGACAACACAAGGTTCACTGACGTGCTCTTCAATAAATTTTCCAGCGGCTTCCGTATAGACTTTGCCGTCGTGAGGATGGACACCCAACGTGCAATACACATCGGGATAATATTTGCGCGCAATTTCTAAAACAATCGGATGATCGCCAGGCTCTGTGCCAATCGTGATGATTTTCTTTACGCCCGCGGCTTTAGCGTTTGCGATAGAGGCTTCTACACCCTCTTCGAGCATATTTAAATGTGCGTGAATATCTATCCATTCCATAGAAACCATTTTACCTCAGGAAAAAGGTACCTGGTACCTTTTTTAGGGACGAGACGTGATATAGAGTTCTTCAACAACAAGCTGAGGGTCTCTGTTGGCACCCAGGGCTTGTTCTGCGCGCAAAGCCTTCTGAATTAAATCCAAAAGAAACTCACGACTGTATTCTGCCAAGGCCTTTATTAACGGCGCTTGGTCGACGTTGGCGATTTGATTTTTTACGCCTTCTTGCAGATAGATTGCGTCTTTTATAAATCCAACCCAATAAGAGAGCATGCGTTGACCTTGAGCGCGGTCTTTGAATTCAGATCTCCAAAGTTCATTTAAAAGAAAGTCACGGTCTTGCAAAAAGAGATTGAGGATCTCAATTGATTTCTCACGCAACTCTTGTTCAGGACCTTCTTGCAGTTGTGCGAGCTTTTCAAAACTTCCACCTGCCGCACGAACCGCCCACGTAGGCGCTTTCGTTTTGCGTGCCAGATCTTCCGCAGACAAAGGCTTAAACTGCACAATGCGAGAACGTGAACGAATCGTCGCCATGATGCCCGCCACACTGGGAGCAATCAAAAAGAAGAACGTTCCTGGAGGTGGCTCTTCTAAAGTTTTAAGAAGTGAATTGGCCGCTTGAGGATTGAGGCTTTGCGCTTGATCAATGATGACAACGCGATTGCCTGAGAGACTCTTAAGACTTAAGAACTCAATCACCTCGCGCGCTTGTTCCATTTTAATTTGCGCGCCCGAAGGCTCAATCACTTTCAGACCTTCATGCGAGCCTTGAGAAATACGAAAACAAGAAGGACACTTGCCGCAACCACGGGAACTTTGTGGGCAGAGCAACGCTTGCGCAAGTCCCATGGCTGTCAGTTTCTTACCAATACCTGCTGGGCCGACAAACAAATAAGTCTGTCCGGGTTTTCCTTGTTCAAAGGACTCCACCATCTTTTTGATGATGTCTTGGTGTCCTAATACAAAATCCAGCATGCGAGCCATGAGTTAAAACCTATTTTAAAATATTTTTTTCAGCCAAGGCTTTAAGAAGCTGCTGAAATAAAACTTCCGGAGTTTCCTGCGCATTGAGCACAAGCCATGAGCCTGCCTCTTCACGCGCTTGCTTTAAGAAAGATTGACGAACTTTTTCGTGAAACGAATCCGCTTCTGATTCAATGCGATCTTCGCTTTCGCCATTTTGAGCACCACGTCCCTGACGACGACGACGGGACTCTTCCACCGAAAGATCCAGCAGGATCGTCAAATCCGCTTTCAATCCGCCGGTCGCAAAGTCATTCAACATCACAACGTCTTTTTCAGAAATATCCCGGCCCCCGCCTTGGAACGCGACAGAGCTTGCGGCGAAACGATCACACAAAACCCAAACGCCTTGGTTCAGCTTAGGGCGAATCACTTGCTCCACATGTTGTGCACGGCTTGCTTCATACAAAAGAAGTTCTGCACGAGCCAAAGGAGAAGGTCCTTCTGTGCGAAGAATCATGTTGCGGATTTCATCTCCCAAAGGAGTTCCGCCAGGCTCACGGGTGCGATGAAAAGAAATCTGACGTTTTTGCAGCTCACGCTCCAAAGCCATCATCAAAGAACTTTTTCCAGAGCCATCCAGACCCTCAAAAACCAAAAATTTCATTATTCCCGCTTTATTGAATGCAAAGTGCTAATTAAAGACGGGACCGCAAGAGCGTCTTCCCGTTTTAAGAACTTTGTCAGATATTGCGCGGTAGACGTCAACAAATCGCATCGCAACAAGGCGCATTGAGCCCCTAACGTCGCCGATTTGCACCCTCACAAAACCCTTGACCACCGGGGAAACGGTGATTCGGATCAGAGCATTGCGCTCAAAACGATTCGTGAACGTCAATAGATCCGCCAAGGGAGGCGGAGGAAGACCTAAACTGGAGCTTAAACCTGCAGAAAAATAATCCGGTGAAGCCGTGCTAAATCCAGGAACTGCCGGAGGATAAAACGAACTTCCTTTTAAAGTCTCAGCGCCATTGCGACGGCCCAGCGTAATGCCCGCTTTACCGACCACACCTAAAACCGTGACAGCGGCTTTGGTGTTATCGAAATTTTCGGAGTTGTGGAAAATTTCAAAAACAAAAGCACGAGATTGTTTATTAAAAGCAAAACTCAGTCCCACTTCTTCAGCACCACCGCCGCCTTTGCGTAAAATTCCTGTCTCTGCCAAGAGGCCCGCCGAAACACTGACGCCAAACTCGTTGGAGTCAATCACAAGAGGCGCTTGGGACCACAGTTTATAGTCGATACCTTTCAGCACCGCTTGTACGGCTTGGTGACTGCGCTCGTTGAAAGTTCTTTGCACAGAAGGCGTCGCTTCCGTTTCTTTGCCAAAAGCTTTTTTCACTTTGATTTTCACGAAACTGAGACCATCACCGACAAGGCTTCCTGCTCCGAAAGCGAACTTCGTTGTATTCAAAATACGGGCAGCGCTGGAAAGAAATAACAAGCGCATTTCTTGGAATTTTTGTTTGCGGTCTTCTGGCAAACTTTCATAAGGTGCCAGAGGATCGGCTTCTTCAATCGAACCACCGCGCGCAAGAATTTGTTCTTTTACTTTTTCCGGAAGTTTTAAACCTAACGCGGCCTTCATCGCTTCACGATCGGGAATTTTGTCAAAGTCGAAAACGCGTCCATCAGAAAGACGGATCTGCGTGTGTTCTTTTTCTGCGATTTGCGCTTTATCTAAAACGCTTTCAAGAACCTCCGTCTCAATAGGAGATTCTTCCGCCCATGACCAGGTCAGGGGGCTTAACAACACCACAGTGAGCACTAAAAAAGACCACGCATTTTTCATATAAGGACTGCAAAGTGCAAGTGGAGGGCCGCTCTTATATACGCATAACCACCTGATATCACGACTAAAATCTGTATAAGCATTTGACACTAAGACGAGATCCAGTCCGGGCTCTGAGTTTCGCCATGAAAAAGATTATATTCGCGTAGTCTTCAAAATGTTGGGCTGGAACCGAGTTGGAAAAATATTTTCAGGCGCTCACTATCAGGGCCATGGAAACACATAAATTTATCACCAAAATTTTTGCCCTTTTTGTAGCAACACAAATCCTCGGATGTGCGCCGGAAGATTCTGCGGAGACAACGCCTCCTGAAGAGCCGGATCTGCAAGAGCACGAGTTAGACGACTCTTCTCTTTCTGCCATGAGTTCTCCGGAAGACGACTCCAAAGACGTCGGCGAAACACCACCGGAATTCAGTCTTGCTGATGAAGTTAAAAAATATAAAGAGCGCTTTAAAGTGACCGACACTCACACCAAGTTGGTCGACAATCGAGGACACGGAATGCAGGAGCTTTATGGCACTCGGAACTTCCGCGTTGTTCTTCATGGGGTCATGTACCGCGGTGGCGCCAACAATAAATATTTTTACAAACGTCGCGCGAACATCAATCCTCTGCCCACGACAGGCTTAAGAAATCTATGCAAGAATGATTTTTCAACGGCGGTTTATTTGTATTCAGAAAACTATTGGAAAGCGCCGAAGATCGTGAGCTGCCAGGACACCGTGAAGTCCACGGACAACACACTTCGCTACAAACAATACGCAGCGGCCGGAGAAAATAAAAAAATTCTGCGCTTGGTTTACGAACGCATCAAAGGACGACTCAATGGTCCGGTCTACACGCACTGCTGGAATGGGTGGCACTCGTCAGGATTGATTTCTGCCATGGCGCTCAAACAATTCTGTGGCTGGAGCAGTTCACGCGCGGAAGCTTATTGGCGCTTGAACACGGACGGAAACTCTCACGGTTATTCACGCCTGCGCCAAAAACTGCGCCACTTTAAACCATATCCTGAGTTCCGCATCACTGATGAAGAGAAGGCCTTGATCTGTCCTCAGAACTGATTGTATGTTTCTGGAATGAAATTAACTCGAATTGTTTTTGTTGTTGTTTGCGCTCTTGGTTTTCACTCTTCTTTGTTCGCTCAGCAGAACGAGACTTCGACTGCCCCGACTGTCACTGAAGAGAATGCTACTAAACCTTCGGGATTCTCTCTTGAAGCTCTTAAAGAGTCCCGCCAGCGTCGTTCTGAGAATAAGTATTACGTGCTTGGCAATTACGCGCCTTTGGATTTAATTCTTCCCAGCAAGATAGGTGTGACGGCGGGCTTGAATGACGGCGCTGAAAAATCCTGGGAACTGGAATATCTGCGCGGCAGTTTTGGTGTTCCTATTTTTATTGCAGACCTTGGCAGTATCACCGAGCAAAGAATCACTCTGACGAAAAGATCTTTTTTCGGCAATGAAACTTTCAATATCAGTTACGGCATTAGTTACTTTTCTTTGGACGTTCACCTGGGAGATAAATTCGTTAACAACATGAGCAGTCACTACCCTTCTGCTGAAGTTGTGGGCTTGGAATCATGGGGCGTGCATTTCGCTTTGGGAAATCGTTGGACGATTAAAAAGAACATCACCTTTGGAGTGGATTGGTTTTCATGGGCGCAGCCTGTGATTTTGTCGAAGAAAGACGATGACTATGTGAAATACGCGACCAATGATGATTACAAAGATGACGTGGACACAGCTTTGAATATCGCTGCTTATCTTCCGCGCATTTCACTTTTAAAACTGCAGTTGGGAATTATGTTTTAAGGGTTGTCAGCAACCCATTTCTCTCCCGATTTCGTGAATTTTAAAACCGTCAAAGGCTGATAATCGGTCTCTGTATTTTGACCTGTCTGCCTGCGAATCAAAACCAAAGCCTCTCCGAAATTAAAACGGCGGGCTTTGTCGGGATCCACTTTCGCCGCAATCGAGATCAGGGTCTGGCGCATCTTCGGTGAATAAGTTTTTACAACCAAGGTGGCTGTCGCCGCGGTCTCGCCGATAAAGTTCACGTTCTCGGCCTCAACCTCGGAACGATTGCCGACATACTCCACATACGCCTGACGAAGCCAATCGGATTGTCCCAAACCGTCGTCGGCCTCTTTCTTAAGCACTTCCATAAATTTAGCTTTGCCAATTTCCTCTGCCTGTTTTTTAAGCTTCCCCTCTTTGGAGGTGCAGGCCGAAAGAGTTAGAATCATGGTGCCGATCAATGCGAGTAGGAGTTTTTTCATAAGGATTAGTTTATAGAGGCGGCGCCATTTGAAAAGACCAGTATTTAGCATTGCGCGTCATTCGTTGGGATTTCAGGCACTTTGGGGTGGACGAAGCCCCCCGTTTATCCCTATATTCAGGGATCTTTGGGAGATATTAGAAAATGGCTACTTTCATCGGAATTCTGCATATCGTTGTTGCTCTTGTTTTGATCGTTCTTGTGTTGATTCAAGACTCAAAAAGCGACGGCGCATTGGGTATGGGCGGATCTAGCGGTTCCAACTCTTTGTTGGGTGCAACAGGCGCGCAAACTTTGGCTGGTAAAATGACAGTATGGGCGGCGATCGTTTTTGCTGTGACTTGCTTAACTTTGTCAGTTTTGACTTCTTCAAAAACAAAATCTGTTGTTGATACTTTGCCTTTGCCAACAGCTCCGGCGACAGCACCTGCAACAACGACTCCGACTGCTGACGCAAATGCAGCGGCGGCAACTGCGGCTCCGGCTGCGACTGCAACTCCAGCGACTTCTCCTGCAGCCACTGCGACTCCTGCTACTAAGTAATTAGTGATATTCGCTTCGTTCTTCGCTATAGTTTCTCTATGGCGAAGAACAACTGGTTGATCTCTACATTGATAGTCCTGGGCATTTTTAGCGTCGCCCTTTCTCTCTTTATCGCAACACAAACTGAAAAACAAAAACCAGGTGCAAGACCTCTGGCCCGTATTGAATTGAACTTAGGCAAGGTCTTCATTCTTCGTAACAACCTCACACAGAAAGAAACTCTGACGAAACGAGCGACTTTGTTTGCTTTGGATTCTGTTGAAACCAGTGTTGATGGTGACGCCACAATGGAGTTCGACTCCGCCTATCGCATTCGTGTTCAAGAAAATTCTTTAATCACTTTGGATGAAGAAAATGATCGCATCGTTTTGATTATTAAGCGCGGTGATCTGCAAGTAGAAAACTTCGGTCGCGAAGGCACGGTTTATATTTCTAAAGACGGCATTCGCTGGAGTGCGACGGATTATGAAATGAATTACAAAAAACAAGCCCCTGCTGAAACTTTGCCAGACCTGGCTCCTTCAGAAGGTGTAACTCCGCCACCAGCAACAACGATGTCAGAGGGACTGACTTCCGAATTTATTCAAGACACTTTGAAAACTCAGCGCGGTTCTTTCTTTAAATGCTACACGCAGTTGTTACAAAAAACTCCCGGCGTGGTTGGACAAGCGTCCATCAGCTTCACCATTGAGCGCACAGGCAAAGTCACTCAAGCGGAGATCGCTTCCTCAAGTATCAACGATGCCGGCTTCAAAAAATGCCTGCTCGACGCCATCAAACGCGTCGAATTCAAAGCCTTCAGCGGAGATCCAATCTCAACGGTTTTCCCTCTGCGTTTTGAGTAATTTTTATCCGGCAGGCCTGGCGCTCCGGACTTGAATTCTATTCAGTCTTAAGCTGAACCTTCCCGAGCTTTGCATAGCTACATCCTTATTAACTTGACAATGTCCCCTATTTGGGACATAAGAAAGAAGGATGTGATGTTTGTTCACCCTGTTTTTCTGCATCCGCCAGCACAAAAGGAAATCCAGTCCTGGCCGCTTTCGGTAAAAAAAGATTTAGGCGGTATACTCACGCAGCTTCAGAAAGGTGAAAAGGTCGGATTTCCAGATACACGAGCTATGAGTGCTGTAGCTCCAGGAGTGATCGAAATACGCTTGAAGGGCACTGACGGAATTTTTCGAGCTTTTTATATTCTAAAAAGTCACACGGGAATTATTGTCTTTCATGCATTTCAAAAGAAAAGCCAAAAGACACCAAGGCAAGAAATTGAAACTGGCAGAATAAGACTCGCGGATTTTTTAAGGGAGTTGCAAAATGAAGAAAACGACTAAAAAGGTAAAAGCCATCAGGACTTCTCACGAATTGGCAAATGCTTTAGGCATCAGCTCTCCGGTCGACCAAGCCATGATGACATACAAAGCAGAACTCTCTTCTTTAGCGGTTAAAGCCATCGAAAATTCAGGGCTTACTGTGAATGAAATTGTCGAGCGCTCAGGCGTCGCTCGCTCAAAAGTTTCCGCCATTAAAAATGGAGCTATCGCTGGCATCTCCTTGGAACTTTTCTTAAAAGTCATTATGGGATGCGGGAAAAGAATTACGATCAAAGCGGCTTAGCGATAATCGTGGAGGTAGTCGATGCGATCGGGAATCCAAGGTTCGTGGACGCCTTCCATTTCGAAGACACGGCCGTCTTCGACCTTCTTTTCTTTGAGTGGTTGCACTGAAGGCTCAAAAGAAGAATGCAGAAGTCCTTTTTCAATGAAGAAGGCTTTTACTTCTAAGAAAGCTCTTTCGCCTAAAACGCCGCGACGGATGAATTCGTCGAAGCTTTTCATCAGTTCTTCAGGTGTGTAGCCGTAGTTGTAAATCATGTCTTGGATGACGGAATAAATTCCCTCAAGGCCTAAGCGATGATCTTGGTATAAATCCAAAGCCACTTGAAATGTGTTGTACGTTGCGAGTGTTCTGCGACCAAATTTCAAATAGTAATCAGGATCTGTGTCTGTGGCGAGGTTGATATAGATTTTTTCCACCGGATCATTTTCAGGAATGTTGGCCTGAAGTTCCAGAATGGTATTCACCTGCTCGCCGGTGACGTTTAATTTTTCAAGAGTCGTGCGAATGTCATTCGCGCCCAAACGACGTGAACAAATGTCTGAGTAGAGATTATAAATGATCGCGTCTGTTTCGCTGTCATCTCCCCAACAGATTTGACGAACGTTATCGGCCAAGCGCGTGCGCAGTTGCAAAAGTGCCTGCAGCTTGTAGCCCACCTGTTTCGTCAAACGCCAAAAGCGGCCGGGACGAAGATTCGCCAGATTGTCCTTATAAAAACAACCGAAAGGACGGATGTTATCCAGCGCGAATTTTTCAGAAATTCTTTCCTCCATTTGTGGAGGAGACGCCGAAATAAAATAAATCGGAAAATACATGTAACCTTTTTGCTGCTTGCGGTACTCCGACAAAGACTGCATCAAGGTGTTCGTGCCTGGAATGTTTTTCTTATTAAGCGCGCGCTCAAGAACCGTGGTCATCAAGCCCGAGAGTGAATCGATGGTGGTGTCCAAATAAGTCTTATCGATGTCCCATATAAAGACCTCGTCATGACTTTTTTCCATTCCCTCAGAAACGTAACGGAAAAAAACCACATCACCATTCATTTCACTGCGATCGCGCCAATCAGCCATGAATTGATTCTGTCAGCCTTCAGCCTCGAGGTCAAAAACAACCCGAACCCTGAGCTGGCTCTGCCATTTGGCGGCAACGAACTTGCGCGCTAGAACATTTCACACGGATGTGAAAATGATTGTGGTGGTCCGCATCGGGGATCAAGCGACGGAGTGTTTCCTGCGCTAGACCATCATTTCTGTCCCTATGCAGCTCATCATTTTTAATGGCAAGGTCACACAAAGCCTTTTTCAAAACTTTGTGAATGAAAATACGGTCGACCAGTTGTGTATCAACCACACTTTTAAAGAGCTTCCATTGCTGTTCTAGCATCCAGTTAGCATGTGGTTTATCCACAGCCACGGCCGAAGCAAAGTAGCCTTGGAATGATTTGTTATTGAAGTAAAACGCCACGTCCGCATCCAAGCCATTTTGGTGAGACTTGTGCGAACCTAATTTTCCACCAGCTTCGCGAGAAATATCACCCACGGACAATTGATATCCTGGAATTTGTTGCTGCGTGAGCTTTCCCATTTGCGAAATGATATAAGCCATTTCATTGGTCGCAAAGTGAGTTAAACGTTGCGGACGAATGATATGAAAGCCCGTTGGCTGATGATTTTGTTCATAGCTCAACATATTCGCGGCATTTTCAAGGCGACCATTGTTGACCGGACCAATTGCCTGACTCACCTTTTTTATTTCAGATTTTGCAGGAGTTTCCGCCTTTGGCTCTTCTTTTTTTGGTTCGTCTTTCTTCGGCTCTTCACGCTTAGGTTCTTCTTTTTTAGGTTCTTCGCGTTTGGGTTCGTCCTTTTTAGGAGGAGTTCCTGTTTTTGGTTCCTCTTTTTTAGGCTCACCTTTTTTGGGTTCTTCTTTCTTAGGTTCTTCCTTCTTTGGCTCTTCTTTTTTGGGAGCTTCTGGAATGACATTCAAAAGAGATTCAATATCTTCTTTAACGCTTCCGATATATTGACCTGGCTCGCCTTCCACTTCGTCAGCCCCGCCTTCTGATTCCAAGCCGTCTTCGTCATCGCCTTGAGTTTCTTCTTTTTGGTCTTTTTTCTCTTCTTTGTCTTTGCCAGCGTCGGAAGACTTTTCGTCTTCTTTCACTTCCTGATGAGATTCGATCTGATGATGGTAAACGATCCCTTCCGCATAAATATAAATGTCGATGAAAGAAGAATGACATGTTCCTTCTTCACTCAAGCACGTCGCTTTTGCAGCAATACGGACGGTGTCGTTTGTTGGGTGATCTCTGCGGTGGTTTTGTAAATTGATAAATCCGTCAGCACTTAAAATACCAGAGAGATCCAGATTGCGGCTTTCAACAACGCCGCCTTTTGTAGAAAGAAATTCGATCTTTCCGCGCAAACTCATGGACTTGGTTTGCGGATCAAAATTCACAGACATATCTTGAACACGAGTGGCTCCGCGAGCGATGCGATAGCCGTCTTCGTTGACGATCACAGGTTTCTGAGGTTCATAAGTCGTTTTGACTTTGGAACCCTCATCACGAGAGTCCGGAGAACAAGCCCCGAGGATTGTGAAAGAAATTATAATACTAAGAGTAAAAAGGAAGCGTTTCATCCTAAGCTTCCTTATGCAGATTCCGTGCTTTCTGAAATGCAATAAATGGGCGTTCGCTAGTGCGACGCTGTCGAAGTTTTAGCTAGGTATGACAGGAATTGTTCCCGCAACTCCCCATTACGAATCTCGTAGAGGTCTCCGTGATGGCCGCCGGGGATGACCCACATCTCTTTGGGTTCTTTCGCCTCTTTAAACATCCGTTCTGTATTTTTGAGTTCAACCGCGACGTCTTCATTTCCATGAATGAACAACAACGGAATTGGAGAAATATCCGCTACAGATTTAGGAGCATAATCATCACTGATCACAAGATAAGTGATCGGTTGAAAAGCCCATGTCCACCAACGACGGCTCAAAACGTTTCGAGCCATGCCTCGGTAGGATGCAAAACTTGCTTCGATAATCACATTGCGAATCGGAACCGTGTCTTTGATTTCTTCAACGGTTCGCAAAGCCACCGCCCCACCCAGGCTGTGACCATAAATAATCAAAGGGCGAGAGTCTTTTTTTAAGTGCAACCATTCCGCTGCAGCAATTCCCGCTTCCACGGTGCTTTCAGGAGTTGGCTTTCCTGTTGAAAGACCGTAACCAGGATAATCAAAAATAAAATAGTTGTAACCTTGCGCTGGCAACCAATGAAACATCAAAAAGTGCGACGTGAGGTTTTCAGCATTGCCATGAAAAAACAGCAGAGTGCCTTTGCTGGGTGTGGAAACCGTCGACTCGAAATACCAACCGTGGATTTTATTTCCTTTTTGCGTTTCCAAAAAAACGTCTTCGGGATGCATTTTAATTTTCGCCGGATCAAAGAGTTTGTCTTTCAACGGAAAATAAAAAAAAGACTGGCAGCCTGTCAGAAATAGCAACGCAATGCATTTCAAAAAGGTACGGCGTACCTTCAAAAACTTTGTCATACTGGAATCATGAAACGGTTTGAGCATCAATGGCAAGATTTTAAGTGGGTCGACTGCGAAGCTCCTGGGCAAGAGGATTTGGTTAAGCTTGCTGAAGAGTTTTCTCTTCCTTTACAGACCGTCACAACGTGTCTCGATCCAGAGCATTTGCCGAGAGCAGAGTTCTTTGAAAAATCTCTGTTTGTAATTTTGCGCCATCAAGACCCTGAAGCCAAACCCAAAGCTGGCACCATGCAAGAACTGACGACGAAGCTTGTGTTTTTTATGGGAGAAAATTTCATTCTCACCATTCACCGCATGCCGCTTCCTTGCATTTCTAATAGAAAAGACAAAGCAGCTTTCGAGAACATGACTCAGATCAGTTTGGTGAAAAGTCTTTTCTTACAAACTCTAAAAAGCTTCGATGTTCCTTTGGATGAGCTTGATTCTAAAACGGACGTGATTGAGCAGCGCGTGTTTACTCTTAAACGTAAAAGCATTTTACGTGAAGGCTATATGATAAAAAGGAAAATTTCTTCTTATCGCAAAGTCTTTAAATTTACTGCCGACATTCTCAATAAAATCCCGACGGAAGTTGCAATTTCTTTGCGCGATTTAGCTCAAGTGAAAGAGCCTTTGGATAAACACATTTTCTATGCCGATGACATCCAAGAAGAGATCACGGGACTTTTGAATTTGCATCTGTCTTTAATGTCACAAAAAACCAACGAAGCGTCTTATCGCACCAACGAAGTGATGCGCGTATTGACAGTGTTCTCGATCTTCTTTTTGCCGCTCAATTTTATTGCCGGCGTTTACGGAATGAATTTTGAGAATATGCCGGAGTTGCGCACTCACAACGGATACTTTGTCACTTTGGCCGTGATGGCCCTTGTGGTTTTTGCCATCACGATTTGGATTTATAAAAAAGGCTGGCTTAAAAAAGACGAACTTTAAGTGTGAGCGCGGGCTTGCACAAACGAATAGTAAAAGACCGCATTTGGATCGCTGGCCACTTTCGCCATTTCGTCTTTCATACCTTGCACGACTTCTTCAGAAACGCATTTCGCTGCAAGCAATTGATCGCTTGCACTTAAAAGCAATTCTGTCCAATACTCGATGCAATCCTTACGAGCTTGCGGAGAGCGATTGTCCAAGAACCATGTTTTCACTTCTGTTTGAATATCGCGATATCCTAATTGCAAAAGAAAATTTCCAAGCTTAGCTCCGACAAACGGATCACCTTGTTGTTCAAGCTGATATTCGTTAAACGCCATCCAATACTTCCAAACATTCGGGGAATAAGGATCTAAGAAAAAAGATGCGTTCATCACTTCAGTGATGTAAATGACGGAACCAGGACGCAACACCCGACGGACTTCCGAAAGAACTCGAATCGGATCAGGAACGTGTTCTAAAATCCAACACAAGAAGGCTCCATCAAAAGAGTTTGAAGAAAACTTCATTGCTGTGGCGTCCATCTCTTTGAGATCAAAGCGACCTGCGGCTCCAGGAAGATTCGACAAACGAGTTTTCGCGGCTTGCAATTGTTTGGGACTGCGATCAATGCCAGTAATTTTTAAATCAGGAAAACGACGCAAAAGAATTTCACTTTGTGCACCAACACCGCAACCCACTTCCAACAAATGTTGAACGGAAGATAAATTGATATTTTGATAAACTGTGAATTCACCAAAACGCGCCTGCTTGCGAAGACGCTCTTGTTCATCTTGTGTAAAACCATGAAGATACGGAAAGCTTGCCGTCTCAGACATCACTAGGCTCCTTACAGAGAGGATCTAGTAGTAATTAAATAACTGAATGCTCGTTTCCTCAAGGAATCTCTCGTTGCGATACGATGCTCTTACTCCCCAGGTCTTCGAGAAACTGTACTGAGTCTCAATTTGACTGCGGAAATAGTCTTTCTGATCCCATGCTGAGTCGCGACGATAAAAGACACTGCCCTGCCATAGCCACCAGGAGTTAACGCGATAGTGCAACTCTAAAAGAGGCCCGGCGCCCGCCCATACTTTGTTGTCATACAGTGTGGGACCATAGTGAACCTCGCCTTGCAGTTGCGCACTTAAGTCCCAAGGTCCATGCTCGAAGGTCCAACCGTATCCCAAGCGCACAATACCTTCATGGGTTGGCAAAAAGTTTTCATTGCGAGTGCGTTCGATCCCCAACTTAAATCTCCACGATTTTTCGGGGATCAAAGAACTCCACGGACTTGCTGAGATCAATTCAAAAGCGGCAAAGTTTTCCAGTTCAAATTTTTTCTCGTCTTTATCCAAATAGGAAGGACCGTAGGAAAATCCTAAATCGAAAAAAGTGATTTGCGAATAACTTGGATAACCCCACGCTGGATCAAGACGGTCATGCAAAGCAAAACGATGAGTGAGCGTTGCGTAGTCTCCCCCCACCGTGTCGCGCAAGTAACCTATTCCCCAACGTCCCGAAGGATGGGCTAAGTGCGGGCGCTCTTCCGGTGGAGGATCCATCACAATCACTTCAGCATCGACAGGAATTTCACTGCGCTTGGTAAGAACGCGCATTTTTAATTGAAACTCTCTCCCCGCTTCTTGCACTTCTTTAGAGTAGCGGAAATCGATGTAGTCGATATACGCATCTAAAATTTTTGCTTGGGACTCGGGAGTTCTTTTTAAAAAAGATTCTGAATAAATAATCTCATCTTGTTTTTTGATTTGTTCGATCAGCCGAGTAAGTTCTTTTTTTTCATCGTGGTTTAAATGTTTTTGTCGTTCAAAGAAAACCTGACGAACACTCGGACGATATTTGTAGCTCTTGATTAAATCCGTTTTATTCCAAAGAACACGAACGGTGTCAGCCGGAATCACATACTGATCGAGCTTTGATAAAATATCGACTGAAGGGTCTGCTGCTTCTAAAATAGAAAGCATGTGATAAGAACAGTTTTCCGTCAGATACCAATAGTCAATTTGCGAAGGGCCTAATTCCCATACGTGCGCAATCACCATGTCTACAGAAGATGCGGGAAGTTTCAGTTCGTATTCCCACAGGTCGCGCGACTCGGCGTTATTGTATTCGCGCACTTTATAGTAATAGGGAATGGAGCGGAATTGGCCCGGGAACATGCCGAACAGCCCTTTAAAGCCGTACAAGAAAGCATTGTTCGTATTGGCTTCAGCGGCATAGTTCAGACCGTAATCTAAAAGCTCATAGCGTTGTCCATCTTTTGCTGAAGGCGCTTTGTTGATTCTTAAAAACGTATGGCCAAATGCTGACGAAGGATTGTTTAAGTAATAACTTGAAAAGACCAAAGAGATGGATTCGCCCTGCAGACCTTTAAAGAAGGTATCGAAGCGATCACACGCAACATCCAGCCAATGAATTTTACTGTCATTGAGCTTGCCCTTGAGCCACTTGTATCGAGCTGGAAAACGACATTGAGCATGAGTATTAGGATCGTCCCCTTTTTCAGCGAAAAACGCAGCGATTGTTGCAATCAACTCCGCGTGAGGATCTTTTTTTCCTTTCGGTGAAAAAAAGAACGAAGGGCTATCGATCTGACTTTCACGAACTTGAAAAAAATCTTTTTCAAAATGCAGAAGCTTCAACCACTGACGATCTTGTGAAAGATGCTGGGACTCTGCCTGCATTATCGCTTGGGCTGCACCACCATCAAGGCCCACGGCTGCAAAGGAAGAAATTGAACTGAACGCTAGAAAACTCAACAATAGACCACGCATAGAACTATCTTTGAGTTTCTTGACGGAACAATCAATACAAAACGGCCTCAACGCGCTTTGATGGTCTCAATAAAAAAAACGCAGTGGTCTCCCACTGCGTTTTTGAAGTTCCTCACAAAAGAGAACTAAATACTAAGCTCCGCAAACGTTGTTAACAGCAACAACTTGGTTGATGTTAGCTTCGATAGCTGCTGGTTGCATGTTTGTTTCAACAAAGATTTTGTTGTAGTTCTTTTTCAAAGTTGCACCCATAACTTTAGAGTCACAACCCATCAAGTTAGCAAGACCAGCCAAAGTCTCACCTTGTCCACGAGCAGCGTCGTTAGCCAAAGCCACTTTGTTCACTTCGATGAATGCTGGAACTTCTTTACCAGATTTGAAGATGCCATCTTGTTGGCAGTTCAAAGTACCAGTAGAGATACCGAAAGTTTGGTTACCAGAAGTACCGTTTGTAGTCGCTGCAAGAACTTGGTTGCCGTCAGCACCCATAACGATAGAACCCAATCCGCAACCTGCAGATGCATAACCTTGTCCAGAAGCTTGTGCCAAAAGACCTTTCTTTTGAGCGTGAGCTACACCAGTTACCAACAATGCTACTACTACCAATTTAGCCAATTTCACAAAAACCTCCGTGTGTGATTTGGTTTGTTATGTAAAAAATTGTGGAGTGTCTCCTCACAGGAGGCAAACAAAAATATATTGTGCAGCAAATGGTCAGGCCCTCCTCGCGTACAAACTAGACCTGTTGACAAAATGCAACAACCATGACATCTTATGTTTCAAGGTTGCTCGAAGCCGCCTTGACCGCCAAAGAGAATCTCACTTCGAACTTCAAGACATACAAAATAATACTCTTAGACTTTCCTGCGGTAGATGGTCGAAAAATAAGGGTGTTCTATGACCAAATCAAGAATCGAGTCTTTAAAGACTCGCGCCAAACTGCTTCAGAAATCCAAAGCAAAAAATGGCGAAGAAATCCAACTCAAAGAAGCGCTAAATAAAATTGCCCAACTCAGCGGCTTTGAAAACTGGCGCGACCTCAAACACACATTGGAAGTGAACGACGTCCTCTTGAATCACGGAGGAACGGGACCGCAGACGTTGCCTTGGTTTAAATCCTATGAAGAGGCCTGTGCTTTTCGCGATCAAACCAATGGAATCCTTGTTCCCTACCAAAAAGATTTCTTTGTGGCTGATGAAGACTATTTAAAATCTTTGGGCTTTAGCGAGCAAGATCCTGACTTTTTAAAAGTAGGAAGAAATTGGGCGGAGCCAAAAGACCCTGAGGCTTGGGGGCGACTTCTCAATCGTATGAAAGCTTAGATGCTTTCCCACTTGATGGAAGTTTTGGGGAATTCCACCCAATCTTCCATCTTGGGAAAGCCTTCGGGGCGAGGTTCCGTCTGACCTTTGAATTGCAAGAACGCTGTGAGTGCGCAGATGAATGCTTCAAAAGCGTGGCTGTTTTCAATCATGAGTTTCACGTCTTGATCGTAAACGAAAGCCACATTGTGCGTGCTTAAGGCTTGCAAAATTTCGCGACGGCTTTCATCGCCTCCGATGGAGTGTTTATGAAAACGCAAATGGCTTTTCATCACATTCAAAGATCGACCGACACGCCACACTGATAATTTTGGAAACACTTCAATACAAGGTGTGTTGAGACGGCGCTTGATAAACATGGCTCGGGCTAAAAGCGGAGCTGTGTTGGCACCCATGGCGTGCTGTAAGATAAAAGGCTCTTCCAGCTCCGTCGATAAATACATCTCTACACAGCGTTGTGTGTAAGGCGTAAAAAGTTTGCGGGGCTTTTTCTTTTTATGAAGCTTGCGCGTATACTCCCACATCCAACGCACATGAGGCTCAGGACATCCTTCGATGCCGGGACACGTGCGCGTGCACTCTAAGCAATATGGCAAACGGAAAGGCACATCAAACGCGATGGTATCAATGCCTTCATACTGATCAATGACTTCGTGAATTTTAAAGTCGGCCGAATGAACCTCGTCGCTCTTGATTTTTTCCACCAAGCGCGACAAGAAGACTTTTTTATGTTTGGGATAGTATTCAAGAACGGCGACACAGGCTTTATCTGTTTTTCCTCCGCCTAAAGAAATTCCAATGAATCTATGAACAGCTCCGGCATGCGATGACTCTTCGACTGTTTTTTTTGAAACAGTCGACTTCTTCGTCGTTTTCTTTACAGCGGATCGACGGGTTTTGCGTCCATCACCTGAAAGCCGGCTTTTTGGCATGCGCTTGCCACTCCCTCACGTTTATCAGGAGGACACCAGACCAAAACACACCCACCGCCTCCAGCTCCACAAATTTTAACAGCCTCGGCCCCATTCTGCAAAGAGACTTCCGCAAGCCTGTAAATCTCAGGACTCGAAAACTCGGGAGCTAGACGAACACGGGCTTCAAATTCACGTTTAAAAAGTGTGCCAAGTTCTTTCCAGTTGCCTGATCGCACGGCGTGCTCTGTTTCAATGGCAATCACCTTGAGGTCACGAAGAGCTTTCAAAGTGGTCGCGTCCTTGATCACAGAGTCTTTCATCACTTCAAAGTTGTTAAGCCCCGAGTGATGAGCCTTGCCAGTATAGACCAACATGAATTTTTCAGCGATCGGAGTGCCAGACACTTTCAGAACGTCTTGTTGAATACCGTCATAACCGTAACGAAGGACGTTCAAACCACCCGAAGCAGCCGGGTAATAATCTTGGGTTCCCGTTGGAGTATTTAAAATCTCGGCTTCAATATTGTGAGCGACCTGCACCATGTGATGAACGTCTTTAAACGGACGCCCACAGAACTGCGAGAAGGCTTTCATCAAACTGATTGTGAGACTGGAGCTGCCCCCAAGACCGCCACCGACAGGACTGTCGGAAGATGTTTTCAAAGTGAATCCTTTTTGCGGCATCCAATAGCGAAGCTGCGTCTGCAATAAAATCATTTTTGGATCTGTGTCAGACAAAGCGTCGACCAAATTCGTATAGGCTTTTTTAAGTTTCAAATCCGCTGACTCTAAAACAATCGTGGAATCATCGTGAGGCGTGATTTCCGCCGTCGTATAAATATCAATCGCCACATTCACCGTGGAAGCCCCATTGATGAACAAATAAAGAGGCCACAAATCCAATGTGCCTCCAGCAAGATCCACGCGTGTCGGTGATTTGACTACAATCTTTTGCATTATTTTTTATCTTTCTGATTTATCGGGCTGGCCATCAAAGCCTGCTTGTCTTCGGATTTACTTTTATCTTCTTCTTTTTTCGGTGGCTGTTCTTTTAAATCTTCCACCGTCATTTTGATCAATTTATCTAAAGCACCCGCTTCCATTCTCAGTTGGAAATTAGGTTCAGAGACATTGGCGAAGATCATCAAATCTTTTGCTTGCCCCACTTCGGCCGTCCACTTTTTGTCGGCCAAAACTAAGTCTAAAGTGAAAAGATTTTTAAGCCCTGTCGCCTTGGTGTTGCCCTCACGAATTTCAGAAGCCCTTGCATCGGCGATAGTCGTTAAAAGCTCGCGCACTTTGTTTTGGTCTAATTTTAAATCTTTCTTTGCAGGAACGATCCACTGACCATCAACACGCTTAAGTTCTAATAAACCTTTTTCGTTTTTTAGTTTGATTTCATCGACACTTGCAATTTTATTGCGCAAGAAACGGCGGTCTCTAAAATCCAAAACCGTTTTATTCGCTCGTGTCTGCCATACGGAGTTGATCACAAGAACTTTGTTTTCTTTATCTCTTCTGGCAAAAACGTTTTCTTCGAAGTTGCGTTTTGTAGATATCTCAAAAACATTTTGAGTGCCTGCCGTTGTTTTGAAAGTGATGGTGCCAAGAGGTTTATCAAGACCATACAGAGCCCAATCAATGCCTTCCCCTTCTTTCGCGACTTCGATCACTCTTTCAGGAACGGTGTTTTTGATAAAATCATCCACCGCTGAATTGTCCGCCAAATCTTTGATCGGTGACGTCAAATTCCAACCATCCACGGAGCGCTCAAGGATAATTTTGCTGTCGTCCTTTTGCACTTCCACGAAATTGATCTGTTCAAAGTTCACCGTCAAAAGACGAACTTCTTCCATGTTGATTTCTTCTTTTTTCTTATCCTGTTGAAAGTCATAAAGGGCGTAACCGCCAAAAAGAAGCAAGCACAAGACAAGAATCGTCCGTCCTTTGAGTTTCATTAGGCATTTCTCCTTCTTAACCAAAGACCAATGCTAGTTCCTAAAAGCAGAATAGGAAGAGGAATGATGAAAGCAAACAAGAAAACCGCAAACTTGGTTTCCGTCATAAGCATTTTCGTCGCTTGGGGCTCTTTCGGAGTAATGCTGATCAAGCTTTCCTCTTTTGCCAGTGCCGCCACAGAGTTGAGAACCAAATCCCTGTTGAGATTTTGGTAAAGCATTTGATTTGTCATAAAATCAACGTCACCGGCAATGATTACAGAAAAAGGTTTGGCTTTTTCATCACTGCCCGGCCAGCGTCCCGTCACTTCATCCACCAAAGTGTAAGTCGCTTCAACGCCTTCACCGCGGATTTGCAAGCTGTTGCTGGCAACCGCATTTGGTGTTGTTTTAACGATCTCATCCACTACGATCCCTTGAGGCACATTGGCTTTTTTAAGTCCTTGCGGGAAGCGGAACAACGTTACCTCGCTGCGACCAAAAGCTTTTGTGATCTTGTTAGATTCCGAGAACACTGCACCCATTGTCGGACCTTGGTTGATGCCACGGCCCATCACAGTATCGACGACATTCAAAACGTAATTGTTTTCAAACTGAACACCAAGCTTACTAACCAACTTTTCAAGGCCCGCCGTGTTTTGCGATTCCACCGCCAAGAAAAGACTTCCGCCATTTTTCAAATAATTTTCTAAAGCTGCGATTTCAAAATCTTGGAATCCTTGAACCGGACCCGCCACGATAATGACATCGGCGTCTTCAGGAATCTTCGCGTTTTGAATAAGGGGCAGTTCCTTCACCGTATAACGGTTGTTCTCTAGCATCAGCTTTAAAGAACCCAGTCCCAAACCTTCACGGTTGTCCTTAAGATCTTTTTCGCCATGACCGACTGTGAAATAAATCGTTTTCGTTTGTTCACGAGTGACTTTAACCAGAGCGCTTGTGAACTCCTGCTCATCAATTCTTTCAATGCGGTTGCGACGGCCTTTGTAATCCAAGAACACGACACCGCTGCCTTTATCCACACCATATTCTTTGGCTAGATCCGGACGTTCGTTGACTTCAACAAAGTCCAATTGCACTTTCGGGCTTTGATCTTGGTATTTTTTAATCAGCTCTCGGAAAAGGCGACGATTCTCTTCATTTCCTTCCACACCTTTTTTATAGAAGAAAAGAACTTTGAGATCCGAATCCAAACCTTTTACAAGCTTCACGGATTGATCCGACAAGGTGTTTGACTGAGCTGTCGAGAAGTCCCACGTTTTATAGTGCTTCACTCCCAAATAATTCACGATGATTAAAACCGCGAGCATCAGCAGAATTAAAACGCCCATGCTCATGCCTTCTTTGGTTGTCTTCATCGTGAAGAATTCTTTAAAGAAAGCGCGGTCTTTTGCAAGACCTAGTCCTAAGAAAAACACCGCCAGTGCCAAAGCCACCCAACAAAAAGGCACCCACTCACCTAAGAGGTAGCGGGTGATGGACATAGACACAAGTGAAATACCGGCAAAGAGAAATGAAATTTTACCTAACTTACTCATACTTATCTCCAACGGGATGATTCAACAACACGTTCACAAAGGAAGCAGAACAAAACAATCACACTGAAAAAGAAAATCAATCCATTCGTGCGTAAAGTTCCTTCCACCAATGTTGAAAGATGCGAGCTTAAAGACACGTGCTCAAAAATCTTACGGGCTTTTTCACCATCGACGACTTCAGCGCCAATGCCGATAAACCAGATCGAAAGATTGAACATCACAGAAATAATATAAGCGGCGATGCTGTTTTCTGTGAGCGATGAGGCAAAAAGATTCATCGCTGTGTAAACACCGCCCACCAAAAAGATTCCAAAGAAGGCGATAAAGAGCGGAGCCCAATTGACTGTGGCAATTGTTGAAGTCGCTAGCGGATAAAGAAGTGCCAACACTACAATGCCCAGAACAGCGCCTAAAGCTGCAAAGTATTTTCCTAGAACGATTTGCAAAGAAGTCACCGGCGACGTCAAAAGAAGATCAAACGTGCGCAGTTTCTTTTCTTCCGCAAAAAGTTTCATCGTCAAAGCGGGAACCACGAAGATCAAAAGAAGATTCAAATACGAAAGCTGTCTTAAGAAAACCCCATAGTGGATATTCAATTGATTTGAAGGAACGCCTTGTTGCATGACGTAGTTCATTAAAAGCTGCGAGAACAGGTTTAACTGAATCGGATACACCCAGCTAAAGATCACGCTCACTAAAAAACAGATCACCCAGAAAGTCGGGTTTAAATAAAAACCTTTCAGTTCTTTTTTAAAGATGACGAGAGTGCCGCTCATGCTTCACCTCCTTTTTGTGCTTGTCCATATGTGAGTTTTAAGAAGACATCTTCAAGATCGCGTTTAGCTGGCGTCAGTTCCACCAAGCCCAAGCCTTTGTTCACTAGCAATGAAGAGATATTTTCAACCACCTCTTCCCCGCCGGAAAGGTCAATGCTCCACTCTTTGTGAGAGGCACCGAAGCTCACCGCTGTGACTTCTTGGATAGGACTTAAAACAGTTTTCATATCCTGCACATCCTTACGCAAACGAACGTGCAAGCGACGCTGGCCTTTTTCCATTGTCGAAAGATTGCTGATGCTGTCTTCCGCCACGATTTGGCCCTTGTTGATGATAATGACTTTTTCACAAGTCGCTTCCACCTCAGGCAAGATGTGCGTGGAAAGGATGATCGTATGTTGGCCTTTCAAAGTTTTAATAAGATCACGGATCTCTGCCACTTGTTTTGGGTCAAGACCCACGGTGGGCTCGTCCAAAATCAAAACTTCAGGATCTGAGACGATCGCTTGCGCGATTCCCACGCGCTGTTTGAATCCTTTTGAGAGATGTTGGATCAAACGCTTTTGCACTTCACCTAAGTTTGTTTTTTCAATCGCCATATCGACAGATTTTTCAATCTTGTCTTGAGGGACTTGTTTTAAGGCCGCCACATAGCGCAGATAATCGCGCACATACATATCGCCATAAACCGGAGGTGTTTCTGGCAAATAACCAATGCGCTTTTTTACTTCCAAAGGATTTTCAAAAACATCAAAGCCTGCAACCGACGCCGAACCGTGGCTTGGCGCCATGAAGCCTGTGATGATTTTCATCGTCGTTGATTTTCCCGCTCCGTTGGGACCAAGAAAACCGACAACATCGCCTTTAGAAATTGAGAAATTGAGTTTATCAATGGCACGTCTTTGTCCATAATCTTTGGTGAGATCTCTGACTTCAATCATGGTGAATCTCCATCTGGTTGATGAAGAAATTTTAGACCGCTGATGTTGTCAGTCAAGAGGGCTTAAGAATGACGCAAGGTAAAACTCAAAGTCTTTTCTGAATGATAGGTTACACGGCCCAGCTTATCACCTTTGATGGGCCGAACGAATCGACACTCGACGATAACAACCGCGACTTTCTGCCCGACCATCAATGATTTTGAAGACAAAGACTCTTTAGCCACCCACTCGGCGACTTCCTGAATTTCCGTTGGGGAAATGAGCTGATCCCTTTGACGATGAATGATCGCATGAGCCCCAGGATAGTCCCGTAAATGCAGCCAATAATCCCAAGCTTTCGCTTGACGAAGAAGAGCGAGATTGTCCGCAGCCGACTTCCCACAATAAGCCAATGCTCCGGATTCCAAGTGCAGTTTCCTGCCCCGCGCTTCCGCTTTTTGCATCAGATCAACAAGAGCTGTTTTTTTGGGTTTTTCCTGATATCGGGATTTTTCAAGGCGAGCGATTTCTTCCTGCAATTCGATCAAACGCTCTCTGGCACCCTCTTTTTTTCCAACAAGCTGCTTGGCTTTGCTAAAGCTGTTTTCAATATTCCAACTCAAAGATTCTTGAAAGTTGATACAAGGGCGCAAATGCTCGGGCACTTCCAGTGTTCCATGCGTCTTTAAAAACTGCCCCGCCTCATACCACAAATCGTGCTTATCACTTTCGATCTGTTTCTGAATTTCCGAAAGGGCTTTATTCTTTTTTTCGAGATCTTTTTTCTTCTGCTTTTCCCATTGCGCGACCGGATCTAACGATGGCTTTTTTGCCGAAGACTGCTCAGCTAACCACTCCTCATGAATCTCTTCTAAAGTTCTCGGAGCTGGAGGATTTTCCACAACGGGTGCCGCCGTTAACTCCAACGGACGATCCCAAGCCACTTGTTTTCCGTGAGCTTTAACAATGACATTGCATTGCTTGGGAATCAGACGGATTTCGATTTCACACTCCATCTGCGAGTTCTTTAAAATCAAACGAACAACCCGACCGAACTCTTCCACAACCGTCATTGACGTCAAATAAAGGTTTCTTGCGTGAGAGTTCATAAAGAGGCTCACGGGTTTTGTCTTCGGGCCTTTTTTAAAAGGACATTCTTCTTCAAAAATCAGCATCAACGGATTGTTCGGCACAAGGTCCAGGATCATCCAATAGTGAATGTCTTTGCGAAATCCCAAGGCCAGACCTCGGTCATTAACCAAGACGTCTTGCAACTGTGCTCCATCAAGGATTGGTGCGAAATAAGACACAAATTGCTGAAGTTCTTGCTGAGTCAGGGCTTTCATAGCGCCCAGTATGACATCCCTTAGGCCAAATTTCTATGGGTGATGCTCAGGTTCGAAAAAAGAAATCCGACAAGTCATGCAGATGAATACAGATACTTTAATTACGATTGTAGAAACCCAGCTAAAAGAAACTTCCAATATGAAGGAAAAGACCCCGGATTTCATCCGCAAGGTTGTTCACCTTTACACTCTTCAGTTGATGAGAACCGGAAGCATTCCCTTAGAGTTTATGGATGATGTTTTAACTGATATTGAAACAGAAGCCGTAGAAATCTATCGCAAAAAAACTTACGGCTTCCTGACTTTGGAAGAATACCGTCGCCATAAGTTCCGTCAAAAAGACGACAACTAATTCTGAATCGTTTCAAGAACCGTCTGCTCATCCGCAGGACCATCCTGCGCTTGAGAGAAGACCACCAATGCCGTCGCCGCCAAAAAAACAAGAATAGCCATGACTGATCTCATCTTGCACTCCTTGTAAGCTGATTCTTATTCTAAGGAATTTTTCTCTCGCAAAGTTAATTGCATCTTTGATATTTGCAAAGTCGCACGCGCGCTCCATGAGCTTCCACAAGAAAGTCATTGTTCAGTAATTAGGTCTTTTCGATGATAGAAAAATACAACGGCCCAAATCCGGCGTGGTCAGGCAGATAGATCACGCCACATTCCGTGCGCTCCCCGCCGACACCCAACGGAGCTTCAACCAAACGAACGGCGTCCTTTTTCTTTTTCAATAATTTACGAACGACTTCATCGTTTTCAGCAGGACTGATCGAGCACGTCGAATAAACAATCCTTCCACCGGATTTCACAGCTAAAAATGCTGCTGCCAACAACGAATACTGACGAGAGGCCAAGTGCTCCGTTCGACGCGGGCTCCACTCGTCTTGAGCGGCTTTGTTTTCAAGGATATGTCTTTCCCCTGAACAAGGAGCATCCAATAAAATACGATCAAAACTGTCGGGCTCTTTCAAACCAAATTGCACGCCGTCTTTACCTGTCACCCACACGCGATCACGCACTGAACGAGGAACGTACTGTTGAATCACTTTTTTAAGGCGTTCGCGGCGCTCTGGCGAAAGGTCATTGCAAAAAATCTCGCCGTCTTCAGCTAAAGATTCAATCATAACAAGACTTTTCCCACCGGGAGCTGCGCACATATCTAAAACACGATCTCCGGATTGAACATCAAGAGCGCGCGCGACCATCACGCTTGCTGGGTCCATGATGTAAATATCTAAAAGTTCATCGGCATTGCGCTCCGGTTGACTGTGTTCGCCTGAAGGAATCCAAAAACATCCTGGCAGCTCGGGTTTTTGTGGAAATGAACTCCATTTTTTTGCAGAGAGATTTTCGACAGGACTCAATTTATTTTGGCGAGCCACTTGCTGCTCGGATTGCACCAACGCCGCATAAAGGCCCGGCCAACGAGCCCCATAAACTTTTTCAAAATGCTTATAAAATGGATGAGATTCAGAAATCATACTAAGTCCAGTTCCGCGAGCCGAGCTCGCTCCACATCCTGCGGCTCAAGCCGCGCTATTTTATCGGAAAGGTACAAATAAACTCGCAGCCTTGGCCTGGCGCACTCTTTACCGCCACAGTGCCACCGTGGCTTTGCATGATGTGCTTCACAATCGCTAGTCCCAAGCCTGTGCCGCCCGCATCGCGGGTACGGCCTTTGTCGATCCGATAGAAACGCTCAAACAGACGATCCAAGTGTTCTTCAGGAATTCCCGGACCGTCGTCGATCACACGCAAAATCACGGCGTCCTTGTTGTCGCCTTCCCAACGAATCTGAACAGACTTTCCGTTCGGAATAAATTTGATCGCATTAGAGACAAGATTTCTTAAAACTTGCTCGACCTTGTGAGCATCCGCCATAAACGGAGGAACTTCCCCGATCACGCGGATTGAAATGTTTTTTTCAGCCGCAAGAACAGCCAGTTCCGCAACGATATGTTCAGAAATCTGCAAAGGATGAATCAATTCTAATTTTAACTCCGCGTGCGATTCCAAAGTGCTAAGACTTAACAAATCATTCACTAGATCCATCAAACGATCGATATTGCGAGAGACAATATCCAAAAACTTTCCAGCCTGTTGGATTTGTCCCGTCTTCACATCTTCTTTCAAAGTATCAATATAACCCTTGATCGAAGTCAGTGGTGTGCGCAATTCGTGTGATGCATTTCCAACGAAATCAATACGGATTTGCTCAACCTTTTTAAGTTCCGTGATGTCATGGAAAATTCCTACAACACCATAAATCTCTTTCGTCTTGGCATTGCGAATCGGATTCACAGAAACCGCAAAATATCTTGGCGTATTGTCGACCAAGGTGTTTAGCTTCACAGTGAAGCGCTGAACTTTTCCGGCCTTGATTGAATTCGTAAATCCTTCAAGAACGTCGGGTGTACGAATCGCATCTTTCAAACGCAAAACCGGAGTATTCATTTGATCCGGAGACAAAAATTGGGCCGCAAACTGAGAGTTGAAATAAAGAATCTTCTCATCAAGGCTCACACTCACAAGGCCTTCAGCCACCGCACTCATAAACGCTTGCGATTCTTCAACCGCTTGCAGGTACTGAGCCTTGCGTTTTTTCATTTTTCTGTGAATGTGATTTAAAGCCACGTCCAATTCAGAAATATCATCGAGCTCGTCATCCAAAAGGTCTTCTTCCTGGTTTGGATCAATAAGGTTTCCGTAAGTGCGTTTGCTAGAAATACGCAAAGCTTTTAAGATCACACGGTGAATCGGGCGCGCAAAACGATACGAAGTCACTGCGACAACAATCACACTGAACAGGAAAAAATTTAAAAGGGCTTCGTTATAAACAAATGGCGCCATTCGATAGCGCACATCTAAAACAGAGATGATAGCGACAAACAAAACGTTGAACGCTATCAATTGATAGAAAAAGAATCTCCAATATACTCGCCAGGGGAATCGTACAAATCGCTTCATGCGATATCTACTTTAACCCGATATCCCACTCCACGGATAGTCTCAATGCGATCTCCCCACTCTCCTAACTTCTTGCGTAATCCGAAAACGTGGGTGTCGATGGTGCGTCCAACGACGTTGATCCCTTCACCTTGGATGTTTTCGATCAATTGCTCGCGAGTCAGGACACAGCCCTGATTCTGAACCAAAGCCCCTAAGAGCTTAAACTCGGAAGGAGTCAGGTGAAGAGGTTCTCCCTGATAAGAAATCTCATAAGATTTAAAATTAATACGAAGACCCGCCACCTGGACCTCGCCGTCATCAACGGGAGCTGCCTGAGTCACGACCTGGTGACGACGCAAAAGTGCTTTCACGCGGGCAATAAAAACGGTGGGATTAAATGGCTTTGTCACATAGTCATCGGCACCTTTTTCAAGACCTTGAACGATGTCTTGAGGTTCCGCTTTCGCTGTCACCATCAAAACCGATGCTTGAGGATTTTTAGCTTTGATTTTTTCAACGATATCGACGCCACTCATTCCCGGCAGCATCCAATCCAAAACAAAAACTTGGTAGTTGTTGCGGTTCAATTCATTCACGGCTTCTTCGGCGGAAGAACACTCGATGACTTTGTAGCCCTGTCGCAAAAGATGCAGGGCCATGAGTTCACGAATTTCTTGTTCATCTTCCACCACTAGCACATGAATCGAATTGTCAGCCAAACTTGCCCCCATGTCGGACATCTTTTCCAGTAAATGCAAAAATCACATCTTCAGCGATATTGGTCGCATGATCGCCCATACGCTCCAGATTTCTTGCAATCAAAATCAAATCCAGTCCCGCCTCAACATCTTCAGAGTGGGATTTCATATGCGCCGTTGAATCTTTGAAAACTTTGTTTTTCAAAGCATCCATCTCGTCATCCATCAAAAGGATCTTCTTTGCCTGCTCCACGTCGCCACGAACAAAACAATCCAAGGACCCTTTCACCATACGGCCTGCGATCTCGGACATTTTTTGAATGTCGCTGAGTTGCGCTTGCATGGGTTTACGTCCCAAATAGTCTTTTCCAGTGTGAGAAATATTCACGGCCTGATCGCCCATTCTCTCAAGATCGTTATTGATCTTCACAATTGAAAGAACCAAGCGAAGGTCTTTGGCAACCGGTCCTTGCTTTGCAAGAATATTCATACAAGCGTTGTCTACTTTGATGTGATCTTCATTCACCAGTTTTTCAGTTGCATGCACTTGTTCGAACATGCCTAGATCACGGGACAACAATGCCGCCGTTGCTTGCGCTAAAGATTTCTCAACGTGACCACCCATAAGAAGAATCATTTTCTTTAGGTCTTCAATTTGAGTATCAATCGCTCTTTCCATGGTTTGTCCCCAGCGCTTAGGCCTTGTTTAATATTATTTACGAAATAAAGACACCGCTTAACACGGCATCCATAAGGATTCTAACAGAATCTTAACACAGTTTAAAAGAGAACTTGGGCCGCAAGCTCTACTTTTGAGCGATCTCTCGCTCCCGGAGCAAAATCACTCCCGTAACGGGTGTGATCGACTGCCAAAGCCGCCTTGATATCTTCCGTCACTTGATATCCTAGTGAAGCTATCACCGTTTGCAAGTCTTTGCCGTCTTCACCTGTCACCGCATTTAAATAATCATAACGGAGCATGACCTCCGCCTTGGGTCCCGTGCGAATGATTGTGAAGAAACTCGCAGCTTGGCCACTGACGGCTTCACCGGACAAAGCCGTAACATCCACACCTTCCGCCATCTTAAGATCGCGCAAAGCATCTGCCGGATCTTTCGCCGCCAGGTATTCCAAACCTGCCAGCCACTCATCCGCTTTTTCATAAGTCACCATGGCCTGAATGCGTTCTTTGAGTCCTACGTCTTCGCCGTACTTATCATAATTGCCACGCACGTAATTCAAAGACACTGTCCACGGCGACCACATCGTCAAACGCGCAAAAAGAGCGGCTTCTTTATGAGGCCCGCCCTCTTTTTCTTCGGCCCCTTCCCCGTTTGAAAACGTGAAAGCCCATTCGCCCATGTCCTGCGGAAGTTCCGACATGAATGACATCCCTAAATCGGAATAACTTTGATACTTCCACTTTTCCGTCATCGCCCAAGCATCTTGCCCCAAGAAACGGTAAGTCCATGTTTCATACTGAGCCTCTTGCCAAGTTTGCGGAATCAATCCAAAGCGCAAAGCATACATCCCTTGAAAAATACTCACGACATCCAAATAGGCTTCACGAACTTTCACATCGAAACGTTCTGCTGAAGAGGTCTTTTCTTCAGAGCCTTCAAAAGAAAGCACCATCAAGTTGTCGTCTTTTAGAGGAGCATTCAAATCTAAAAACAAAGAAGGAACAGCAAAAGCGGAGTTGCCTCTTTGCCCTGTTGGAAGGTTCCAAACCGAGGCAGTAGCATCCAACTCTCCCGTCAATTCAATTTCAGACAAGGCCCATGAATGCGAAGAGGCAAAAAGCAAAAATAAAGAGCACAGAATGTTTTTTTTCATGTCTCTGATGCTCTCATTTTTATATACTAAAGCCAAAGAAAAGGAAGTTTACTGTGTCACGTCGTGTTTCAGCTATTGATATCGGGTCCAACGCCATCCGCATGATGATCGCCGACGTTTCCGATCAATCCCCGACGATACAGCTTATCAAACGCTTCCGCGCCGCCGTTCGTTTAGGTCACGATGTTTTTACCGAAGGCATTATCACTCCGGCATCTATGGAAATCGCCAAGGCTACGTTTCATCATTACTCGCAAACCAACCGGGAACTGCAAGTGGTCAGCTGCCGAGCCGTCGCAACCAGTGCTTGTCGAGAGGCGAAGAACCGTCAGCAATTCGTGGATGAAATTTATAAAAGCTCCGGAATCAAAATCGAAGTCATTGATGGCACCGAAGAGGGCCGACTGATCCACTTGGCTGTCCGTAAGGAACTGGACCTCGATAATAAAAAGACCATGCTGATCGATATCGGCGGAGGCAGTGTCGAGGTGACCTTCTCTAAAGGCGATAAGATGATCGCGACCAAGTCTTTTCCGATGGGCACCGTGCGCGTGCTTGAAAACTTAAGCAAACGTCATCTCAATGAAAGCCATCTCAATATCATCATGGGTGAATTCTTAGGCGATCTCGGTGAGCATCTTTATAAAAACTGCGAACATGAGCAAGTCGACTTTGCGATCGGCACCGGTGGAAATCTAGAGTGCCTCGGAAAACTTAAAGTGCAGTTACTAAATAAAACTCCCCACACATTTTTAACTTTGGCAGAGCTTGATACCATTATTGAAAAACTACGCTCTTTAAAAGTGAAAGAACGCATTGAAAAACTCGCTCTGCGCCCCGATCGCGCCGACGTGATCGTGCCCGCGGCGATGCTAGTGCAGACTATTATGAGACAAGCTGAAACTCATAAGATTCTTATCCCCAGTGTCGGTCTTCGCGATGGACTCGTTTGGTCCATGACATCTTCTTGACATAGATTGAACTAAAACGTCACCGTTCTCACCGTGAGACAGTTTTCTCTCAAGTCCCCTTATTATCTCGAATAAGATTCGTTTCGCCCTGCGAACCTTGGCATCGCTCTTGCCTCTATTCAAGTTGATACACAATTTTTAAGGGGTAACTTATGAAACGCCTGAACGCTTATAAAAATGTTCTCACTGCAGGTTTGATCGCCGGTTCTTTAACCGTTGGAATGCCCGCAAAAGCATTTGAGCTTCCTTGGAAAAAGGCTCAAGCGGCCGCTCCAGCCCAAAAGGTTCAAACCATTGTGATTGGTGCTGACGGTCTTAGTTACTTCGCCTTCCAAGCCGCACAAAGACAAGGCCTCTTTAAAGAGTTCTCGCAAGTCGGCGCTCACGTCGCTCCTTTTCCTTCAATGACGGATCTTTCTTGGTCAACAGTGACTCACACTGCAGATCTTTTCGGAGCTGCTGGTCGCATTAAATCCGTTGAAGCAACATACTTTGACGAATCCACTCAATCAATTCAAGGTGATCCCCGCGATTATTACCGTCGCTTGGCTTTCCCTAAATACTACATGGGAGCCTTTGACTCTTTCTTCAACCCTTACGTTGAAGCTTTGATGTACTTCCCAACAGAAGAAGTTCCTAAATTGGAAGTAAAATCCGTTGTTGATGATTTGATTGCGGCAAAACCAAAACAATTCCTTACAGGTTATGTTGGTGCGGTGGATTCCACAGCGCATACGCAATTAAACCGTCTTTTCCCTGTGATGAAAGTTTTAGATGCAGAGATCAAGCGTCTTATTAAATCTTATAAAGATAAGGGCCAAGACGTTGAAGTTGTTTTGATGTCCGACCACGGTAACATCGGTCGCTTCCAAGAAGGCCAACCTGAAAATGAATTAACAGGTGTTGATATCGGCAAAGTGATTGAGCGCGCCGGCTTCAACAACGTACAACAGCTTAAAAATCAAAAGGACGTGGCAGTTCCTTTGATGGCTTTGGGCACTTGGGGTCCGGTTTATCTTAAAGACCGCAAACTTATGGGCACGTTGATCAACGAATTCAAAAAAGAAGCTTGGTTTGATCTTGCGGTTTACGTGAACCGCAACAATGCTCAAGAAACACTAATGACTGTTGTTTCTTCTGCGGGTGAAGCGAAAGTTCAATTCGATAAAAAGAACAATCTTTACTACTATTATCCAGAAACTGCGAACGTATTGCAGTTAGGTACTGTTTATCAATCAACAAAAGCCGCTCCAAAAGCTATGACAGCGACACAAGCTTTTGAAGCAGCCCAAAATTCAAAATATCCAGATTCAGTTTATCGTTTGATTGAATCTGCTTCTGAAAGAAACTTCGACTTCCCAGATTTTATCCTTACTTTGAAAGATGGATATAACATCACGTCTTCACTGGGTGCTTTCACAAAAATGTACCGTACACACGGTTCGTTAACAGCGGCCTCATCTTACGGACTTTTTGCTTCAACAAAAAGAAAAGTACCGGGACAAATTCGTTCTAAAGACATTCTTCCATTCCTTGGTATCAACCCTAAAGACCTTTTCGGTAACACAGCAAAAAGAGCCGGTCTTTCTGGTCAAGAATCATTGGCTGAAGTTCTGAAATCACGCCAAGGTATCGAAACTCAAGCGAAAGATCTTTCCCAAAAGCGCATCTTCCAACACATCACACGCTTTGTGTCTGATACACGTCCTTATTTCTTAGTTACAGAAATGAAGAGCTTTATGGAGGCCTTCAAGTTTGATCCATTCAAACAACCTGGTTCTCAGACTTTGTCTCCGATGAATTTCGATATGGCGAAGTTTGATATCAACTCCATGATCAGCCCTGAAGATATCGGTGCCGTAACCGACGCCGTACTTCAAAATTCCGGTGACGTTGAAAAATTGATGAACGACCCACGTATCGCGAAAGTAAAAGATAAAATGGGTCTTTTGAAAGATACAAAAACAGCATCAGTAGATCTTAAAGAAGACATCGCAAACAAAGATGGAATCATCGGCAGCATTGCTCAGTATGTTCTTCCTGCAAAACGCGCTGTTATGAAGATGTACCAAATGCCTGCTCTTCTTGAAAAATCTATCGTGGTTCAAGAAAAGCCTTACCTTCCAGAAACTCGCGACATGCTTTTCGCAAGACAATGGCTCGGCGGCAAAGACAAGTATGTTGATAGCTTCAAAGGTTTGAACGAAAAATACACGAATCCAAACAGTGGTGCGAAATACGCGGATTCAACAATTGCGAAAACTCTTCTTCAGGAAGCGATTAAAGAAGCAGACCTTGAAGACCGTATTTACCCAACACCAATGACGAAACTTTATAACAAGTCTTTGGATGATCTTACAATCGTCTACGTCCCAGGTATCTACAACAGCATCTTTGACAAAGAGATCTTCAGCCTTGGCTTGAACTCTTTGATGGATGAAATGGGTCTTCGTGTGATCCAGCCTCCAGTAGAAAGCACATGCGGAAGCGAAGTGAATGCTGACATCATCTTGAACTACTTGCGTGAAGATATTAAAACACGCCAACAACGCGGTCATGCTTCTCCTCGTTACTTGATCTTGGGTTACTCTAAAGGTGCCGTGGATACATTGACGGCCTTCACGAAAAATCCAAGCTTGATCTCGAACTATGTTAAAGGTTTTGTCGCGATCGCGGCTCCTTTACACGGTTCAAGCATCTTGAATACGACAGACGTTCCATTTGCTCTGGTTTCAGCTCTTTCTGAACATCAAGGCCCGGCAATCTGCAAAGAAGAAAAAACAGCTTCTAAATCCATCACACCAACAGCGATGGATGCTTTCTGGAGAAGAAATGAGCGCGGTTTGATCGGTCTGACTCGTTATTTCTCTGTGACATTCGCAAGTGACCCTGAAGATTCTCATATCTTCATGAAGGCGACAAAAATCATCGGTCAATTCGATGAAGACAATGATGGTGTTGTGACTGTGTCTTCTTCTAAATTCCCGGCGAAATTAGCAGCTGTTGATATGGGAACAATCAAAGCCGATCACTTGGCAGGTATCTTGTCCTCACGCTTTAACCAAAAAGCGTTCATGAAAGGTCTTGTAAACTCTTTGGCTGAACTTGATATCAACAACAATAAGAAAAACTTGGCTTGGAACTCAAAAGTGATTTTGGCAGCGGCGAATGCTTCTCCGATCAAATCACAAACTTACTACCGCTTAAGCCAAGACGGTCTTGCGAAACAGTACTCTTTAAAAGGCGAGCACTTTGTTGAGTTCCTTCCTTACGGCAACACTTGGGAATTGAACATGAACTTGCTTCCAAAGATTAATGACCCTGCTGACAGCTATGAACCGAAAGTGAAATTGCCACAATCGCAACTTCGCTATGAGCCGTATGCAAGCCTTGATGTCCAAAAACTTCCAGATATTATGGCCGGCGTAAAAGTAGCGCCAGCGACAAAAGCAAATATGCCAGAAGGTATCCGCATTGATTACAACCACACGAACATGGTTCACTTCCGCATGGATCACCAGTTCAACTATGAATCGCGTTCCCCAGGTGGTTTGGATGACAACAAAGACTTCGGTTACGTGACAGCAGATCATGAAGGCGAAAAATGGGCCTTGATGAAAAGTAAAAACAACTCCATCCGTATGACGACATTGGCTTACAGATTCTCTCCTGTAGAATTCTCTAAGATGATGTTGAAATTGGATGTGACTAAAGGTGTTCCAGGTGCCGATCCAGTGAAAGGTAAAACGGGTAAAGACGACTCTGCTTTCCAAGTTTGGTTCACGATCCGTGACGGTAAAGCAAATGGCGACAGAGCAACAGTAGATCCTAAGAACGACAAAGTTTTCTTGTTTGGTTACTACTGGGGTGATGCTGTGAGCGGCGAAACTCGTCAAGCCGGTCAGATCTTTGAAAACTGGTACTCGAACAAGAACATCGTGGTTGCGACTTTGCCTGAAGCAAAACAATTGCTCTTGAACAATCAAGACATGTTGGGCAAACCACAAATGTACCAAAGAAATTTGGCGGAAGATTTGAAGCGCGCCTTCCCAGATAAAAATGTGGAAGACATGGATATCGTAGCGATCACAATTCAACACGATTCCAACGATGTCGGTGACGCTTCAGAAGCTTACTTCAAAGCTTTGGATTTCTTGCCAAACTAATCGACGAGGAATTTCGGAGGAATGTAATACAGAAGCTGGGCTCCCCCAGCTTCTGCGTACGTAAAGGACTCCATCTCCAGGCCAATCACGCCGCTCTTTTTAAGATCAATAAAACTTTCTGTTTTTCCTGAAAGCATATAACTCGCAAAAGAACTTAAATGCGGTTCATGACCAATGATCGCAATACGACGATAGGTTTTCGCTTGCGTGCGCAACCATTTCACAAAGGCTTGCGGAGGACTATGCGGCACCAACTCAGGGGCTTCCACTACTTTTGTTTCAAAATAAATTTGCGACACGATCTCAGCTGTTTGACGGGCGCGAGTCAGAGGACTTGAAACGATCAAATCAATTTCTTTCACGTAATCACGCAGCTTCACGCAGACCTTTTGCATCTTTTTACGTCCTTTTAAAGTCAATGGACGTAAATGATCCTCGAGGCCTTTCTTTTTAAAATCCTCGCGCTCTTCAGCGACGGCGTGACGAATGATGATCAGTTCCACTTTTGTTGCCCTTTACTCTGCTGCGGAATGGTTTTCTTCAACCAATGTAACCCGAGCTTTCGCAATTTGCATCAAAGTTTGATGAATTCCCATATCTGTGGAGTTGCGGCGCGTGTAAGTGCCATCGCCATTCATTTGCCATGCTTGGCGCTGCTCCTTCACACAGAGCTGCAAAATCTCCCAGCATTTTTCTTTCAAGCCTCGATCTAAGATCGGAACAATGGCTTCAACACGCGCATGCAGATTGCGATACATCCAATCGGCAGAACCAATGTAGAACTCTCCATCGACAGGATCTTTCGCGCCATTTCTAAAGTAAAATAAACGGGAGTGCTCAAGGAAACGACCGATGATAGAAATCACACGGATCTTATCGCTCATGCCGGGAACACCTGGACGAAGACAGCAGAAACCTCTGACAATCATATCGATATCGACACCCTTTTGCGAAGCCGCATAGAGGGCCACAGCAATGTCGTTTTCTTCAAAGTTATTAAACTTTGCAATGATCTGCGCAGGTCTTCCGGCTTTTGCATGATCGGCTTCACGCTCAATCATGGATTTAAAACGAGAAAACATGTTCACTGGCGCAATTAAAAGATTCTGATAGTTGCTTTTCAGAGAACGACCCGTTAGGTAGTGAAAGAACTCAACAACGTCACTGGTGATTTCCTCTTTCGCCGTCAAAAGACCCAAGTCCGTGTAAAAGCGTGAGGTCGCAACGTTATAATTTCCAGTTCCGATATGACAATAACATTTCAAACCCTCTTGTTCCTGACGAACAACGAGAGAGGTCTTTGCGTGAGTTTTAAGACCGACGACGCCATAGACGACGTGCACGCCGGCATTTTCCAGTTCGGTCGCCCAATAAATATTTCTTTCTTCATCAAAACGCGCTTTAAGCTCTACCAAGCAAACAACTTGCTTTCCTTGTTCAGCGGCACGAATCAATGAACGAATGAAGGGGCTATTGTCACCAGTGCGATACAAAGTCATTTTGATTGCTAAAACTTTTGGATCATCACAGGCAACACGAATGAATTTTTCTACAGAGGCCGAAAAACTTTCGTAAGGATTGTGCACAAGCTGATCGCTCATCTTAATGGCATTAAAAATCCCGACACCTTCTTCGGCGAAGGCTGGCGTCACAACTGGCGTGTAAGGTTCAAACTTTAATTTTGGAAGATTCAAATCTGAAATCACGCTCAAATCAGTGAAATCTAGCATCGCAGGAAGTTCATAAATGTCTTCTTCGGTGATTTCTAACTCTTCCATCAAGAATTTCAGCATCCAAGGATCTGGTTTCGGTCCATGTTCTAAACGAACCACTTCGGCGAAACGGCGTTGGCGCAATTCTTCTTCGATCGCCTCTAACAAATCTTCCGCATCTTCCTGATCTTGATCCGAGTCCGCATTTCTTGTGAGTCTGAAGGGCATTACATTCAAAACCTGCATTGATGGAAATAAATCTGCGAGATTTTCTTTGATCATTTCCAGAAGACTTACAAAACGCAACGTGGAGGATTCAGGATCAATACGAATCCATTGAGGAAGCACTTTCGGAATTTTCACACGTGCAAAAAGTTTATCGTCATTGTTGGGATGCTTCAGAGTCACACCGAGTGAGATAGACAAGTTTGAAATGAACGGAAATGGATGCCCCGGATCTACAGACAGTGGCGTTAGAACAGGAAACACATTTTTATTGTAGTATTTTTTAACGAGTTCTTTTTCTTTATCCGTCAATTCTTTCCAAGATAGAAGATACACACCTTCTTTTTCCAGAGCGGGCTTTAAAACTTTGTCATAACAGATCGCTTGATCTTGCAGCATTGGATTGACGAACTGACGAATCTCTTGCAATTGCAAAAGCGGTGTTTTCCCGTCGGAAGACTTTGGCGAAATACCGTAAGCCATATGACGTTTCAAACCACCCACACGCTTCATGAAAAACTCATCAAGATTGGACGTGGAAATACTTAAAAACTTCACGCGCTCTAACAGTGGATTGCGGGCGTCTTCAGCTTCTGTCAAAACACGACGATTAAAATTCAGCCATCCGATCTCACGACTGCTGAAAAGACTTTCAGATGACAGAGGATGCTCAACGACTTTGGGCTTTCTGGTAGATTTCTTTTTTGATGTTCTTTTAGGCGAAGCCACTTTTGGCGTATTCAAAGAATCCTCCTTGACTCTTTCTTCAGATATTTCACAATAAAGCCACTTGTTTAGCAACGTCTTCTCAAGGAACAACGACATGCAAAATACCCCCAAGGAATGGACTCTTATTCAAAAGATTCGTTACCGGGTCCAGCGTCACAACGATCATACTATCGTACCGCTGGGGGACGATGCGTTTGTATTTAAAAACTTCCTTGGATATTCAGTCATTTGCCAAGACATGATGGTTGAAGATGTGCACTTCAAGCTGGACTATTTCAGTGCTTTTGATCTTGGAGCAAAAGCACTGGCGGTGAATTTAAGCGACATCGCTGCGATGGGAGCCCACCCACATTTTGCCCAGGTCTCTATCGCCTTCCCTGAAAAAATAAACGAATCTTGGCTTGACGAGTTCTATTTGGGCATGAGTCAACTTGCCGATAAATACTCCTGCGAAATCGTCGGCGGAGATCTTTCCGCAAGCCCTGACAAACTTGTTATTGATGTCAGCGTGCATGGCTCTTGCGAACATCCTTTGACTCGAAAAGGTGCCATGAAAGGCGACTTGCTTTTAAGCAGTGGTCCTTTGGGACTTTCACACACAGGCCTGATGGCGTTGCAAAAAAGATTGTCGGATTACGAAGAAGCGAAGAAAAAACATCTTCACCCTCGCCCACGTTTGGATTTGGTCGGTGCTCTCGTAAAAAAGAAAGATAAAGTGCACGCGCTGATGGACTGCAGTGATGGACTGATCAACGATGCTCTTCAACTTTGTCCCGAAGGTGCCGGCCTTCACATCTTTGCAGAAAATCTTCCTCTTCACGAAGAAACTTCTAAAATGGCTTTGGAGTTGGGCATTCCTGCTCACGAATTTTCACTTTGGGGCGGCGAAGATTACGAACTTCTTATGGTCATTTCTCCAGACGACTATGACCTGTTTAGTGGATGGCATCTTGTCGGACAGTTCACAGAAACGCCCGGAGTTTTCCTCACACACGCTGACGGAAAAGAAGAAATTAAAGAATTCAAAGGCTGGCATCACTTCTAGAGGTACGCCGTACCTTTTTGAAACGCTTTTTGTCATATTTTTTCGAATCTCAATATGAAATTTTACGGCGTACCTTCAGAGGAGTCCTGTTTTCGCCGACAAGGAATGCATGACCAGTCTTGCTCGCTATCACGGCCGATCTCCACGTTACATTCTCAATACTGAGGATGATAGCTTGGTGCGTGTCGCGGGTCCCAAACAAGTTCCTTGGGAAGAGGGCACGGAAATCAAAAATGTTTCGTTAACTGGTTTGGCCTTCACAGCTCCCGATGATCTTTGTCCATTATTGGGAGAAGTTATTAAGATTCAATTCACTCCTCCCGGTTCAAAACAGATGGCGTGCTACGGAATCGTCACGCGCCTGGAAAACATTTCCGAGTCGCGCACTTTGGTCGGCGTGCATTTTTATAAGCTAGAAATGTCACAACGAATTGTGCTCGCCCAGGGACTTGCAAGAAAATTCAAAGAAACGCAAGAACGCGGTCAGATTGATGATTTGCTCAATCGCCCGCGCAGTCAGTTCAATCTCGCCAATCTTCCGCAGCTCGTGATGATGGGCCTTCTGGGACTGCTTTGGTGTGGAGCTATTTGGAGTCTTCTCCGTTTTGAATATGTGGGACTTTACAAAGCCCTTTTAAAACTATTCTAACTTCCTAAAATTTCCTTCATTCTCTTTGCCATAAATTCTGAAAACTTTTTTACTTTGAGCGGCGTTTCTTTTTGCTCTGGAGTCACGATGCTGATCGGGGTTTCTTGACCGCGCAACGTTTTATGAATGTGCACAAGTCTTCCCGTGCGCACGTGTTCGGCGCATAAAAATTCAGGCACAAAAGCCAAGCCTTTGCCAAGTAACGCTAATTCGACAAGCATTGCGGGATTGTTGGAGGTGTAAGTGTATGTGGGTTTCAGATTGAATTTCTTACCTTCATTTCCGCGAATCATTTCAATTTTTGTTAAAAACGTAAAACCAACAAAAGGAATGTTGCTGAGCTGATTGATATCTTCCCAATTGCGATAACGCTCTAGAAGTCCCGGCGTCGCCACAAGAATGTTCTTCACAGTTCCCACACGACGAACACGCAAAGAACTGTCGCGCAGGTGCCCAATACGAATGGCGACATCAATGGATTCTTTCACAAGATCCACATAGGCTTGAGTCAGAAAAATTTCGAAGCGCACTTGCGGATACTGCTTTGAAAACTCATCGAGCAATCCCGGCAGAATATTTACGCCCATATCGTCGGAAGCCGTGATCTTGATAAGGCCCGCCACTTCTGTGGTTGTATCGCTGACCTCGGTCGATAGACTTTCTAATCCTTCCACCAATCCGCGCGCGCGTTCATAGTAAGCGCGTCCCATTTCGGTCAGTTGAAATTGACGAGTCGTTCTATAAATCAACTGCACGCCCAGCTCTTTTTCCAGTGCGGACAAGCGACGGCTAACCCTGGACTTGGGTTGACGCAGAACCTCTGCCGCCTTTGTAAAGCTTCCCGCCTGCACAAGTCTCACGAAGATACGAATTTGGTTGAGATCGAATTGTTCCATATGTGCAACAGTGTATCCCATTTATGTCACCTTTCGCAATAATGTAAATAGGGCGATACTAAGTGGGTCAAACAACAATAAAAGGAGAACTACTTATGAAAAATTTAATCCTCAGCACACTGGTGACGCTTGCAAGTGTGACAGCTTTTGCGGGAAAAACAATCCCTGCAGGAACATATGCTATCGACGCCGCTCACTCAAAAATCGGTTTCGAGATTCCTCACTTGGTGATCGCTACTGTGGAAGGTCGCTTTAATAAATTTGATGGCAGCATCACGATTGATCCAAAGTTGGAAAAATCGAAAGCGAACCTGAATGTGGATGTTGCAACGATCAACACGGACAATAAAGACCGTGACGATCACTTGAAGAGCCCGGATTTCTTTGACGTAGCGAAGAATCCAAAAATGACTTTTGTCACAAAGAAGATCGTTGGAACAGCTGATAACTTGAAACTCGTTGGCGATTTGACTTTGAAGGGTAAAACTAAAGAAGTGACTCTTGACGTGAAATACTTGGGTGATGTGAATGACCCATTTGGTAATCACAAAGTGGCTTTCTCTGCGACGGGAAAAATCAACCGTAAAGACTTCGGTTTGACTTGGAGCAAAGCTGTTGAAGCGGGTCCTGTTGTCGGCGACGAAGTGACTTTGATCATCAAGATCGAAGCCAACAAGCCGATCGAAAAGAAAGGTTAATTTTATGTCTCTCATGCCTGTGCTCTTTGTGGGTCATGGCTCACCGATGAATGCTCTCGACACGAATCCCTTCACGGTGGGACTGAACACTCTTGGAAAAATGCTTCCAAAACCACAGGCGATTCTCTGTGTCTCCGCTCACTGGGAGACACAGGGAACTCAAGTTCTTTACAATGCCGCTCCTGCGACCATTCATGATTTCTACGGTTTTCCAAAAGCTCTTTTTGATGTGCAGTATCCCGCACGCGGCCCTTTGAGTATCGCGCATGAAGCCCAAAAACTTTTACCCGATTCAACCTTGAATGAAAAATGGGGATTGGATCACGGCGCTTGGTCTGTTTTAGTTCACATGTTCCCGCATGCTGATATTCCGGTTTTTCAAGTGAGCCTTGATGTGACAAAAACTCCGGAGCAGCATTTGGAGATGGGAAAACTTTTGCGTCCCCTTCGTGAAAAAGGTGTTTTGATTTTAGGAAGCGGCAATATCGTGCACAACTTGCGCGTGCTAAACTGGCGCGAACCGACAGCCGTTTATCCTTGGAATCAAGAGTTTGATCTTGCGATTAAAAAATCTTTGGAAGAAAGAGACACAGCGACTCTGACAGGTTTTGAAAAGAAACTCGGCGAAGCCGCAGCACTTTCAGTCCCGACACCGGAACACTATCTTCCCCTGCTTTACTGTTATGGAGCTTCCACAGAGCAAGACAAAATCTCCTACCCTTACGAGGGAGGATATGAGATGGGAAGTCTTTCCATGCGCTCTGTTTTGTGGAGTTAGTTCTTTAAAGTTTCCAAATTAAGACATTTAAGATGGGGCCTTGACCACTCGTAAAACCCAGCAGAAACTTGCCAGGTTTTGCGAACTCAAAACGCAAGGCTTTGCTGACGGTTCCACAGTCACGGATCTTTCCAAAGTCGGTAGGGCTTAAGGTCTCACTCGTTGTGAGCTCCGTGATATCCATGTGAGGATAAGCATCGGTTGCAATGACATACATGCCCGCTTCAGGAATTTCGAAAGTCACGAATCCCTTGAATTCGCCTTGCTTCGCATTCAGTTGCAATTCGACTTTTTTATTCAAAGGAATGTCTTTGCTTTGGCTCGCCTCTTCACTTGCAGAATGCTTTGTTTCCTTTGAGATCCATGCTTTGTAAGCATCAGAAGAAAAATTTCTGGACGCTGTACAACCTGCTGGAACAGGTTCACCGGCGAATGCAGTAAAAGACATCAATAAGAAAAAGAAAAAAGTAAGTATGCTATAAAGTGATTTCATTTATTAGATCAACACCAAATGACGTTCAACTTCCAAAACCGGCGATGCCAAAGGCTCAATCTCAACTTTAAGATCTTTAAATTTTTTTCGCGCCAATGTGATTTCTTCGTCGATTTTTTCTTTACGAGCTTTAAGCAAAAAGTACTTCCCGTTTTTCTTATAATAGTCACGGCTGACTTCCAGGATCACATCAATCGGCTTAAATCCACGAGCTGTAACAAGCTCCACACCTTTAAGTTCTTTAGGAATCTCCCCGTGGATTTCTAAATTCGGAGCAATGGTCTTACAACAAGTTAAGAATTCCTGCTTCTTTGGACTCTTTTCGTACAAGTGGTATTTCACTTCGGGAAATTGGATAGCGTAAATCACTCCCGGAAGCCCCCCGCCCGCACCGAAATCCGCTGCGGATTTGATGTTTTTTGGAAATCTTTTAAGCGGTAAAAGACAGTCAATCACGTGATTGTCGATGAGCTCTTCGAAGGTCATTTTACGACTGACCAAGTTGAGATCCTCATTGGCCGCCCATAAAAGATCCACGTAAGCTTTTAGCTGAGGCAAGGCTTCTTCACGAAAGCCTAATTGCAAAAATAAGGGGGTTCTTTGTTCAAAATACATAAAACGAAGATAATCGAAATTTTAAGCCCAGGCTAATGATTCATGAAAAAGTTAAGCCGACTTCAGGTTTTTGGGGTAAAATAACCCTAAGGAGCCATCTATGACGAGATCGATACGATTTCAACCAGATCCGCTGGATCATGCCCTCATAGATTTTCATGATGAAACGGGCTTTGCGGCCACGGCCGTTGCTTTGATCCTCAATGAATCTTATACGGGCTGTGCCCTACTTATCAAAACCATGGAAACCGTCGAAAAAGACCAAGTTATCAAAGTGAAGGTCGGACGCCTTTCCCCGATGCGCGCCAAAGTCATCTGGGTCAAAGCGGTCGATGACAATGTGGTGAAAGCTGGAATTCAATTTTTAGATTAAAGTCAGAAATAAAAAAGCTCCCCTAAGGGAGCTTTTTTCGTCTTAAGCGTCAAGAGCTTCTGAGCCCACAGCCGCAAAGGCTTGTTTTGTTTTCTCACGAACCTCGTCGCGTTTTTTGAATTTATCCATCAACGAATAAACGCAAGGAACTACGAACAACGTCAACGCTGTGGAGACAACCACACCACCGATCAAACAAATCGCCATCGGTCGCATTGTTTCGGAACCTGCTCCTGTCGCTGTCGCCGAAGGAATGGCCGCCGCAATCGTTGCAATCGAAGTCATTAGGATCGGACGAAGACGAATTGGGCAGGCCTCGATCAACGCGGCTTTCGCATCACGAGTTCCGCGATCCCGAACCGTATTCGTAAACTCAATCAACAGGATGGAGTTCTTTTTCACGATACCCATTAAAAGTAACAAACCGATCATTGAGAACATATTCAATGATTGACCCGTGATCAGCAACGCGAAGAATGCACCACTGAAACTAAACGGCAAGGCCATCAAGATCGTCACAGGATCAATGAACGAGTTGAACTGACTCGCCAAAACCATGTAGGCAATCACAAGACCTAACACCAAAGCAAAGATCAAACTTTGGAAAGACTCTTTAAATGTTTTCGAGCTTCCGCCTTGATCGATCATGTAACCAGGACCGAGCATTTTCTTCGCCGTTGCTTCCACATAGTTCATCGCCGTTTGCTGTGAAACGCCCGGCTTTAAGTTCGCAGTCACCGTGATGGCACGTTGACGGTTGGAACGAGAGATCGACTGCAGACTTGAACCCATTTCTTCTTTCGTCACGCGAGGAAGTGGAATTAAATTCCCACGACTGTTTCCTACGAACAAAGTTTTAATCTCATCCATCGGATTTCCCTGATCGACAAGCTTCACTTTGATATCGTAACGGTGCCCACCCTCTGGATACTCGCCGACTTTCACTCCACCGATCAGAGCATTCACGGTCGAACCGATAGACTTAATACTTACACCATGCTGAGCCGCCGAGACGCGATCCGGCTTCACTTGGATTTCAGGCATACCTAAAAGATAGTTGGAATCGACGTCGACCATCAGGCCGCTTTTTTCCATCTCTTTCATCATGTCTTGCGTGTACTTCGCAAGTTTGTCCCAGTCGGAACCCAAGATCGTAAACTCAATCGGATAACCACGACCGCCCGAGAAACCTTGTTGTGACAAGTCCATCAAGACGGGACGCACATCTTGAATTTTCGCGAGCTCTTTACGTGCAATCTGCATGAACTCTTGTTGCGAAAGTGGCTTTCCTTTTTCTGGGTCCTTGCCACGATCTTTCACATCTTTCAACGTCACAAACATCATCGTCGTGTTGGCATCAGAAGCACCACCACCAAAACCACCGATAGCCGCATACACTTGTTGAACTTCAGGACGAGAGAGCAACCACTTCTCAGCCTGTTTGGTCTGCTGGTCCGTGTACGGTAAAGACGTTCCCACCGGAAGCATCAAACGCGCGATGAAGATACTTTGGTCTTGCGCCGGGCTCATCTCTTTGTTCAAGAATTTGATAGAAACAAAAGACACCGCCACGAAGACGATAGAGCCAAGAACAACTTTCCAACGATGCTCTAAAGATTTACGCAACCACACGTCGTAAGAAACTTTGAGGTTTTCCATGAACGCTTCAAACGCACGACCAATTTTTGTTGTTCTTTCACCGTGATGAACAAAACCCGCACAACGCATTGGCGTGATCGTTAAAGACTCCACCAAGGACAAGAAGACCGCGATGGAGATCGTCACACCGAATTGCATGAAGAACTTACCGATGATCCCCTTCATAAAAGCGACTGGTAAGAAGATCGCAATAACGGCGGCTGTCGCGGCCATTGCAGCAAACGAAATTTCGCGCGCGCCTAAGATCGCAGACTCAATACGTCCTCTTCCGTTTTCGTTATAGCGGAAGATATTTTCTAGAACCATGATGGCGTCATCCACGACGATACCAATCGCCAGCGTCAGACCCAACAAGGTGAATGTATTTAGAGTATAACCGAGGAAGTAAAGACCGATGAAGGCCCCCAACAACGAGGTCGGAATCGACAGTAAAACGTTGAACGTCGCTGACCAGCTTCCCAAAAACAACCAACACACCAAAGATGTCAAGATCACCGCAAGCATCAAGTGTTTGTTCAACTCGTGCACGGATTGCTCAATGAACTTTGTACTGTCAAAGTTCACTTGAATTTTCATACCTTCAGGAAGCTGTGTTTGGATCTCGTTGATTTTTTCTTTCACGGCTTTCGCAACAGCCACGGCATTGGTTCCACGCTGCTTACGGATACCTAAACCCAACGCTGTCTTGCCATTAAAGCGCGACATACGAGAAATCTTATCCAGCCCCATGCTCGCATCGGCCACTTGAGAGATCTTCACCATATTCGTTGGATCAGCGACCGTGGCACCGGCCCGGCGGCTGATCACGATAGAGCGGAATTCCTCTTCCGTTTTCGCCTCACCCATCGTACGGACGTTGAAAGTTTTTTTATCCGTTTCGATGTAACCACCAGGAAGCTCGGAGTGTTCACTGGAGATTGCATCCATCACATCGCTCACCGCGATGTTATAACGAATCAAATCTTTCGGACGAACACGCACACGCATCACAGGATCCGTGTAACCACCAAGGAAGATGTCACCGACACCTTCAACAGTTGTGAAGCGGTCCTTCAAATAATCGCGCGCATAACGCATTAAGAATTCAGGATCTTCTTTTTCGTAAGTCAGTGCCAACCAAATGATCGGCTGGTCATCCGGATTTGTTTTGGAAAGTGTTGGAGCATCTACGTCATCTGGCAAAAGGCGCTGAGCCGCTGCTACCTTGGCTTGCACGTCTTGCAAAGCCACGTCGATATTGCGATCTAGATCGAACTCCACGGTGATCGTTGCAGAGCCCGTTTTACTGCTCGACTTGATGGACTGAATCCCCTCCACCGACATCAATGAACTTTCAATCGGGTCGACAACCTGCGTTTCCATCACCTCAGGCGCAGCCCCCTGCAGAGTCACGCTGACGTTCACCGTTGGAAAGTCGACGTCTGGCATCTGACTCACGCCCATACGAGAGAATGAGATCAGACCGAAAATCATCAATCCAAACATCAACATCCACGCAAATACGGGATTCTTAATCGAAATATCCGAGAGCTTCATTTAACACTCCTCATAAGACTCGCCACTGTAGGCAATCCCTGTAAAATAGTCATTACGATTTTCTTTCAACACATCGCTCTCAAAGCCTTGAAATCCTTATGTTTGTTAGCCCCCCTTAGGAGGCTAAACTTCGGTTGACAGACCCCTTTCATCGGACTATTCCTGACGCCGCATTTAAATACAGTCTTCGAGGTGGGAATTATGAAATTGTCGCTCCTTCTTGTCGTTACTCTTTTCACCGTGGTTTGCGGAGCAGCTCCTGCTGGAAAAAAATCTTCTGCACCCGCAACTTCTGCACCAGAACTTTCTTTAAAAGAAAAAGCTCTTGCTGAATCTAAAATCGACGAACGCCAAGAAAAAGCCGCCGCTTCAGACGCCCAAGTTTCTGGAATGCTGACTTTGAAAGATCCTCGCCCTGAAGTCGTGACTCGTCCTTGGAAATACTTTGCCGCTTTCTCCGGTCAAATGTTTCAAGCTGAGGGAACAGCGACAAAACAAGGTTCCGGCACTTTTGACTTAAGCAAAAATGACAGCACCGTCATGCCAAGCCTTGAGTTGGGCGTGATGAGCGTTCCGTTCCAAACAAAAGCCGTTCTTTGGAAATTCGGCGTTCGCGGTAAGGCCGGATTTGCCTCCCAAAGTGTGGATGCTACTTTGGCTTCAGGTTACAAAATTGACGACGCCCGTTTGAACACAACAATGTTCAGCGTAGGTCCTATGATAGCCGTTTCTTGGGAGCGTCTAGCTTGGTTGTCTTTCACTTTGTCTCCCCAGTATGGAACTTTAAGTTACACACAAACAAGTTCTGACGACTTCGCGGCGTTCTCAAAATCGGCGGGTTTCCACGCTATGGGATACGGTCTTGATTTTGCGATCTCTAATAAATGGTCTCTTTTCACAGAATGGTCTCAAAGAAATCTCAACGACAGCAGCGAGATTGCTCTGCAAAAAGACAACTTTGAATTAGGAACAAAAGTAACATGGTAAAACTATTTCTAGCTCTTCTTAGTACGACAGCAATGCAAGGAGCTTGGGCCCAAAAAGCTCCCGCTCCGAAAGAAATTACTTTGAATCAAAAATCTGTTGCGGAACTTGTTTTGAAACAGGGACCTAAAACAATGGAAGTGAATTTGAAGTACCAACAGTTCCGTCTGGAACCTGTGAAAACGTTGTCAGCTTATGATTGGCAACTTTTGGTAGAAACAGGTTTCGAATACGACAAAACCGTGGGTCTTCTTTCCAACTCAAACCAGGCAGCCGACGTAAAGTACGAACGCTATAAAACTACGGCGAGTCTGAAAAAGCCTTTCACAACTGGAACGGTTTTAGGTTTAGAACTCAGCCGTCTTTCTCAAAAAGCGGAAGCAGAAGGCATTACTTCAAACCCTCCGATCCCAGAACAAACAGCTGATCTTGCCGGTTTAACTTTAGAGCAGTCTTTGTTAGGCAATTTTTTTGGTATTGCTGACCGTGGCGTTGTGAACGCAGCGGAGCTGACATACCAGGCAAACAACATCGCTCGTGCGAATGAACTTGAAGACGTCGTGCTTGAGGCGATCCGTCAGTTCTGGAACACTTATGTTTCACAAGAAAACTTCAAAGAAGCCGTGAACTCTCGCGACCGTTATAAAAAGCTTGTTGATGCAGTAAAAAGAAAAACGTCTTTGGGCTACTCCAACCCAGGCGATCTGCCGCAAGTTCAAGCAGAGTTTGAAACTCGCGAACAGAAAGTAAAAACGGCTTCAACAGACTATCTTGCAAACTTAGAAAATCTTCTGACACTTCTGGCATTGGAGCCAGGAACTGAAATCAAGTTCGAAGTTCCTAAAGACATTCCGCCAGTTCCAAAATTGGTTGAAAAGAAAGTGGAAGATCTTCGCTCGATCCGTTCGCAAAAACTCAAAGTCGAAGCGGCTCAAGAGTCTTTGGATGCCGCTCAATCACTAAGCTACCCGACTTTGAATTTCGTCGGCAAGGTTTATACTTCAGGCGCGGATGAATCGGCGGAAAATTCCTATTCTGAACTCGCTTCAGGAACTCATCCAAAATATTACGCGGGTCTTAAGTTCGCTTACAACTTTGGCTCCGACATTCAAAATGAAACTGTTATCAATAGAAAGCTTACGAAAGATCTGGAGCAAACTCGTTTGACCCGTGAACTTTCTGAAGCACAAAACTCAGAAGCCCAAGCACAGCGCAAGGTTCAGGCAGCTTATGCGATTGCTTTGAGCACTGAGAAACAGAAAGGCTTCCGTGAAAAGGCTTCGCAAGAGCTCAACCGCTCTTACAATCAAGGCCGTACGGATATTTCTGTGTTAATCACTGCAATGAATAATTTCTTCGACTCTGAGGTTCAGTACAGTCAAGCAGTGGGTAACTATGCCATCGCATTGAATGAGTGGGCTGCAGCCAGAGACGAATTGATTCCAGATGACTCTGCGTCTTCTGAATATAATAAATAAGAGGGGCACGTATGTTGAAAAAATTAATCCTTTCAGTTGCGATTCTAAGCTTAGCGGCTTGCGCATTTGATAAAGACAAATCAAAAAACAACTCGAAAGAGGCTGCGGACCTTCAGGAGCAATCCAACAATTTTGAAAAAGTGGTTGGAACTTACGGCGGAAAATTGACGACTCCAAGCTCACAACAAGACGTAGAGCTTCGTCTTTTTACATTGTCTGAGCCTATCGGCAAAAACTCTGACGGCGAAGACATCTACCGTTTGGTTTTGCGCGGAAACTACAAAAAACTCAACCCCGTAGGGCCTGGCTACAACTTCAAAATCCGTTACATCCCGCAAAGCTCTCAGTTGATCTTCACAAACTCCGTGGTGGGAACTGCGGGCGAAAGCAATTTGGGTCCTGACGACATTCACACGATCAATGCGCAAATTCGCGGACAACAAATTGTCGGCCAAGTAAAGTCTGTATCCGGTGTGATCGGTGCTTTGAACCTGACATTGTCTTCCACTGAAAACAATGTGCCGGGCAATAACGAGCAAAACGAATACTACGAAAGACTTCGTCGCCAGTACGAAAGCATCTCTGGCACTTATGCCGGTAACAACGTTGTCGATGGCAAAGCCAAATTCGGTTTTAAAATCACTTTGCAAGTTATCAAGGATGGCGCGGTTCCCCTGTTGATCGGAGAATTCAAACGTGATGACGATCCAGGTGAAACAGTCTCTTTGACGTTAACTGCGGTTTACCAACCAGAGTTGACTCCAGCGACTTTGACTTTGACGGGAAAGCCTCGCTACAACCCGAACAATTCTCCGTACCAAGCAACGTTTGAGGGAACTTTGATTGGTGACGAATACAAAGGTTCTTGGAGAACCAATATCAAAGGCTTTGAAGGCAATTTCGTCCTTCGTAAAGCTCACTAATTTTCCTTTACGGTGAATTTTCAAAACCCCGATCTAAAAAGTCGGGGTTTTCCTTTTTAAGAAAATCTCATCATTTTTTTCACAAAAATGATGTCCTCCCAGTCTATAATAGTCCCATGAAACTTTTCTCGATTCTTCTCGCTTCCCTTCTCAATGTGACCTCGGCTTCCGCACAAGATTGGCGTACGGCTTCGCGCGACAGTGCGGGCCTCGCTCCAGATTCTCACAAGGAAAAAGAAGCCGTGGTGCAGGTTTACGCTGCAAGGACGTTTGCTTGGCGTGGGTACTTCGCCGTGCACTCATGGATTGCTACCAAAGAAAAAAACGCTACCGAGTACACAACCTATCACGTGATTGGCTGGCGCGTGAACCGCGGCCTTGAAGCTGTCGTTATTCAGCACGATATTCCAGATCGCTACTGGTATGGCGCCAAGCCGGAGTTGCTTGAAGACCTGCGCGGAGAAGCCGCTGAAAAAGCGATCCCGCAAATTGATAAGCTCGCAAAAAATTATGCTTACAAGAATGTCTATCGCGCTTACCCAGGGCCTAACAGCAACACTTTTGTTTCGCACATTATTCGCAATGTGGATGAATTAAAAGTCGAGCTTCCGTCCAACGCCATTGGGAAAGATTGGATTAATCAAGGCGATCTTGTAGGATGGAGTGAATCCGGCACAGGTGTGCAAGTGTCCTTGTGGGGCCTTCTGGGTTTTACGTTGGGATTAAATGAAGGTGTTGAGGTCAACCTTTTGGGGCTTAACTTCGGCATCGATTTTTTAAGACCGGCTTTAAAACTTCCCTTGATCGGTCGCGTGGGCATGAAAGACAAAGCGTTTTAACGAGGACAACATGAAAGACATCATCGAAGAATCCATCAAGATTCACGCAACAGCGGCGGAAATTTGGAGTGCTCTCACTGACACCGATGAACTTGAAAACTGGTGGAGTGAAGACGTTGTTCTTGAACCTAAAGTCGGAGGAAAATTCCGCGAAGCTTGGGAAGATGACAGCGGCAAAGCTCAACTGGCTTCTGGAAAAGTTTTGACGGTGAAAGCAAAACAAGAAATCACCTTTACCTGGAAAGAAAAAGACTGGGTCAAGGACGCGGAAACTCGCTGCACGTTTCGCATTCAAGACGACAAATCACAAAGAGTTCTGACTGTCGTTCACGAAGGATGGAACACATTACCCGAGGCAAAGCGCGCGCAGGCAATCAAGGACTTCACTATTGGTTGGAAGTATCACTTAAAAGAACTCAAAGCTTATCTTGATGACTAGTAACGCACTTGCGCTACCAAAAGTAAGTCCGTACCTCTAGGAGCCCTTTTCTTTTTTCTCAAGCTCTGCCCAACGAGCATAAAGCTTTTCGATTTTTCCCTGAAGATCGGCAATCACACTGTAAAGCTCTTGCACCTTGGAAGCTTGGCTTACGACTTCAGGCCTTTGAGATTCTTCTTGTGCAACACTCAACTTTTCTTCCAGCTCTAAAATCGTGGCTTCCATGTTTTCCAGTTCAAACTTTTCTTTGAACGAAAGCTTCACAGGTTTCGAAGAAGATTTCGCTGCTTCTTTTTTTGCTTCAGCTTCACGCTTAAGTTCTGCCGCTTCGATTTCTTTTTGTTCTTCAAACCACTCTTCCCATTGCAGATAGCCCGCAAAGTTTTCAAGTGATGTTGTGCCATCAGATTTTTTATGGAAAGCAATGATTTGCGAAGCCACTTGATCCATGAAGTAACGATCATGGGTCACAAGAATCACAGCGCCATTGAATTCTTTTAAAGATTCTTCAAGAACCGTCAACGTCGCCACATCCAGATCATTTGTTGGCTCATCGAGAATCAAAACTTGGGCTTCATTAAGCATCAACTGCGCCAGACGCAAACGGCTTTGCTCGCCGCCCGAAAGTTTTTCGACCGGAAGATCCATTTGCTGACGATTAAATAAAAACCGCTCCAAATAACTGCGCGCAAAGACATACTGTCCCTGATAGTGAACATAGTCCCCATCAGACACGATGTTTTTAAGAACCGACTCTTTGGGTTTTAAGGTTTCGCGATTTTGTTCAAAGTAGGCGACTTTTAATTTATCAGCACGCGCCACGCGCCCCGTATCCGGCGCTTCTTCGCCTAACAAAATACGAATCAATGTGGATTTGCCAGAACCGTTATCCCCCAGCAAGGCCAAACGTGTTTTGGGCGAAACCAAATAAGAGAAATCTTTAAAGAGCACGCGTCCATCATAAGCCTTGGTCACGTGATCCACTTCCATCAGCTTTTGCGGATTGCGTTCAGCGTCTTTAAATTCAATTTTCGCTACACGAGCGGCATTTTTCACCACCAGCTCTTGGACGTCATCCTTCAACGTACCCGCTCTTTCGATACGGGCTTTTTGTTTTGTCTGACGGGCTTTGGCTCCGCGACGAAGCCATTCGGTCTCACGACGAAGAGTGTTCTTTAAAACCAATTCGCGCTGTTCTTGTGCATTGATCAAAAGATCTTTGGCTTCAAGATAATCTAGGTAGCCACCTTTAACAGAGAGCAAGTAATTGGGATTCTTGGGATCAAGATCAAAGATCTTATTCGTCACACGCTGCAAGAACAAACGATCATGGGTGATGATCAATGTTGCAAAAGGAGCCCGCTCTAAAAATTCCTCAAGCCATTTAATACTTGTCACGTCCAAGTGATTCGTCGGCTCATCGAGCATCAAAAGTTCAGGTTCAAGGATCAACTCGCGCGCCAAGGCCACACGCTTTCTCCAACCGCCCGAAAGATCTTTCACTAAAAAATCTTCGCCGAATTGAGAAAGCTCCAAGCGCGCCATCCATTCATAGGCCGCGCCCAAAGACTCATGATGATCTGCAGTTTTACTTAAGACCGCTTCAAGAATAGTTTCGCCGTCTTTAAAATGAGGCGTCTGCTCCAGAAATCCCAAGCGCAGACCTTTTTTCATCGTCACGTCGCCTGCATCTGCTTCCATTTGCCCGGCGAGGATGCGCAATAAAGTGGACTTCCCGGCTCCATTTGGACCGACAAGTCCCACGCGTTCACCTTCTTCAATGCCCAAACTGACATTGCGAAACAAAGATTTACCGGCAAAAGATTTTTCGAGTTTATATGTACTGATCAGAAGCATGGCTTAAAGTACGTTGATTTAGATCTATTCGCTACGTTTTTTACCAATATCCGCCAGGATTTTTTCAATCGGAGTGATGAACTCCCCTGAACAGCCTTTATTCGAGCAACGCTTCACTTGAACCGCAGAGTCATCATCAGATTTTTGAGTAAAATCAGATTCACCGCTAGACAAAATACCGACAAGCTGATGGGTTTTAGCCGAAAACACCGGCGATCCCGAGTTCCCCTCAAAGACATCCAAAGTCGACACATAGACTTGTGATTCAGGAACAATTTTACGGATTTTCCCTAAGGCCTTCTTCATAAAACTGCCCAACGGATATCCCAGGGAGTACAGGCTGTCTGCTACCTGAGGGCGTTTAAAAGCTGACGAGTTTAATACAAAGCTACGACGTCCAATATTTTTTTCCATGCGGATCAGAGCATAATCCAGTCCCGCGCCGTTGATGTCATTGCGGTACTTCACGACTTCCTTACATGCGATTGCCGTTGTCACCTGACTGTCAGCGGAAAAGTGAAAAACAATGTTCGTATTTGCACATGAAAAATCATTTTCAACACAATGACCGGCCGTCAAAACGAGATCATCGCCAAGAAAGATTCCGGAACAAAAAGCCAATGCAGGCTGATCGCTCCATGAAAGATCTTCCACGCCATAAACTTCGCCAACACTGTAAATCGCTCTATTTTTTTTGTATTGATCGTAAAGAGATTTTTTAACAAGAGCCACACTGGCTTCAGAGTTTGGCGCTTCGCCAGTGACGTCGCGGATCGAATCGTCACCATAAATAACCTGGGAAGAGTCTCTGTTATCGAGTTCTAAAGCAGACGTGGGTGCGGCTTCAAACCCGCACCCTGCCATCTTTATACATAGAACTCCAAGAAGGAGGACCTTCCAAATTCTCATTAGTGTCCTCTTGTATCCATTTCGTCTTCAGCGTGAGCACCTGCCAAGTGGCCTTCCAACCATTTTTCTTCGATGTTGTCTTTACCAACAACTTCTTCAGATGTTCCCACTTTTTCGATTTGATAAGTCGCTGTCGCTACTTCTTTATCCAAACGGTCTTTCACCGCGATACGAACCAAAGCGTCTTCACCTTTTTGAGCGATTGCACGAACCGCATCAAGGCTCAAGTCACCTTTAAGTTCCGTTGTTACACCATCGATAGAGATCATTTTCTTAAGACCTGCACGTTGCGCGTCTTTACCAACAAGTTCGAACTTCATAGAGTCATCCGCAGAAACCATTTTGATATCCAAGTCCCAGTGGCGAGCCATTGTCGCCGCTTTTGGACGTGGAAGCTTTGCAAAGTTACCGGCTTGTAGAGCTGCGATCTCTGAAGAAGATTTGCCCTCTACGAATTTCAACAAGTCCGCGTAAGTTCCGCATTTTACTTCTGGTTTCGAGCACACTTCGTTTGCGAATTCGTAGAATACTTCAAGGTAAGCACCGCTCATCCAGCTAGAGAAGTGGTGACCGATATGAATGGGCGCACGGTTGCCGTAGTAGTTCGTATTAAAGTAAGAACGATAGATGTTCAACATGTTGGCTTTTACTTTTGCTTTTTGTTCAGCAGAGATCGCCTTCAAGCAGAATTTATCATTGTTCTTGATTGTCTTACCTTTTTTAGAATCGTAAGCCGTGACACTCATCGCATCTGGCTGTTCCGCCAAAATTCTTGCAGAGTCACGCACGCAGAAGTTGTAATCCATAGAGATCCAACGACGCGCACCACCTGGCTCTTTCACTTCAGCCAATGGGAAGTTCCAAGTGCCGTAAGAGTTTCTTGTCGGCCAGTAGTTTTCCATCGCAGTTTTAGACGTGTCGTATTTAAATCCATAACTTGCCAGTGTCGGATAAAGACCTTTGCTCACACCCAATTGCGGAGCGCGGAATCCCACGATGTCTTTAAGGAAGATCAAAGAGTTGTACTGACGAGACGTCGTACGCAATCCATTGATTGAGAACATGTTTTTAACAATATAATCAAATTGGCTGAATTCAGATTTCCAATCGTCTTCCGTCCAACGGCTGCCGTCAAAGTGACCAACCGCATGCGAACCGATCTCGTGACCTTCACGATACGCATCGTTCATTTGGTTTACGCGCTCAGAAACATCCGGATTGTCATCGCCCCAACCAATCGCAGAACCGCGATTTCCACCTGGAGCTTTATAAATAGATTTCGTTGCGGGAGTTAATAGATAAACGGGGTTGATGAAAAAAGTAAAATGCGTATCAACGCCTTCTGTTTTCTTGTGCTTCGTGAAATCACGAGAGTATTGCCAGATTTCATTATTGTACGAGCCGTCAAATGCAAACGCGACAAACTGTGGAGGTCTTTCCACTGTCTTCGTTGTTTGTGCCCACGCGAAGTGTTGCGTGAATAGAGACAAAGTCACTAGGCCCTTAGCCAATAAATTCTTCTTAGACATACTTCCTCCCGAAAAATTAATGATTCGAAGAAGTAAAATGCAACGGCTATACCCCCGGTCTTTCAAGGGTTTACGTCACTTGGCCTGTCTAAACTTTGTACGAGGAACAATTAAGGCTTAGCAATGTCTCAGGGTGAGACGAGGACCAGAGAGGCCGGAAAAGCCTCTCTGGAGTCTGGAGATATGAAAAATTAACGATTGATCGCCGGAACTTGAATTTGACCAGGAGCTGCTCGCAAATATTCAGGCACAGAAGTTCTAAACTCTGCCAAGCCACCGGTACGAACCGCACCACCTGTCGCTGAATAACTTGGATGTTGGTAGTTTACGAAACGACCTTCATCCACCAAGAAATAACCTCTGAAATTCGAAGCACCTTTGTTTTTCTTGTCGATGTTATAACGGTCGCCTGATTTACCCGAAGCCGCTGACTTCGTATAATCAAGACCCATCACTGTTGGATAATGATTCACTTCGTAAATACCTTGCTCAATTAAGTTTGCAGAACTCACACGAACACCTTGTGAACGGATTGTGTTCGCATCAGCCGTCAAACCGCCCGACTCTGCCGCGCCATTTGTTAACAACATAAATTCCCAACGGAATGGATTATTGTAAGCACTTCTGTAGCGAGAGTACGGAGCCACTTCACGAGTCGCTTCTCTTGCATAAACGCGGTAGATATCTGTACCCACCGGCAACAAATGCCTCATGTAAGCAACTGCTCTGTTTTCCAAACGTGTGCAACCGTGAGAACCTGGATTAGAGAAGAAGTTGATCATCTTACCACGAGTCATCTCGATAGGTTTCGCACCGTCTTTACCCCAACCGATAGTTCCGTGGATCCATTGGTAGTTCACGCCGTCTTCACCTTCAGGAGAAAGTTTCGCCGCATACCAACCAAACGCACCGTAATTCGACGTCTTACCTTGAGAGTTTTTAACAATCCATTTTCTTCCACCCATCAACAGACTCATGCTGTCTGTCACTGGATCTGGAATCGTGCTAATGTTTTGACCTGGAGTGTACCAACGAGGATAAAAACCAAGACCGTCTTGATAGAACTTCACCCACGAAGCAATGCGACCGTGACCCACCCACGTTTTAAACGCGTTAGGATCACTGTCAGTTCCCTCTTCAGGACGACCGACAACTGTGTCTGTCTCCATCACCAACGTGTGAGGGCAACCCGGAGACATTGTACAACGCTCATAGATACGTGTCTTTTCTGTCGCGATATTCTGAATCACAAAATACTTTGAGTTCGACTCTGGAACGACAACAAGAACCGCACTTAAGTAGTCTTTTGAAACATATAGCTCGGGAGCTGCTGTGCTTGAGATATTTGAAGACTTAATAATCTTCACTTGCACCAAAGGTGTGGCTTCGTTCAACACATCATAAATTTCTACGATGTCGTTTTTCACAAGCTTACCGACAACATTATTTGCCGTCGTCGAGTTGCTTGAACGAACGTTCAAAGAATCTGCAGAGATATAATATCTCTGACCAACAGTAAGCTGGCTCTTAGCTACGGCCACACTCCCTTGGGATTGGGCTTGAGCGGGGGTACCAGCAAGAACACTCAAAAGAACTGCAGCGGCAGCTCCTAATAAATGGGCTTTCATATCATCTCCGTTCCATTATCTCGAGGACGGGAGAGCAAGAAGCGTGGCATGAAAAACCCGTAATCATTTCGAATATAAAAGAGATCGCAAAGCGACCCATGAAACAAATTCCTAGTGAAGCCCAAAGTACGCCCTCGGCGTTCGCAGGAATTTCGTGTAACGTTGACTAAAGAGTGGTCACTCAAAACCGAGATCTTGATGACGCTTTTCTAGCATCTCAAGATAATCTTCGCGGTCGACATATTTGCCTCCCATACTTCCAATAACGGGAGTCACCATTTGCACATCAATCCATTCGTGACCTTGGCTTTGCAGAAGCTCAACAAGAAACCACAGCGCCAATTTTGAAGCGTTGGTTTTTTTATAGAACATACTTTCGCCACTGAAAACACCTTCGACAAGAACGCCGTAAATTCCACCGATCACGATATTGTTTTCGCGCACTTCAATCGAGAGACAGTATCCCTCTTTAAAAAATTCCAAATACGCGCGTTTCATCATAGGTGTGATCCACGTCCCTTCTTGTCCAGGACGCGGCTGTTTTGAACACTCTTCAATCACTTGGTGAAAGTCTTTGTTGACGGTGAAATCTATTTGCGGATTTCGGCGGCGATAGCGACGCAGGCTTTCTGGAACCTTGAAGTCTTTGAATTCTAAAATACCACGCTGTTCAGGAGAAAACCAAAGCATAGGAAGTCCCGGCTGAGGCCACGGAAAAATTCCGCGAGAGTAAGCCGCATACAGCGTTCCCACATCTAACTTTCCTCCGACCGCAATGATTCCTTCGGCAAGCGTGTCGCGAGCGTCAGGAAAATCCACTGAGGAGTGCTGAACCTTTACGACCATTATTTCCCCTGATACGTCACTCGGTAAATAACGCCGGCCTTGTCGTCAGAGACAAGCATGGAACCATCACTCAGAACCTCCACGTCCACAGGGCGTCCCCACGCCGAATCCCCTTGCAGCCAACCTTCGACGAATCCATCTACTTTTTCCACCTGGGAACCGTTTAATTTCACAAAGGTCAAACGGTAGCCTTGAGCTGTGGAGCGATTCCAAGACCCGTGCTCCGCAAGAATAATACTGTTTTTATATTCCGCCGGAAACATGTTCCCTGTATAAAAACGCATTCCCAAAGCGGCGACATGCGCGCGCAATTCCGCAACAGGCGGAGTAAAGTTCCTGCACGATTTTCCTTTGCCAAACTCAGGATCTAAGATGTCTTTGCCGTGACAACCAGGGAAACCAAAATTCTCCCCGATTTTTGTTAAACGGTTCAACTCGTCAGGCGGGCGGTCGTCTCCGAGCCAATCACGTCCGTTGTCGGTGAACCAAAGTTCTTTCGTCGTCGGGTGAAAATCAAACCCCACGGTGTTGCGAATTCCTTGAGCGATTTCTTCTTTTGAATTTCCATTCACATCAATTTTGTAAATGCGCGCATATTCTTTTCCTGGATCGCAAATGTTGCAGTTTGCTCCGACCGGAACATACAGCAAACCATCGGGACCAAAACGAATGAACTTCCAACCATGATGAGTATCGGAAGGAAATTTTTGTTCTAAAATACGCGAAGGCTTCATTGGCAATGCCGTCTGTTTGCTGACGTCAAATTCAAGAATGCGGCTGATCTCAGCGACATAAAGTTTTCCATCTTTGTAGGCCACGCCATTGGGAGTATCGAGGCCTTGCGCTAAAACTTGTGCCTTTCCATTTTGCACAACATAGACTTTGTCTCCACTGCGAGTGCCAACAAAAATACGGCCATCAGGCGCTTGCGCCAAAGAGCGTGCTCCAGGCACGGTGGCCCATACGGAGACTTTAAATCCTACAGGCATTTTTAGTTTTTCAAGAGGAAGTTTGGCAGCAAAGCCCGACGATATAAAAAGCAACGAACCTACGAATAAAAGAACTTTGAAAAACATTTTCATTTTCTATTCTCCGTTTCTTGCCACACAGACATCGCACTTTCCGCAAGGAGTTTCGTGCTCATGTCCGAAGTAGTGATAAATTTTGTTCAAGCGGCATTCCGAATCTTGCGTCGCCCACTGAACCATCTTGAGCAGTTTTGTATTCTGAGCTTTTAAAATCTCCGCTCCATTTTCCGTCGCGAATTGTTCATCTGTTGGCGCATGCACACAAACGTAAGGAAACGGATCCTCGGATTTTTCCAGACATCCCCAACGCTCCAGAATACTCACCGCCGCTTCCGAACGGAAATCTCGGCGATTTTTGAAGTTCATTTGCTCGCGCAAGAAATCAAAACCGCCCTGATCGACTTGCATGCGTTTTTCATCAATCAATTGATAGATTTTACGAATGAACTCAGGTTCCGGATGCGACCACTTTAAAAACTCCATCTGAATCGTGACATCATCCTGATCGTAGAGCAAATGACAAAAGGACTCTTTGCCATCTCTCCCCGCGCGTCCGACTTCCTGGAAGTAAGATTCCAAAGAACTCGGTGTTTCTGCATGAACCAAAACTCGCACGTTGTTTTTGTCAATTCCCAAACCAAACGCCGGAGTGGCAATCATCAGCGGCGAGGCTTCCGTGATAAATCTTTTTTGATTGCGCTTGCGATCCGGCGGAGGAAGGTCTCCATGATAAATCAAGTGATCAATGCCCAAGCGATTTAATGATGAGGAGATTTTTTTTAGCGTTTGAATAAGAGAGCAATAAACAATCGCTGCTCCATCGTGCTGATGACGAAGTCCCACGATCGCGCGAATTTTTTCATCGATGCCGTAGATATCATGAACATTCAAAGCGAGATTCGGGCGCTCGATGCCTGCAGAAATAATCTCTGCCTCTGGCATAAACAATTTTGCGAGAATATCTTTTTGCACTTCCGGTGTCGCGGTCGCCGTCAAAGCCAATGTCGGCGGGTTTCCTAAGAGCGCACGGAACTCCCCCACACGCGAATAATCCGGGCGGAAGTCATGCCCCCATTGCGAAATACAGTGAGCTTCATCGACAGCCAAAAGCTGGATCTTTCGGCCTTTGATCGCCTCTAAGAATTCAGTTTTGCGAAAACGCTCGGGCGTCACATAAAGCAGTTTATAGTCTCCGGCGGCAATCCGAGCCTGCCTTGACAAACGCTCATCCCGACTCAATGTTGAACTAAGAAATGTAGCGGGAATCCCCAGGTCTTGGGCCTTAAAAACCTGATCTTGCATGAGTGCGATTAGAGGCGAAATAACCACGACCAATCCCTCGCGAATCTTGGCCGGAAACTGAAAGCAGAGGCTTTTTCCCATTCCAGTCGGCATTAATGCGAGGAGATTTTCATTTGCCCAAACTTTGCGCAAAATGGCTTCTTGCTCTCCTCGAAACGAGGTAAAATTAAAATTCGTGGTCAGCAGTTCGTGGAGGTCCGTCATGCCACCAAGTTTACGTCAATCCTAGGCAATAGCCATTTCGCATTGCATTGCGTCACTAGCCTAGCCTAGAATCTTCTTTTGCACTCGGCTTTATTTGGTGATAATCCGAATGCTTTCATAAATATAACTATTAAAACAACGACCAATTAAGAAGGGTAAAGTTATGTCCAAAAAATGGAATATTGATATGGTCAGAAATATCGGTATCTCGGCTCACATCGACTCGGGAAAAACGACGACTTCTGAGCGTATTTTGTTCTATGGAGGCCGTATCCACGCTATCCACGAAGTTCGTGGTAAAGACGGCGTCGGTGCAACAATGGACTCCATGGATCTAGAGAGAGAAAAAGGTATCACTATCCAGTCTGCGGCGACGCAAGTTCACTGGAAAGACTACACAATCAATTTGATCGACACTCCGGGGCACGTGGACTTCACAGTTGAAGTTGAACGTTCTCTTCGCGTTCTTGACGGTGCCGTTCTTCTTCTTTGTGGTGTTGCCGGCGTTCAATCTCAATCCATCACTGTTGACCGTCAAATGAAACGTTACAACGTTCCTCGTTTGGCTTTCGTTAATAAGTTGGATCGCCAAGGTGCGAACCCATACCGTGTTACTGACGCTTTGATCGAAAAATTGCGCTTGAACGCTGTGATGATCCAAATCCCAATCGGTTTGGAAGATCAACACAGAGGTCACGTTGATTTGACTGATATGAAGTCTTACATCAATGAAGGTGAAAGCGGAGAAAACGTTGTTGTTGGCGAGATCCCACCGGATCTAGTTGAAACAGCGAAAAAATACCGTCAGATCATGATCGGTAAATTGGCTGATATCGACTCTGCTATCGAAGAGAAATTCTTGATGGAAGAAGAGCCGACAACTGAAGAGATTCGCGCTGCTATCCGTAAAGGAACTATCGGCTTGAAACTTGTTCCGGTTCTTTGCGGTTCTGCTTTCAAAAATAAAGGTGTTCAACGTTTGATGGACGCGGTTACTTACTACCTTCCGTCTCCTGCTGAGAAAAAAGAGCAAGCTCTTGATCTTGACAAGAACGAAGAGAAGTTTGACCTCTTCCCAGACAACAACAAACCGTTGGTTTCTTTGGCGTTCAAACTTCAAGAGACTCCATTTGGTCAGTTGACTTACATGCGTATCTACCAAGGTAAGATGGCTAAAGGTGATTTCATCGTGAACCAAGTGAACAAGAAATCTGTTAAGATTCCTCGTTTGGTTCGTATGCACTCTGATAAGATGGAAGACATCGATACAGCTTACGCTGGTGACATCGTTGCGTTGTTCGGTATCGACTGTGCATCTGGTGATACTTTCTGTGACGAGAACATCCACGCATCTATGCAATCTATGCACGTTCCAGACGCGGTTATCTCTTTGGCAGTTGCTCCTAAGGACAAAACTGCTGCGAATAACTTCTCTAAAGCGTTGCAAAAGTTCCGTAAGGAAGACCCTACATTCCGCGTACACCGTGACGAGGAATCAAATGAGACTATCATCTCTGGTATGGGTGAGTTGCACTTGGAAATCTACGTTGAGCGCATGAAGCGTGAGTTCAACTGTGAAGTGATCGTAGGTCAACCTCAGGTTGCTTACCGTGAGACGATCTCTCAAGAAGCTGCATTCGATTACACTCATAAAAAACAAACGGGTGGTTCGGGTCAGTACGCGAAGATTGTTGGTAAAATCGTTCCATTGCCTCCGCAAGAAGACGGTTCTGTATTTAAATTCGACAACAAAGTTGTGGGTGGTCGTATTCCAAAAGAATTCATCCCAGCTGTTGAAGAAGGTTTCAAAGAACAAACTGTTAAAGGTCCACTCATTGGTTTCCCAATTGTTGGCGTTGAAGTTGTTCTTGAAGACGGTGCTTACCATGACGTCGACTCTTCATACATGGCGTTTAAAATCGCTGGTATGGCGGCTCTTCGTGAAGTGTACGCTGCTGCGAAACCAACAGTTCTTGAGCCTATCATGAAGCTTGAGACAACTGTTCCAGACGAATACCAAGGTTCAGCGGTTGGTCAAATCAACCAACGCCGTGGTACTATCGTAGGAACTACTGCTTTCGAAGGTAACTGCGTTATCGAAGCGGAAGTACCATTGACTGAAATGTTCGGTTACTCAACTGATCTTCGTTCTGGTACTAAAGGTAAAGGTGAGTTCTCTATGGAATTCGCGAAGTACGCTCCTGTACCTCGTAACATCCAAGAAGAACTTGCGAAGAAATACCAAGCAAAGCGCGCAGCTGAGCAGAAGTAGCTAGTCTACACTTCGGCTTCGCCGAAGTAATGCTAGTTCTTAGTTAGAACTTCAAAGCCCCGGTGGAAACACCGGGGCTTTTTTTTGCCCAAATCGAAACTCTCGGTGCGCGCTGTGGGTTGGCTTTAGTAAGGCTAGTTCTACGGAAGGCACGCCATCCGGGCTCAATCGTCGCCACTGCTTTGCAGTGGTACGCGCCATCGTGGCGCCGACGAAGGCCTTCCTACGTACTAACCTTACTAAAGCCAACCCACAGCTCGACAGAGGTTTTGGGCAAATAAAATCCCCATCTTTCTTCGTCTTTGTAAAAGGTGCCTGCTTCTTTTTTCTGGCTATAGTGCGCAAAAGTATTGAAGGCTATTTACAAGACGATTGCAGTGCAGCCCATTCTTGTTTTGTTAAAAGTGGTTCTGATTTTTCGGATTTGATGTCCTCTTTGAACTTTTGAATTCGGTCTTCGTTGAGGGGATGTGTTGATAGGAATTTTGGAATCTCTATCCCCTTCTTTTGATTTCTTTCGAAGAAGTTGATGATTCCTTGGGTGGAAACGTTGGCGGCTTTTAAACGTGTTCTTGCGCCTTCGTCGGCGCTTGCTTCCATGTCTCTGTCATAGTTGAGCGATAATAAGTTTGCTGCCGTTTGTGGGTCTACCAACAGGGCTCCTGAGGCGTCGCCTGCAGCGAGGCTTAAGAATGATGTTAAGAGTGTTCCTCTTACGATGGTCTCTAAGACGTGGCGTTGTTTTACGTGTTCTATTTCATGTGCTAGAACGCCGGCGATTTCTTCTGGAGATTGTGCTTTTTGCAACAAGCCATTGTAAATCCAGATTTCAGCGCCTGGCAGAGCGAAAGCATTTTCTATCGGATTCTTCACTATGTGAATTTGTATGCCGAGATTTTTATCTTCCGCTGATTGTGGATAAATTCTGGAAAGAAGTTTTTCTAAAGCAAAACTTTCCTCAAGGTTTAGAGTGCAGTAATCGGGCTTAGCGAAACTGATCGCCGACGACAGTAGCTTTCTTTCGGTTTCGTGACTTACTTTTTTTGCTAAAAATTTTGTGACTGGCTTTACGCTCATGAATAAAAGCGAAACAGCTGCGACAATGCCTGCGATCCAGAATAGAACTTCTTTTGTGCCAACGTTAAGCGGACCTTTTTTTGGAACGGATGTTTTTCCTTGAAGCTCTTTTAAGAAATTCTTGTCTAGAATTTCTAATCTCGCATCGTCTTCTCCCTGACAAGCCAACATCACTATCGAAAGATGCGTGCTATCGCGGTAAATTAATTTCAACGGCCAGTGATCCAGAATCTCTCCCTCTTTGATGATTTCAAGAACGGCGTTCTTGATACTCACTTCAACAAGGTGAGACTCCGGCTTTGTGCCATCAAAATACTTTGCGCGATAAGAAGTCATGAAATTAGAAACCTAAATCCAAATCGTACTCCGCTACGATATCGTCCGCCATTGCACTTCCGTCGCTGGCGCGTTGTTGGATGGAGCTCAAGTCTAACGCCCCTTCGACATAAATATTTTCCGTGATTTTACGCAATCCCCAAGAAAAGATCCAAGGCACGGCCAAACCAAAAGAAAAGATCGCGCCAAAGTAGGCAACAAGTCCATAGATGAAAACCTCTTTGCCGGCCATCGTGAATTCAAAGCGCGCATTCTGGAAGCTCGTGTGTTTTAAACGAAACTTGATGAGGTTTGCCATAAACCACGGCGAATAAATTCCCAGTGTAATAATAGAGAGGAAAAGACCTTTACAATAAAGCTTAAAGTAATCGTCATCAGTTCCATCATATTTAAAATACGCCGATCCCAAACGAGATCTATTGGTCAAATAAGTTCGAACTTTATTGCGGAAAATAGAATAATAAAATCCAAGTGTAAGAATCGAAAACAAAATGCCTTTAAGATAAAGTCTGATGAACTCTTTTATTGAGGCCTCATCTTTATCAACACCGAAGCGAATTTGTCTCCACAGCGTGCGTGAAAGGCGGTAGCGAAGCCCCGAATACGTCGCAATGGCAAAAACAAAGACATAGAAAAACGGAACGATGATAGCCAGCGGAATTTTTAAAACTGGCAGCAAAGTTTCCAGTGCTTTTGAAACGACAACCAGAACAACAATCAAACCAAAGAGCTTCATCCATCCACGAAAAAGTTCTTTGCCCGTGCCGACATAGGTGCCGCCGTCGCCCATGAATTTTATATTCTCCCAAATATAACGACGCATATTTGTTTTAGCCCATGGACGATAAATTCCGAGAGTAATGATCGTGAAGAAAAGATTCTTCAACATGAGCAAGGCCATGTCGCCTCCGTCACCCATGTATGAGAACTGGAAACGGCCTTTCTGTATAGTGGTCTCTGCCGATACATCCACGTGCTGACTCCTTTGAAGTTTTGAACCCCTAAAGGATCGGCGAACTAGACCTTAAACATTAATGAATTTACAAATTTTCTAGCTTTGAGACGGAAAAAAACTCCGAATGGAAATTATCAGAAAACTCTTGGAAGAATTATGTTGCGGTTTTTTAGTCTCATTAAAATAAATAAATTTGATGATTAAAAAATATCATGATTAAGATTATCTATGGATATTGATGTCTTAAAATATTTTAAAACCATTGCCCGAACCGGAAACATGAGTCGTGCTGCTCAAGAGCTTCACGTCAGTCAGCCGACTCTGACCGTGGCTATTAAAAAACTAGAAGATATGTTGGGTGTAACTCTTTTTGAAAGATCAAAAAAAGGCGTGACCTTAACTCCATCAGGTCTTCAGATTTATCAATATTCAGATCAGATGATTGAGCTTTGGGAAGAGATGTTGCGTGAAGCGGGATCCTTAGACCAAACCGTCAAAGGAACGATTCGCTTGGGAGTGCACCCTTCCGTTGCCAGATATACACTTCCCGTTTTTCTTCCGGCTCTTTTGAAAGAGCATCCATTACTGAACATTCAATTGATGCACGATTTGTCTCGCAATATTTTGCAAATGGTTCGTGATAGCTTGATCGATGTTGGCCTAGTAATGAATCCCGAAAAACATCCTGATTTAATTATTAAGGAAGTCTGTGAAGACGAGGTCACCGTATGGAAGAAGAAAGGTTCTGTCATCAGCGACACTTTGATTTTTGATTCAAATCTTTTTCAAGCTCAGACAATCTTGGAACGTCTGCAAAAAAAAGGAATTCGCTACTCGCGCAAAATTTCTTCTTCCAATCTCGAAGTTATCGCGAGTCTCTTGCAAGCCGGAGCTGGTCACGCCATTCTTCCAAAACGCGTTATCCTTGCAAACACAGCTTCTATCGAAGAAGCCCACGAACAAATTGCGAGCTTTAAAGATTCATTGTGCTTAGTTTATCGCCCCAGCCTCAAACGCTCCGCCACTGGCAAAGCATTTATTGAAGCCGTAGCGAAATCCAAGTTCTAAGTGCCTCGACCATCGACTTGAAGTTGTCGACCGATATTAAACTGAGACGTAAATCAACCGAAATAGGTTGGTGTTTATTTCTCAGTGATAGGACAGCAACATGGATCGCAGCGAGTTGATTGCAGAAATCAAGAAACAGCTTCAGGAAGAGTTGAAGCAATACAAGTCTTCCCTTGCCGATAAAATTCCTGATGAACAAAAGAAACAAGCTAAAGAGATGAAAGACACCGCAACGGCCTTCGTCAAAGAAAATCCGTGGGCGTCTGTCGGCATGGCTATTCTTGCCGGCTTTGTCATCGCGCGCATGATTTATAGAAAGAAGGAGGACTAAAATGATGAAGCTTCTTCTTCCTCTGATTTCATTTTTCCTGGGCAGTGCCAAGAACCTTTTTAAAGAGCCCGGTGTTGCAATCACTCAACAGTTGGTTTTGCACCTTAGATCTCTGGGTTTGATTATCACTTCCTGTGTTGGCGCATTGGCGTTGTTCTGCGTAGGACTTTCTTTGTTGATCGCCCGTATCGCAGGGCAGTTCGACAACAGTGAAAGTTTCTATTTTTCTACGAGCATGTGGATCTACCTTGGTATGACAGTGATCTCAGCCGGAGTTTTGATTTACACTTTAAGAAAAGACACTTGGCTTAAAGCAATGGGCTTCGAACAAAAGCCACAAGCCGCTTCCGGAAAAAGCAGCGCACTAGAAAGTGCAGTAGCTTTATTGGTTATGGACTTTGTCGAAGAACGACAAAGCCGAAGAAAAGAAAAACAAGATCGAGAGCAAGCCAGCTAAATAAAAAAAGGGAGTCAACTCCCTTTTTTATTCTAAATTTTTCGATTTTTTAGAAATTGATGCAGTAAGTGTCCGTATCTGAAGAGACTACTTTTTCAGTCGCTTTATGAACTGTAGTTACAGTCGTTGTTGTGCAAAGCTCTGTCGGGCTTACTGCTTGGCGTGTGATAATAGTGTAAACGATCACGTCACCACGATCTTCTTTTTTGGATGTTGTGGTCACAGGTTGGTGCGAACTTCCTGGAGCATAAAAAATCTCTCCGATCATTCCGCCTTCACCACTGCCGCCTTCGTAACCACCACCATCAAAAGAACCGCCATCACGATCGTTGCCTTCGTAAGTTTCCTGACGCGGATCTACGTCTTCGTTTCCGCCTTTACGCTCGTCACGGTCTTTTGGAGCCGGTTCTGATTTACCTTTTTTAGCTGAAACAACATCTTGAGAAGCCTGAGAAACTCCCGCGTAAGAAACCAAAGAAAATGACACGAGAACTGCAAGCAATAATGACTTCATGATGACTCCTTTTTTGTTTTAAAAAAGAAGCATCTAGCACAAATAAAAAGCCCCCGCCATCCGCGAGGGCTCCCCTTACCATATTTTCACGATTGACGACTATTTAGACACAGGAACGACCTCATGGAGGAAATCCATAAAGGCTTGCCAAGAGCGACGGTCCGCCGCCTCATTGTATGCAACTCCCTTTGATGGATCATTGCCCGCTTCTTTTTGCGTGAATGCGTGCACGGCACCTGAATAAGCAATGAACTGATAGTCTGCCTTAGCATCATTCATCTCTTTCATAAAGCCTTCAACCTCAGTCAGAGGAACATTCGGATCAATCGCACCATGCATGACTAGCAACTTAGGTTTTACGCTCTTAGTTTCCTGAGGGTTCGGAGTGGAAAGCCCTCCGTGAAAGCTCACAGCTCCTATGACAGGAAATCCAGCACGAGCGGCTTCCAAAGCTCCGGTTCCACCAAAACAATAACCTATAATCACGATACGTTTCGGATCTACTTTTTTATTTTTTGAGATAAAATCAAGAGCGGCTTTTTCTCTTTGTCTAAAAGATTTAATATCGCTTTTGTATTGAGTCGCAAGTTTGCCGGCTTCTTGTGGTGATCCCGGACGAACACCTTTACCGTAAATGTCTAAAGCAAAAGCCACATAACCTTGCTGAGCCAAACGTTGTGCACTGTTTTTTTCGTGATCTGTCAGTCCCATCCACTGATGCACAATCACGACTGCGGGACGAGGAGATGTCACTGTGTCGTCGTAAGCCAAGAAGCCTTCCAAAGTTGTTTTTCCATCTTTGTACTCGACGGGTTCTGTTTTGACGGCGGCATTACTATTTGAGCACATCACAAACCATTGCAGCCCCAACGCTGCCATAAGAGCGACCACGATCTTCATCTTGACTCCTTTTTCCTTTACCAAAGTCTATAAAAACAACTGCACCAGGGTCAAAAGTCCTTGTTATTACCTGCCGCGATACAGTTTTGCATCTTGCGTTATAGACATGAGCCTTCCCTGCTATGGTACACTTAAACATCTATGGAATATCACAGGCTTCGGCCGGTCACATTTAACTTCTCAGATTTACTTCATCTATGACTTTGATCATCGTTTTATTCTTTTCCACAATTGGAATTTCATTTTTATGTTCGATGCTTGAGGCGGTTCTGCTCACATCGACTTCGGCTTACATCGGAGTCCTTGTCAAAGAGAACCGACGAAGCGCCAAGCTTCTGGAACATCTTAAGGAAAACATCGACCGCCCTATTTCTGCTATCCTGACACTTAATACCGTCTCTCACACCCTTGGCTCCGCAGCGATTGCTTATCAAATTCAAATTCACTATGGACAAGAAGCTGTTACCGCAGCGTCTTTCGTTCTGACATTTTTGATCTTGGTAGTTTCAGAAATCATTCCTAAATCCATCGGAGCTTCTCACTGGAAAATGCTTTTGCCGTTTTCTGCCTACACCATTCAATTGATGATCATCATGCTTTATCCGCTGGTGATTATGTCAGAGTGGTTAGGTAAGTTGTTTTCTAAAAGCTCTGAAGATCCCGAAGTCACCCGCGAAGAAATTCTGATGACGGCAGAGATCGGTGTCGAAGAAGGAACTTTGAAAGGCAAAGAGTCCAACATCATCAAAAATCTTTTGATGCTCGATAAGATCTACGTTTCAGATATCATGACTCCGCGTTCGGTTTTCTTTGCTTTGGATAAAGAGCTGACAGTGGAAGATGTATTCATGAAGTACAAACCACTGCGTTTTTCGCGCATTCCGGTTTATTCAGGAAGTCTCGATAACATTATCGGTATGACTTATCGTTATAAAATTCACGAAGCTCTTTCTAACGACCAACATGACAAACCGGTTGGCGACCTTGTGACTCCGATTTCAAGTATTCCAGAGCGCATGACGGTGTCTCAGGTTCTCGATTTCTTTATCAAAGAAAAAGAGCACATCGCTTTGGCCGTTGATGAATACGGAATCGTGGCTGGTCTTGTGAGCTTAGAAGATGCTGTCGAAACACTTTTGGGTGTTGAAATCGTTGATGAGCTGGACAACGTCGAAGACATGAGAAAATTTGCGCTTGAACAATGGCAATTGCGCAAACAAAAACTCCGCAAGAGTTAATCCATGATCTTGTTTTATATTCCTTGCCCCGACAAAACTTCGGCTGAAAAAATCGCGCAGACTTTATTGGAAGAGAAAATTATTGGCTGCGCGAATATCATTCCGGGAATGGAGTCGATGTATTGGTGGGAAGGAAAAATAGAGACAAGCTCTGAATATATCCTAATCCTCAAGACATTGAAAACCCCTGACGCGCAGGAAAGAATCACAAAAAGAGTGCAAGAGCTGCATCCCTACGACGTTCCGTGCGTTATGACTCTCCCCGTCCTAGGAATCAATGACTCCTATAAGAAGTGGCTTGAAGAAAGCCTGAAATAACCTCTATGATCTCCTAAAACTCGTTGGGAGATCTTATGACAAAGCAAGAATTAGCGAAAAAAATCTACGACATCGCTCACTTGACGGGCGAATTCAAATTGCGCTCAGGCCAAATCTCGAACGAGTATTTCGACAAATATCGTTTTGAAGCGCAACCTGCTTTGCTTCGTGAAATCGCAAAACACATGGCTCCTCTTATTCCTACGGGTACTGAGGTATTAGCAGGTCTTGAAATGGGCGGTATTCCTATCGCAACAGCTCTGTCACTAGAAACAGGAATCCCTTGCGTATTCGTGCGCAAAGAAGCCAAAGAGTACGGCACTTGCAAATTTGCTGAAGGCTTAGAAATCAAAGACAAAAAAGTTTGCGTGATCGAAGACGTTGTGACAACAGGCGGACAGGTCGTACTTTCAACAGCCGATCTTCGCTCGATTGGTGCACAGATCAGCCACGTTCTTTGCGTGATTCATCGTGGTCCCGTTTTCCCAGAGCCAAAACTTGTTGAAGTCGGTTTGGAACTCACGCCTCTATTTAAAAAATCAGATTTCTAATCGCCATTCCTTTCAAGGGAGACTGGACCAAAGTCTCCCTCTTAAGAAATCCCGTCTTATTCCGATAATAAGGACTGGTTTACTACCAGGAGTAAGGGATGAAAACATACCAGCAAATCCTAACCATCGCAGCCATCGCATTCACTTCCGCAACCAGCTTCGCGGGCTATGATGAGTTCAATTGCCGCAGCAGTGGTCAAAGACTCAAAAACACTTATTTAGAATGTGTCTCCTGCGGTGCTCAAAAATATTTCGCAGACAAAGCCGATGGTAGAGAAGTCGTTCCGTCTGAAAAGTGGCTTGCCCTTTTAGGGACAATGGCTGTTCAACATATGAAACTCGATGACTCAGGAAAAAATAATATCGCAACAAACTTTGATGCGAGAGCAAACTATCAACGAGTCGTCATTTCTATGTTACGTGATTATGGCTTTTGCCAAAAGTACATCAGTAAAGACTGGTCAAAAAGAGCCACCGAAAAAAGTTCTGACGTTGCACCTAACGATTGGGAAAGTGCTATCTATCCCGGTTTAACCAGAAATTCGAATCTCGATTATAAAGCGATGAAAAGCCTAGGTAAATATTACGGTTTTGATAGTTCATTATTCGGATGGGACGCTTCCGAAAACATGAACTATTTACTTTTAAACAGCCCCGATCCTTTTAAGAGCAACAACCCCAGCGATGCAGCCGATAAAAAATTCGCTGATAAATATCCTACGTACAATGTCGGACAGTCTAAAAGTGAACGCAGACCTTCCTTCGTGAGAAGACTTAAACAAGCTTTACAATCAGACTACGACGTTTCTGGAGAAAAAAAATCCGGTGGTGACCGTATTGTTCAGTCTGGAGACAAAGACAATGGTCTTACAGAGTGCCTCCGCGAAATAGAGAGAATGCAAGAAGGCAAAGGAGATCCTTTATTAAATTCTTTCCTTCAATCTCAAACTGAAAATAGCAAGTTTTGCAGAGAAATGACCGCTTCGTGCGAAATCAGTTCCGATGTTTGCGGATCGTCAGTTTCTTCTCCTACTCCTACAAGTTCCGGAAGAGTTCCTTTAGCTCCACCGCCAGGGCCAAGACAAAAACAAGGACAAGGCGTAAAATAAAAATGTGTGGCGTGTTCTTTGGAAACCGCCACCACTTTTCCCCTTATATTATGTTTTCTAAATTTAATATTTATCGTACCAAGTCAGGCATCGCTGATATTCGGAAGTATCATCTTCCATAAGAGCTTCATAAAGATTTCGGTATGAAAAAGATCTAAATTCCGCATTACTACCAATTCCTGCGGCCCTATCATCCACCTTACCATCAATACCCTTAAACTTATCATTTAAGAAGGAATACAATCTCGGCAAATTCTTTGCTGTATACTCATTTACATCCCAACGATTAAAATTAGCTCGAATGGCCTTTAGTTTTTTAGCTTCTATCAATTCCAGTTCTTTGATTGTTTTCGACTCTAAGAAATGGAATTCATCTTCACTAAAAGAAATAATACTATTCAGGTCAAGTAGCCATTCTACTGTCGGATAGGTAACACTTTGAAGAAGTTGCTGCCGTTGTTCGGCCGAGAGAACTCCAATTTTGTCTTTTAAATATTGCACACTATAAGGGTCTCTTATTTCGACAAAGAACAAAAGCAACTCAAAGACACCGTTTGTAATCGGTCCTTCTGTATCCTCTATGAGCTTCAAAAGGGGCGCCCATGACTGCACTCGTTCATACCTTAGCGAAATATCAATATACCCAGCCTTAAAATTCTTGATGCTTTCCAAAACAGTCTTTCCTTCTACAACTCGTAGTACCGGATAATTGGTCTCCCAATAGTTCGAGAGAAAAGTGGAAGGCGACATGAGTGAATAAACTGCATCTTTCCTCATTTTTTCATCGGCTTTTGGTATTGCCTCTTTAGAAAGATCCAGAAAGTTATTTGGAGAGTCATCCAGAATTGAATAGATACGATATTTTGTACCCTTTCTAAACTTGTAAAGTGAACCACCTTTAGATAAAGCATCTAAAAACAGACTATCTTCACCACTTTTGATAAGAAGCTCCATCGCTGTAAAACCGCCGACTCCATATTCATTAAGATCTTTGCTTGTCGCTTCTCGAAGTAATCTATATACAAGGTCTTTATCTTCTTTTTTTGCCGCGAGTAAAAGTTTGTCCGGAAAAGCAATATCCGAGGACTTCAAGATTTCTTGTTGCAACTCCTCCTTCGTCATCCCGATTTTCACAGGAGCAGGAGTCGCTGGAGCTTTTTTATCAGGATCTTTTTGAAATGAGCACGCCGACAACAGCATAGTTGAAGCTACTATCAATGAGAATGAAGCCTTTGTTTTCATTATCACATCCTCTTTCACTTACCGAATTACTTCTGACACTTCTTCGCAATCGCGCTTTCAATGGCCAGCAATTGCAGAGATGGATTTTCGACCGTCCACTGCCATTTGAAATCACGGCAATCTTGCCACCACGGGAAAACCATTTTACCAAATGTCTCACCACCTTCTTCGTCACGAAGCAAACGTTTAAAAACTTCGCGCTCGATAGATCCGTAGGTGTTCGCAGGTAAAATCTTTTTTTGAATAAGATCGATAGCGACTTCAACCGTTGTGACAAAACCAATTTGTCCAGGCAAGGTAGGATACTTCGATTCACCCAAAGAAGAATAAGCTTCACGGATATAACTCACATGAGGAATCTGCGGATACTCTTTCACCATTTGATCATAAACAACAGTATCAAACTGACCGTTGTCGCCGAAATAAATTACCAGCTCAGGTTTCTTTTTATCAAGCAACTTACGAATCACTTTTTGCTTTAGCTCAGGATCTTGCTTGATCCCCATGTTCATATCAAGCTTCGTGATCGGAAAATCATTTTCTTCTAAAAAGTCTTCATGCTTGTCACGCATCAAAAGCCACGGCGCCAAACTGACATAGTGAAACTCGATATCCTTGTGAGATTTTTTAAGCAACTGATAAAGCTCCGGCATTCCGGCAAAGCGGCTGGTTTCATCCACAAAAGAGGTTGCCGCTCCTTCTTTAGTCAAAACGTGAGTCACTTTAATTGTGTCATCGATATCAGAGATAACAAGAATCTTAGCCAACGCCGCTTGCGAAACAAGGGTCAAAGAAAGAATTAAGGCTGAAAACTTCATCATATCTGCTCTCCGTAATCGCTTAAAGATGCGACCAAAAAATAGACAGCAGGCGCCAGCCCGCGTCTCTCAGGAATGCTCAAAAAGAATTTAGAACACTTTCAGGTCACACGAGGTATGAAGAGCAAAGAAGGGGCCACTAGAAACAGACCCCTGTTTAAAAAATTATCTTAGATTTGGAATCTGTCTTTGAACCCAATCTTGGTAATAGGGAGCATACATAGAAACTCCGCGACCGTGGCACACCGTTGCTTCCGTGCGACCATTCACGATGGAATTTACGCCTAGAATTTGCAACTCTCCACGTACTTCCACGAATACCGGGCCGCCAGAATCTCCAGAACAAATTCCGTTGTCAGGTTGTGACATCACAACGTTCGTTGAAGTCGTGTAGAGATCTTTTTTAAAACTCTTTTGAGTCGTACGAAGGAACATAGAGCCTTCGCCTGATTCCGCCGTAATACCATAGCCTGCCAAGGTCACAGTGTCAGAACTTAGAGCACTTTTCCCGTCATAGATTTTACTAACGTGATAATCAGAAGGAATAGATGTTGGAAGTTTGACAAGAGCCACGTCATTTTCCGCATTAGAACGTCCTGAGTAGTCTTTGTGATAAAGGAAATCACTCGCGATCACAGACTGTTTCTCTTTGTTAAATCCAGATTCACAAGTAATGTCCGTGTGGAAAATCGCCATCACTTTATCAGCGTTCTTCACACAGTGAGCTGCCGTCAAAATGACGTCGCGAGAAACCGGAGTTCCCGTGCAAATGGAAGAGTCTTTGCCTGATTTGATTAAAAGCAAAACGACTTTCTTAGCCAAAGCATCGGCCGCCGTTACTTTCACTCCTCCGATAATTCCATCCATTTGCGAAGCCGGAACACACTGAGCAGGCGCTTTAGCATCCTTCGAAGACGAACACCCCGCCAAAAGAGAAACAGACAAAACCAACCCCAAGCCCGGGCCCACAAACTTTTTCATCGCCAACGTCCTTCTAGTATTTTGAGATGAAGAAGCCCTAAGCAAGGGTTCTGCCAGGTTTATTGTTGTTTATTTTGACTTAAAGAATTTGAGGCGGACACGGATTAGACACTTCCGCCTCTTAAGATGTAAGACTTACTTTTCACCTACGATGTAGGCAATCCAGCTTTGGCAGGCTTCACCGTGATCAACGCGTGTGAAGTTACCGTCACCCGTGCCGTCCTTAGCAGTGCCTTCCCAATACACGTGAGTCTTCCTAAAGCCCACTTCGTGCATGATATCGCGGATCTCAGGGATCGACCAAATTCTCCAGTCGTAACTGAAAACTTGCTCGATTTTTTTACCCCAAACTCTGAAGTGAATATGGAAAAGAGCTTCATTCGTCACAGGATCAAAGTTTGTTTGATCCCAGTAGTAAGTAAAGCCTTCGTGCTTAATGGTGTCTTCAATGGCATCGTAGCACTGACTGCCACCGAAAATATCCACTAAAAACATTCCATCTTTATTCAACGTCTTTAGAACGTTCGCAAAATATTTTTTTAGAACGTCTCTTTGCTTAAAACAAAAATAAGAGAAGTTCATTGCAGCCACAATGTCAGCCTTCGGAAGATTTGCATCAAGAACGTTTCCTTCAAGCAACTTCATACGACGTTGCTGTTCAGGTCTCATCTTAATCAAATAATTCTGACGACCGTAAGCCATCGGTTCTGGATCAAGATCAATACCGATCGCCTCGTGACGAGGATTCAACTTAATCCACTCTGTCGAAAGAGCAAAAGTTCCACAGAAGTCTTCACGGAAAGTACGAGCGCCTTTACCTTTTAATTCCTTATAGGTATCGCGGATAAAAACAACATCGTTTTCCGCCGATTGTACGGCTTTACGATAAAGCTCGTACTTATCGAAAAGAATCTTCGCGCTTTTTTTATTAACACGACGACGGACTTTTTTTCTGTGGTTCACTTCTTTTTTCGTCATTATGGGACTTCCGCTACGACTTCACGAATCGCAAGTTCAATATCAGTAAGCTGTGGCACAGAGTTCTTCTCAAGATTTGGATGAAGCCCGATACCAGGCAAGTTTTTACCAGCAAGGACACGAGGACGTGCCATCAATTGATAGAACAACTCCTGAGTTGCACGATAAGCCAAGTGCTCACCAAAGTTTGTTACTTCCGTATCTTCATTCACGAAAAGAACACGACCTGTTTTTTCAATGGAAGACTTAATCAACTGCCAGTCGTAAGGATAAATGGAGCGAAGATCGATCACTTCAACAGAGATTCCCTCTTGCGCCAATTTCGCAGCCACTTCATCACAAAGATGAACCATGCGGCTGTATGTAACAACCGTGATGTGTTCTCCAGAGTGAGTGATCTTACCTTTACCAATTGGCACCATGTACTCTTCAAGATCTGGCCAACGAGGCTTCCAGCCTTCTGCATTTTGCACCGGCTTATCAATCATCGCTTTTAATTCTTTTTCATCAACTGGTTCACCAGGGATGAGTTCATCACCTTTATGGCGCATCAAAGCTTTCGATTTTAGATACAAAACAGGATTTGGATCTTTGATCGCAGAAAGCATCAAGCCGTAAGCATCCAAAGGATTTGAAGGCATCACGATTTTCCAACCTGGAAGACGAGAAGCCCAAGCATCAAACGAATGAGAGTGATAAACGGAACCAAAAATTCCCGCCCCTACAGGAGTCATCACCACCATCGGAAGTTCGACTTGGCCGTTTGTACACCACAAAGTGTTTCCGGCAATTTTTAGTAGATCAATTGTATTGAAGATATAATCCGCAAATTGGATCTCAGCTACACAACGGTCGCCCGTCATCGCAATACCCATCGCCATACCGATGATACCGCGTTCATCAAGCGGAGAGTTCCACGCATTTTTAAGACCTTGAGTCGCCGTAAATACACCACCAAGAGGTGCGCCTACGTCTTGTCCAAAGATGTCTTTAACACCAAGATTTTTTTCACCGTAGTGAAGGGCCATTCTGATAGCCTGTGCTACACTCGCCATTAGAATTTCCTCCAGTCTGCATTTTCATTGCCGACGAATACATGATCCCAAACAGATTCCGAAGTTGGTGACGGTTCTTGACGAACTTTCTCTTGCGCCAAGACTCCTTCTTCTTCATAGATTTCCCAGATTTTCTTCGCGGCTTTTTCAGAAATGATACCCGCTTTGATCAATCTGTTTTCAAATTCGAAGACAGGATCAAACATATGAGTTTTTTTATTCGCACCATCTGCTGAAGAGTGACCGTACAAACGAGTCACGTGCGCTTCGATAAACGAAGGCTTTCCAGTTTTGCGGATGTATTCCATCTCTTCTTGCATCGCCAAGTAAGATTCAACAGGATCGTTACCGTTGATCACGCGTGAACGAATATTGAAAGCTCTCGCACGGTCCGCGATGTTCGTTTCACCGTGTTGTCCTTCAAACGGAGTTGAGATACCGAATTTATTATTTTGAACAGTAATGAGAATTGGCAACTCTTGGCCTTTACGAGACGCCAAGATCAATGCCGAAGCGAAATCACCTTCCGCAGTTCCGGCATCACCGCCAGTCACAATCGAAATCGCTTTTTTACCGAAACGTTTTTGCGCGTGAGCCGTTCCGCAAGCAATCGGATATTGAACTTCGATAGGAGAAGTTACAGGAGCCACGTTCCATTGCGGGAAGCAATAGTGGTTGGCAAAGTTACGACCACCCGTTGAAGGGTCTGTGGATCTATTCATGATCAAACGAATAGAATCAATCATCGTCATACCAAGAGCCAACAACGTTGGCGTACAACGATAGTGCAAGTGGAACCAATCATGAGCAAGGCCTTGACCTTTGTTCGCAAGCATTCCGAGTGGCACACCGAAAGCTTCTTCGCCCGGTCCACCGATCCAGAAATACGCTTCACCGGCTTTGTAGATTTTAATCAGACGCTCTTCAAGCACGCGCGATTTCACCATCAAGTCATGCATGCGAAGCAAGATCTCTTCAGAGAGTCCGCCAAAGTTATCTGCTTTAGTTGTTACTTTTTTAGAAGTCTTCGTAGCTGCCTTCGCAGTGGGCTTCGCTGCTTTTTTCGCAGACGGCTTGCTCCCTGCTTTCACAGTGGTCTTTTTCGACATTGAAAATCTCCATCTCTAATTCGCGTCTATCTAAGCGAAAAGAGAAGCTTTTGTCACGTCAAATAGGTCCCGAAAAAGGGGACCTTGGAGATTCTTTAAAGAGCCCGAAAACCGGGCTCAGATCAAATATAAAGGGGTCTGAGAAGAAACTAGCGCAGTCCAACCGCACGAAGGGATTCAAAAACAGCGTTGCACTCTTGAGGACTTAAGCGCTCCGCACAAGTATTAAGCATCTCACGCGCATAATCTTGGAATTGCGCATCTGGCGTAAGCTTCTGAGTCATGACGGTATAGAAAATACCTTTCATCTTTTCCCAACCCAAAGCTTCTACCATCAAAGCCGAAGCCTTGTTTGGAATACCACTAAGCATGTGAACGCCGCAGTTGTCATTGCCAGAAGAAGGAACACAACCAGGTCCCATTTCTTTTGGAATTTGCGACACATGAGAAGGCTGTTTATCCAAACCTCTCTCAGGATTCATCATGTCACGCAACGCTACGATCGTGCGACCTTCTTTTTGACTGAATTGACGTTTGCCGTTTTCAGTCAAAACGTTTTCACCGATCAACCATTTTTGAGTGGAACGACCCGAATAAACTTCAGCCATTTCTCCGAATACGTCCGCGAAACTTTCATTCAAAGCTCCCGCTTCACCCTCGTATTTTAAACGAGAAGATGTATCCACGATGGCATGAGTGTATTCGTGCGCAACCACGTCGATGTGTTTTTCAAAATTATCAAGAACAGAGCCGCCGGCACCGAAAAGGAAACGGTTTAAGCCTGAAGCCCACGCTGCATTTTGTTTAAAGGCGCTAAAAACAGGAATGATATTGATTTTGCCAAGCCCTACCGTGGCTAAAATTTCAGAGTTTTGTCCATCATAACTGCGACGGCCAAACTGCGTTTCAAAAAAATCCGTTGTCGTGACGAGTGTCTTATAAGCATCTTTGTGTGACGAAGAGTTTTTAATCGCCTGACGAACAAGCAAACGAGATGTATCCTCACCGTCTTTAATAACCTCAACACCTGTTGGATACCAAGGAAGAGAATAGAAAATGCGAATTTGCGGGCGAGCCATTGCAGGCACTGCAAAACACGCAACTAAAGCCGTCGCTACAAACTTTTTAAACACAAGATACTCCAGGTAATAAGTTTTGGAGTCGCCGTTATAGCACGCCTCCGGAGTTTTGAATCAGCGCCTATAAACTCTCCAGGGCCGTCTAAAAAGTCGACAGGACCCAACATCAGTTTTGTAAAAGGGCTCATGTCCCCTCTTTCCCCTTGCGAAAAAGCCTCGGTGCTGGCTAATTACCCCCCTATGGAAAATCAAAATTTGAAGCGTCCCGAACTGTTGCTCCCCGTAGGTACAAAAGAAATGGCTATGGCTGCCATTCACAATGGTGCCGATGCCATTTTCATGGGAGTTCCAGGATTCAATGCCCGCGGTCGCAGTTACGACTTTCAAATTGAAGAGGTCAAAGAGATCATCGATACCTGCCATCTTTACGGCGTGAAAGTAAACCTGGCTTTCAATATTTTAATTTTCCAAAACGAGCTTCACAAAGCAGCCGAAACCCTTGAAAAAATTCTTCCTTTAAAACCAGACGCCTTCATCGTTCAAGACCTCGGCTTGGTGCGAATGATTCGCCAAATGGCTCCGCATCAACGTGTTCACGCTTCCACGCAAATGAGTATCAGCAATGCCGAAGCTATTCAGTGGTTGGACGATTTGGGTATTCAGCGTTTCGTTTTAGCGCGTGAAAACTCCATCAAAGAAATTCAAGCGATCAAACAAAATACCAGCAAAGAAATCGAAGTCTTTGTTCACGGTGCTTTGTGCGTGAGCTACTCAGGACAATGTTTTACTTCTGAAGGTATCGGCGGTCGTTCTGCCAATCGCGGTCAGTGTGCGCAAAGCTGTCGCTTCAATTATGAAATGCACGTTGATGGTGAAAAGCGCGACCTTAATGGAAAATCGTTCCTAGTTTCTCCTCAAGATCTTTGTGGAATCAACGAAGTTCCAAGCCTCTTAGAGGCTGGTGTTGATTGCTTTAAAATCGAAGGCCGCTTAAAAACTCCTGAATATGTAGCAACAGCGGCTCGCAGCTTTGACGAAGCGATTACGACAGCTCAAAAAAATCATATTCTTACAAATCCGATTCTTTTAAAAAAGCAAATGGCCACGGCATTTTCTCGCGGCTTTTACAGCGGTTGGTTCCATGGCGTGAATCACCAAGAATTGGTCGAGGGAACTTTCAGTGCACATAGAGGTTTTGAGTTCGGAAAAATCTCGCGCGTGAACGGCAACTCTTTAGAAGTGGAAATCACGGAAGAGAATGTCGCGCAAGGTTTGAAGGCTGATTTCATCAAAGCCGGTGATGGTGTTCTTTGGGTCTACAATGATCGTAACGGACAAAGTGTTGAAAAAGGCGGATTCGTTTTCGCCGTAAAAACATTGAATCCCCGTCGTTTTGAATTGGAATTCTCCCGTGACATCGCGATGGATGGTTTGTACTTGGGTGCCCGTGTTTTCTATAATCACGATAAAGATCTTAAAAAAGATGTCGCTTTGAGCGTTGAAGACAAACAAAGAAAAAAACGCGTGCCTGTGTTCATTCGCGCCGAAGCTTCCTTGGATCAACCTCTGAAGGTCGAATACTCTGATGGCAAAAACACCGTCACTGCTTATTCTGAAAACGTTTGTGAAGCCGCAAAAAGCAAAGGACTGAACTCTCTTGATTTGCGCGAAGAGCTTTTTGCTTTGATGGGAAGTCCGTTCCGTGGTGAAGGCTTTTCTTGCGAGTTGGACAATGCAACTCCTCTGTTTTTACCTCACCGCCAGATCAAAGAATTGCGCCAACAGCTTGTTAAAGAATTGACGGAGCTGCGTATTCAAAACGGTAGAGCGCCAGAAATTGGTTCTGCCACCCAAATGGGTTCGTGGATTGAAAATAAAAAAGCATCACAAAAAGAAGCTTCTGGGGTGAAGCTAAATCTTCTCTTGCGTGAAAAAGCGCAAGTTGAAGATGTGGCGAATGCGATCAAAGCGGGAACGCTTAGCACTGAAAGTTTGAATCTCGTTATTTTGGATTTCGAATTCGGTCTTGATTTCGAACCAAGTCTAAATCTTTTAAGAGAACAAGATTTGAAAGTTGCTATCGCAACAACACGTATCTTAAAACCAAATGAGCACCGTAATATCAAACACCTTTTGAATCTCAATCCCGATGCGATTCTTGCGCGCAATTTAGGTGCTGTTCAGTACCTGCAAGCCAATGCTTATCAGGGTCAGATCTTAGGTGATTTCAGCTTAAACGTCACTAATCATCTAACAGCTCAGTATCTGCTTGATAAGGGACTTTCAAGTCTGTGCTTGGGTTATGATCTTAACCACTTGCAAGTCAGTGAGTTGATTCAAGCCGGTCAAGCTGATCGTTTTGAAGTCACTGCTTATCAATACATGCCAAGCTTCCACATGGAGCATTGTGTGTTCGCGGCGTTCTTAAGCAAAGGCTCCAGCTTCAAAGATTGTGGCAAGCCTTGTGAAAAACATCAGGTAAAACTCAAAGATCAGTTCGGCAACTGGCATCAAATTAAACCCGATCAAGAGTGTCGCAACACCATGTTCAACGCCACTTCTCAGTCGGCAGCTCGTTTCATTAAAGAATGGGAATCGCTGGGTCTGGGTTACATCCGCTATGAAGCTTTGAAGGAACGCGAGACGGAACTCATTGCAAAAATCCAAGGACACTTGGACTTTATCAACGGCAAAAAGGATTTGGAATCATTGATCAAAGACCTTGGAAACGTTGAAAGTTACGGTCTTTCTGAAAGTCATTTTCAAAGAGAAAAAGAATATCAAAGTCGTAAGAAATAATTGAACGAAGGCAGCTCTGACAAAGCGGTCAGAAGCTGTCGTTTATTTTAGCGGATATTTGGCGTTTAAATACGTCTGATACTCTCTAAGAATAGACTCCATCACATTCTTAAGAAGTTCCTCAAATAATGGGTCTTTGGACGGTCCCGTTCCCAAGTTCACGAAGTCTTTTAGAATCTGCTCTTCCCGTTCAGGGCTATAAAACGGCAGACCTTGCTCTTTCTTGATTTTCCATACTGCCATCGTCAAATCACGACGGCGCAGAAGCAAGTCATGCAACTCTTTATGAACCTGATCAATTTCCTGACGAAGACTGGCAATGGTTTCCACAGTTCTACCTTCTACTTTTTAAAATTAATCCAAACGGAAGAGCGCAAACTTCAGATAACGAAGCTCTTCCATAGCCAATGGATAAGGGTGATCCACAGGTTGTCCGCCCAGATAAACCAAGGTTCCCTTCTTACGCGCTTTCGAGAAGGCTTCCTGGCAGATATCGATGAACTCTTTGGTTGAGATATGACTTGAGCAAGAACTCGCGGCGAATAAGCCCTCAGAGTTTACAAGCTTAATCGAATTTGAAAAGACCTTGGTGTAAGCGGCTTTCGCTTGTTCCACGGATTTTTCATTCGGCGCAAAGCTGGGAGGATCCGTGATCACAAGATCATATTTTTTCTTTTCTACGTTTTGCTGTTCAAGAAAAGCAAAAGCGTCCGTCGCAATATCAGTGTGTGCAGTTTTGAAGCCGTTGATTTCAAAATTGCGAGCGACCGCTTGAATGGCAACCTTGGCAATATCAACGCTGGTCACTTCTTTGGCTCCGCCCTTTGCAGCGAAAAGAGAAAACCCGCCCGTATAACTAAAAAGATTTAGGACCGTTTTTCCCTTGGCAAAGTGCTGGATCATCTTCCGGTTGTCTCTTTGATCTAAAAAGAAACCTGTCTTAGCGGCATCGCGAATGTTTGATGCGAACAACACGCCATTTTCAAGAAATTGCACTTCAGGTGCTAAGGTTCCAACGATGTTGACGCCTTTTTCTTCGACGTCGTTACGGCGTTTTAGATACACGCATTTCACCTGAGGAAAGTCGGCCCGAATTTTTTCAGCGATTACTTTTGCATTCCAAGTTTTTTCCATGATGGCATGGTCATGCTTAATCACAGCTGTATCGTTGTAAACATCCACGATCAAACCAGGAAGGCCATCCCCTTCGCCGTTAATAAGACGGAAAGAATTTGTGATGGATAAATCAAAGGTCTTACGAATCTCAACGGCCTTGCGCCATTGGCTGTCGAAGTAAAGCTCCAAGGTTCTTTTCACGTTATTGCGTCTAAAAATAGGCTCATCCGCCAAAACCAAAACGCGGAAGCGCAATTGCGTGTCACCCTGCCAGATTCCCAAGGCAAGCGCCTCGCCTTTATAAACCAAAAGATGAATCCCCGACTTAGGCGGGCGTCCTTCGTCAAAACAATTGGCAAAGATCCAACGGTGCCCTCTTTTAAGGTGCTTTGTGACGTCCCTTTTAAGCTCGATGGCCAAAACGGGTTCTTCAAATGTGACAGCCGCAGAGTTCATATAATTCCTTAGAAGAGGCTCTTTTTAAGCCAAATCTGCGCCTCTCACAAGGACTATGAGTTCCTTTTGGGGAACTCAGTAAATTTGCCAACCCCTTATTTTCACTCAGCCCTTCTTTGTTTGACTCGTTAGGGTTTCTCATTGAATCTCGGCCTCTATGGCTCAAAAATCGTCCTTGTCTTCTACCAAACCCATCTTGTTAGATCAGAAATTTTGGCAAGATTTCGCCAAGAACAACTGGGAAAAAAAGCCTCTTCTTTTAAAGAACGTTAAATCGGGTCTTTTAGAAATGAGCGATGCCGAGATCTTTGACCTTTTGGTTCTTTATAGCGATCGCTGCCGCAAGACCAACAATCCCGAGGGCTTTAAGTTTTACATCCAGGGTTTTAAGGTGGGAGCTGAAGACGTCCTGCAAGTTCTTCCCGTAAAAAAAGACAAATCTCTTTTGGGATATCACAAGCGCATGAAAGACCTCTTCTCGGATTACTGCTTAGTCTGCGATGAACTTTTGACCGTGAACCTTAAGAAACAACATCTTTTAACTGATTTCACGAATGAGCTTTATCGTCATGTAGGTTACCCCAATCGTTTTTCTGAGATGGGTCTTTATCTCGGGAACTATCGCAAGACACCGTTTGGTGTTCACGTGGACTCTTGCGGAGTTTTTAGCTTTCCGGTGGCTGGAACAAAGAAATTCCGTCTTTGGCCCTCAGAATTTGGCAAAAAAAATCCTGCTCTTGATCGTTCGTTTAAATACGACAAATACAAAAAAGATTCCCAGCTTTTGGAGGCCGGTCCGGGCGACATGACCTATTGGCCTTCTTCCGAATGGCATATTGCAGAGTCTGACGGTTCCTTCAGCGCGACATGGAGTCTTGGCATTTGGGTGGATAAACCTCAAAAAGACATGGTCTCTGAATCTTTAAAAAGTCTGCTTGATAAAAAACTTGGTGATGTCGGGCACAAGGTTACGACGTCATTTAAAAATCTGCACAAGCCTTCAGGTGAAGTTTTCGAACTCCCGGAGGCTTACCAGCAATCAATCAAATTACTTCAAACATTGAACTCGCTAGAACTTCAAGAAGCGTTTCTTAAATCCTGGATGCAGCATATTTCTCTGCAAGGATTTAAAACAATTCCCGTTACGAATTGCAAATTATCGGTAAAATCCGAAATTCAACTGCGCAGTGATCGTTCGTTGATCTTGTGGCAACAGTCCATCACTTCAAAAGAAAAAATCTATTTAAGTTTCGGCGGAGTTTTAGTTGAAAGCTCATTTAAAAGCGGCCTTCTGAAACTTGTCAAAGCTCTGAATGCAAACAAAGCTTGTGCAGTAAGCACTTACCTCAAGGGTGCATCTCAGAAGCAAGATCTTGTAGCCTTACAAGCTCTTGCTAATGCAGGCGCAGTTGCAGCTATAAAATAAAAAAAGCCCAGGGTTCTGCCCTGGGCTTTAACAACAACAAACATGGCCCTACTCAAAGGACTCTTAAGACGCCTTACTTAGCGTTGGCCTGCTTCGGAGTTACAAGAGCTTTACCCTCTTGCAACTGAATCAGATCCAGAAGTACACTTTCTGCTTCCTGAATATCAGGACGCTTCAAGTACTCTTCATTTTTCTTAGCCTTACTAGCCGTCTTCTTAGCCTTATCTTTTTTATCTTTTTCGTTTTTATCTTTTAGCACTTCGCTGACACGGATCACTTTTCCGCGCGCTTTGGCTTTGTTTAACTCATCCACGATCTTTTTAAATTCATCGTTCTTAGCCACACGCTCAGAAGATCTATCACGCAAAGACTTCAACCACTCAGGTTTCAGCTCCTTCCATGCACCAGGGCCTTCTTTTACGTAAGCATCTGGAGAAATAAACGCTTCAATTGTTTTTGGCGGAAGGGAGTAATCCATGTACTTCTCACCAATGTCATCCGTGCTGTAAGGCCCCGGCAACACAACGTCTGCATCAACACCGCGATGCTGAGTCGATTTACCACCTGGGATAAAGAACATACCCACAGTCACTTTGATGGCGCCCAAGTTATTTGGAATCGGAAGAACGGATTGAACGCTTCCTTTACCGTATGTATGGTCACCACCAACGATCACGGCACGTTTATAATCTTGCAAAGTTCCTGATACGATTTCAGAAGCTGAAGCAGAAATACGGCTTGTCAAAACAACAAGAGGTCCCGCCCAGTCCACTGTTGGATCAGTATCACGAAGAGCTGATTCAGCACGGCCTTCATTTTTAGAAGATTGCTTCACCACGTTTCCAGTTTGAAAGAAAAGACCTGCGATTTTCACAGCATCTTCAAGGGATCCACCACCGTTATTAGAAAGATCCAGCACTAAGCCGTCTGCTTTTTTATCAACAGCTTCTTTCACAAGTTTTTTCATATCCGCAGCAGAAGATCTGCCGCCACGACGAGAATCCGCATAGAAAGATGGGAAGTTGATGATACCCAACTTCTTTTTCTTACCGTCGATTTCTTTATCAACGAACGTGATAGATGCTGCCTCGTCTTCCAAGTTCACTTTTTCACGAGTCAACGTAACGTCGAAACGTTTTTTCGCGTCACCGGATTTACGCAAGATCGTCAAACGAACTTTCGTTCCTTTGTTACCACGGATTTTTTTAACAACGTCTTTCAAGTCTTGATCAATCACATTTTCCATCGCGCCTTTTTCTTGGCCGACAGCAATGATCTTATCTTGAGGCTCAATCAAACCTGATTTCGCCGCTGCCCCACCAGGAACAAGCTGTTCCACAACTGTGAAGCCGTCTTGAGAAGAAAGTGTCGCTCCGATACCTTCCAAAGAAAGACGCATTTGAATTTCGAAATCTTCAAGCACATCGCGAGAGAAGAAACTTGAATGTGGATCTAAAGCTCTTGCGAAAGAATCCAGGTAACCAGAGAACAAATCATCTTGAGTTGTCTCTTGGGTTCTCTTCACTGCGCGCTCGTAATTTTTAATGACGTTTTTCTTGGCTTCATCCAGTTTCATGTCTGTTGCCAAGTAATTTCCGATTTGGAATTGAATATATTTTTTTAGATATTCGTTAGCTTCGGCAGCATCTTTTGGCCAAGGCTTTTTATCAGGATCGAAAGTGAATTCCGTTGTGGCATCGAATTTAAAATCTTTGCCCAAGTATTTTTTCGCAAAATCAGCGCGATCCTGCACTCTCTCAAGAACGAGCTTTTGTGTCTGATCAAGGAAGCCACAATCTCTGTTTTTTGTTTTTTCAAAAACATTGCCTGTGATTTTTTTGATTTGTTCAACATCAGCTTGAGTCAGATAAATTTTAGAAGGATCTAATCTCTTAAGATATTGATCTACGACTCGCGTTTGCAACTCAGTATCACGATTAGAATACTTAACGTGATTTGCTAAGAAGCCTTGTTCTATCACCGTGAGATAACGGCATTCCAAACCTTCTTTAAGCTGAGCTGAGGCAATCGATGAAATCGCCAATGATCCAGCAACAATGAAACCTTTAACACCTTTCGAGAATGAACTCATGCTGATCCTTCCATGTTCGAAACTGATTTCATTAGATTATCAAAGATTTAGTAGAGAGCATTCTATTTATGAAGCTCGTCATAAATTAGGACGTGGGAAGGATTTTAGGACTTTTGTCTGTCTTCTTCGAAAAAGGACAGTTGTGAGAGGTTCTCCACTTTCTCACCGCGCAAACCGCCCAGCTTCACTTCATGTTTAATGAAGTTTCCATGCTGTGTTTCGATCATAAAGAAAGACATCTCAGGGAATCTCGCCTTTAGTCGAGTCATCTCTTCAACGATAAGTTGGATATTTTTAGGATCATCATCGGACATACCAAAACGGTGATGTGCGTTGTAGCCATAAAGTTCAATGGCCTTTTCCACACTCGCACGAATGGCGCGCTGTTTTAACTCTGCGGTTCCTTGTGTGAAATCCAAATCGCCCAACTCTAAACGTGTCTCTTTATGACTCACGGGATAGATGCTGAGGTAATTAGGTTCTAAAGGAAGCAGTTTATTTTGAACGAAAACGCGGATGCCATCTTTTAAAGTTTCGGGATGGTGACCGCGAGCCGTGATCACAGAAACCGGGCGTTGATTGAACGCCGCGTGATAGAAACACTCCCAAGACGGACCTTTCCATTGAAAATCCGGAAAGCCCAAAGCAGCGGCCACATCTTGCACGAAAATTTGCTTTTTACCCTGAAGTTTTTCGACTTCACCAATATGCACATCGCGGAAGTTACGGAATGTTCCTGTCATGTCACAGAAATCAAGTTGGTAGTCAGCGTAAGGACCGGACTTACCAATCGACTGATGGTACTGAGCGAAATCTCCGCTAGAGATTTGCACTTCGGAGCGATCATTTTTATGGAAAAGAATTAGAGGTGTCGTAAGAAACGCGATGTTGTCGTCAAAGTCGAAGAAATAAAAACTACGTCCACCCAAGTGGAAGTTTCTATCTTTCTCTGGAGCGCGATTGATCCCCAGTTCTAATTGTCCTTTGCGTGAGCTGTCGCTCATACTTACTCCGACTGTTCCTGAAATTACGTCGAGCAAATTTAGCAAAGAATCCCCCTTACGAAAAGGGGGATGAACAAATTACTTTTTTGACTTGCGAGTGACTACTTTTTTGACACCGAGAGCTTCGGCTTTGTCCTTAGCGGTCGTAGCTTTCTTTAAAGCCTTCTTGGGAGCAGCCGCTTTCGCAGCTCCTTTGGCTTTGCCTTTTCCTTTAACCTTCGTGCCGCCCTTTTCATTAATCAAGGCAACAGCTTGTTCTAAAGTCACTGTGTCGGGAGTTGTTCCCTCTGGCAAAGACACATTCACTTTTCCGCTCTTAATGTAAGGCCCGTAAGGTCCGTTATAAACCTGAATCGCATCGCCAGAATCCGGGTGTGCCCCAAGATCTTTCAATGGAGCCGCTTTACCACGCCCCTTCTTCGGTTGGCTGAGCATTTCAAGAGCTCTTTCCAAAGTGATTGTGAAGATACTTTCGCCTTTTGGAATAGAACGATAATCTCCATCGTGCACAACGAATGGACCAAAGCGACCCAAGCCCGCTTTGATTTCCTTACCCGTGCCGGGATGTTCACCCAAAGTTTTTGGCAAAGACAAAAGTTCCAATGCCATCTTGAGATCCACTTGCTCCGGCTGAGTGCCTGGAGGAAGAGAAGCCCGTTTTGGTTTATCATCTTCTGGAGACACATCACCCAGCTGCACGTAAGGACCATAGCGGCCATTCAATACGTAAACTGGAAGATCTGTTTTTGGATCTTTTCCGATGGAGTCAGCCCCATTGATTTTTTGATCAATCAATTTTTCAGCGATTTCAGGAGTGATATCTGCAGGAGATTCATTGTCTGGCAACGAAGCACTAACATCTTCTCCGTCACGCTTTGTTGTGACGTAGGCACCATAACGGCCGACGTGGAATTTATATTTATCCATGCCTTCCAAAGTCATTGTGCGCGCTTCATCGGGATTGATTTTTTCCTCTTGATCGTCGACACGGGAACGCAGACCTTTTGGTCCTTTGTAGATCGACGCCAAATATTTTTCCCAATCCAAATCACCGTCGGCGATATTATCAAGACTTTGTTCCATCTCGGAAGTAAATCCAAGATCCACATACTCAGACAAATACTGACTTAAAAGTTTTGAAACAATCATCGCCGTGAAAGTCGGAATCAAAGCTGTTCCATTCTTACGAACGTAACCACGATCGATGATCGTTCCGATAACAGAAGCGTACGTCGACGGACGACCGATACCTTCTTTTTCCATCGTTTGTACAAGGCTTGCCTCTGTATAACGAGCTGGCGGTTTTGTTTCATGCGATGTTGGATCTAATTTTGCGCATTTCACAGCGTCTTTGACTTTCAACGCCGGCAAGCGCACTTCTCTTTCAGCCAAATCTGCTTCTGGATCGTCACTTCCTTCAACGTAAGCACGCAAGAAACCCGGGAACTCAATTGTCATTCCCGAAGCACCAAACAAAGCATCACCCACTGTGATCTTTGCGCTCACTTGCTTTTGACGAGCGTCGACCATTTGCGAAGCAATCGTGCGTTTCCAGATCAAATCATAAAGGCGGAATTGAGTTCCAGTCAGACCTGTCTCATCTGGGTCCATGAATTGATTTCCTGCAGGGCGGATGGCTTCATGGGCCTCTTGCGCGCCTTTCACTTTTTTCGCAGCATAGTTGCGCGGTTGTGGAGTCAGATACTCTTTTCCGTATTTCGATTGAATACAATCGCGAGACGCATTGATCGCTTCATTCGACAAGAACGTAGAATCCGTACGCATATAGGTGATGAAACCTTGCTCGTACAATTTCTGCGCGACTTGCATTGTTTCGCGAGAGCTTAGGCCTAATTTTCGGTTGGCTTCCTGTTGCAAAGTCGAAGTGATAAACGGAGCCGCTGGTTTTCTGAACGTGGGTTTTTCTTCCACATCAGAAACAGTCCATGCACCGGATTTCAAATCAGCAGCGAGTTTTGCCGCCGTTTTTTCATCTAAAACTAAAACATCTTTTCCGGCTGTCAGTTGACCTGTCAAACCGTCGAAGTCTTTACCTGTTGCAACTCTTTGATTTTTATATTGCTGCAAACGAGATTCGAAGTTCACACCGTCTTTAGAAAGTTCGGCAAGAACTCCCCAGTAAGCGGATTTTTTAAAGCGGATGCGCTCAAGTTCTCTTTCAACAATCAAACGAACGGCCACGGATTGCACGCGACCCGCAGAAAGACCGTAAGCCACTTTTTTCCAAAGCAGCGGAGAAATGGTGTAACCCACCAAACGGTCTAAAACACGGCGCGCTTCTTGTGCACGCACAAGATTCAAATCGATTTCACGTGTATCTTTCAACGCTTTCTGAATCGCGTCCTTCGTGATCTCATGAAACACCATGCGCTTTGTGGGAACTTTCGGTTTTAGAACTTCCAACAAATGCCAACTGATTGACTCCCCTTCGCGGTCTTCATCGGTTGCGAGGAAGAGCTCTGAGGCTTCATCAAGTTTGTCTTTCAGGTTTTTCACCACTTTCACTTTGTCTTTAGGAACGCAGTAAAGAGGTTCAAAGTTTTTATCGACGTTGACACCAAGCTGTGCCCACTTCTCTTTTTTTACTTTCTCAGGAATGTCTTTCGCAGATTGTGGCAGGTCACGGATATGACCCATGCAAGATTCAACGACATAATCTCTTCCGAGGAACTTACGAATGGTCTTGGCTTTTGTGGGAGACTCCACAATGACAAGCTTAATACCATCTGATGCGTCACTTTTTTTGGCCATGCTAAGTCCTTCATTGTAGTTCGGATCTCACCTAGACAAATGTCTGTGGTGTAGCCCGTACTATATATATAGACAAAAAATGAAGGCGATTGCCTTTTGGTGCAAGTCTAATTTTTGACAACCCTCGCCATAGGTACCAGCCATTCGCCATAGGTACCTGCTTCCCTCTGTCGAAAAAAGGTACATGTTCCTTTTCGGTACGATGGGAAGCTGGTACCTTGAGGTATGCAAGACGTTTCGAATTTCAATCACCGACTTCAATTTCTTCTCACAGATATCGACGACACTTTGACGGATGAAGGTCATCTAGGTCCTGAAGCTTACGAGGCTTTATGGAAACTTCATGACTCCGGCATCCACGTAATTCCGGTAACGGGTCGTCCTGCTGGTTGGTGCGAAATGATTGCGCGCGTCTGGCCCGTGAGTGGCATTGTTGGAGAAAACGGCGGATTTTATTTCCGCTACCATGGAAAAAAAATGCATCGCCATTTCTTTTTTGATGAGCAAACACAAAAAGAAAATCGCTTAAAGCTTCAGCAGTTGGAAAAAGAAATTCTTCAAAAAGTTCCTGGCTGCGATCTTGCCAGTGATCAGTTTTGTCGTTTGATGGATCTGGCCATCGATTTCTGTGAGGACGTCCCCGCTCTGCCTCAAAGTGAAGTGCAAAAGATTGTCGATATCTTTCATTCCCATGGCGCTCAAGCAAAAGTCAGCTCCATTCACGTGAATGGTTGGTTTGGAAGTTATGACAAACTCACGATGTCTTTGCGCTTCTTAGAAAAAGAATTTGGCGTGAATGCAGAAGACGCAAAAAAAGTCTGTGGCTTTAGCGGAGATTCTCCAAACGATGAGCCAATGTTCACCTACTTCCCTCACAGTTTTGCCGTTGCGAATATTCAAAACTTCATTGATCAGATTAAGAACAAGCCTACTTACGTGACGAAAGCGCGTGGTGGTTTGGGATTTACTGAGATTGCCGCTGCGATTTTGAAAAAATAAAAAGTGCATGCGTTCGCATAAATCTTTGTAGCGAGCATTCTGTTGTTATTAGAACGGCGATGAGATTTTTCATCGCTTCGTTTTGAGATTACCACATTTACATAATAAACGAAAAAAACGTCGTAAGCTTTTTGAACTGAACAACGATCAGTCATTCTTATGTTATCTCAGCTCTAGTGAAAATTTTTTGAACACTTAGTTTTTTAAAACTGTCAGAAGCGTGAACAGCGCAAAATTTATTTTTTTCACCCGGTTTTTATTTTCAAAATTTAGAACTAACCTGATTTCGGATCTCAATGAGGAGGGAACCACATGAACAAACAGGTTATCGTTTCAGCATTGTTAGCGATTGGGTTTCTTGCAGGATGCAATAATAACTTAGCTCCACTAAAAGCAACTAACGACGGTTCACAAGAGGCAGCTTCAACAGCTCCTGTCGTGAATAACTCTGAAGCACAAAAGATGCTTAATAATATTGAAGCGGCTTTGAAAGAACATTCTGTTGATCACAACGTCGCAACTAAAATCACGAATCAAAAACTTTCATCAGGATTGATGTTAGATAGTTCACAGATCAGTATGATCCTGGGAATGGCAGGTTCTGCTCTCAATGGTTCAGGTCTTGGCAACAGTAATGATCTCAGCGCCATCATCCCCGTTCTTATTGGTGGTGCCACTCAGGGTGCCGGCAATATCGGACTCCCAAGTTCACAGTTAAGTGATTTGTTGGGAATTATTGGCAACGGATCGTTGAGTTCAATTTTAAATTCGACAACAGGCACGGGTGGCGGATTGCCAACAGGTTTGATTCAAACTCTGACGGGATCTTTGTTTCAAAATCTTCCGGTGGCTGGAGTGACTTCAGGAAACATTTCGCAAGTCGCGGGATCACTGATTAGTTCATTGACTGGTAACCTTGGCAATACAGGTCTTGGCGGAACTGATCTTTCAAGCATTATTCAAAGTATTTCATCAGGCGCGACTCTTGGAATCGGAAAATCCGGCTTTAACTCTTCAATGCTGACAAGCATCCTTGGTCAAATCGGCATGGGTTCTGTGACAGGAATTTCTGGAATCAATCTTCCTGGTGGTATGAACACTTCGATGTTGCAGAATTTATTGGGTGCATTCACTTCAGGTTCTAACTTTGGCTTGGGACAGCTCGCAGGTTCTCAAGTGATCAACAACTCAATGATCTCAACTCTACTTGGCAGTTTGACTCAAGGCCAATCAGCGGCACTTCCTTCAACAGGTATGGGTACGTCACAACAACAAATGATGATGACTTTCATGCAGATGTTGTTGGCTAATCTAGGAAAACACTAAGTTAAAATAAAAAAGCACTGACCATTAAAGTCAGTGCTTTTTATTTTTGATTCGCTTGCAGAATTTTTAAGCTTCATCAATCACAAAGCCCGAGTGTCTTATACTGAGACGACCGATTCTCCCCGAAGCCAATCACCGTCCCCTGTCTCCTTCTTAAACAGTAAAATCCCCCATAAACGCATTAAATGCAGGCACGGCCCTCGCATATCAATGTTTTGGATAAAACCAAAAAGGAGAGAGAGAACATGAAAAAGCAATTCAAAATGGCTATCGCGGCGTTAGTTCTTTTAGGTTCAGTTCATGCTATGGCAGAAGAATCTGCTGAGTTTGACTTGGAACACACTAGAATTATGGCGAATCAATCGTTCCAAATGGAAGAAATGATCAAAGAAATGAATATTTTCCAAGAAGAAGTAGGCCTAGCATCAACTGCTGAAGGCAATAAAGTTGGTCAATTAACGAAGTTGATCGTGGAAGCTGAAATCATCAGAGAAAACGCTGACAGAACTGAGTCTGAAGACGAAGTCGACAGCGCATGGTCTCAAATCAGAGGCTTGCACCAAGTGGCATGCGAAATCTCTCGCGGCAAAGACAACTGCAAAGGCTTCTAAAAAATTCCCAAATGAGCAAAATATCAAGAGCCCCTATTCTAATTTTTTCAGCACTGTGCTTCAGCATGGGGGCTTGCTCATTTAAAAAAGATAGCGCAAAAAATAACAACGGCACAGCCACTATCGCTGCCGTTCGAGATCCACAATTCTGTGAGAACACTCAGACGAAAACTGAAGATCTCGACATTGTATCATTAAGCACAAGTACTAAGCCCGGCGATTTATGTTTGGTATGGTCCCAGCTCCGAAAGGCCGAGGCTCAAAAGGCACTTCTTTCCGTTCATGAAGTTGCATTTAGCAATTTAATCAAATCAATGACTGACTACTCGGAAAGTATTCCCCAAGAAAAAAGAAAACTCCATTTTAAAAATTTTCTTCAGTGGTCTATCAAGTTTTCAAGCAATATCTCAAAAATGCCAGTACAAGACTTGATCGCACTTAACAATCGGACATCAAACTATGAACTGAACTCCGAGTTAGTACCGACAGATTTCATCGAAAAGAAATTATACCTCTATGTTGACACTGATCACTTTTCTCTCGATGAGTTTGCCGCATATACTGACTCCCTCACACAAAAAGTTTCTCTACAAAGCCTTTGTTCGCAAGATTCCCTGAAACTTGCTTTTAGAAGAAAAGCGCTAAGCTCTCACACCTTGCACCTTTTGCAAACCTGTCGCTCCACTTACGATCTAGATAATATTTTAGCGCTTAGAGCCGGGTACCTTAAACCAGTAAATAATTCTGAGTTATTAACGTTACAAAATGCGCTAGATTCACGTCTCTTGATATTAAAAGAAACTTCAACATGGAAAGAAACTGCCGTTGTAGTATCATTGGCAATCAAACGTCTTGATACTAATTTATTCAAGCTGGCTCAAATCGCATACCAGAAGCACAATAATCTATTGTTCAGCGTGGCGCTTTCGAAGCAGTTTCAATACGACGTTGAGAAATTTGTCAGCATCACCAATCAAAATATTCTTATCAAAACTCTGAATTCTGGTGAAATTCTAGAGGCCTTGAGACTAAATGAAAGCGCAGATCTATTTTCATATTTCTCCAAATACGATATCATCCCTTCTTCAGAAGTAACTTTTGAAGTACTAAAAGAAATTAAAAGAGTTCGTACAGAGTCTCAATCCTTTTACAGTGAAAAAGCTGTGGTAGCATTTCTTAAGCTTCTTAAGAGCAATCTGTCCACCGATTACGGAATTCACTCAAAAAATTTAGAATTAGCTGCCTGCGAAAGACGCCTTCTCATGCACCGTCAAGGATCACAAATAATTTTAAATGAACTTGATTCGTCTTCCTTTGGATTTCTAACAGTTGCTTTTATGCCAGATCAAAGTTTAGACCTTAGATCCGAAGCTTCCACCAAACTGTTTCCCTATACTCTGGGAGATGCCATTTTTAGAAAATTATATGTAGATCCGAACGCTGAAGTTCCAAGCTACATTCAAGACAGAGCTCTGAACTATGCACCGGACGGGGCGATAGTGTATTCAATTTCTGCGGAAACATTACTCGCATCTATCGTTGATACTGGAAATTTAAAAGATAATATAAAATGCAACACTATAGAAGCGGCCTCATGCACCAACGGCGAAAAAGTCTATACCGACTTCCTGAAAATTATTGAAGCTATAAGAAAATCAAAACCCAAATTTTTTAACAACATACAGAAATAAAAAAGCCCAGGGTGACCTGGGCTTTTTCTTTTTAAGCTCCCGCAAAACTCTGCGGCTTCACCAAAACATCAGGACAGATCATCGAGCTTCCTGGTTTTCCATATTGATTGCTTAGATCTTCAATATCACGTAAAAGATCCAAAACATTTCCTGACATCACAAATTGGTCAATAGGCCCCACACGCTTGCCGTTTTCATACAAGAAACCTTCAGCAGGCATTGAGAAATCGCCTGTCGATTCTTTAAATCCGGCATGCAAACCCGCAGAGAACTCTGTCAAATGCACAACTTTGTCATAAGAAGCCAAAAGTTCTTCTAAAGACTTCGTTCCTTTTTTCACAACAAGATTCGTCGAAGAAATGCCTTGTTGAGAAGCCGGGCTACGACGAGCGTGAGCCGTGTGCGGAAGATTCATTTTCTTCGCGTACTCTAAGTTCGTAAGGAAGTTTTTAAGCACGCCATTTTCAAAAAGAACTGTCTTTTGTGAAGCAGCCCCTTCGTCATCAAATGGACGAACCGCTGTGCCCGTAGGCTCAAAAGGATCATCAATCAATTGGAACTTCTCGCTCGCAATTTTTTGTCCCAATTTTCCATTAAACAAAGACTTTCCTTCGTGAACTTCTTTGGCAGAAAAATAGCTTTCGATCATTTGTAGAATCATCGGAAACTGCGTGCGGTCAATCACGACAGCGTATTTACCCGTCGCAAGCTTTTGCGCTCCCAAACGAGAAATCGCTCGTGTCACACCTTCATCAGCCACTTCTTGAATATTGATGTCTTTAAATGAGCGTGCAAAGAAACCATCGCCGTCCATTTTTGTCGACTCACCTTCTTTAGCCAAAGGATAAGCATAACCAGAAAAATAGTTTTGCTTAAACTCTTGATCTAGCCCTTCAGAGTTCAAAATCCTTCTGAAACTTACAGTCTCATTGAATCCAGAATAAGGAACGGACTGAATACGCGCATCTTTATCGAGACATTTTTCTTCCAAAAGACGAGCGACTTCCAACTTTTTATCCATCGCAATTTCTTCAGGATGGAAAAGGTTCATCGCTTGCACCGTTTGCGGTTTTAAAAGAGGAACTGCTTGAGTCTCGCCTTTTTGCACCGTCTTTGCGTTGTTCAAAGCTTCACCGTATGTACGAAGCAAGGATTCATCAGAAAGATTCTCTGTATAAGCATAACCTTGATTCGCACCAAGGATCACACGAAGTCCCGCCATTTGAGACTGCGTGGATTCAAAAGACTCTAATTTCTTTTTTGAATAACCGATCTTAAGATTTTCGCCGCCAGAAATGAGCATTTCTACTTTAGCGCCATCTTTCTTAGCTTGATCTGCGATTTTTTGAAAATTCTGTTTAATTGTATCCATTATTTCGCTCTCCCGCCGACCATGAGGCTAGAAACCAAGATCTGTGGCTGACCAACCGCCGCTGGAATACTGCCACTCACAGAGCCGCACATTCCGCGTGCCAATTGTAAATCGTCAGAAACTTTTGTGATCTTTCCAAGAGTGTCGATACCGCGGCCGATCAAGCATGCGCCTTTAACCGCTTCATCAATACGGCCATTGCGGATGATGTAAGCTTCACGCACTTGGAAGTTATAATCACCCGTACCTGGATTCACAGAGCCGCCACCCAGTTTTTTTGCGTAAAGACCATAATCCACATCACGAATCATGTCTTCAAACTTATCTTTTCCCGCAGCGATGTAGGTGTTCCTCATACGCGACGCCGGAGCATATTTGTAAGACTGACGACGACCACTTCCTGTCGCCTCAAAACCTGTTTGACGAGAACCCATTTCATCGACGATGTAAGATTTCAAAACGCCATTTTCGATCAACGTTGTTTTCTTCGTCTTATTTCCCTCGTCATCAAGATTCAAAGAGCCCCAGCCATTTTCAATCGTTCCATCATCAATAGCCGTCACACTTTCGTGAGCGATCTTTTGACCCATTTTTCCGCAGAAAACTGAAGCATCTTTAGCAACACTTGTTGTTTCAAGTCCGTGCCCACATGCTTCGTGGAAAATAACTCCACCAAAAGCATTGTCGATCACAACAGGCATTTCTCCCGCCGGAGCATAGTTGGCTGTTGTTAACATCACAGCACAATCCACCGCTTTTTCAGCAAGAGATTTTAAATTGATTTGATCATAGATTTCCGAAGTCCCCATGTGGCCTTCATCTTCCGTCGAACTTTCTTTCACGCCATCTTTTTCAACGAACGTTTCAAGACGAATGCGCGAATAAGCGCGCTCATCATAAGCCATCACGCCGCGAGAGTTCGCGATTTGCACCCGCTGGAATTTTTCATTCAATCCCGCTTCAACTTGAGTCACAGAAGAATGGCGCGCACGCGCATGTTGATCCATCGAGTTCAACCATTGGAACTTACGATCACGGTTCATCTCCCACGGTTTTTCACCGTAAGTGTGAATAGAATCAAACGGCACTTGCATCAACGGCAAAGTCTTTTTCGCCGTGCCCGTGCCACGGCTTTGTGCCGCATTCAAAGCGGCCTTCACCAGACCTACCTCTGAAAGATCGTTCGTTGTCACATAAACGATTTCGTGTCCAAAGAACAAACGAATTCCCGCGCCGTAAAGCTGACCGACAATCGCTTGCTCGGGTTTAGAATTTAAAACTGAAAGTTGAGATGAATATGTGTCTTCGACAAAGATATCTGCAAAATCCGCCCCTGTGCTCAAAGCCGCATCCAGAGCTTTTGTCAGAATATGAGGTTGAATAATCATGAAGACCTCCTTAGTTGATCAAGAATATCGCGAAAGACATTCCCACTAAAGAGAAAACCAGAAGACTCAAAGCGAAACCGGTGAAGTATTATCCCGTAGCACCTATGCTGAAAAGTATCCTAACTGGACTCATGTCCAAGATGTAAATTTTTAAACAAATTGATGTTAGTTTATAAATCTAGACTTCAAAGTGCCGCTACAATCACCGATCTCAAGTCCCATGAGACCAATAAACAAAATTCTAATTGCAACATTCATGATCGCAGGTTTTAACGTCGGTTGCTCCGAAGAACCTGAAACCGTTCTTGAACAACCTTCTACTGACGACACCAATATAGTTGATGGCGTTCCAGAAAGCAGTCCTCTTTACCTAAAGTTGGGTGTGCAATGGGAGTCCGCTGATGAAAAAGCGGGTTTTGAACGAATGGGCAATTGTGCTTTCGATGCAGATTCTCCGCTTGAAAGCACTCTGAATTGCAACATTAGCGTGCCTGAAGGACAACTCTACTATAGCAATGTCAATTTCGACATCGGCACGCTCAGTCCCGAAAAGTGTCCGATCATTTCTTTCCGACCCTACTATTATCTACGTTCGAACACAGCAGGATTCACTCCTCCTGGAGACACGACGGTAGTCGATTGCAGCCTCCAGTCTGATCCTAAATGCTACGGTGGCGCAGCTCCCACTTTAATTCCAGAGTTCCCAAAAAATACGGGCCTCTATTTTCTCACATTCGTATCTCAAAATGCTTCTTTTAAACTTCCGTCCGAAAATAAAACTAGATGGTATGGAACAGATGAGCGCGTGAATTACCTAGTAACAAATAATCTCACTGCTTTTGAAACACCTGTCGGCGCAGGCCCACGACAACGCGTTGGCAGACCAGATCCCCTAAATGATCCACAAACGTGGTTCGGATATGAAATCAAATGCACCACTCATTGGGGGCGCGAGCTGTACACTATTAAACTAACGATCCGCGATGAAAACGAAGAAAACAACGATCCTTTGGGAGGCGACGAATATACCGATTGGTTTTAGAAGTTTGCTCTCTAAAAAACAAAAAACCCACACCGTTTAAGTGTGGGTTTCTATCTTCACTTTCAGATTTCTCTTACTTGCGGATTTTCGCTCTGTACATACGCTTTTTCTTAGCGATTCTTTTCATTCTGTGACGGATACCTTTTTTAGATTTTCCTTTTACTGCCATGTTAATTCTCCTTATTTTTTATTCGTTGGAACATTCATCAAAGCCGCAAACGGATTGTTAAACGGATTTGCCGGTTTCGCTGGAGGACCACCTGCTGGTCTTTGTCCCGCACCGCCGGATGGTCTTTGACCGCCGCCGCCTGGTTTGTATCCACCTTGGCGAGGTTGATCCGCACGTTTCTCACGAGGCATAGAAGCCTCAGGAGCGTCATCCATTTTCATCGTCAAAGAGATTTGGTTTTTAACCACATCCACTTTAAGAACTTTCACAGTCACATGATCGCCTGGATTAACCACTTTACGAGGATCATCCACGAACTTGTGAGAAAGAGCTGAAATGTGCACAAGACCATCTTGGTGAACACCGATATCAACGAAAGCACCGAAGTTCGTTACGTTCGTCACGATACCCGGGCAGATCATGCCCTCTTTCAAATCTTTCACTTCCATGATGTCATCGCGGAATTGGAAAACCTTGAACGGATCACGAGGATCGCGGCCCGGCTTTTCAAGTTCTTTCACGATGTCATCAAATGTAAACTCACCAACAAGCTGAGCCCATTTTGTTCTTTGCGCGAGAAGTTTCTTCGCACCTTCACCGATCACTTCAGACAAAGAAACACCAAGGTCCTTCGCCATGTCTGTCACGGCTTGATAACGCTCTGGATGGATTCCTGTAGAATCCAAAACTTGTTTTCCACCCGGAATTCTTAAGAAACCCGCAGCTTGTTCAAAAACTTTTGCAGAGAACTTAGGAACCTTCAAAAGCTCCGCGCGATCTGTGAACAAAGCTTTCTTACGAGCTTCTACAATGCCTTTCGCAAGAGCAGGACCGATACCCGCAACATGCGACAACAACGCTGCAGAAGCTGTGTTCACGTCAACACCCACGTTGTTCACGCAAGATTCAACAACTGCTTCCAATGATTTTTTCAATTGAGATTGGTTCACGTCATGTTGGTACTGACCGACACCGATCGATTTAGGATCAACCTTCACAAGCTCCGCCAAAGGATCTTGCAAACGACGCGCAATCGAGATCGCACCTTTTACAGTGACATCAAGATCCGGGAACTCTTCACGAGCCACTTCGGAAGCAGAGTACACAGAGGCACCCGATTCAGAAACCATCACAACAGGAATATTCTTACCAAGATCTTTCAAAACTTTACGCAAGAAAGATTCCGTCTCACGACCGGCAGTACCGTTACCGACTGCGATCGCTTCGATTTGGATTTGTTTTAGAACGTCACCGAAAAGAGCTTTCGCTTTTTTCTCAGCATCGTCACCCAAAGTGTAAAGAACTGTGTGAGAAATGAAAGCGCCTGATTTATCAATCAACGCTACTTTGCAACCTGTTCTCAAACCAGGGTCGACACCCAAAACGCATTTTGGTCCATAAGGAGAAGCCAACAAAAGTTTACGAACGTTTTCAGCGAAAACTGTGATCGCATCTTGATCGGCTTTTTCTTTCAACACACGGTGAACTTCATTCACGATGGAAGGAAGAACGTAAACGTTCAAAGCCAGGCGAGCTGATTGTTTCAAGAAGTCACCAATCGCATTGTCTGGAGTTGAAGTCGCAAACTTTTCGTAAGCTTTTAAATTTTCTTCGTCGTCTGCTTTTACATCAACAGACAACTCTTCCTCTTGCCATCCACGTCTCATCGCCAAGTAGCGGTGATTGTTTTTAGCATCCATGAGGTTTTTAACCGGCTCTTCAAATTCTTTGTACATTTCGTACTTCGAATTTGGTTTGTAGCCTTTAGCCGCTTTAGCAATCACGCGGCCTTTGTCATTGTAGTTTTTCGCAACCATCGCACGAAGGTCGGCATCATTGGCGATTTTCTCAACCAAGATGTCTTGAGCACCTTTAAGCGCTTCTTCGTAAGTCACAATCTTCGCAGTCGGATTGAGGAAGTTTTTCGCCTTCATCTCCATAGTCACATCGTCTTTGATCAGACCATGGCCCATATCCCAAATCCATTGCGCCAAAGGTTCCAATCCCGCTTCGCGCGCGATCGTTGCTTTGGTTTTTTTCTTTTTCTTGAACGGCTTGTAGATTTCCTCTAGCTCGCCCAAATCCCAAGAAAGCTCGATACGCTTTTGGATTTCCGCCGTAAGATTGTTCTGCTCCCCGATTTCTTTAATCAAGAAAGCCTTACGCTTTACGATTTCGTTGTAAGTTTCGTGACCTTCAATCACTGCACGAATTTGAACTTCGTCTAGGTTACCTGTTTTTTCCTTACGGTAACGAGCGATGAAAGGGACTGTTGCGCCTTCCGCAGCGAGCTCAATAACAGCTTGAGCTGATTTCGCAGGGACTGTAGGTGCAATACGCGCCAAATAACTCTGAAGAGCCTGATCCATAGAACCTCTAGATTTAATTGGAAGAAGTTTTGAGTGTTTAAATCAATTATTTATGACGGAACATGATCAGGCCATGACTAGGATCGTAAGGAGAAACCCCTACGCTCACACGGTCACCCACAACCACGCGAATATTAAAACGTCTCATTTTTCCGCAAAGTTTTGCGTTAATGATCGCTTTATTATCAAGTTCAATTTTGTAAAGGCCACCCGCAAGGGCGTCGATTACTTTTCCGTCTATTTGTACTAAATCGTCTTTTGCCATGCAGATAAATTAGTAGGTCAGATTGCAGCGCCTTGCAATATTTTTCTGCCCTATGACAGCTTCCTATTGCTGATCAGCATTCGTTTGCCGTCTTCAAAAAGCACTTCTAGACGATCGTATTCATTGGAAAGAACAAAACCCCAGCCAAAAATTTTGTGTTGCAGCGGAGTTTTCGCTTCAAATTGACCCGAAATACTGTACGAAGGAGCTTTCATTGCCTTGTACTTCTCATGAAGTTCATGCCACTTCACTTGATCTTCAGACAGTCCCGTCTTATCAATTTTGACCTTTTTTTCTTTTTTAGGAGCTTCAGCGACTTCAACTGGAGCGGGAGCTGCTTCGATTTTTGATTTCTTCTCAACTTTTTCAGGAGCTGGAGCAGATTTCGCCGCTTTAGAAGGCTTTTCAGCTTTAGCCGCTTTCGCAGGAGGAGGAGGCGCCGCTTTTGCTTTTGCCGCCGCTGGTTTTGCAGCAGGGGCCTTCGCCTTTGCAGGTGCTTTCGCAGCTGGTTTTGCCGCCGCTTTTTTTGCTTTTGCCGCAGGTGCTTCCTTTTTCGCAGCCTTCTTAGCCATCTCAGTTCCTCTCTAAAATTAAAGGTGAGAAAAGATCGAAAGTGTTCAATAAGCAGATCTATACTATCACCCAGTGTCTTGACATCAAAAAAATAATAGGAAAGTGTTAGCGCGAGGCATCACTATGATTACAGCAGAAGTTATTAAAGATCTTAAGTCGTCCGATCTCACCTTCGTTTCTGGCCGTGCAGAGGCTGTTGCAACCAAGGTTCTTCCACCTGAAAAAAGTGACTCTGAGAGTCTGGTTTTCGTTTCAAAACCGGATCAACTCAATCAGGCTTTGCAAGCTAATGCTGCGATCATTGTCGCTCACAAATCACTTTCGCTTCCGACGGATACGAAGAGCACATTCTTTCAAACAGGCTCCATTCAACTTGGAATGGCTGCAGTTCTTCCGCTGTTTGACGGAAAGATGAATCGCTTCAACCAAGAAACGAAAATTCATTCCACAGCAGTTGTTCATCCCTCCGCGCATCTTGGCAAAAACGTGAGCGTGGGACCTTACGCGGTGATCGGCGAACAAGCAAAAATCGGCGACGGTTGTACGATCGGCGCACAGACTATTATCGAATGTTATGCCGAAATCGGCGATCACTCTTTGATTCATCCGCAAGTTTTCATCGGTGCACACTGCACACTAGGCTCTCACTGTGAAATTCATCCACACACGACAATCGGTGCCGATGGATTTTCTTTTGCGATGACCAAAGAGGGAACTCACAAAAAGATTCCACAAATCGGTCGCGTCGTGATCGGAAACAATGTGGAATTAGGAGCAAACTGCGCTGTGGATCGCGCGGCTCTCACGGAAACTAAAATCGGTCACGGCACAAAGATGGATAACTTCTGTCACATCGCTCATAACGTCGTGATCGGAGACAACTGCGTGATGGCGGCCGGATTTAAAGTCGCAGGTTCAAGTACGATCGGCAACAACTGCATGTTCGGCGGAGAAGCCGCCATCTCTGATCATATCACTGTCTGTGACCGTGTCGTGATTGCAGGACGTGGTGCTGTCACTTTCAACATCACAGAGCCTGGCCAATACGGAGGTTATCCTTTAGAACCTCTCCGTGACGCTCTTAAAACATTGGCCAATAAAACCCATATTACAAGAATGAGAAAAGACCTGGCTCGCGTCCTAAAACACTTGGGCCTTAATGCAGAATAAGGAGACACATCATGTCCTATCAGTTTTATAAAGTCCTTCACCTACTTGGCCTAATGCTTCTGTTCTTTGGCTTCGGCGGACTTCTTATTGCGGCTTACGCAAAAGTGGAACTTAAAAAACCAGCTCGCATCATGGGCTTTGTCACTCACGGTATTGGTCTATTGCTGATCTTGGTGAGTGGTTTCGGAATGGCCGCTCGCTTGGGACTTGTTTCTGGCTTGCCTGCTTGGGTTCAAGCAAAGATCGGCATCTGGGTTCTTTTGGGAATCGGTATTTCTTTGGTTAAAAGAAAAGGCTACATCGGTTGGCCTGTGGCTGTTCTACTTTGGGGCCTTGGCACGTCAGCAGCGTTTATCGCTGTGAACAAGCCGTTCTAATTTTTTTTGAAAAGTTAAAACTAAAAAGGTCTCTGGTAATTCCAAAGACCTTTTTTATTTTCTAACGGCGTTTCTTATTCGCTCTACTTTCTTAAGAAGTTTTTCAAAGTGCGAACCTTCCCAATAGATGCGATGACATGTCGGACACTCATAAAAGACACCGTAAATTGCAAAGGTCTTTGCATCCACGCGCCCCCGCGCAGATTCTTTCGGTACTTCTTCGATAAGTGTATTGCATTCAAAACAGCGCGCTAAAGCCTCGTCACTTTCCCCTATAGAAAAATGTTTTAAAACTTCAAGCAGTTGTTCTTCAGGGGGTTCACTTTGGACAAGATAACCGCGCCCTTCGGGAATTCTGTGAAATAAGCGGCGGTCTTTAGTAAGAAGAATACGATTTTCTTTTTCGGAGATCGTCAGCAACTCATCGTCACTGACTGATTTATAAGAGGCCGCATCCACACCCATCATGCGGAGCTGCCTCACCAGGCCCAATAGATTTTCGTCGACTAAAAATTGAATTTCATCATTCATGGTTTCAGAGAGCAGGACACACTGTGTGTGCCTTGTGCAATCCGAACCCAGGTTACATCTTTCGCTGAAAACTCAGAAGAACTTTCTAGAGTGTCGATCATCAGGTTTTGCAAAACAAGAACAGCCCCATCTGTCGAAGCCAAAGAAAGTCCTGATTCACTTGTCGCTGGAGCGTTCTCAAGTAAAAGTTGATATTGGATTTTCTTTTGCTCATCACCAAACTGGATCTGCGTAAAACGCCCAAGACTGTCTTCAATGATCAAAGTCATCAAAGGTTGGGACTGCGTTTTTACAAGTTTCCCATCAACGCGAAGTTGGCACTCCACGTTTTTGTAATTGAGAACCGGCAAAGCAGCCCAACCAAAAGAAGGAAACACAAACAACAACAAAAAAAATCTCTTCACAAAAACCTCAGGTAAAATTCTCTACTTTCCTGGCCACGATGGCCAGGAAACAGCCCTCACAGGACGGAGACACTTCGCAAAACAATCACAGCTGAACAAAGTCCAGTCTTCGCGGGCCGACGCCCGCTGCGACATCCTGCGCGTCCGCGCTAAAACATACTATATTTAAGGAAACGGCACTCGATATTTCCGTTGAACACGAAGTGCTTACGAGTCGATTTTAATTTCAAATCTTGGATCAATTCTTTGTTTCCAGAAAGAACCCAAGCGTCCCAGCCTTTGAATCTGTGCTTCAATGTGAAGCTCAAATCACGATACACGTCGCGAAGATTGTCTTCGTCGCCGATACGCGCACCATAAGGAGGATTCACGATGATCAAACCTTTTTCTACAGGAGGTTCAACAGTCGCTACGGATTCTTTTTTGAATTCGATCACTTGATCTACGCCCGCGCGTTTTGCATTGTCTTTTGCATTTTTCAAAACGCGGTTGTCGATGTCGTAACCATAGAATTTAAATGGAAGTTCTTCTTTTTCCGCATCCATCGCTTCTTGAACAACTTTTTCCCAAGTTTCCTTTTCGTAGTTCAACCAGTTTTGGAAACCGAATCTTGTACGATTGATACCCGGAGCGATGTTCAAAGCCATCATCGCCGCTTCAATCAAGAAAGTTCCAGAACCGCACATGAAGTCGATAATAGGGCTTTGACCGTCCCACTCAGAAACTTTGATTAAACCCGCTGCCAAGTTTTCTTTCAAAGGAGCTTCGCCCACTTCTTTACGGTAGCCACGCTTAAACAAGCTGTCGCCCGAAGTATCGATCGCCACGTTGAATTGATTCTTGATCGCGCGCACGTGAATGCGCAAAGAAGGATTTTCGTTATCAACGTCAGGACGCACACCAAATTTTTCGCGGAATTGATCGACGATAGCGTCTTTCACCTTCATCGCAACGAAACGTTGATCGCGCATCTTAGAATCAGAAATGCTCGCATCAATAGAAATCGTTTGAGTTGGTTTAATATATTTTGTGAAGTCGTGACGAAGAATTTGGTTATAAAGTTCTTCAGGTTGGTAAGCCGTGAAATCCAAAACAGGTTTCAAGATACGGCTTGCTAAACGGGAATGAAGATTGGCTTTGTAACAGCCTTCCCAGTTGCTCTCAAAGAACACACCACCGATATAACGGTCAGTGACTTTAAGTCCGAGTTCTTTCAGTTCTTTTTCTAGAGGTTCAACAAGGCCACGGGCTGTGGAGGCAAAAAATTGAGGCATGGGCTGGTCCTTTCTTTTGTTAAGAAGAACCAGTCCCTATGCGCTGATTCTTCTATGTTTCGCGATACTGTGGTCCACCGCCCCCTTCAGGAACGGTCCACTCGATGTTTTCGAATGGGCACTTAATATCACAAGTCTTACAGTGAATACAGTTAGTATAATTGATTTGTAAGTCCTTCTTACCTGCTTCGACCTTAGACGGTACCATCTCATATACGCTAGCTGGGCAGAAATGATTACAAGGTGATTTGTAATTAGGCTCACATACCGTACGGCAGATGTCTCCATCCTTCAGGATCAAGTGATTTGGAGAGTCCTCATCATGCATCGTTCCCGTCAAATAGACGCTCGAAAGCTTATCAAAGAAAAGCTCCCCATCTGGCTTCGGAAGCTGGTTTTCTTCATGGTCTAAACCATAAGGTCCCCAGATATCGACGACTTTTTCAGTTGTATCCGCGTCGATATGCTCAATCTTCATATGATCGTGAAGACCACGGCCGCCTGTCGCCTCTTGCAAGGCGATTAAAGGCATGGAAGCAAACATCCCTTTGCTTAAAGTTTGATGGAAGTTACGAACACGGTACAACTCGTCTTTCACGTAGCTGCTTTCAATGCGTTTTTCATAAGCTTGAGTTGTCGCTTCAGAGAAATCGCCACCTTTTGCAAGGCCTTCAACAATCGTCTCTGCCGCTTGCATACCGGATTTCATCGCCAAGTGAATACCCTTAAGTTTTTGCACATCCACCATGCTGGCAGAGTCACCGCAAACTAAGAATCCATCACCATAAAGTTTCGGCATTGAATACCAGCCACCCGCAGGCAATGTCTTACCACCGTAAGCCACCACTTTACCGCCCTTAAGCATGTTCTTCAGGAACGGATGAGTTTTCAATTTTTGCAATTCACGGTGTGGATCAAGCAATGGATCTTGCGTATCCAAGTAAGCCACAAGACCTACGATGATTTTATCACCTGGGATTGTGTAGATGAAAGTACCACCGATAGATTTAGAAAGAGGGAATCCAAGAGTATGGATCACCTTTCCTGCTTCCACCGTGCCCGGAGGCATTTGGATCACTTCCTTCACACCTTCTTCGAACACTTCTGGATTTTTTCCAGCGCGAAGATCTAATTTTTTCTCAACTTGTTTGAAAAGCGAACCACGAGTTCCTTCAGCGAAGATCACGACTTTGGATTTTAAAATCAAACCCGGTTCAAAGTTCGCTTTTGGTTTTCCGTTTTTATCACGCCCCTTATCGCCTGTGCGAACACCTACGATTTTGTTACCTTCATACAAAGCTTCAACAGCGGCGAAACCTGGGAAGATATTGATACCCTTCTCTTCACACTTCGTTCCCAACCAACGGTTGAACTTGCTTAAAGAGATGATGTAGTTGCCTTCGTTATGAAACGGCGGAGGCGTGATAGGAAGTTTGAAAGAGAAATCAGATCCAAGATAGTAAACCGCATCTTTTTTCACTTCAGAATCAAGAGGGCAACCTTCTTCTTTAAAGTTCGGAACAAGCTCGCGCAAAGCTTTTGGATTTAAAACTGCGCCAGAGAAACTATGTGCACCGATCTCAGAAGCTTTTTCGAGAACAACGATCATTTGCTCAGGAATTTGTTCGCCTTGTTTGCGACCCGCTGAAACATCTTCGTTGTGTTGTTGAATTTGGTTTTGCAAATGAAGCGCGCAAGAAAGTCCCGCAGCACCACCGCCGACGATCAATACGTCGACATCCATGGTTTCGCGAGTTACGCCTTCTGGTAGATCATTATACATTGACATAAATACTCCTAAATCTAACTTGAAGCTGCTCCAGCCTCCGCGCCACAGGCGCTCCGGCACTGCGGACTGCCGTCCTACTCTTCAACAGGCTCTTCTTTAATTTCAGCCTGTGGCGCCATTTTTCTTACGGGTGTAGAAACTTGGCTTTGGACTTTTAAATCCTCTTCATCCCTGCCGCCGGGATAAAGGCGCTTCTTGGCTTTTTGCGCGATTTCGGCTTCACGAGCTTCGTCGTATTGCGGAGCTTCGGCGGCCTCGTCCTGCGCATGAGCTTTAAAAATCACCCCTGAGGATAGCAGAAACAAAACTAAGAAAACTCGGATCATAATCCAGCTCCTTGGCTTAGCGCTTCGAGCGCATATTAAAAGCTAATTGAGAAAATTGTCATTGAAATAGTGCAGGATTTCTAGACTTTAGGCAACTGAAGACGACGATGGAATTTCATCGGGATCTGTTGGCGGACCTTGTCGATACGCTCACGAGAAAGCTTCGCGACTGTGGCGCCTTGAGCACGTTCTGCCACTTGCCCCACCACTGTGCCCCACGGATCAATAATCAAACTATGACCGTAAGTTTCACGAGTCGCCCCGGTCTTAGTACTTCGATGAGTGCCACCTTGAGCCGCCGCCATCACATAAGATTGACTCTCAATTGCACGTGCACGAAGCAAAATCTCCCAGTGAGCTTCCCCCGTTTTCACAAGGAAGGCCGCAGGCAACAAAATCAAATCCACTTCTTGGCGCGCGTATTGAGAAAACAACTCGGCAAAACGCACGTCGTAACAAATCGCTTCACCAATGCGCCAGCCGTCGACTTCGATGATGTTCGGCTTTTGCCCATGACGGAAAACATCAGACTCGCGAATAGGTTTTTGCCCTTCAAGCTGAATATCAAACAGGTGCAGCTTTTGGTACGTGGGCTGAGCGTCTCCCGACGGAGTCACAAGCACCGAAGAGTTATAAAGGTGCCCCTCGACATAGAGAGGAACGGAACCCAGGTGCAAATGCGTATTGTATTTTTTTGCTAACTCAGAAAGTTTAGAAAATGCCGAATGAGAAAGAGTCAGTCCCTCGATTTTTTCGCCCTCAGCGACACGAAGATAAAGACAGTTTTCCGGAAAACTCACAAAGCGCGGTTGAGAATTTTTAAAAATCTCTGCGAGCTGAGTTTCGATTTGTTTCAGGTTGGCCTCGACATCATCAACTGATGTCATTTGCACTGCTGCGACGACCAACTCTGAACTCATAAACTTACTCCGCTCCGCCAGGGATGACTGTGGATGTGCGCGCTTCTTTAACTTCGCGACAATTCCACTTTGCTTCCTCTAGATTTTTTCGGACGTTGGAAACAAACTCAACACAAGAATTCGGATTCTGCCCTGAGCCGATTGTTTCATCGACACCTTGCTTTGTATAAATGGCTTTGCATTTTTGATCTTCGCCCATTTCAACACGCAATGTGCGAACAGTTTTGTTGTGCTTGCACAGCACTAAAGAATCACCTAGATCAGCGGACGCCAACGACGAAAAAAAAAGCACCGTCATCGTCGCCGAGAACAGTGCTTTTGTGCTTTTTAATGCTGAGATTTGATCCCTTTTCAAGCTGCCTCTCCTCTTTTAACAAGTTAGGTCAAAGTAATCTTTGTAAACCCAACTTAGATTTTACGCAGCTATATTAGAGACTTAAATGGAGAGATCGCCTTAAGGACCAAATTTAGACTTTGTCTTAGGCAAACTTTGCCGACGGATCCTATGACAGATCCGTCTGACTTAAAAACTACGCGTTTTTAGACTTAGTAGCTTTTTTAGAAGTCTTTTTCGCAGCAGCTTCAACCATCTTCACATTTGAGTAGTCGATGAAGCCTTCTTTTTTCAAAAGACCGTCTTTTTTGTCGTAGTGTGTTTGTACTTTCACACCTTGAACTTGAACTTTCATATTTTTAGCATCAACAGCCAAAACTGAACCCTTCTTACCTTTGTCAGAGCCAGTGATAACTTGTACAGTCGCGCCTTTTTTAATTTTCAATTTCATTTACGGCCTCAATTACTTAGAAGAAATTTTCTTTTTGATTCTCAATTTAACGGCCATAGCTCTTTTTGAAAGCTTGGAATCGTCTGAATTAAGAATGTAGTTATCGAAACCGCCAACGTGTTCCATATCACGGATCGCGCTAGTAGCGATTTGCAATCTCACCATTTGGTTCAAAACGCGGCTAAAGATGCGTTTTTTCTGAACATTTGGTTGAGCTGTCGATTTAGTTTTAATGTTGGAGTGAGACACCAAGTTCTTAACAACAGGGCCTTTTCCAGTAATTTCACATCTGCTCATTCTAAGCTCCTCTGGCTCATCTAAAGTCTGGGTCAACGCCATCCTTCAAACTTAATAGGGGCGCTGCAAACAAGAAGTAACCATATAAAGTAAAAAGACACTTGATGGCAACTCTTTTTTCTTGTACACACATTAACTCGCTAACCAAAAGGAAATCGAAAGAGGATAGTAATGAAAAAGACAACTCGTAGCAAATACCGTCAGGAATTCTCAGGCGATCACGTATTCGATTACAAAGATCCAGCTTCTTTGACACGTTTTATCGGTGACGGTGGTAAAATCACTCCATCTAGAATCTCTAAGCTTAGCGTAGCTCAACAAAAGAAAGTTGCTGCTGCAGTTAAGAAAGCTCGTAACCTAGGCCTATTGCCTTCTGGTTCTGATTCTTACGATAATTTCCACAGAGCTGAAGCGATCTCTCCAGTTCCTTTCGAGATCTAATAGCTCTCTGCTGAAATAATGATTTCCTGATGGGAAGAAAAAAGCCGGTTTATCGCCGGCTTTTTTATTTTCTGACCTACTGTTCTGAAGGCTTGCGAGAGAGTTTAAACCAAGTCCACGCGGTGAAGATCACCATCACCATGTAACTTTTACTGGACCACTGATGCAGCACAGGTCCGGGAATTCCAATAAACGATAACTCCTCAAAGGAAACTCCCCAATTTAAGAGCCGAATTCCCAAGATCGGCAAAGCAAACAACGTCCAAAACTGAAGAACCGCCACAAACCAGAAAAACTGGCTGAGCTGAGCTCTCTTATATTCCAGCGCCATCAAAACCACCGGAAGTCCGACAAAGAGGACTCCTGCCACGGTGGCTGCAATCTGACGATCGGGAATGGTTTTAAAGATAACCGTCACCAGAACGATGACGACGACTTGTGCGATTAAATATCCAAGGAAAGCATTGCGTCTCATATCCAAGAACGTAGACCACCGCCCCAGACAACTCAAGGGCTTAAGCACCTCTAGCAACGTTTAATTGCAGCTTACCAGACGCACCGTCCGGCTTTCGCCTTGCACAAGGGACATGGCGAACGAAACACAAACTTTAAAAGGACGGTTCCTATGAAATCTTACGAAATGACTCTTTTGAAACTTCAGGCACAACTTAAAAACTTCGGTTTGAATCCGGCAGAGTGGAGTTTGCAACGCATTCAATCTCTGACTTACGTGATTCAAAACCGCAACGACGAAAACTTCGCTCTGTACGGCCGGTTGGAATATCGCAATCACAAACCACAGTGGAAATCTTTGGAGGTGGTGTCTCTCTAGAAAGCTTCACAGCGCACAGAGAACAAACTGCGGTTCCAAATATCTTGTTCCGCTAACATCTCTGTCGCTTTTTTTGGCTCCACAGTTGCCTGCGCAGGGTCCGATGAAAAAGGAACTTCCTCACCAGGAAGTTTCGCAGCGACCTTCTTACGAAGCGCAGCCCACGCCTCCTCCCCATTCGCGCGGAGGTACACACTCTTCAAACGGCAGAACACGGCTATCTCTGCCTCTTGCATCCAGCCGAATCTTTCAAGCCCTGGCTCTGGTGGTTTTATTCCCCAAGCCAGGCGCGCCATCAACTCAATGCCGTCATTCAATGCTGATTTCACTTCGGTGATATTGTAAAGCTGAGCCGTGCATTCACTTGAAGCTTTGCCGACATCATCCGCCACTTTTTTAAGCACCATAAAATATTCGTAGCAAGAACCCGCACTGTTCCCGAGCTGGCAGGCTTCTTTGGCGCGAACAATCGCCGGAGGGATTTTATTTTTCTTAACCACGGTCGGAAAGATGTTTCCGGCTTGAGTTTCTTTGAAAGTGGAAGCTTGCGTGTCACACACCGTGTGCGGTGGGTTGATCAACATAAAGACAAAAATGCCTATTATTATAGCTAAAATGGCAAGAACGGGCTTCGGAAGCGAGTTGATGAAGTTTTCCATGAAAAAAAGAATAGCTTATGTCGTGCGTTAGTATCTAGTGATTTGACAACAGGCCTCTAATTTTTTATGTTCCTGTCCTCGTCGGGGAGTAGCGCAGTCTGGTAGCGCATCTGGTTTGGGACCAGAGGGTCGTAGGTTCGAATCCTATCTCCCCGACCATTTTATTTTTTAAAATCAAAACCCAGTGGAAACACTGGGTTTTTTCTTTTCAGCACCGGCTCTACCCAATTAAGGTTCTACGGTTCTACTCGGTCGATGGTGGAAACCCAAAACACGCAGTGCGTTTGAAGACAGGATCTGCTGCTTTTTTCCACTTTACTCTGCCCTTGGGGCGGACTTGAGCCTTAGTATCAGAGGTTCATGATGAAGAACTGGCTTACTATCAGCGAATTTGGCGAACGCACGGGGCTTTCCATTAAAGCGCTGCGCCTCTATGAGGAGAAGGAGATTTTATCTCCCCACACTCGGAGTGAAAGCCGTTACCGCGTTTACACGACTGAGCAAATCTCAGCGGCGAAACGCATTGTGCACTACAAACATCTTGGTTTTCCGCTGGAGCAAATCAAGACGTTGTTGCGCGAAACGAACGAGCAATCACTGCAAGAACTTCTGGAAGCGCGCCTTTGCGAGAGCCGCAAAAGTGTCTCGCAAATGCAGCAACAGATAAAAAGCCTGGAATCCATTTTGACCTCTTTAAAACAAGACAAGGAATTGTCAGAGACTGAGAGGAGTCAAGTTATGGAGAACATCATAGAAATCAGTGAGAACAATCTAAAAAGAAAAGGCGTTGTCGATGAGCTTGCGCTCTTACACATGCGCGAAGAAATCTCGCTTTATTCCCATGAGAAAAAGCAAGTTATTACTGGAATTCGTCAAATTATCGAATACGCAAAAAAAGAAAATATTCTTTTGGGCCCTGGGCGCGGAAATTCAGCAGGGAGTCTGGTTTTATTTGGCGAAGGCTATTCCAAAAGAAATCCGATGGATTATGGACTGTTGCCGGAACTTTTCAGTGCCACCAAATTTGTTTGGCTGGATGTTGAGTATTCCCGTCACCAAGAAATTGGTCGAATGTGCGATGAGCTCACACAAAAAACGGGCGTTGAAGTCATCGCCTTTCGAAGTCCGCTTTTAGATATTTTTAAATCCCTTGAAAAACAAATCGGCAAAGTGGAATTTAATTCTTTTTCCGACTATGATCCGATAATTTTACAAGCTCCTAAAAATGGCACGCGAGGTCTCTTCTGGCTCGATTGGAGTCCCAACTTCCACGCGCATCAAAATAGCTCTGTCGAATGGCGCGAAAAATCTCGATGGAAGAATGAGGAGCTTGAAGGGTTCTTCAAGGTAAATAGCTTCCAAGGCCCTATGGATTATATGGTTCAAGACTGTTTAATGTCGTTAGGAATGCGTGAGGCGTTTTTTGCTTACCCACGAATGGAGGCCGCTTGTCCAAACTCTTTACCGGAACTGAAGGACACTAAAGGCTTGTTAATATTCCGTGAGGATTGGCTTAAAATTTTCGCAAGAACAACGGGAGTCTCAATTCTTGAGGCGAACAGAATTCAAAGAGCGATCGCTAATAATGAAAACTCTCTTGAGGTCTCTGCTCTTGAGAAGGTGAATGACACTGAAACTAGAAAATTATTACTTTCTAGTTGTAAGAAGGTCTACTCAAAAGCCCATTCGGTGAATGGCTGGCTTCAGTACAAGCAGACTGCGATTTTAAAAGGACTTTGGCCAAAAGAGTACATCGCGACACTTGAGGCTTGGGAAAAAGAGCACGGCCTCGTTTGGTTTGAATTTGGATACAAACCCACTCCTCACGAATTTTATTTAAAAGCTTAGAGGTCCTGGGATTTAATATTGTTATAGATATTCGACTGAGGGCTCGGAAGGCCCGAGCCCCTCTCGGGAACCAACTTAAGAATGCCCGGGTCGAATTTCTTCACAATGCAACTCCACCCACTCCGCAAAAGATTTCATAAATTTTTCTAAAAACTTACGCGTTTCATCTTGGGCTAAAGATCCGTCGTCTTTAAAAACTTTCGCCGCGTTGGCGATGTAAGCTTCCGGTTGCTGCATCGCTGGCATATTCAAGAACACCATGCACTGGCGAAGATGATGGTTGGCGCCAAAGCCACCGATGGCTCCTGGAGAAACGCTCACCACGGCGGCGGGTTTCCCCTCCCAGACACTTTTTCCGTAAGGACGAGACCCCACGTCGATAGCGTTTTTCAAAACACCGGGAATAGAACGATTGTATTCGGGTGTGACGAAAAGAACGCCTTCATAACCTTTGATTTGCGTTCTGAACTTCTGCCAGATTTCGGGAGGCCGATTTTCATCGTCGAGGTCTTGATTGTAAAGCGGCAGATCCCCGATTTCGACGATCTCAAGTTTTAGTGACGATGGCGCAAGACCCAGAAGAACTTTCGCCATTTTACGATTGAATGATTCCTTGCGAAGACTTCCCACGATAACGGCGACTTTTCTGACAGGCATTTTTTCCTCCACGTTTATAAACACATCAATTTTAAAATCTCAGAGGACCTTAGGATATGCGCCTTCATGTGAGCTGCGACAATACAATCTCTTTCTCGTATTCGTGCTTTGCGACACTGCGGGCAAAGAGTTTTGAATGCTCCAGTGGTAAAGTTAAATCACAAACTTCAAAGCACTGGCAGAGTTATGATTGAAATAGTTGTCGGAATTTGGGCCGTCTGTCTTGTCCTCTCACTTATGGTGAGTGGCTTTAATATCTACATGGTTCGCAGACGTCTTAATTCCGTGAAACTAAAAACTTTGAATGCCAATTTGGAAAAATTAAATCTCTATTGGTCTTACACAAATTCAAACTTTCAAACTTTAAGTCCTGATATCGTTACCCACGATAAAAACAGATCTTTAAGACAAGCTTATGCGATCACACTGCTGGGTCTTTTAAGCATTCCCGGTCTTCTGATTTTACTTGCCGTCGTATTAAGTATTCACTTTCTTGCAAAGACACGAAAAGAGATGGCTGTGATGGAAAGCGATCTCGCTAAGGTAGATTCTCTTTCTCAAGAGCAAGTGTCGTCCTTAGTACAAGAACTTAATGCGATCGTCTGAACCGCTCAGGCTAAGATTTCGTCTCTTTATTGTTAATTTCATGCGCAAGTTCTGCGCTGAAATAAATAATGGCAGAGGAATAGTAGACCCACATCAGTAAAACAATGAAAGAGCCGGCGGCCCCATACAAAGAAGCCGCTGCGCTCTGGCCAAGGTAAAGACCTATCAATGTTTTTCCGATTGAAAACAAAATCGCCGTAATAAGCCCCGATGTCGCCGCCACTTTTTTACTGACATCTCTTTGCGGAATGAAAAAATAAATTGTTGAAAATAAAATCCAAAAAATACAGAGCGAAACAATAAAGTTAACAACTTGTCCAACAACCTGATCACTGCCTTTCAGATAAAGAGACAAGACCGACGATACCATCAAAGAAACAATAGAAATAAAAACGAATGTTAAAACCATTCCCATACTAAAAAGTTTTTCTTTTAGAAATCCCCAAACCCCCGTCACAAATGATCCTCCCTTTTCTGATTTTTGCTCTAGAGTCACTTGAAAAATTCTATTTAAGGAATGACGAAGATCTCCGAAAATAGCTCCAGCGGATAAGAGCAAAGTGACAAGACCGAGAACTCCGGCCAGATCCCGAACTTTCGGTTGCTTATCCACATTCTTGGCAATCTCTCGAATGAGTTTACTGGCTTCGCTTCCGATCAGACCTTGAATCTGTAAAAGAAGCTGTTCTTGAAAGCTTTCGTTAATCAGTGAAATAAACGTCAAAAGAAGAACCAAGAGAGGCGCAAGAGACAATGCTGTGTAAAACGCCAAAGAAGCTGACATCTCTAAAATGTCATCCTCGCCAATCTTTGAAGAAAGCCGTTTGTAGTTTATGGACTTAAGACGTTGGAACAACCAATTCATAACCTATTTTTTATTCAAATCGAAAAACGAGACACGTTAAAAAATCGCCTTCGCTAAAACACAGAGGAATATTTGACAAATATCCTTCTTCTTTCCTTCGGACTAAGATGAGTTACTCATTCTGATAAGGAGAACTTCCCATGGCCAGCTCAGCAAAAAAAATTTTAACTGCCTTCGGAGTTGGATTTTCCTCTGCCATTGTCGCCTCAAAAATACGTGATGAATTTCGTGCCCGAACTTTTAAAGGAGCCGTCGTTGTCATCTCCGGAGGTTCTCGAGGGCTGGGGTTGGTTCTTGCAGAAAAATTTGCGAAAGCCGGTGCAAGCATTGCCCTCTTAGCTCGTGATGAAGAAGAACTTCATCGTGCTCAAAATATTATTCAGCATCGTTACCCGGAAACTTTAGTGCACTGCTTTGTTTGCGACTGTACTAAACCCGACGACATCGCTTACACGGTGTCAGATATTTTGGATGAATTTGGTAAAATTGATGTGCTTGTGAACAACGCGGGAATCATTTCCTCAGCTCCTATTCAAAATGCCACCGAAGAAGACTTCGAAGAATCTTTGGCGATCCACTTCTGGGCACCTTATCACCTTATTGAAGCTTGCCGTCCTTATCTGAAAGCAGGAGCTCGTATCATCAACATTGCGTCGATTGGCGGGCTTGTTCCCGTTCCTCACCGAGCTGCTTATTGTGCCGGTAAGCATGCACTGGTTGGTTACTCTCGCACTTTGCGAGCGGAACTTCTTCGCGACAAGATTTATGTTACAACAGTCTCACCAAGTGTGATGCGTACGGGTTCTATTGATCACGCGACTTTTAAGGGGCAAGTGGAAAAAGAGTATGCGTGGTTTTCTATATTAGCCTCACTGCCAGGGTTAAGTACCAACGCTGAAAGAGCTGCGCAGAAAATTGTTGATGCCAGTAAGTACGGCAAAGCGGAGTTGATGATTTCAGCTTCTACGAAAATAGCGACGGTCCTTCAAGCGCGTTTTCCTAACTTTTTTTCTGACATTGTTCATTTGGCTAACGTGGTTATGCCAGGGCCGACTGATGATTCGGACTTGGTTGTTGAAGGTAAGGACGCTCATTCCGGAATCTCTCCCTCAGTACTGACGGCTTTGAATGAAAAGGCCGCCCTTCGCAATAACGAAGGATCCATTCGGGGTGAAGATCACTAGACCAGGCCACCTAGACCTATTGCTTTTTAACGGGAAACTTCATCAAATAAGGCATGCAAAAAAAAGAAGTCGATATCTTGGTAGTAGGCGCTGGCATTATTGGTACGGCGGTGGGTGCGGAACTTTCTCGTCGTGGCGCCAAAGTTTGTGTAATTGATAAAGGACAAGTTGGGAAAGGCTGCTCTTACGGAAACGCAGGATGGATGACGCCTTGTTTTGCGATGCCTTTACCGATGCCGGGAATGTTGATCAAATCCATGAAGTGGCTTTTGGATCCGGAAAGTCCTCTTTATATCAAACCTTCGTTTTCTTTGGATCTCGCTTCGTGGCTTTTTCAATTTATGAAGGCTATGAATGAAACTCAGGCAAAACGCGCAGTGGATGCGCTGGTTGTTCTTTCGCAAAAAAGTTTGACGGAATATGAAAAGCTTGGACAAAAATATCCAGAGATTCACTTTCAGCAAAAAGGTCTTTTGATGGTGAGTCAGACAAAATCTGGCGTCGCTGCGGCTGTTGAAGAATTGAACTACGTTAAAAATCTTGGCGTTCCTGGAAAAGTTTTAAACTCCGACGATATTCAAGAAATGGAACCGGCCTTGAAGGCTCCTTTGTTAGGTGGCGTTTATTTTTCTCACGAAGCCATGGCAGAGCCCTTTTTAGTTGTGCAGGCTTTTGCAAAAGAAATTCGTGCTCACGGTGGAGAGATTCTTGAACAATGTGAATTGAAAGATCTTGTGGTCTCCGGAGACAAGGTCGAAAAGGTTCTGACTTCACAAGGAGAAATTCACGCTAAACAAGTCGTGATGGCAACCGGAAGCTGGTCGAAATCTTTAGCACGCATCATGCGTCTCCGCGTTCCCGTTCTAGGTGGAAAAGGTTACGCAATGATCGTTCCGCCTTTAGAAAAACAGCCGCAGTATCCCATGATGCTGGTTGAAAAGAAAATCGCCATCACTCCCCGACAGAATTCTTTACGCATTGCTGGAACTCTAGAATTGGTTGACCAAGATTTTTCTATCACGCCGCAAAGAGTGGAAAATATCAAAAAAGGTGCGAGAGAGTTTTTGCATCTTCCTCAAGAACTTCAGGTTCAAGAATTGTGGGCCGGACTTCGCCCCTGCACTCCTGATGGAGTGCCTTTGATTGGTTATCACAAAAATATTTCGAACTTAATGCTCGCTTTAGGACATCAGATGTTGGGTCTGCAAAGTGGAGCAGGAACGGGCCTGCTTGTCTCGGATCTTCTTGAGGGCAAGTCGCCGTTTGTGGATCTGAAAGTTTTGGATGTGAATCGTTTTTAATCAGAGTGGCGCTTTTCAAGGTCCAAAAGGAATTCTTTGGCTTTTAATCCGCCTGCATATCCTGTTAAGTGCCCGGACTTTGCGATGACTCTGTGGCAAGGCAAGATGATGGAAATCGGATTTAAACCGTTTGTGCGTCCTACAGCTCTCACGGCCAAGGGCTTACGAAGCTTTGTCGCTTGCTCTTGATAGCTCACCGTTTTTCCGTAAGGAATTTTTGAAAGGGCCTTCCAGGTCTGGCATTGAAACTCGGTTCCCTTCAAAGTCACTGGCACATCAAAATCTTGGCGCTTGCCGGAAAAATATTCCTTAAGCTGCTTGCGCACATCCGCGATGATTTCATTTTCTTTTTTTACGACCTCAGGAAATTTCGCCTTGAGTGCCTTGATATTCGTATCATGTCCAAGAATCCAAAGACTTTCATCATCGGCAATGGCGTGAAGATCTCCAATAGGACTTTCAATAATTTGGTAATAGAAACTCATAAAGATTTTCCTTTCTTAGAAACGGATACGGAATCCCGCCAAAGGCAATGAACAAGGTACGCACGAAAAGACGCCCACTCTTCCACTTGAATCATTCTATTTTTAATCGCTCTTTCCACAATAAGATCGTTGGCCGGAAAGGCATCCGAATCTCCAAGGCATCGCATCGCAATCATCTCGACTGTCCAAGGGCCGATACCTTTAATAGCTAAAAGTTTTTTTCTGACAGCTTCAGAATCCGCCATGGGAGATAATACGATCTCCCCGCTTAAAACAGCTTCACTCAAGCTGCGAATGGCGGCGGCTTTCACTTTCGTCACTCCCAACTCTTCAATCTTTGCTTTGCTCAGTGTTTGCGGCGTCGGAAATATATAAATTTCTTCCGTATCGCTGATCTTTTTTCCAAAGCGCAAAACTAAGTCTTTCACTTTCTTCTTAGCATGCTCCGTAGAAACAAGCTGACCCAAAATAATAGAAACGGCCACTTCAAATCCATCGTAGCATCCCGGAATACGAACACCTTGAGGCTTCATCTTCAAAGACTGAGGCAAATGCACCGGGTTGTGCTCGGTGTCGAAAAGATGTTTTAACAAAGCGATACTCTGGCGTATATTCAGTAACGGAAGATGAGTTGTCTCAATTTTAAGAGCATTGTCTTTTTTCTCATAGCGCACACGAATTGAGGCTGCACCTTTCTCGATAGGAATAAATCGCACATAAACATCTGAGGTGACTTGTTCCACTCCATAAGTTTCATGACGAGTCAGATACGAAAGAATATTTTGCCAATCAAAAGGAGCCCGCACCGAGATAGACAAAGTCAGTTCGGATTTATTTTCGCCAGAAGATTCTTTTCTAACTTGTGACGGCGTTACTCTATATAAAGTCTTAAAAGCTTCATTGAAACGGCGAATGGATTTAAATCCCACAGCCAAAGCGATATCCGTAATGGGATTTGAGGTTTGCAAAATCAACTGTCTTGCCAAGTGCAGGCGTTTTGTCACAAGAATTTCAATGGGAGAAGCGCCCAGATGCTCGTCAAAAAGACGACGTAAATGACGATCTGTCATTCCCACTTTATCTGCCAGGGTTGCCACGTTTAACGAGTCTTCTGTCGTCTCATCAATAATACGTAAAGCTCTTGAAACACTATTCACAGTTCCTTGTAGAATTTTACTGCCAGGAGCCGCATCAGGACGACAGCGCAAACAAGGACGATATCCCGCATTTTCAGCTTCGCTAGCACTTTTAAAAATCAAAATATTTTCAGGCTTCGGTTTTGCCGGGCACACAGGACGGCAGTAAATGCCTGTCGTTTTTACGCCAAAATAAAAGTGTCCATCGTAGCGGGGATCACTTCTTTTGATGATCTTTTTTAAGTCTTCTGAGGAAAGCTCTTTCATGCCCTTGATCATAACTCCCCAACCCTACCACAACTGGCGGTTTTCGGACATGACCAATTTAGAAATGCTGGCCGTTTTCGTAATAAGATGATTTTTCCAGGACTTGAAAAACCACTACAACGTCTTCCGCTCCAGTTAAGGCTTTGACCTTGTCCGTAATAATCCGCGCTGAGGAATCTTGGACTTCTTGAGAGCGGGCAAACCAGAGGACTTCTACAAATGGATAAGACACTGTGGCCTGACCTTGAAAGAAAAACTCAGTCGCAATACATTCAAAAGTAAAATTGTCTTCTGCCGTACTCATGACCTGAGCTAATTCAGGAGCTAAGTTTTGGCTGAGCTGACGCACATGATCTTTTTTAACGGCACGCATGCGAATATGTGGCATGGCGAGAATCTAACAAGAAGTGCCTAGTCCTTCAAGGATTTCAACGCGCATTCAATAAAGGACTGCACTTTCGGAGCGACAAAGCGCTGCGCTGGATACACAAAAGACAAACTCAACGATCCCCACGTCCACTGGGGAAGAACTGGAATAAGTTTTCCCTGCCTTGCTTCTTCTTCACACAAGAACTGAGGAATAAGACCGATGCCGTCTCCTTGCATCACAAAAGCTTTCGTGGATTCCATATCATCCACAACAATGCGACTCGGAAAGGCGACTGTTTGCGTTTCCCCCTGACGACTGAGGCGGATGTTGTTATTTTTCTCTGCGGAAAAACTAATACACTGGTGCTTTTCCAAATCACGGGGATGTTTGGGAAGTCCATGCTTTTTCACATAGGCGGCACTCGCCCACAAGGAAGCTTGCGATTCCAAAAATCTTCGAGCGACCATTGTGGAATCCTTCAAAGATCCAATACGAATCGCTAAGTCCACACCTTCTGAAATTAAATCCACCAAGCGATTGGTTGCCACCAGTTCGACACGCATTTTGGGATAACGTTTAAGATATTCTTTAATGATAGGAGGCAAAATAATATGACCGACGTCGATCGTAGAAGTGATGCGCAAAGTTCCTTCCGGCTCACTACGCTTCGTAGTGAGTTCCTTTTCTGCCGCCTCTACTTCATCTAAGACTCGCAGGCAACGGCGAAAATACGCTTCCCCCGCTTCTGTAAGATTTAGTTTTCGAGTGGTTCGGTGAAGCAAGGTCACGCCAAGACGTTTTTCCAAAAGTGCGACCTTCCCACTCACCGTCGTTAGCGGCATTCCTAAGAGTTTTGCCGCTTTGGTAAAGCTTCCTGCTTGCACGACCTTTACAAAGATATCTATTCCGTCTAATTGCATTCTTTCATTATACGGTTATCCGGATAATATTTCCACATTTTACTATCTAATCAGAAGGTTTTCTTAAAGTTATGATGTGTCTATCAAGGAGAAACACAATGAGCACAGAGACACTCTTAGTAACAGGCGCTTCAGGACACCTAGGCAAACTGGTCTTAGATACTTTATTAAAAGGCCCAAAAAGAAACATTATTGCGACAACCCGCAATCCAGAAAAACTAAATGAATACGCAAAACGCGGAGTCACTATCCGCGCCGCTGATTTCAATGACGCCTCTTCTCTCGCGGAAGCATTTAAGGGAGCTGACCGCCTTTTGCTCATCAGTACCGATGCAATTGGTTCACGCATTGCTCAACATAAAAACGCAGTTGAGGCTGCAAAAAAAGCCGGAGTGAAACACATTATTTACACGTCTTATCCTCATCCGGACAAAGCTCCTGCTGCGGTCGCTCCAGAGCATTTTGAAACAGAAAAAATGATTCAATCAAGCGGACTCAGTTATACATTTTTAAGAAATAATCTTTATGCAGATAATTTACTTCCGGCCCTCGCCACAGCCTTGAGCATGGGAGCTTTTGCAGGGACCGCAGGAAAAGGAAAAACAGCTTACGTGACCAGAGAAGACTGCGCTAATGCGGCGGCTGGTGCGCTCTCTGCTTCTTATACACAAAACACCGTGACTGATGTCACAGGACCTCGCGCCGTCAGTTACGAAGACATTGCAGGTATTGTCAGTGAAATCGCGGGCCGATCCCTTCCTTACATCGACATGCCAGAGTCTGAGTTCAAACAAGCTTTGATGAAGTCAGGACTTCCTGAAACGTGGGCGGATCTTTTCGTATCCTTTGATGTGACAGCCAAACAAGGCTATGCGAATCAAGTCACTAGTGCTGTTCTGGAACTTTCAGGACGTGCTCCTAAAGATATTAAAGACTTCCTACAAGAAAATCGTCAGAACATTTTAAAATAAAAAAAGCCCGGTGCAGACCGGGCTTTTTTGTTTCAATTAAAATTACAGAACTATTTAAACTTCACCGTAACAACTTCACAGATCGAACCTTGCAACAAAGAAGCACCACGGTAGATTGTAGCGTCTAACACGTTTTTGTCTTGAAGAGCTTCATCACGAGCCGCTTCACACTCACTTACGTAATGAGCACAGATGCCAGCGCTGTCTTTTGATTCACAAACCCAGAAAAATTTCTTAACAATTCTTGAGTCAAATTTAACCTCAGGCACTTCAGAATGAAGCTCTACGCTGCATATGATCTTTGCGCGGCCGTCTTCTTGGATGTCCTGAGAGTAACCGTAAGTGAAGTTCTTATACTTCAACTCAACTCGTTGAGATTTGGCGATTTCATTTTTACGAGCTTCGATATTGTTGATGAACTTTTCACAACGTTCGCCCAACTCTTGAACCGTACCTTTTTTACTCCAGTTCAAAACACGGCCAGACGGCTTTCCGAAAGTACAACGCGTACCTTCTTCGTTACAGCCCACTCCCGTATAATAAGGAGCTGCCGAAGCTACACTGCTCAGAGCCAACAAGGAAAAAAGAGCCGCTAGAGTCTTCTTCATAAAATTACCTTCCAATTTAGGAGTTGTTAAATCACTCGCATTCCTAGCTAAAAACGAGCCATCTGGAAAGTTCTTTAGGAGCGCTCTGAGAGCAGGAAGACTGACGAAAGATTAGACAGGCAACGAAAAAGGCTCCAGGAGGAGCCTTTTATTACTATTCAGAAAGTTCAGCGGATTTCGCTTTTTTCTTTTGCGCCGCCAGTTCCAACTGGCACATTTTTACTTTTGTTTCATACTCATCCTGACGCTTTTCCAGGGTATTTCTGTAACCTCTAAAGCGCGCCAATCGATCTTTTAAGAATTCTTCAGAAACCCCGACGATGCGTTTTTTATCCTCGATACCCATCGATGAAAAATCATCGTCCGGCGTGACATATTCACGTGCTTCAGTCCAACGGACTTTGCCATCGCCACTGTTATTGACATCGCCCAGCTGAACGCGACAGTCACGTAACACACCATAAAGGCCGCGGTTGTCTAAATAACGAGGTCCGCCCATCACTTTCGCTTCAAGATCATAGACATCTAATTCTAAACGGCGCAATTCTTCATTCATTGCCACTTTACGTTGATAAACCATGTCGCCGTCTTTAACGCCAACAACAGAATCAGACCGCACTGGTGCTGACATATCCACATTTGTATCGATATCTTTTGCTTTGTGTTTTGAAGCACAAGACACAATAAAAAGCCCCATCAATACAACTAAAACCTTACGCATAAAATGCCTCCACAATGTCATTTAAAAACTCTAGAAGGAGGACTGAGTAAGGTCAAATTGTATGCACCGAGTTTAGCGTCTCTTGTTTCAAATTTGAAAACAGACGTTGGCAAGTCTCGGTTTGACATGCCACATCTTTTTAAGTGGACAAATTTCTTTGCAGTAATGTGCAAACTATTTATCTCAACAAAGCTCCATTCTTTAGGCTCGCAAAAATTTGACCCTCTCTATACAAGGTCGATACTGAAGATGTTAAAAAAGGAGATGGCTATGAAAACACTCATCCTCGTCGCTTTAATCAGTGTTGGGTCCTTAGCTAACGCAAATCAACAAACACCGACGACAAGTGCTCTTGAATTTTCTCGCGAAGAAGCTGAACGTGCTCCAGAAGGCCTTGTTCCGTTCATCGCACTTGGTGGTGGTTACACAGGATATGAAAATGTCAGCGCAGCAGAAGGCACCCCTGCTACCTTAAAACTCTTAGGATCTTACTACTTCCCTGCATCCCATTTTGTTATGGATCTAGGTTACGGTGTGAACAACCAACAATTCACACAAAGTCGGGATACCACACTCGATACCTCGAGAACAGGTGGAGCGTTGGAATTAGCAGCCCGTTATCGCTGGGATAGTAAATGGCAAGCAGGTATAGTTGCGGATCAACTATACGAACAAGGTAAAGCTCTTTCTGCAGATCAGGGAGACGCGCACTTTGTCGGCTTGCAGGTACTTCGTGAATTCAACATGACACCAAGCTGGCTGGCTCGTCTGGGCGTGCGTGCAATGTCACTCACAAACAACACGGACGGATTAGTTCCTATGTATCTCGTTGATTTGCAAATCGGTTGGAATCCAGGAGCTTACAGAACTTCGGTCCGTCAAACAGCAGCGAACGAAAATCCTGTTCAACGTGAACCGCAAAACGTAACGAATTTAGATGAAGAGTCTGCTACATCTGAAGAAATGGCCAATGAAGAAGTTTCAACACCACCTTCTCGTCCTGTCGCTGAGGTTCAGCCACAGTCCGCCCTTCGTAATGTCGCACTTTCCAGCGTTTTAGGTTCAGGCAGTGAAATTCAGTTCAATACAGCAAAAGCTTCTGTTTCCACTGAGGATCAGGAAAAACTATCTAAAGTGGCCAAAGCTTTAGCTGATAATAGAGATCTCTTTGAAAAAGTGGAGATCCACGGGTATGCCGATGCCTCTGGAAGCCCTGCTATCAATCAAAGAATTTCACAACAACGAGCTGATTCCGTTCGCAATATCATGCGCCAAAACGGACTTCGCTCTTCGGATGTTATAGCTAAAGGCATGGGCTCTGAGGATTCTACAGGAGTTCAGGCTTCAGATCGTCGCGCAGAACTTGTGTTCACGGGAGTTAAAGACGAAGCAAAACTTCGTGAAGTACTTTCGCAAATTGAATAACAAGGAAGCGGGCAAACAAAGCGTCGCCTGAAAAACGACGCTTTGTTATTTTTCAAAGACAGAAACAAATTCCTGATCAACGTCCGTATCAACGTCGCTCACCATTTCATTCCATTCTTGATAAAGATACGCTTCCTCTTCCCCCATGACAGGAGCGGGCTTTTCTAAACGCATAACAATAGCTAGCAGACAGCTCGTTGCCATCACCGGAAGTACGATCCACCACATACGCTTGCGTTCGGACTTGTCATTGATCTTACGCCAGATACGCGAAGATTCTCCCAGCGGAGCTGACGGAACTTCTGCTGTATTTTCTTTTAAGAACTTTTTTAAAAGGTCGTCACTCATAACTTCACTCCTTTCTTTGTTAAGACTTCGCTCATTTTATTACGTGCATGATTCAATCTCGACTTCACCGTTCCTTCGGGAAGTTCTAATATCACAGCAATATCTTTGATCGGTTGATCTTCAATATAAAATAAAACAGCAACGGCCCTGTGCTCGATATCAAGACTCTTTAAAGCCAGATTTGCGATTTCTTTGTCAGAAATATTTTTTTCCAATGTGTCCGTAACTAGATCTATCTGTAAATTCTCACGGGCCTTTCCCGACCGGCGCAGGAAATCAACGGCACAGTTATAGGCAATTCGATAAAGCCACGTAGAGGCTTCACTTTCACCACGAAACCGTTCTCGATATTCCCAGGCTTTCATAAAGGTTTCTTGCGTGAGATCGCTCAAAGAAGCTTCACCGACCAAACGGAAAAGAAGGCCCCGCACTTTGGAAGCGTGGGACTCGTAGAACAATTTAAAAGCTTCTTCGGAGTTTAAACTCACTTTGTCTGCCTTATTGTCCTTTGTTGAAAAGCTTCGCGCGTTGCTCATCTGTTAACACGTCTCTTGCCGCCAACAAGTTCTCAAGTCGGGCTTTGCCAAGCTGAATCTTTTTATCCATCATCGCTTGATAAGCTTGTGAAATAGCATCCTTGGAAGCATTGGTTCTTACGGCCTCTTTAAAAGCCATCTTTGCCTGTTTCATTTCCTCACGAAGTTTTTTAACCTCTTCTTTTTTAGCTTCACGCAAAGCTTTGAGTTTAGAAATCTGTTCTGAGCTCAGCCCCAGATCTTTCATCTTCTCAGGACTGAATTGACGCTCCATAGGAGCAAATTCGTCCTTATGATGATCCCGCTCTCCGCGAGCCATAGCGATTCCAGAAAGCATCGTGATTGCTAAAATCGTTATAAGAGACTTAGAGAACTTCATAGTTCCTCCTATTTACAGCTTTAGACGCTGTTCCCAGGGGTCAGGTTCAAAAATATTTTTCTCAATTTAAGGCGATTTGAAGAATTTCTTCCAAGACTTTCTTCATGGTTTCTAAATCCATGGAAGGCATATCTGGCTTATCTAAAACTTGCTCTGGCAAAAAAGGCACATGAATAAAGCAAGCTTGGCTTTTTCTTTTATTTTCCCGAAGCCACAAAAGAGTTTTGTAATAAACGTAGTTGCAGACATATCCGCCCGCACTAAGGGAGACCGCAATAGGGAGCTGCTTTTCTTGCAACTGGTCTTTAAATTTAGATACAAGCAAGGTAGAAAACAAAGCACTTTCTTTTCCAGAGACAATAGGCCCCTGCAAAGGAGTCACACCATCTTCATCTGGCTTTTCGGTTTCGATCCAATTGAGAGCCACACGTTCAAGATTGATTTTTGAACGCCCTCCAGCTTGTCCCAACATGAAAATATAATCATAGGACGTCTGCGCAATGCGAGACTCTAACAAAGACGCAGCAGCCGCAAAAGAAACTGGCAAAAGCAATGTTTCAACTTTGCTTTGAAAGGCAAAATCCTTCTTGAGCCATTCAAGAAGGATTTCACTTGGATTGATTTTCTCCCCAAGAAAAGGAGAAAAACCGGTAACAAGAATTCGAGGCGTCTTCATCATTCGAAGTGACTTCTCCAAATCATATAGAATTCATTACTATTTGTACCATTAAGCGGATGGCCTTTGATACGGAATTCCACTTTCGTGTTAAATTCGCGAGTCAATGCCTGAGCTTCCGCCTCCGTACGAGGAATACGCGCACCCAATGCTGTCAAAGAAGACACTGGCACCCAAATCTCTTTCGTAGTTGTGCACGAACGGTTCGCCAACCATGGACCTTTGTCAGCACACTCTCTGCCGCCATTCCAATTAAAGATGCGGAAAGAAACTTTCACTTGGTCTGACTGAGAAGAAAAGTTCCAGCTTTGACCGATATGCTCATATTGAGGACCCAGTTTTTTGAAACCAAATGTCCAAGGCATTTCTTGTTTCTTATTGTATTCATCTACGAACTCGGGACTGTGAGTTAATACGAAAGTTCTCAACACTGCCGCAGAAGCTTGTGCTCCGTACGCTGATGAAAAGCCGCAGTGATTTCCGTATTTCAGATTAAGCACGCCTACGTTCGCAGACTTTTCATAGAAATCATCATGCTCTACAACTTGGGCGTTGATTTCGTTGTTCACAACCATATCGTCTTTGGAAGCCCACACCATTAAAGGTGTCTTTACTTCCTCTTTCCAGTTCCAGAAGTTATTGGATTTGAAATAAGACTGCGGAGTGCTTGCAATTCCACGTCTTTGTAAAGATGTCGACGCCAGCTCACCGATATAATCAGCCATACCCAAACGACTGGATGGAATTTTTCCGTCTGTGATCAAATCAGGAACATCCGTGATGTATTGACGAGCTTCTCTAAAATGATCTTTCGACATTTTAGCAAAGATACGACCTACAATTTGACCGCCGAACAGATGATCCAACGTCGGACGAAGGCTTACCACCGGACAAATCGCCGTCACTGAATTAAACACTTTTTTCCCATCAGGAAGAAGATATTTATCATTGAAAGCCGCGCCCATCACGGCCGCATTACCGCCAAGACTGATACCCATTAAGTGAACACTGGAAATACGATCTTTGTATTCCCACTTATCACGCATCCACTTACCGACCTCAATCGCTTCATAACCTTCAGACCAACCGCCCAAAGTTACTTTTTTATTGTAGTAGATATAGTCCATGCCGGTTTGATTCGCTAAAAGCAAAACGTTAAACGGGCTTTGATCGAATAAGTGCATCAAGTAACTTTTCATCGACGCTGTCTGCGCCGCTGAGCAGAAAACGCCGCACTTCACAATTACGAGTGGACGAGGACGAGGATCTTGTTTCATTGCCAAAATTCCCGGAATTTTTGTTCCATCCGGAAGTTTCACCATGAATTCTTTCACTTGCGGATGAGTGAGGAACGGATATTGAAACTTCGAAAATTTAAGAAGTCCCAAAATCCCCGTTGTAGAGTTGCTTGTTAGCTCATTCGCACATCTTGCGAAATAATCTTTGGCAACTTTGTAGTATTGCGCGGTGGAAAGTTTTTTACCGACAATGCTATCTTCGAAACGTCGAGGATCACATTGAGGACTCATGTCCTTTGTGCTCAAACCATCTGGAACTTCTTCGAGAAATCCTTTCGCGGTTGGAACATCTTGACCCGACTCTTTTGCTAACTCTTGATAGAATTGTGACTCTAGGTCGAGCTGTGGAACAGACAAAGATTGAGCTTGCGCTGAAACAGACACGACCAAAAGCGACCCAACAAACATGCTGAACATCTGCGATGACATTTTTACCTCACGTACTAATTTGACGTCCTATGTCTGGCATATCGACTGAGGGTTGGGCTGGGTTTAGAGAAAACTCAGTTTGTCAAAAGACTCGACAAAATGTGGGGATTTGTTGTTTCGATTTGAAACACAGATGTCTTCAGATGAAATCCGGAAAAGAAAAAGCGCTGACAGAACACCAGCGCCTTTTGTCTGAAAGAATAAATTTAAGCGATCTTTTTAATCTGAGTGAGCTTGTCTTTTAAGACAGAGTTTTCGTGCTTTAGAGCATTCACTTCAGAGGCAAGTTGATTGAGTTTTCTTTTTAAGAAATCCACTTCTTGCTGCGCGCCCGGATCTGTCGTCTCACCAACGGCAGCCGGTTTCGCCTCTTTCTTCGTGGTATCGTAATCATATGTCAGAGGCACCGTGAAACCACCTGCACTGAGCACCTCTTCGATGTTCTCAGGAACATGCAGATCCGGATCAATCTTTTCTAGCTTCAAGATCCCTTGCGAAATAAACCCGCGCACCTCAGAAAGCATTCTTGAAATACACGTCGACTTCTCTGCGGGGGTCGGATTTGACTCTGCCAAAAGATCTGTGATCTTGCGTTTAGAAATCGGCGGCAGGCAGCCTAGAAGCTGATCCACTTGCTCTTGTGGAGAGCCATGAAGTGCATTCGCCAACGTGAGTGGCTGCACTCGCGAAAAGATTTCTACGAGATATTGCCCATCCCAACTATACACCTTATCGATCGTCAGGATTCGCTTACGAAGCGCATCCTCCCACGCGGGACTTTCCCCTGCGATAAGACCTAAAAACTGCTCTCGCTTCGCCATAGGAGAAGTCTCAAGAAGTTGAAGAAGTTGATTGAAGCCGCCCTTTTTTTTGTATCTGTCTAACATGCCCATGGTTAGATGTATCGGAAACCACTTTCAGGACTAAAGCCTTAGGTTCAGAAAAAGTAACAAACAAGAAAGATTCATGGCGATGATTAGAAGTTCTACATTTTATAAAACATTTTGTCTCAATTTGAATAAATCAAAATCAGATTAAGCACTTTTTAATACAAATGGCGCGGGAGAAATAAAAAAGGCAAGGTGTGGACCTTGCCTTAGTCCAAAGAGCTGCACTTGTATGACAAGCTCACGCTCGTGCCTGGAGCCAAGTATTGATTGAACTTCAACGTCTTGCCTTCCAAGTGATGAGAAACAGGGCTTCCTGAAACCGTCACAACAAGGTCTGTTGGATTTGAACAGTTCAACACGATGTCCTTAATACGCTCTGAAATTTTCGAGCGAATTTGACCCAACTGAGTCGTATAATCATTCGAACAAATATCCGCTGAGCTTCCCCAGCCGGCATTTGTGAATGAAAGGTAAACGTTTCCGTAACTGCCCGTCACCAATCCCACTGTCGGACTGTAGTTGTCCAACGCTTGGCTATTTTGTTGGTTTAAGCAGTTTTGATCTTTCACAACAATCGCATGCACACTCAAAGAATTGAATTTATCTTCACCCAATTTCGCTTTGACGTTGCTGACGAAGTAACCAGGTTGATCCATTTGCTCAAGAGCATAACCTTGATTTTGATAAAGACCGCTTCTTTCATCCTCGTCCGCCAAGAAGATCACAGCCAAGTGAGCATCACTACGGATAAAGCTTGAAGGATTGTTATTCACAACTAAGTTCGCAGCGTAAACGCCACGCTCATCACCTGATGGGCAATTTCTTGCGTACTCTTGAGAATAAGCTGATGAATTGATGGAGTCTCTGTTACCACCGTTGTTACGGATCCAGTTTGCAATGAACTTTTCGCAAGCCAAAGTCTCCGGTCTTTGAATCGTTTGATTAAACAAATTGAATCTGTCTGAATGATTTCCGGTAATATAAGGATTTCCGCCAAAAGAAATTAAACTTCCCGCATCGGACCTTGCGACATCTGTTGTTGTCATTGCGATACGATAGTCGATCTTTTGATTATCTAATTCAGAAATAAAGTTATTAAAGCGAGGAGCCAAGCGCGCTTGTTCAAACGACATCGAAGCTGAGTTGTCGTTCACAATCAGAATGTCGACTTTTCCACGACCCGCCGTCGCCGTATAGTTGAACGAGTATTTCCCGTTTTCAACGATACAACCGCTTTCTTTACATTTGCTGTCGTCCAACGCGAACTTCACAGGGGAACATCCCACGTAAAGTCCTACTAAAAAGGACAATGCTGCCATTCTGGTGAGCGCATTCATAGACACCTCTCTCACCCATTTACTTCCAAGCTCGATGCCAAAATCTTAAGACTTTTCTAAGTTATTGTTTTTAAAGGCATTCTATTGACACACCTGGGCCCCCTTGCAAGGGGCCCTTCTGTCGATCTCTTTGACAAGAGCCCCTCAAAGACACTTTTTTGTGTGAAATTTCAGAGGTTTAGGAGTTTTAGGAGACCTAGGCCGAAGAAGCGATTTTGGGCTCTGAGGGGAAAGACTTTGAGGCTCTTCAAAATCTTTCCAATAATATCAGTGATGGAGGATTCATGCTTTATAAGCTCATCGGTGCGTTGATTATTGTTGTTGCTGGTACAATCGCTTTTCTGGCTTTGCAAGAAGAAGGAAATCCCCTTCATGCTCTTAAGAAGGACAAGAAAGCCGCTGAAGCTTGTGTGCAGCTCACTCCGGCCCAACAGCTTGCGAAGATGATCAATGATGATTTTCAATCATTAGCACAAAACGGAGAACTTCCTGCCCAGTGGGGATCAATCGCAACTGTGGAGTTTCGTATGAACTCAGAATTGGCTCGCGCGATTCTTGGTAAACAGCGACCACATATTCAACGCGTGAAAGATGGAAAAAGTTATTTGGAACTTGAAGTGATGGATCTGCCTGATGAGGAAAATCCTGGCATCATTATTCAAGCAAGTCTTTTTGATATTAAGTCGAAGAATAAAATTTTCGAGATCGGCCGCACTTACACGATGAATGATTTAAATAAGGTAGCTCCGCCAGAGAAAAAAGTTCCAGCAAAAGCAGGAACTCCTACTCAGGGACAACAACCGCAATCACAAACTGCTGGTGCTAGCTCAAATCAACAACAACCGACGGCGGCGAATTCAAACAATCAAAATTCGCAGCAGCAAGCTACACAACAATCTGCTCCAAAAAATAACGTTCCTACTTCTGGAGCGGCTCCATCTGCGACAGCTCAAGGAGCCGTGACAAAATAAGGAGAATCCGATGAAAATTCTTTCTCTGTTATTTATGATGTCTTTGATTGCGGCTTGCGCGACAACGGGTAAGTCTTCTTCTAAAGCGAAAGAATCTGTGGGTACGAAAGAAGCAAAAGGCTTCGATGCCGACCTCACTCAGTATAAATATCCTTTCGAAGTAAAATATTTTTCTTTCAAATCTCAAGAGCAAGATTTGAAGATGGCTTACATGGATATTCCTGCAGGTAAGCCCAGTGATAAGATCATTGTTCTTTTGCACGGAAAAAACTTTCCCGGTGCTTACTTTGAACATGTGATCCTGGGACTGAATCAAGAAGGCTACCGTGTGATTGTTCCGGATCAAATTGGGTTTGGAAAATCCTCAAAGCCTAAGAACTATCAATACAGCTTCCAAACCCTCTCACAGAATACAAAAAATCTTTTACATAGCCTGGGAGTCGAAAAGTTTTATCTTTTAGGTCACTCGATGGGTGGAATGGTCGCGACAAGATTTACACTGATGTATCCTGAGAGTGTGACAAAATTATTTTTGGTGAATCCGATTGGTTTAGAAGATTGGAAAACGATGACAGGCTATCGCAATATCGACGAAGCCTATAAGGCCGAGCTTGCAAGCACTCCTGAAAAGATAAAACAGTACCAGCTAGATAGTTATTACGATGGAAAATGGAAATCTGAATACGATAAATGGCTTGAAGTTCCGACAGGATGGTTAGAAGGTCCCGACTATCCTGTGATTGCCTGGAATGCCGCTTTAACTTCTGACATGATTTTTACTCAGCCGGTTTTTTATGAATTTAAAAATATCAAAGCGCCAACTGTTTTGATTATTGGAGATCGCGATCGCACGGCTATTGGAAAGGCATGGGCTACGGAAGAAATGAAAAAGAAAATGGGAAATTATCCCGTTATCAGCAAACAAGTTTCACACATGATTCCCAAGAGTAAACTTGTGATGCTGAAGGGTTTAGGACACATGCCTTTCATCGAAGATTTCGAAGCATTTTGGAAAGTCTTTAAGAAAAATCTCGATAGAAAATAAGGTCTTCGTTAGTGGAGTGGAATCCATCATTAGTCAAAAAAAAACCCGGATTACGTTAGTAACCCGGGTTCAAGTAAAATAGAGCTGGCGTCGTGCTACTCTCCCACACGGTCGCCCGTGCAATACCATCGCCGCAAGAGGACTTAACTTCTGAGTTCGGAATGGGATCAGGTGTGGCCCCTCTGCTATAAACACCAGCAAAGCGTTTATTAATCAAAGTGGTTAGCTTCTTACACTAACCTTTTCGTTCTTTGCAACTTACTTCCAATCCAAATGGAGAAGTTACTTCTTTTATCATTACAACTGAATGATTGATTTAGCTGATTTTTAGCGACTTACTCTGATCGTGTCAGAGTAAGGTTGGTTAGTCCCAAATTAATCACTCTCTTACTTATTCAGAGAGCTAGTTTCTCGCTCTTAAAAAGAGGTCTTAGAAACGAAATCTTCGTTAACTATGTTAAGAAGAAAAATTTAAAAAAGCCTCACGACCTATTAGTACGGATCAGCTGAACACGTTACCGTGCTTACACCTTCCGCCTATCAACCTCGTAGTCTCCAAGGAGTCTTTAGGGGGCCGAAGCCCCAGTGAGATCTAATCTCGCAGTCTGCTTCCCGCTTAGATGCTTTCAGCGGTTATCAGTTCCGAACATAGCTACCCTGCATTGCCGCTGGCGCGACAACAGGAACACCAGAGGTTCGTCCATCCCGGTCCTCTCGTACTAAGGACAGGTCTGCTCAAATCTCATACGCCCACAGAAGATAAGGACCAAACTGTCTCACGACGTTCTGAACCCAGCTCGCGTACCACTTTAATTAGCGAACAGCTAAACCCTTGGGACCTGCTCCAGCCCCAGGATGTGATGAGCCGACATCGAGGTGCCAAACTCCATCGTCGATATGGACTCTTGGATGGAATAAGCCTGTTATCCCCGGAGTACCTTTTATCCGTTGAGCGATGGCCCTTCCACGCGGGACCACCGGATCACTTTGGCCTGCTTTCGCACCTGCTCGACTTGTAGGTCTCGCAGTCAAGCCCCCTTATGCCAATGCACTCGACGCCTGGTTTCCAATCAGGCTGAGGGGACCATCGCGCGCCTCCGTTACTTTTTGGGAGGCGACCGCCCCAGTCAAACTGCCCACCAGACAGTGTCCCTCTCCTCGTATAGAGGAGCAGGTTAGATTTCAAAGTTGCCAAGGGTGGTATTTCAAGGTTGACTCCACAAGGGCTAGCGCCCCTGCTTCAAAGTCTCCCACCTATCCTACACATGCCAACTCTAAAATCACTGCCAAGCTACAGTAAAGGTTCACGGGGTCTTTCCGTCTTTCTGCGGGTACTCGGCATTTTCACCGAGAATTCAATTTCGCGAGGCATTTGGTCGAGACACCGGAGAAGTCGTTACGCCATTCGTGCAGGTCGGAACTTACCCGACAAGGAATTTCGCTACCTTAGGACCGTTATAGTTACGGCCGCCGTTTACTGGGGCTTCGATTCTCTGCTTCGCTTGCGCTAACAAATCCTCTTAACCTTCCAGCACCGGGCAGGCGTCAGTATGTATACTTCGTCTTGTGACTTTGCACATACCTGTGTTTTTGATAAACAGTCGCTACTCCCATTTCTCTGCGACCTGAAAAAGCTTGGGGAGTAAATCCTTACACTCTCTCAGGCACACCTTTTCCCGAAGTTACGGTGTTAAGTTGCCGAGTTCCTTGACCAAAATTCACCCCATCGCCTTAGGATATTCACCCCACTCACCTGAGTCGGTTTACGGTACGAGCTAACAAATCTAAAATTACGAAACTTTTCTTGGATGCATGGCTTTTCACACTTCCGGGACGAGTCCCTCGCATTCACACCTCAGAGTTACGACCAGCGGATTTGCCTACTGATCCTCCTACATGCTTACACCCAAATCCAATAATGGGCTGTGATATCCTACACCGTCATTCCTTAATCACAATCTGTTAGGTAACGGAATATTAACCGTTTTGCCATCGATTACGCCAATTGGCCTCATCTTAGGTCTCGACTAACCCTGGGAAGATTATCTTTACCCAGGAATCCTTGAGTTTTCGGCGCCCGGGTTTTTCACCCGAGTTCAACGCTACTTATGTCAGCATGATCACTTCTAGTTCGTCCAGCTGTCCTACCGGTCAACCTTCATCCTACACTAGAACGCTCCCCTACCACTAAAATATAAAATACTTTAATCCAAAGCTTCGGTAACACGCTTAGCCCCGTTGTATCTTCCGCGCAGAGTCACTAGACTAGTGAGCTATTACGCTTTCTTTAAAGGATTGCTGCTTCTAAGCCAACCTCCTAGTTGTCAAAGTAACTCCACAACGTTCTCCACTGAGCGTGCATTTAGGGACCTTAGCTGTTGGTCTGGGCTCTTTCCCTCTCGACTCATGACCTTATCACCCTGAGTCTGCCTGCCGAGGAACATATCTGTGGCATTCGGAGTTTATTTGGGTTTGGTAATCCGGTAAAGACCCCTAGCCCATTCAGTGCTCTACCTCCACGATATTTTTTACTCGACGCTATACCTAAATATATTTCGGGGAGAACCAGCTATCACCCAGTTTGATTGGCCTTTCACCCCTAATCACAGATCATCCAAAGAGTTTTCAACCTCAACTAGTTCGGTCCTCCACGGAGTGTTACCTCCGCTTCAACCTGTCCATGATTAGATCACCGGGTTTCGGGTCTATGCCTGCATACTAAATCGCCCTATTCAGACTCGCTTTCGCTACGGCTCCACCTGCAACGGCTTAACCTCGCATGCAAACATAACTCGCTGACTCATTATGCAAAAGGTACGCTATCGCCCATATAAAGGGCTCTAACTGCTTGTAGACTTACGGTTTCAGGTTCTATTTCACTCCCCTCTCGGGGTTCTTTTCACCTTTCCCTCACGGTACTTGTTCTCTATCGGTCACTAAGGAATATTTAGCCTTATGAGGTGGTCCTCACAGATTCCCACAAGATTTCACGTGTCTTGTGGTACTCGGGATGCCGCTAGGGCCTTTGAAGTTTTCGAGTACGGGGCTATCACCCTATCTTGCCAGACTTTCCAGACTGTTACTCTAACTTCTCCGGTCCCACATCGCGGTCCCACGACCCCTCTTTCAAATAAATGAAAAAGGTTTAGGCTGTTACCCGTTCGCTCGCCACTACTGGGGTAATCTCGGAATTGATTTCTCTTCCTGAGGGTACTGAGATGTTTCACTTCCCCTCGTTAGCTTCAGACACCTATGTATTCAGTGAATGATATCATAAAATGATGAGTTTCCTCATTCGGACATCTCCGGATCAAAGTGTGTGTGCCACTCCCCGAAGCTTATCGCAGCTTACCACGTCCTTCATCGCTTCTTAGTGCCAAGGCATCCACCGTAAGCCCTTTGTAGCTTAAAAAAAATGGAACTAACCTCGCTAAAAATCAACTAAATCAATCTATTCAATTGTCAAAGAACGAAAATCGTTCGCGTGTCATCTCTCTTCTATCACTCACACTTAACAGTCCAACTCATTAGTTGGTGGGCCAGGGAAGACTCGAACTTCCGACCCCACGCTTATCAAGCGTGTGCTCTAACCAACTGAGCTACTGGCCCTTGTTAGATGCGAGAAATAAAGAGAAATTCACTCTTTCAAAACTAAACAGCTAGATGAGATTTTTGGGACTCACTTACTCGGGAAGAGTAAGTTGACCTAAGATTGGGTCATTTTAACTTACTAAGAACATGTCTTAGTGAAGATTGACCGGATAATCCTTAGAAAGGAGGTGATCCAGCCGCAGGTTCCCCTACGGCTACCTTGTTACGACTTCACCCCAATCATCGACCATACCTTGGGCGCCTGCCCCCTTGCGGTTAGCGCAGCGACTTCTGGTACAGCCGACTTTCATGGTGTGACGGGCGGTGTGTACAAGGCCCGGGAACGTATTCACCGCGGCATTCTGATCCGCGATTACTAGCGATTCCAACTTCATGATCTCGAGTTGCAGAGATCAATCTGAACTTAGATGGCTTTTCTCCGATTTGCTCCACCTTGCGGCTTCGCTTCAGTTTGTGACCACCATTGTAGCACGTGTGTAGCCCTAGGCATAAGGGCCATGAGGACTTGACGTCATCCCCACCTTCCTCCGGTTTAACACCGGCAGTCCATTTAGAGTGCCCAACTGAATGCTGGCAACTAAATGCAGGGGTTGCGCTCGTTGCGGGACTTAACCCAACATCTCACGACACGAGCTGACGACAGCCATGCAGCACCTGTGTACAGACCCTTGCGGGCGACGGCGTTTCCGCCAATCTTCCTGTACATGTCAAGCCTAGGTAAGGTTCTTCGCGTTGCATCGAATTAAACCACATGCTCCACCGCTTGTGCGGGCCCCCGTCAATTTCTTTGAGTTTTAATCTTGCGACCGTACTCCCCAGGCGGGATACTTAACGCGTTAGCTTCGTCACTGAAGGGGTCAATACCTCCAACAACAAGTATCCATCGTTTACGGCGTGGACTACCAGGGTATCTAATCCTGTTTGATCCCCACGCTTTCGGGTCTGAGTGTCAGTGTCTAGCCAGTTACCCGCCTTCGCCACCGGTATTCCTGTTGATATCTACGTATTTCACCACTACACCAACAATTCTAGTAACCTCTCTAGCACTCAAGCTTCGCAGTATCAAATGCACTTCTAGGGTTGAGCCCTAGGCTTTCACACCTGACTTACAAAGCCACCTACACCCGCTTTACGCCCAATGATTCCGAACAACGCTAGGATCCCTCGTCTTACCGCGGCTGCTGGCACGAAGTTAGCCGATCCTTTCTTACAGGGTACATTCATTGTGTTATTCCCCTGCGACAGAGCTTTACGACCCGAAGGCCTTCATCACTCACGCGGCGTCGCTGCATCAGAGTTTCCTCCATTGTGCAATATTCCCTACTGCTGCCTCCCGTAGGAGTCTGGACCGTGTCTCAGTTCCAGTGTGACTGATCATCCTCTCAGACCAGTTAAAGATCGTTGCCTTGGTGAGCCATTACCTCACCAACTAGCTAATCTTACGCGGACTCATCTTGAAGCGAAAAACCTTTGACCCCTTGAACCTCAGTTCTTGTGGTCTTATGCGGTATTAGCTAATCTTTCGACTAGTTATCCCCCTCTTCAAGGCAGATTATCCACGCGTTACTCACCCGTGCGCCACTAGTACTCACCCGAAAGCTTTCCCCGTTCGACTTGCATGTATTAGGCACGCCGCCAGCGTTTGTTCTGAGCCAGAATCAAACTCTCCAGTTATAATTCTGTTCTCAACCAAACAACTAGCTTACGCTGTGTTTGTTCGAATTTATTTTTTGAAATTGCGAATGATAATTACTCATCATTCAAAGAGCCCAAAAATCTTTTCTATCTAGCTATTCAGTTTTCAAAGAGCGAAATTTTTAAATCGCATTTGCTTCGTTACCGAAGCGCGAGGAACCAATCTTAATGATTTTTTTGTCCCCGTCAATGTTCTTCTTTTATTTTTTTCGTTACGAGACGAACGTCTAAAATAAAAAATTGGTGGAGGCAACAGGGATCGAACCTGCGACCTTCTGAATGCAAATCAGATGCTCTCCCAGCTGAGCTATGCCCCCGAACAAAGTGGAGCTGTTTTCTCGTAACGGCCCAAAAAGGTCAATAGCTTTTTTTCGAAAATTTAATGACCGTACTAAAGTTGCTTAATAAATAATCGAGGCTTGCGCCTCGATTATTAGAAAACTTAGTTTAAGTCGTTGGATTTACAAAAGATTAAGCGCTGGCTTTAAATTTTGACGCAAGAAGTCTGTTCAACCACTTTCTTTCAACGGCTAAGTCGAATCCGACTTTTTCTCCGCCTGAAATAATGGCCAAATACACTTTTTTAAGGATTTCGACCTCGTGATCAAGGCCGTTATCAGCACCTAAAGACTCTTCAATAGCTTCAAACACACTTACTAGGTCCGGAGTTGTCACTACTTTTGGAATACGGCCCATGTCTAAACCTAAAGTTTCAATCGGCTTGAAACCCACAAGAGTTTCCGTCAATAAAACTTTCGTTCCATTCTTGAAATTCACTTGAATGAAAGGTTTTCCTTCAGAATCCGCGCGATGAAGAACTTCATTCACGTCTTGAGTGATAAAGGAGAATACTTTTCCATCTAGATCTTGGCGAATTTGCACTCGGCCTGACTCGTTGATCTTCGCACGAAGACCTTTCGAGGCATCGACAAAATTCAAGATGTGATCTAATTCCGCATGTGTCGACTTCGATTTACTGCTCAAAATACCCTCCCCTAAACATATAGGGTCCTTCCTACACATTAGGTATCGACAATCCACAAAAGGACTTAACACAAAAACAAAAAAAGATGAGAATCCGGCCTCTTATCCTGTCGCAATTTGAATAGATTATCGCGATAATGTTTCAAGGCGAGATTCATGGCGGCGTGACTTGAAGTCACCGTTCCGATTTGAGATAACCATGAATCGAAAGAGGCACTCACTATGATCATCACTCGTTGGCAAGCACCGATCGTTCCAAGCAAACAACAGGTTCACATGATTTTGGAATCTGAAGGTTTGGAACCTTATGACGAAATCTATGAACCGCAAATGAAGGTTCAAGATCACCGTCATCCGTTCGCCGAAGTGCGCGTGATTGTTTCGGGAGAGATGATCTTTAATATTTCTGGTAACCAGTTTGTGTTGCGCCCGGGAGATCGCTTAGAGATTCCTGCGAATACAAAACACTCGCACGTTGCTCAAGGCACGCAGACTTGCGTGTGTGTTTGCGCTCAAAGAGCTATTTAAAGTTCCGGAGCAGCAGCCTAAAGGGCGCGTCCGCGAGGATGTGTTCGAAGGGTTTAGGGTTTGTTTGTTCCCTTCATCCAAGATAAGTATTCGCGGATTGTTTTTTCGAAACCGCGAGTTGTTGGCTCATACAATTGAGCTTCGCTGACTTCAGGTGGAAGATAACTTTGGTCGACCCATCCTGTCGGATAGTTGTGCGGATACTTATAATCTCGGCCGTATCCTAAATCTTTTGCGAGAGCGGTTTTTGCCGAACGCAAATGCAATGGGACTGGCAATGTTCTGGTTTTTTCTACAAGTTCGCGGGCTTTATTCAACGCCATATAGGAGGCGTTTGATTTCGGGCATGAGGCTAAATACGTCGTTACTTGTGAAAGAGTGATGGCTCCTTCGGGAAGACCGATCGCTTCGACAGCTTGAAGACCTGCGATGGCGACAGAGATTGCTCTTGGGTCGGCGTTGCCGATATCTTCAGACGCTAAGACAATCAAACGGCGGGCGATGAAAATAGGATCTTCTCCTCCGTCGATCATGCGTGCGAGATAGTAGACGGCCGCATCGGGATCGCTTCCGCGCACGCTTTTGATGAATGCCGATATAAGATCATAGTGCATCTCGGAGCTTTTGTCGTAACCCAGCGGATTTTGCTGAAGAAGCTCGCGCATGTCGTTCACATCAAGACGCTCGCCATCCTCTTGATCTTTTGTGAAATTGTAGAGAATTTCGAGACTGTTGATGAGTCTGCGCGCATCTCCGTCAGAATATTCAAGTAGATTGTTGATCGCCTCTTTGGTGAGGATCATATCGAGCTGTTTTTTGTAGTGAGTTTCCGCTCGACTGACGATCTTGCTAAGGTCTTCTTCAGAAAGTCGTTCAAAAATAACGACACGGCAGCGACTGAGCAAAGCTCGATTTAATTCATAGCTTGGATTTTCCGTGGTGGCGCCGATGAGAACGAGATCGCCTTTTTCCACGAACGGCAGAAGGACGTCTTGTTGGGCTTTATTAAAACGATGAATTTCGTCGACGAAAAGCACGGTTTTTTGCTGGAGCTGTAGACGGCGGTCTTTGCCCTCTTCACCGATTTCTCTTAAGGCTTTGGCTCCCGAGTCCACGGCGTTGATATTTACGAAATGAGCGTTGAAATGCTGAGATAAAGCCAGCGCAAAGGTGGTTTTTCCCGTTCCTGGAGGCCCCCAGATAATGAGGCTTGGCAAATAACCTTTGCGCAACATCTGGCCGAGCTTTGATTTTGGTCCCAAGGTTTTATCTTGGCCAATGATCTCATCTAAATTCTTCGGGCGAAGAATTTCTGAAAGTGGAGATGAGCTTGAGGCTGCGGCAGAGGCGGAAAATAGGTCCATGGATGGCTTATAAAACGGGTCTTTGCGGAGGTCACTGATTATTCACATCGTTGGTAAAGAGTCATGGCGATAACTCGGGGCGTTTTTCAAAAAACAAAAGGCTCCTTTTAGGAGCCTTTCTTAAATCTTATTTGAACTTAAAACTAGAAACTTTCGACTGTGATCGTTGTCGATGTTTTTACTGGAGTTTCGTTTCCGGCAGCGTCGCGCTCTAGACCGAAGACCTCCATGGTTCCGCTGGCTGTTGTGCCACTATTCATTGTGATGCCGCCGCAATAGAGAGCGCAGTCTGTGGAAAATGTTTTATTCGCATCTCCACTTGGAATCAATGCTTCTTTCGTTCCACTGCTAAACCAAGTCCCCTTCAGGGCCGCGAGACCATCGCCACCGACCTCACAGTTGATCGGTGTTGAACTGCCTGGAACTGGAATATTGATGCGAATAAAAGCGATGATAAGGTTCTTAGTTGTATCTTTGCGAGTAAACGTGATTGTTGGGACACGGAAATAGCTTGGTGAGATATCCGCTGTTGGCGTATCAGTTCCAGCATTTTCACGCGCTAAACAACTAACCGCCGTTGCCGGGATCAAAGGCAAAGAAGAGCCACTGATTGAGACTTCAACGTTGCCTGCTTCTTGGGAACAGGAACCGAGAACTACTGATAAAACTAGTAACGAGACGTACAAAAGTTTTTTCATTGTTCCCTCCCTTTAAAAATCTTGAGTTGTCGGAGCTACTGGACCTGCGTCAACCGGACCGATGATTCTTGGTGTAAGGAAAACTAGCAGCTCCGATTTGTTTCTTGTGACGTTCTTTGTTTTAAACAAGTAACTCACAACTGGAAGCTCACGGAACCAAGGTACACCGTTTTCATTCTCAACAGCGTCGCTTTGGTAGATACCACCGATGACCGCTGTTTGACCGTTTTTCACAAGTACGCGAGTGTTGGCTTCACGGCTGTTGACCGCAAACGCACCTTGACCCGCACTACTCACGTCCGCACCACGGAATTGTCTATTCACAGTGACTTTCATTATAACAGATCCGTCGGCTGTCACCTGTGGAGTCACCTCAAGTTTCAACGTCAATGGCTTAAACTGGAACGTCTCTTGAGTTGCTGTCCCGTTTTGAGTCACCTGACGAACTGGTTCTTCCGTCGTCTGATTGATATCTGCTTTTTCATTCGTCATTGTCATGATTCGTGGAGCAGAGAGGATTTTCACCTGCCCTTCACTTTCAGACAAAGACAACGCCGCTTGCAGAGTTCCGAAGACATCCAGAGTTCCCACGCTCACGTTGAAATTCAAGTTGCCCGGAGTCGCCGCTGTCGGGTTGATGTTAAAGCTTGGATTCATGTTCACAGGACCACGCGCTGTCGAACCCAATTTAATTGGCGCACCAGAAGCACCCCAATTAATACCGATATTACGAGTGAAGCTTTCTTGCGCTTCCACGATTTTCGATTCGATCAAAACTTGCGGAGGTTGCGTATCAAGACTTGCAATTAGTTTCGCTGCACGCTCTAGATTTTCTTCGATATCCGTCACAACAAGGGCGTTGGTACGAACATCGCCAACCACCTTACCGCGATCACCCAAGAAATCTTTGATTTTCTTTTCAAGCTCGTCCACTTTCGCGTAGCTTACTGGGAACATGCGAACTTTCAAAGGCTCCACGTTCTTGCGAGCCTGCGCCAATTTCGTTGCATCATCTTCTTCCGCTTTCAAGTCTTGAAGAGGAGCGATACGAAGCACGTTGCCTTGACGAGTGTAACCGAGTTTTTTCGCTTTCATGATCACAACCAAAGCTTGGTCCCAAGGAACTTGGCGAAGTTTCAAACTCACCGCTCCTTTGACATCTTCAGAGATCACCATGTTCACGCCACTCTCTTCAGTGATGAAGTTCAAAGCGTCGCGGATATCCATGTTATTTGTTTCGATAGAGATCTTTTTACCGTAAAACTTTGTGTTCCCAGAGAGGAATTCCGTCAAGTTCTGGCTTGGCAAAATTTTCGCGTCAGACAACTCCACATTGGTTCCGTCTGCTTGAGCAACCTCGTGTGCCTCCGCAGAAGTTCCAGCGCCGTTAGCTACGATCAAAAGACTGTTGCCTTCGGCTTGAACTGCGGGCTCTGTTACACCTTCACGCAATTGAATAACAAAGCGTGCCGTTGTTGAACCTGGATTTTGATAAGCATCGATCGCACCGATGCTGCCTTTGATGTCCTTTGTATTCAAAGAACGCTTCAAACGGTCCGGCAAGTTCGCATTGTCGACTTCGATAATATACTGGTGCAAATCAGGATTTGTGCGTGTCGTGTAGGTCAACGGCTTGTCCGCTTGAACGACAACAGTTCCACCTGTTTCATTGGCTTTAAACTTCAAATCCGTGATGTTCGCAGGAGATCCAGATGGAATAGACACTGTAGGCGCTGTCTCTTGCACTGGAGTTGGAATCGTCTCTGTCACAGTCGGAGCTGGAGTTTCCGGTGCCGGAGTTTCTGGAGCTGGCGCTGGAACGTCTGCCACTGAGCTGTCAGCAAATGGATCTTCTGTTGGCGAAGCTTCTTCAGCCGGAGCAGGAACTGTCTCTGCAGGTGGTGTTGCCGCCTGCTCTTGAGGTTGTCCTTCCGCTTGATTGACTTCATCTTCAATCGCTAAATCTTGATCGTTTTGCGCAGGAGCCGCTTCGGCTTGTTTAGTTTCGCCGCCGCCGTCTTCAAAGTCTGCAAAATCATCTTGATTGCCTGAAGACTCCGCGGGAGCCACTTCAGATGAGGATTCTCCACCATCTAATGACAAATCGTCCTCAACAGGACGGCTGGCACAAGAGGTGATAGAAGCAATCAACGCACTTAGGATAAATAATCGAATGAGTCCTTTCATTCGTTCCTCCTCTGATAAATAAACTTACTTTTTCAATTCCAAGACGCGAGTTTCTTTAACCGATTTTCCATCGTCGTATTTTGTTTCTACGACAACGACTTCACCCTCGCGGATGGCCGCTACAAATCCTTCGCTTCGGCCGATCTTTGAATTTTTTGTTACAGTAAATACAGCGCCATCCGGATCGCGAATCATCGCGCGCGGTGTACGCACATCCCACAAAATACCGACAACCTGCAAACGCTCGATTTCCCAACGCTGCAATGGCTCTAGGATTTCATTCGGTTTTGCGATGTCGGAACCGCCGTTATCTTTAGGACGAACCGTTCTGAAAACTTTGAACGGATCTCTTTTTCCTGTCGGATCGTAACGGTAACCATCACTCGGCAAAATACTTGCTGGTGGAGGTGTTTGCGCTGTGGCTCCATCACCCACTGGCATTTCGTTTTCCATAGGTGGCGGCGGCACATTGGGTTGCTGCGGAGGTTGTTGAGGTTGAGCTGCGGCTCCCGGCTGCGCATGCTGTTGTTGCGCTGGCGGTGGAGTCGCTTGCTTTCCACCACCAGGAGGAGTTGCGCCCGCCGGAGGAACTTGTGTCGATTCCACTTCTTTTAAGAAGTCCGCAGGCAAATCTCCGTTAGACGGAGTTTCCTGAGAATGCGCAGGAGCCATGAACTTCACACTCACTGCAAAAGCAAGCCAAAGTCCCAGAGAGGCTACTAGAATGTAAGATACAATCCATCTTACAGATTTCACTGCGGAGTCTCCGTTCCTGCCGTTCCATCGGCAGGTTTTTTCTTTTCTTCAGGAGCCAGTTTGTAACCAACCACCTGACCTTCAAATTTCAACTTCTTACTTCCGGGTTCAGACTCTGTGATCACGACGTTTTTCACACGAGCCATACGTTCTGCTGTCGATACCAAGAAAGAAAATTGCGCGAGTTCCGCGTAACTTCCTTCCAACGTCACATCCACAGGAACTTCTTCAACGACTTCTTTTTTAACGTTGTCGCCTGGTTTTTTCGATTTCACACTCACGCCGGCATTGCGAGCGAAGTCGTCGATCGCTTTATTGATATCAATAGAGAAAAGCACTGACGGAAGACGACGAGAGATTTCTTGATATTTTTGACTGAGTTGTCCGACCTTCTCTTGCATCTCTTGCACTTGTTTTAAAGTCGCGTCCGTGTCTTTTTTCTTATTTTCTTCTTCTTGAAGCTGTTGGCTGATTTGCACGATTTGCGCGTCAACAGCAGAGCCGTCGTCGTAAAGTGCATACCAATAAAATGCCGTCAGCCCTAATCCGATGATCAGAACCTTACTGATTTGTTGTGCTGCGAGAGTTTCAAAGAACTTATTCATTCGGGTCTCTCCAACAAACAGCTAATTTCAAACTTTTTTAACATCACGCCATCTTGATTGATCTCGCTTGAACTTACTAAGTTCACGTCCATTAGGAATGCGCTCTTTGTTAACGCTTCCAAAAAAGAGGATACTTCAAAATCACTCAAAGCCAAACCTTGCACATTTACTTTATCCGGATTGATTTGCACGCGTGTGAGCCATGCCTTTTCAGGAATCACAGTTTGCAATAAATCCAAAACGCGGATCTCTCTTTGACGGTCCTTGGCGATTTTTTCAAGCGCAGAAATACGCGCCTCAATCAATGCTTCGTCTTCTTTAAACTTTTTGATCTCCGCAACAGAGGCCGCTTGTTTTGAGTTGTAGTTTTGCAACTCTGTCAAAACTTGCGTTTTTGCATTGAGATCAGCAACCTTGCCCGGCACGTTTTGATTTTGATAAATGTATAAAGCCAAAGGTCCCACAAGAATCAAAACCAAACGCTTCAGGGCTTCTTTTCTCATCTCATCGGGAGCTAAGAAACTGTCTGACGAAATTCCCAGTGAAGCTCCAAGAGGAGACCCTGCACTGATAGAAGCTCCGGATGCCAGATTGATTTTAATCATGATGCATCCCCCACTTCACGCAAAGCGAGACCTGTCACAACGCCAGCAAAAGAGCTGATTTGATCCAAGTATTCGGGAGAGAATTTTTTTGGATTCGCTTTCACGCGCAAGAATGGATTAAATGGCTCCATCAAGATGCCAGTCACACGAGACACTGTCTCTGTCAGGCCTGATGTTGCAGAACTTCCGCCCGTGAAAAAGCAACGGTTCAAGACAAGACCATTTGTTGTCGCACTTAAGAAGTCCAAGCTGCTGCGAATCTCTTCTGTCACCGCTTCGTTGGTTGCGCTGATGATACTGTGAACTTCGTCGGGAACTTCACGGCGAGAGATCGCGCTGAGTTTGAGGGCTTCGGCTTCAGCCACTGTCACGCCCATCGCTTTGTGGATTTCATTCGTGTAGTTCGCACCACCCACAGGAATATCACGGCAGAAAATCACTTCGCCATTTTGCACGACCACGAAATTTGTAATCGATGCGCCGAAGTTGAGAATTCCGACAACTTCTCCAGGGATTTTTCCGTAATTCAATTCGAAGGCATTTGCGAGAGCGAAACCACTCACATCCAAAACGCCGCAAGAAAGTCCGCTCACTTCAATCACCTGCGTGTACTGAGTGACGAGTTCGTTTTGAGCGGCGATCAATAAAATATCCATCGTGTCTGGAGAACTGCTGCCCGCCAAAATATGATGGGCCAAGCTGATATTGTTGATATCAAACGGGATGTATTGCTCGGCCTCGAAACGGATTTGATCTTTGATAAGTTTTTTATCCATTTTGGGAATCGTGATTTTCTTCACGATCACGGCTGTGCCCCACATCGCCGTAGAGATGCTCTTGCGTTTGGATTTTACTTCATTGATCAAAGATTGAATGGCGATACCAACCGAAGCGATATCAACAATCTCACCACCAGAAACAGAATTCGGCGGAGTTGGCGCGAAACCAAAAGAAAGCAACTGGGCTCCTTTGCCACTGAAGTCCATTTCAGCCAGTTTGATGGAACTCGTTCCGATATCGAGTCCGATAACTTTCTTCGATTTAAAAAACATGCTTTCGCTGCTTCCCCAGTTGTATCACTCAGATGTCATTTCAAAGACTTACGTCCTTGGGACACAAGTCCTAAATAATAAAATTATTTCTGCTTGGACAGGGAATGTCAAATATGGCTCTCGCGAACTTCTAAAAAGGTCCAGATATCAAAACGTTATATCTGAGAAAATTAGCCTAAGCCGGGTAAAAATAGGTTCAAGTACCAGAGAGCGATGGTCTCTCCACCGAACAAATACAAAATAGCACCTAAGGCCAGGTAGGGTCCGAAAGGAATTACAGTCTTTAGTCCAGCCTTCTGTTTTCTTGCAGCGATCAAACCAATCACACTTCCTATGATGGCTGAAGACATAATCACAAAAGGAATCGCCTTCCATCCAAGAAGCGCGCCGATCCAAGCAAGGAGTTTGATATCTCCCCCGCCCATGCCTTCTTGTTTTGTTAGAAGATAATACACGTAAGCCATGCCCCACAAAAATCCACCGCCCATTAAAACGCCGAAAAGGGCGTCCAAGAATTCGCGGTGAGGATTTAGAGCGGCGCCAACAAGTCCAATCACGATTCCTGAAAGAGTGAATTCATCAGGCAAAATCATGTGATCAAGATCGATAAAGGTGCAGACAACGAGGCCGAAAATGAAAATCAGATATTCTAACAAAGACCAAGAAAATCCAACGTAGTGAAAGCTTAAAGTGAAAAGTCCCGCCATGATCAATTCCACGAGTGGATAGCGGAAAGAGAATTTTGCGCCACAGTGACGGCATTTTCCGCGCAGGATGAACCAGCTAAAAATAGGAATATTGTCGTACCATTTGATCGGCGTTTTGCAGTTGTAACAATAACTGCGAGGCTTTACGACGCTTTCTTCTTTTGGCAGACGATAAATCACGACGTTGGCGAAACTTCCAAAGATCGCTCCTAAAATAAAGAAGAAAATATAGAAAGTAAGATCCAAATTAGACAATGTCTTTTCTCCTGAAGAAGAAATTTGTGGCAAGGATGAGTAAAATTCCCCATCCTGTCATGTGTGCGATCATCCACCCCACATTTTGCGCGGGAATTCCGTTTTCCAAGAAGTAAGCGGACTTCCAGTTCATGCGATAAAGATTGGGCGTGATCCAATGGAAAACTTTAACGGCTTGAATGAAAAGTTCTTCTTTGCTTTTTTCGGCGAAGAACGTCAGATCACCCAGCCAATGCCCCAGAAGGAAAACCATAAATCCTGCGCCCAATGCAAGCACAGGTCTGACGATCAAACTAAAGCAGATGACCAGACACAAGATCACAGCGCTTTCAAACCAGAGGCTCAGACATATTTCTACAAATGATAGCCAAAGATTTGGTTCCTTCCAAAGACCTAAAAGCGCCCAAAGAAGAACTCCCAAAGCGGCTAATAGAAGAGTATTCAATGCAAGGACACCAAAGATTTTTCCGAGGATGAATTGCTCACGACTAACGGGTCTTGAAAGAATCAAAAGACATGTTTGTTTTTCGATTTCTTTAGCTAGTAAATAGGAGCCTGAAAAAAGAGACACACCTAAGGCCGCCACTTGAATCGCCAGGAATCCGAAGTCTGTGAGAATTTTTCTTTGTTCCGCGAAAGACAAAGCTCCAAGTAAGAAACTCAGTGCTAAAAGTGCGACTGCGATCAAAACCACAACGAGGAACACTTTTTCGCGCAACATTTCACGCAAAGTAGTTTTTGCTAAAGCCCAAACTTTACCCATGAGCTTCCTCCCGGCCTTTAAGAACCGCGAAGGCTCTTTCAAGGCTTTGGAATTCCGCCATAAAGGAATTTAAAACTCCGTCGTAAAGGATTTGCCCGCGATTGATGACAACTAAATGACTGCAAAGCTCTTCCATATCTTGCAGAAGATGGCTGCTAAAAAATAGACTCACGCCGCGTTTTTGCTCTTCGCGCAAAATGTCTTTCACCATCGCGCGCCCATCGGGATCAAGACCTGACATTGGTTCATCAAGAATCAACAAATCAGGTCTTGTGAGAATAGCTTGGGCGATTCCCACTCTTTGCAACATACCTTTGGAGTACGTACGAAGACGGCGGTCTTTGGCCTCCATCAGATCTACTTTTTTAAGAGCTTCATGGGCTCTTTCATGGAAGTCCTTCATTGTGGAGCCGTAACAAAGATTCCAGTGCAGACGCAAAAACTCCATACCCGTGAGGAATTCATAAAGATAAGGACGCTCTGGCAAATAGCCGATGCGGGTTTTGCTTTCACTGCTTAACGGTTTTCCGAAAAAAAGAATTTCGCCACTGTTGGGACGAATAAAATCGAAAAGACATTTGATCGTTGTGGTTTTGCCTGAGCCGTTGCTGCCAACGAAGCCGGAAGTTTGTCCTTCAGGAAGCGAAAAGGTCACATCACGCAAAACATGGCGATCTTTTTCAAAAAGACCACCTTTAAATGTTTTATTGAGCTTTTCAACTTTGAGTACTGCTGCCATCAAACTCTATGGTTTGAGCTCAAGATTCAGAGCTTTCACCATCTCCCTAACAGGATCATACTGTTTAGAAGTGGCAGGCATCAAGTCGCGAGAACCTAAAATTTCAGAGTAAGCGTTTTTATCTTGGGATTCGGCCAAGATGTCGATCAAAGCAAACATCAAAGTGTGCGTTGTCTTAGGATAAGTGTCATAAAAATCCTGACGAACACAGAATGGATCATTAGGAATCGGAGCACTCATCCAAATAATGCGATATTTGGCTTTTTTATTTGTTCCGAATTTCACCCATGCGCCCTGTGTTCCCTTTTCGTCGTCACTGAACACCGCGGCCGCATCGACTCTGTTGGCTTCCAAAAACTGAATGGAAGCTTGGTGATTTCCAGAGAAGGCGACTTCTTTAAAGTCTTTATCTGTAAGACCGATCTTTCTGAGTGCCACTTGCGGATACAAATAGCCTGAAGAAGACTTATCATCCACAAAGGCAATGCGCTTTCCTTTAAGATCCTTCAGTTTTTTGATTCCAGATCTTTGCGGAGTGATGATCGCCGAATAATAAAACGGCTGATTCCATACTTTTTTAAGGAGAACTTTGGCCTGCGCTTGTTCTTCAGCAAAAACATACGTCAAAGAAGAAAAGAAAGCGAAATCCACTTTCTTTGTTTTCATGGCCTCAATAAGACCTGCATAGTTTTTTGAAATATAAATGTTAACCGGAATATTGAGCTTTGCTTGAAGCTCTTTGGCCAAATTCAAACCTTGCTCACGCAGGTTTTCGGGATTCCCACCGGGAATCACACCAATGGTGATCGACGGTGGGTTTGTTTCGTTGCTATTTGTTTCAGCCGCCTGAACGCTTGAAAAAACTAGAAGTGCAATCAGTCCTAGAATGAGTCTTTTCAAAATTCCTCCATGGCTCCCAGAGCCTCGACTGATGATGACTCATTTCTTTGATTTTTCAAAGCAAGAACGAAAGCCTCAGCAGCGTCACTCTCTGTTAGACATGGAATATTGTAGTCCGTACAAGCTCGACGAATGTCGAAGCTCGCTTCGATGGCCCGGCGCCCCGAAGTGGTGTTGATAACAAAGGCCACTTCACCCGAGCGGATTTTATCCACACAGTGCGGACGACCTTCATCGACTTTTCTGAGCGACAGACAATTCACACCGCGTTCGTTAAAGAAATTCGCCGTTCCCGTTGTTGCAGAAACGCCATATCCCATACGTTGCAGTTCTTTTGCCATGTCGAGCATCAACTCTTTGTCTTTATCACGAAGAGAGAAAAAGACCTGACCCATCTTTGGAAGTCTTATGTTACTTGAAAGGAAGGCTTTGGAAAGAGCTTCGGAATAATCTTTTCCACGGCCCATGCTTTCCCCTGTTGATTTCATCTCAGGTCCAAGAATGGAGTCTGACTCGGAGAATTTTTTAAACGGAAATACAACACCTTTTACAGAAACTTGCTGTGTGTTTCTCCAGTTTAATTTGTCCAGATGAAGATCTTTTTTCTTTTTACCCAACGTCGCTGCGACACCTAGATCGATGAGCGGAATGTTCGTCGCTTTTGCCACGAATGGAACTGAGCGCGAGCTGCGAGGATTCGCTTCGAGCATGTAGACGACGTCATTCTTCACAGCGAGTTGCAAATTCAAATGACCGATCACACCGATACGATCAGCAAGACGCTGACTCAGTTCTTCAATGCGTTCACAGGTTTCAGATTTCAAACGCTGTGGAGGAAGAACACCCATGGAGTCCCCAGAGTGAACACCGGCAGCTTCAATATGCTCAACAACTCCACCAACAACGGTCCAATCATCACCGCGCACGAGATCCACATCGACTTCAAGAGCGCCTGCTAAGAATTGATCCATCAAGCATGGTTTATCAGAGGAAATAAAGTCTTTATGTCTTTGGAAGTAGGAGACCAATTCGTCTTGGCTTTCGATCACTTCCATACGGCGTCCACCCAAAACATAACTTGGACGGCAGATCATGGGATAACCGACGGACTTTTCGTGCTGAAGGGCTTCAGCTAGTGATCCTGCCATGGCTGAATTTGGAATGGCAAAATTAAGTTCTTGGCAAATCTTTGTGAAAAGACCGCGGTCCTCGGCAAGATCAATTGTTTCTAATGAAGAACCTAGAAGTTTAAATCCGGCTTTCACTAAATCATGCGCTACACTGATCGGAGTTTGACCGCCAAGTTGAGCGACAAATCCTTTTGGTTTCATAAAGCGCATGATTTCAGTCAAACTTTCAACTGTGAGTGGCTCAAAGAAAAGGACATCTGACGTATCGTAGTCAGTTGAAACTGTCTCTGGATTTGAGTTCACCATCACGACTTTGCTGCCGCTTTTTTGAAAACCCTTTACACCGCGAACACAGCTATAATCAAACTCAATCCCTTGACCGATTCGATTTGGTCCACTTCCGATAATTACTACGGCATTAGGGGCATTCACCGTAGCAGACGCCGTCGGCCAATAGGAAGAATAGAAGTAAGGAGTGGAAGATTCAAACTCCCCGGCGCATGTATCCACTTGCTGATAGCGCGGGAACATATTGTTTTTTTCGCGCAACTGGCAGATTTCTTTTTCTGTTTTACCTACAAGCTTGGCAAGACGTGCATCAGTGAATCCTTTGCGTTTTGCCGCTAGCAATAATTCCGTATTGGAATCAGAGAATTCTTTTTTAAATTTATTTTCAAACTTAATCAGAGCTTCGATGTGCTCTAAGAAGTACGGATTGATTCTTGTCAGCTCTTCGATTTCCGCCACTGTTTTTCCATCGCGAAACGCTTGGAAAAGATGATAAATACGCTGACTGTTCGGATAAGAAACTTTACCTGTTTCTAAAACCACTTCCGGAATCGCTTGCGGATCTTTTTCAAGACTCGCCATGGCTTTCATCAAAGACTCTTGCAAAGTGCGACCGATTCCCATCACCTCACCGACGCTCTTCATTTGTGTTGTGAGAAGATCTTTAGAACCTTGGAATTTTTCAAACGCAAAACGCGGGATTTTTGTAACGACATAATCAAGCGCCGGTTCATAACAAGACGGCGTCACTTTTGTGATGTCGTTTTGAAGTTCATCAAGACTGTAACCAATTGCCAACAACGCCGCGATTTTTGCAATCGGGAATCCTGTCGCTTTACTTGCTAGTGCAGATGAACGACTCACACGCGGATTCATTTCAATCACCACGCGCTCACGAGTCGTGGGATGAACGGCGAATTGAATATTCGCGCCCCCTGTTTGAATACCGACTTCGTTGATGATCTTGCAAGCTTCATCACGCATCTCTTGATATTCGCGATCGCTCAAAGTTTGCTGAGGAGCGACCGTGATACTGTCACCCGTATGAACTCCGCAAGGATCCAAGTTTTCGATACTGCAAACCACAACGAAAGTTCCTTTGTGGTCGCGCATCACTTCAAGTTCAAACTCTTTCCAACCCAGAATGCTTTCTTCAACAAGAACTTCCGATGTCGGACTTTCATGTAAAGCTGTGATGAGCATGTTTTGATATTCTTCTGGAGAATACGCAATACCACCGCCTCCGCCGCCCAGAGTGTAATTAGGACGAAGGATCATCGGGTAACCTAAGTCTTCGGCGATTTGCAGACCATGCTCATAGGTTCTGACCAAATGACTTTTGGGATAACGAGCACCGATTTTATCTAAGATACCGCGGAAAATTTCACGATCTTCACCGGCTTTAATAACCGTCGGTGTAGCACCGAGAAGTTGAACCTTGTATTTTTGAAGAATGCCTTTGGCGTGAAGATCCAAAGCGAGATTCAACGCTGTTTGCCCTCCTAGAGTCGGGATCACAGCATCAGGTTTTTCTTTCGCAATGATTTTTTCAAGATAATCGACTTTCAGAGGCTCCACGTAAACTCGTGTCGCCACCTCAGGATCTGTCATGATCGTTGCCGGATTGGAGTTCACAAGAATAACTTCCAATCCTTCTTTCATCAGGGCTTTACAGGCTTGAGTGCCGGAGTAGTCAAACTCACACGCTTGTCCAATTACGATAGGTCCAGAGCCAATAATCAAAACTCTTTTAATACTGGACGTTCTCGGCACTTTTTCCTCCTGCGATTCAGATGCCCAATTTCCCCTCGTTGGAGTAAATCATTTCGGGCCTTACATGTTTATACTGCTCAAACTTGTAACGCATTTTAATCAGACGAAGCATCAAAAGATCTGGATCCAAATCCGGATCTTTACGATGGCGTTTTACTTCGCCCAAGATGAATTTTTTTGCGCTCTCGGGATGAAAACAAAATCCACGAGTGAAAACATAAGAATCCCCTTGAGGGATCAAGCGCACTTCAAAAAGCTCATCAGGATCAAATCCAAAAACGTAAGAAGACTGTTTAACGACCAATTTTTTGTTAGCCAAAAGATCTTTGATGTAAACGTCGCCGTTTTTGATTTTGATAAATTCAAAAATAGAATGACGGTGCTGTTTTAAAACTTCGAGCGTCTTTAACTCTTCGTCAGAAAAACGCAATTCGCGAACAAGCAAGCACGCATCCAGTGGTGTTTGCCCAAAGCCTTTCAGCTCGCGGGTGAAAAAATACCAATCATAAAACTGCGCCATGCGCGACTCGTAGTGGTCGGAGTTTTCATCCAACGTCCCTGCATTTTCAAAGAACTCCTTTTTGGCCATGGCCAATTCGTCTTTGAAGGCGTCGCTAACAAAGTGATTGAGAATTTTTTCTATAAGCTTTTCGTATTCGTTCATATCATCCGCTCAATAAAGTAACTAAACAGCCCGGTCGCTTCATGCGGGCCTGGGCAACTTTCCGGATGATATTGTATTCCTAAATACTTCCTCTTTTCACTATAAAAACCTGCCACAGTGCCATCATTGAGATTGGTCTGTGTCACTTGGGCGTCAGGAGGCAGACTTTCCGCCTCTACAGCGTATCCATGGTTTTGACTGCTCATATAAATTTGATTAAGCAGAGTGTCGCGAATTGGGTGATTGCTGCCTCGATGACCGAACTTTAATTTATAGGTCTTAGCCCCCAGGGCCAGACCGAGGATTTGATGGCCCATGCAGATCCCAAAAATCGGTTTCACACCTAAAAGTTCGCGGACCGTGCCTGTGGCGATTTTCACATCAGCGGGATCGCCGGGCCCATTTGTGAGCATAATTCCATCGGGATTATACGCCAAAATATCCTGCACAGAAGCCCGGCTATTAAAAACCTTCACTTCGGAGCAACGCTTTTGCAATTCGCGAAGAATGTTTTCTTTAGCGCCAAAATCAAGAACCGCAATACGAGGACCCACCATGTTTTCTCCACGGCGAGTTTCTGTTTCTTTACGAGAAGTGAGATAAACCCAATCTTTATCCATGGTCTTTTTTGCTGCAATCAACGAAACCGCTTTGTTGCGGGCTTCTTGTTCGGATGAAGCCTGAACAAGCGCGCCCCACGGAGTTCCTTTGCGAAGACGCAAAACTAAATTTCTAGTATCAAGCTCTGTAACCAGAGGAATTTTATTTTCTGTGAGACGTTTTTTCCAAGCTTGATCGCGTTCGGTGTCTTGAATTTCTAGACAAATAAATCCCTCAATCCAAAGGCGGCGCGATTCCCAGACGTCGTCTTCGATGCCGTAATTGCCTTGCATGGGAGCTGTCATCACAACGATCTGAGTGAAATAAGAAGGATCTGTGGCAATTTCCTCGTAACCTGAATGAGAAGTGTTAAAGACGACTTCACCAGCGCGATCTTCTCCGCCATTCCAACGTCCCTCGTACACTTCACCTGTTTCAAGAACGAGATAACCCTTCATTATTTCCCCTCCGACAATGTCGTGTAGATAAGACTTTGGCGAATCAAAACGCCGTTAGAAACCTGATTCAAAACTTTGCAGCGCGGATCTTGTAAAACTTCAGAATCCAATTCCGTTCCTTGATTGATCGGCCCCGGATGCATGATCAACGCTTTCGATGACAAATCTTTCAAGTTTTTCACCGTGAATCCGTAGTGTTCACGATAATCGGCCAAGGAATACTGCGAAGAATGACGCTCAAGTTGCACTCGTAAAGTCATGGCCACTGTCGCCCACTGAAGACCTTCTTTTAAAGAAGAGAACACTTTGTAAGTTCCCGTCTCTGGTAAAAATTCTTTCGGCCCGCAGAGTGCGACTTCGTAGTTTAATTTTTTCGCCAACTCAAAATGTGAAGCCGCCACACGACTGTGACGAACATCACCGACGATTAAAACTTTTTGTCCATCACAAGTACCAAGATGTTTGCGAATTGTGTAAGCATCAAGCAACGCCTGTGTCGGATGACCTTTTTTACCCCAACCTGCATTCAGAATAGGACATTGAACTTTTTCCGAAAGGGCTTTGAGATCCAAATCGTCTCCGGAGCGAATCACCAAAAAGCTTGGCTTCATCGCATCGACATTGAGAACAGTGTCTTCCAGAGTTTCGCCTTTTTCGAGGCTGGTTCCGGATTTTCCATCAAAAAGCAGAGGATAAATTCCTAGTCTTGCGCAAGCCGTTTCAAAGCTCATTCGAGTTCTTGTGCTGGCCTCAAAAAACAAAAGGGCTCCGGTTTTGCCGAAGCCCTCAAAGGGAATAGACTCATTCGCAGACAGCTTGTCTGCCACGGAAAATAGGGAGTCGATTTTTGTTTTTTCAAGAGAAAGCAGATCGAGAATGGATTTATTATTTCTAGATGACATCTAGAACCCAAGCCTATGGCGCACCCGGCGAGATGTCAATACACCGGAGAAAAAACTCTTTCCCAACGCACTGAAGGGTAGCGATCGCCTCCCCATTTCTTTTGCCAATCCAGCGAAAGCCAAATTAAAACGACCCGGCCCACCACTTGGGTCATGGGAACCGTACCCCAATAGCGCGAGTCGTCACTTGCATCACGATTATCGCCCAGCAAGAAGACCTCCCCTGGAGGAACCACCAAAGGACCAAAATCTTTGTCTTCTGATTTTTTTTGGAAAATCACACGCCAGTGGGTCTGACCTGAGATCTCTTCGTAAATATCAAATAATTCCGGATTTGGATTGTCGCCGGGAATTTCCCGAGCTTTTTCATATTTCAAAGCCTCTTCATTAATATGAAGACGACCGTTGATAATTTGCACGCGATCGCCGGGCAAACCAATGACACGTTTGACGTAATTCACAGCGGGCTGATTAGGATAGTTGAAAACAACAAGATCCCCACGCTCTGGCAAAGTCGCGCCCCATTTATTAGAGGAAAATGGAATCGAGAATCCATAAGAGATGCGAGAGGAAAAAATAAAATCGCCCGGCTTTAATGTCGGCTGCATAGAACCTGTTGGAACTTTATAAGCCGTCACCAAATAATTGCGCACAAAAAGAGCACACAAGACTGCTAAAACTAAAGTTGTTAAATATTCCCGCCAACGGTTCATCCCCTGATGCTACCGTTAGTTGCGCTCTCTTGAAAGTTTTTTTGTTAGATAACGTTTGCCTCACCATTTTAAGAATTCTAAGATTTAATAAACAAACTATACTATGTCGAGAATATGATCTACAAACCTACAATAATTCCTCTTTTGTTAATAGTGCTCACTGCCGGCTTTGCAGCACCACTAACATCTCTTGCTCAAGCATCCAGTTGCCCACCAGGACAACATTTTGTTCGTTCGCATTTTAGAAATGCTTACACCACAAGCACCGGAAAGTTTGTAAAAGCGACGACCGTTAAAAGCCACTGTAGAAGATCCACTCCGTCATATGAATTTTGGTCCCCACGTCTCTACGATGGCTTGCCTCCAGGCTGGCCTCATCAGTCCGAAGAGTCGAGCACTTGGACTGAAGAACAAAAACAAAGATTCCTAGATATTCTTGAGGATCTTCCTGAAGAATTTCGGCGATCTACAATTAAGGGAATATATCGTCTTAAGAAATCAAAAGATCATCCTAATCCAGCAAGCAATGGGGACGGATATATTGTTCTTTACGATAATGCTTTTGAGAAAGATAGAAATCTCGGACGTATCTTTTCGCATGAGATTTCGCACGATATATACGATCACTTGGACCGTAAAACATCTAAAGACTATAGAGATACAATGGACTGGACTGTGGTCGTGGACGATAGAACTCTTTACTGGCAAGGTCGTAAAAACGGATACGTTGAAGAAGACGGCCGGAACTCCCCGGCGGAAGATTTTTCAAATAATATGGAATATTATCAATTTAACCCAAAGCGCCTTAACGAAGTGTCTCCAAAAGCATATAATTGGATGAAGAAGCATTATGGTGATAAGTTAAAAACAGGGAGCATAAAATGAAATTCATAGCTTTGATATTTCTTAGTTTGTCACTTTTAAGCTGCTCTTCGACGACTAAAACGTCAGAAAACTCATCTACCTTTAAAAAAATATCTCAACTTAAAGTGGGAGCTTCTAAAGAAAGCGACGTTGTATCTATTTTAGGCCAACCGTCGCAACAAACCGTTTTAAAAAATGAGACAGTTTGGGAATTCCATAATGCTGAAAATAGTGGCCAATACATCACTATTAAATTCAAAAACAACTCTAACACAGTTCATTCGATTTTATGGGTCCTCCAACCCAATGATACAATTGAACTTGGTGACTTGAACAAAAAATATTCGAGCCTTGATCTCAAAGCAAGTCCAACTGTTCAACCAAATCCACATTCACTCACGCAGCCTTCAAATTTAGTGGACGACAGACTGGGACTTTCTGTTCTATATCAAAAGACTAATGAAAGAATCGAAGCTATTGCTTGGTTTGACCCAACCACTCGTGAGCCATCAACTCAAAGAGAAAAAGAAACCATCCCCTACAAGATCGACAAATAAATTTCTATGGCGGTCATTTATCGAATTATGGTGGCCAAGAATCTAAGGTAACTTTTTGAAAATTCGATTGAAGCGAATCTGTGAAGGATCACAGACGAATGTCATTGTTGGCAAAGTGCTATTGCAAGAAAGCCAGATCACCCAGGCTTTGCCGACGATATAGTCGTTTTTCACGAAACCCCAGAAGCGCGAATCACTGGATTGATCGCGGTTGTCGCCCATAAAAAAGTACTGACCTTCTGGAACTTTATAAGCTTGGACCTCGTCGCCCACTTCTTCGTAAAGAAAGCGCACGGTGTATTCTTTGCGTCCGTTGCTTTCCTGAAAATAATTAAAACCTTTTTCATTCTCAGGATTGTCGAACGGAGACAGATTAAACTTTTCACCATTCACTGTGATTCGGCCTGCTTTTACCTCGACCGTGTCGCCAGGAACGCCGATCAAGCGTTTGATGTAATAGACTTCAGGATTTTCAGGGTATTTAAAAACGACGATGTCACCACGTTGCGGAGTCGCCCATTGCGCTAGCCACTTATCACTGAATGGAATGTGCAAACCGTAAGAGAATTTTTTAACCAAGATGTGATCGTGAATCAAAAGATTGGGAATCATACTTCCCGAAGGAATCACAAAAGGTTCAATGACCGCCCAACGTAAACTCATCACCAGCAAAATCGGAAAAAGGAACGTTAGAATCGCCTGATTCCACGTTCCTTTTAAATTGCGAGTTTCGTTGGAAGACTCTGTCATCTAGTTGACTTGATGGAAGAAGCGGCCCCAACGGATCGTCAAAGGATTGCACAAGAATGGCAATGCCGGAACTGTCTCTTCACAAGAAAGCCATACGAACATCGCACGTCCCAAGATATTTTGCTTAGGCAGGAATCCCCACACACGGCCATCGGAAGAGTTCATGCGGTTATCACCCATCACGAACAAATGATCATCAGGCACTGTCACAGGACCGAAAGTTTCGTAGATATCACCTTTACGAAGAAGGATCGCGTGGTTTTTTCCACCCGGAAGTTCTTCCGTGAATTCGACGTAGTTTTCTTTGTTGTCGTTGATATTGCCGTCACGTTGGAAGTCGGCATCGCGAAGCCATGCGAAGTCTTCCAAATTGGCAGGAACTTTTTTATCAACGGGTTTGTCGTTGATGAAAAGTGTTCCGTTTTCATAATAAATCTTATCGCCAGGCTCGCCCACGATACGTTTGATAAAGAACGTGCTCATATCTTTTGGATATTTGAACACGATCACTTCACCGCGTTTTGGTTCGTTGAATTTCACCAACCAATTTTCGCTGAACGGAACGCGCAAACCGTAAGTCAATTTATTCACAAAGATATGATCATGAATTAAAAGAGACGGCAGCATGGAGCCCGACGGAATCACATAAGCTTCAATGAAGCCCCAGCGGATGAAGAGGGCGATAAAGACAGCCAGGAAAAGAGATCCCCAACCTTCTGTCCAAAAATGTTTCGTACGCCAGTTCCAGCTATTTTTGTTGTCACTCATGATGCTAGTCCTCCACCTTAAGGATCGCTAAGAAGGCTTCCTGAGGCACTTCGACATGACCGATGGCCTTCATACGTTTTTTACCCTCTTTTTGCTTCTCTAAGAGTTTACGCTTACGAGAAATATCACCACCATAACACTTCGCGGTCACGTCTTTTCTGATCGCTCCCAAAGTTTCACGGGCAATAATCTTGGCACCGATCGCCGCTTGGATCGCGACTTGGTATTGTTGACGAGGGATGAGCTCTTTCATCTTCTCAGCCAACAGGCGTCCGCGGTTTTGCGCCTTGGATCTGTGGACAATCAAAGAAAGGGCGTCAATCGGCTCCCCATTGATCAAGATATCCAACTTCACCAGGTCTGATTCTTCAAAGCCGATGAATTCGTATTCCAAAGAGGCATAACCTTTAGAGATGGACTTCAAACGGTCATAGAAATCCATGACCATTTCATTCATTGGCAATTTGTACTCAATGATGACCTTTTTATCGGTCACGTATTCCATTTTGATTTGAATACCGCGTTTGTCTTCACAAAGTTTTAAAATACCACCGATATAATCCGTCGGAGTATGTAAAGTCACCTTAACGTAAGGCTCTTCAAACTTCACAATTTGAGTTTCTGCCGGCATGCCTGATGGATTTTCAAGCATCATCTCTGTGCCGTCTGTTTTCGTAATTCTATAAACAACCGTTGGAGCTGTTGTGATCAAATCAAGATTGAACTCACGCTCCAAACGCTCTTGAACGATTTCCATGTGCAATAGACCTAAGAAACCGCAACGGTATCCAAAGCCCAAAGCCGCCGACTTTTCGATTTCAAAAGTCAAAGAAGAGTCATTTAAGCAAAGCTTATCCAAAGCGTCTTTCAAGTTTTCATACTCAGACGCCACAACCGGGAAGATTCCGGCAAAAACCATCGGCTTGATTCTTTGGAAACCTGCCAAAGGTTCTGTCGCTGGATGTTTTGCCGCAGTGACCGTGTCACCGACTTGCACGTCGCGGATGTCTTTAATACCGCAGATGATAAAGCCCACCTCACCCGCTTCAAGAGTGTCTTGCATCGCTGGGAATGGTTTGTACTTACCCATGCGCAAAACTTCATAGTCACGGTCTGTAGCCATGAATTTAATCTTGTCACCTTTTTTGATCACTCCATCCATCACGCGCACAAGGACAACGACACCTTGATAAGCGTCGAACCAAGAGTCAAAAATAAGCGCACGAGGAGTTAAAGAGCGATCCGCTTTTGGTGGCGGAACTTTTTCAACGATGGCTTCCAAAATATCTGTGATACCGATTTTCTCTTTTGCTGAAGCATGGATAATGCCTGTGCAATCAAGACCAACAGTGTCTTCGATTTGTTTCGCGACACCTTCTGGGTCAGCCGACGGAAGATCGATTTTATTTAGAACAGGAATGATTTCGAGATTGTTTTCAAGCGCCAAGTAAACGTTTGCCAACGTTTGCGCTTCGACCCCTTGAGCGGCGTCGACTACAAGAATCGCACCTTCACAGGCCGCCAAAGAACGAGAGACTTCGTAAGAGAAATCCACGTGCCCCGGTGTATCGATCAAGTTGATTTGATACATGTTGCCGTCTTTAGATTTGAAATCTAAGCAGACTGTTTGTGCTTTGATCGTGATACCACGCTCGCGCTCAAGCTCCATGTTATCGAGGAATTGATCTTTCTTTTCGCGATCAGAAAGAGCGCCCGTTGCAGACAAAAGCCCGTCAGCCAAAGTTGATTTACCATGGTCGATGTGAGCAATGATTGAAAAGTTTCGAATAAACTTAGGATCCATAGGCCTCTTTCTTTTGCCCGCCCATTATATAAAAGAAGCGCCGAGTTGCTAGTAACAACTCGGCGCAATGACTGTGCTATTTAAAAAACTAAGCCAAAGTTTTAACAGCGTCTTTCAGTTGGTCCACTTTATTGAGCTTTTCCCAAGTGAACGACTCTTCATTGCGGCCGAAGTGACCGTAAGCTGCCGTTGGACTGTAGATAGGTCTCAATAGATCCAAGTCTTTTGTGATTCTGGCAGGTCTCAAGTCGAAAACTTGGCGAACTGCTTTTTCAAGAATCTCAGGACCCACTTTGCTTGTACCGTAATCGTTAACGCTGATGCTTACAGGCTCTGCCACGCCAATCGCGTAAGCCACTTGAACCAAGCATCTTTCAGCTAAACCGGCACCCACGATGTTCTTAGCAATATGACGAGATGCGTAAGCGGCAGAACGATCCACTTTTGAAGGATCTTTACCAGAGAACGCGCCCCCGCCGTGAGCCCCGTGACCACCATAAGTGTCCACGATGATCTTACGACCCGTCAGACCCGCATCACCCATTGGACCACCCGTTACGAAACGGCCCGTTGGGTTGATGAAGAATTTTGTTTTCGCATCAATCCAGTTTGCTGGGATGGATTTTTTGATCAACTCTTCTGTGATGAATTCTTTGATTGTCGCATTAGAGACAGAATCCGCATGCTGAGTTGAAATCACAATCGCATCGATACGTTTTGCGATTCCGTTTTCGTACTGAACAGTGACTTGAGATTTAGCGTCTGGACGGAGCCAGTCGACTTTGTTGGCTTTACGAAGTGCTGCCAAGTCTTTCACAAGTTTGTGAGACATTGCGATGCTTAGAGGCATCAACTCTGGAGTTTCATTCACAGCGTAACCGAACATCAAGCCTTGGTCGCCCGCACCTTGATCATCAGAGAGAGTTTCTTTGACGCCGACAGCGATATCTGGAGACTGCTGACCGACAGCGATCATCACGCCGCAAGTTTTGTAGTCAAAACCTTTATCAGAGTGGTCATAACCAATACGCTTTACAACTTCACGAGCAACTTCAGAGAAGTTTACTTTTGCTGATGTTGTGATTTCTCCACCAACAACAATCAAACCTGTCGTCAACAGGGTCTCACAGGCAACACGGCCCTTTGGATCTTGCGCCAAAATAGCGTCCAAGATGCCATCAGAGATTTGATCCGCCATTTTATCCGGATGCCCCTCAGAGACTGATTCACTCGTAAAAAGATAGTTTTTCACTGCTTTTATTCCTCATTAGGAAAGGTGTTAATGAGCTCGGTTTGGGTCTTCGAAATTATACCCGAAACCATCCTAAATGCCCTTCGCATTTAGCGAACGGCCAACCTACCAAAGCAGCAATGAGGGGTCAAGATCCCTTGGGTTTGTGATAATAAAAATAACCCAGTTCCAGGAAAAATAATGTGAACCCGCCAACAAGACTGATCAGTCCCAAACCGATCATAAACTGCGTCAGCGTTTTCCCTAAATCAGACAGCGTCGACTCCGGCACCACCCCGGCCTCGTGAAGATAAAACATCAAAACGTAAGCGAAGGCCGAAAGGAATGTCCAGATCGCCGCGTGAGTTTTATTTGTGAGGAGTCCCACAATCAACGGCAGTACCGCAAACCAAATCAAGGTGGGCGAGTAAAAGCCTCCGGTGAAAAATGAAAAGGAAAACTGAAAGGTCATCCCCGCCGTCACCATGTTGTAGGCCGCCAAGGTCATCGAACGGGAAAGTCGGTACACCAACGGCGACAAAGCGTGAATCACCGAACAGGTGATTCCAATGGCAGCCAACGTTTTCCCTTGGACGAAGAACAGAGAAATAAAACTATATGTCCACATTAAGAGACCGGTGATCACGGTCACGACAATAAGAAGGCGATATTTATAAAGCTGAGTGAGCTGATCTTCTTTCACTGAAGCTGAAAAAAGAAAACTCTCCCAATGGGGTTTTTCATTCATGTTACACGTACGTTCAAAAATAAAGGGTGGTTGTTTCTAAACCACCCTCTTTAGTTTGTCTATCAAATGTCGTTCTCCACAAACGACCTTAGGCCGCCTTTTTGAAGCGGATTGCCTGCTCCAAACGACCTTCTTTTGTAAGCTCTGGTTTTTTATGATTTTTAAGCTGCTTGCTGATTTTTAAAAATTGTTTTTCCAATTTTTCCGAAACAGCGTCGACAGCTGCGTACACATCCATTCCAAAAGCTGTGGCCTTAAAATATTTTTCGCGAGTGTTAACGGAGATCTCAACGCAGAATTCATTTTTCTGCTTACTGAAATACACGCTGCCGTACCCATCTTTAAGCAGGAAGCGTCCAACCTCTGACATTCTCTCTTCCGTATAAGTAACAAGGGAATCAGAGTGGTCCAAGTGCTTAAAGGTATAGTTGAGTTTCATTTGTCTTCTCCTTTTTGGCTGGTCATTTCAGCCCGTACTTCTTTATCGGCCAGACCCGACTAAAGATGAGCCTTATATTGAGACTCATTTGGATTTATTTTTGGTTAATTGGCAGCGCTTAAAAATTTCGAGGTCTTCTCGATTATTTAAATAACGGCTGACCGGCGCCATATTTTCGTACGCTTGGCGGCATCGCCCCTGTTTCGCTTCAATTTTTGCATCGAAATAAGAATCTCTAAGAGCCGCCGGCAAACGGTCCACGTGCCGGGGGCTTAAAGCGCCCTCTTCCAATTGTTTGCGGTATTTTTTTAATGCTTCTTCGGATTGTTTTTGCACGTCACGGATGTCGGCGTAACGCGGAGGAATTTCTTTCGGAAGTTTTCTTGCCGTATCGATAGCCCCTTCAAAATTTCCCGCATGAAAATAGATTTTAGCTTTTTGATAAAGAGCATCGACCTCTTGCGGATCGATTTTCTTTTCTTTCGCCCCAAATGGATTGCCAAGAAAGCCCAAGGACAAGCCCACTACCGCCACAAAAAACGTCGCAATTTGATATGACCTTTTCATAGATGTCTTATCGGAATTTCCAGACCAAAGCTGAGCTTTTTCAGCGTTTCATTACAGAACGTTTAACTCATTTTTTTCGTCAAAATGCCGATAAATTAGCTATGAAAACACTGGGAACACTTGCACGTCTATTTGCTTTCCTCAGCCTTTTGATTTTTCAAAAATCGTTTGCGATTAATACGGCGTCCGAGGGATTCCACTTAACTCATGGAACTTCGATGAGTATTCCTGTTCACAACCAGTGCAAAATTCTCACGAACACACATGCGACAAAAGATTATTTTGTTCCGACATTAAATCTCACCGGATGGACGACATTTCTTGCAAACAAACCTGCTGCGGTTCTTACTAAAGACTGCCGCTCGTGCAAAGAGATTAAAGACAACGGAGGCGCGTGGATCGGCAGTGGCATGTACTACATTGATCCCGATGGAGCCGGAGCCAATGCTTCTTACGTCACTTACTGTGACATGACCACGGACGGTGGTGGATGGACTCTAGTGTGGAGTAACTTGCGTGGCGGAACAAACAAGCCGACGACGAATCTGAGCTTTTACAACACCACATCTGGAAGCAATACCCCCCGCTGTTCATTGGCGAATGGAAGCACTTCGGCGACTGGTGCAAATTGTTCTCTCGTGACAGGCAATAAAGAACAATACAATTACTTTGTCGGATTAGATCAGTGGAATGAGATCGGTAAAAAACAAAAGTACATGGACTTCATGTACGAGTGGAGAACCGATTACGGCAAGGCCGCAGCTCAAGTAGCAAAGATGGCTTTGGAAAAATTCGATCCGTTTCGCCAGTACACTTTGAATCTCTTGAATCTGACCAATCTCACCGGCTCCGTCGCTCCAGGCCTCACCGCTTATCATACGGGAAAAGCTCTCACGACCAGCGACACCGATATCACCATCGCAGGCCAATCGTGCTCCGCTGGTTATAGCAACACTCCTTTTTGGTATTACACTTGTTGGAGTGGTTCCATGACCGGTGGTGGTGAAACCATGGGCGGCGGTTATTATAACGGCGCTTATTGGGTGAATTCTACGAAAGCTTATGCGACTGATGCGGATGCGGCGACAGGACAAGCTGCGGGAAATGGTTGGTATTATGTTCGTGAGTATTCGACGTATGCAAATTGTTACGAACACAAAAAATTGGGCGGCGCTACCACAGATGGTCTTTACACAATTGACCCCGACGGTCCGGGAGGAAATGCGCCTTTTCAAGCTTACTGCGATATGACGACTGATGGCGGGGGATGGACTCGCGTCTTTAGACATAATATTGCTGGAGGATATTTTGCGAGCCTTGGAGCAGCGGCCTCTGCAAATCCTGGTGATCCTACCAACAATTTGTATTCAATCATCAATAAGCTTGAGAGTTTTCGCAGTCACGGCCGTTTTCTTTTCCGCATCAGTTGGCCGGGCCGAGCCGCAAAAAATATTTGGTATCAAACCAGCAACCCGACAACAGACGTGAACGTGACAGGATATTATCCTGTCAGCATTGGCGCGACAATGCCAGAGTGGATTGGTCTTGAGTTAGGAAACGGAACACATGGGGCAGGCAATAGTAACAACTCTTATATTGATGGATGTAACGGGAGTTGTTGGTGGTATTCCATTGGCGCAACAACGGCCTATAACGGAGGCATTCCAGATGCCAGCACCTTTGATGGATCTACATCCCATTCTTCAGAAGTTAATTTATGGGTGAAAGAAATTGATCCTCCGCAAATTTATTCTTCATGCAAAGCTATTTACGATGCAGGATACGCTTATGGAAATGGAATTTACTACATCGATCCTGATGGGGCGGGAAACAACAATCCGCCGATTCCCGTTTACTGTGATATGACTTCGGATGGCGGTGGATGGACTCGCATTCTTTATCACGATATTGCCGGTGGATATTTTGCGAATGGAGCTGAAGCAAATTCTTATAACGTGTACAATCCCACAGCCACTCGTTATTCGATTTTAGGTAAACTTGAAAGTTTCCGTCGCAGTGGAAAACTTGAGTTAAAAATAGATTGGCCGGGATATGCGCCCAGAAACTGGTGGACTCAGACGAGTAATTTCACATCGCAAGCTGCGGCAGGATACACAGGGATTTCAATCGGCTGCTCAAGTAATTTCTGGGGTGGCTTGGAATTTAACAGTGCAACGACGTCATCACTTGCCGATGGCTCTGTGAGCTCCGGAAACTGGTTTTATGCTATTGGCTCTTATGCTGCATGGGGAACTCCGGCAGGCATTCCAGCCTGCGAAGATATGGCGGGTTCGGGCGTCGGCGTTCCTAAAGTAGAACTCTGGATTAAGTAGTCACCATTTTTCTGTAGTACTCGAATAACTTTTTTGAACCGTGCACAAGGTTGGCTTCCCAATCGTTGTGCGCGTTGTGATCGGCACCGTCGGTGATGTACTTTAAGGAGATCAATTGCACACCCATCTTGCGACAGACTTTGGCTAAAGCGTATCCTTCCATGTCGACTAGTTCACACGGAACTTTCGGCGCACCCGTTTCAAAACTGTCACCCGTTCCGCAAATTCCTTTTGGAAGTTCCGGAAAGTAAGGAATCAATTCAATACCACTTGGCAATGGATCAAATGGAGTTTCACCCACTTTAAAACCCAGAGGAGAAATATCCATATCTCTTTGTACGAAAGTAGACACTTCCACTAAGTCATGAGTTTTAAACTTGGAACTTCCCGCCGTGCCAAGATTGATCATCACTTTGCACTTCGTTTTGTGAATAACATCCATAGCAGTTAAAGAGGCATTCACTTTACCAATACCAGTGTAAATAACAGGAATATTTTCTTTTTCAAAAAGTCCTTGTGATTCTCCAGGCAGAGCCATCACAAGCGCGACATCATTAATATTGAACAAGGGAGAAAACCTCTTCGTTATTAAATTTCATTTTATTCAAGAAAGTGAGATTCACAAGAACCGCCACTGACTCCACTTTGTAGCCCGCAATCTGACTTAAATCAATAGCCGCTTGCAGTGTTCCACCCGTCGCCAAAACGTCATCGACAATCATGATCTTACCCTTGCCTAAAGGAAGTTCAATTTCAGCGGTGCCGTACTCAAGAGCATAAGAAATTCTTTTTGTCGGTGGAGGCAATTTCCCCGCTTTACGAATCGGAAGAAAACCTTTTTTATGAGTTGCCGCCATATGCGACGCCAAAATAAATCCGCGCGATTCAATTCCCGCGAAATAGTCTATTTCGGAGAGATTCACTTTTTTCACAAGCTGCTTTGAAACGAAATCCATCGCTTCGGGATTCTGCAAAAGAGGTGACATGTCTCGAAACAAAATACCTTCTTTAGGAAAATTAGGTACATCGCGAATCAGGCTTTTTAAATCCATCAGGCTCTCCAGAAGTGGGTTTGCGGCTGTTCGAACACAGAATATAGTGCTGAAATAAAAAACGACAGTCCTTTTCTTACAAAGATTTTAGGACCGAGACATTGCGGCCAGCTAAGCCCGATGTATTCCGACATCCACACGGGTTCTTTTTTGATTGATCGCGATTTTCAAAACTATTCTCGCCTCATAGTGAACAAAAAAACAATCCGGAGGAGGATTTATGAAAAAACTCGTTTTATCACTGACAAGTGCTCTTTTACTTGCAGGATCTTTGGCATTTGCTTCTGAAGATCTTTCTGCCACTCAAGAACAAGCCTTTGTCTTGGCACCAATCACGGCTGTGAGCTGTGACTCTGCACAAGCGACAGATGCTAATTACTGCATTATGGAACACCACAACTGCCCACCTTCCTATGAACGCGTGATTAAATATTGTTGGGGTGGCGTGCACAAGCGTTTCGTACGCTGTGGCTACACTTGCCGTAAAGTCGGCGATAACAACGGTGGCGTTGAGCCGAAATAGACCTGAGACCGCAGAAGCAGCGCTCTTCTTTTGAGGAGCGCTTTTAATTTAGAAATATTTTTTACGTTGAGATGAAGGCAAGATCTTCAGCATGTCACGATATTTAGCAACCGTACGGCGTGCGATCTGAATCCCTTCCACTTTAAGCATATCCACGATCTTTTGATCTGAAAGCGGATTTTTCGGATCTTCTTTTGCAACCAAATCTTTGATTTTGATTTTTACAGATTCACTTGCAAGCGAGTCCCCGTCTGAAGAACTGATACCCGAGTTGAAGAAATATTTAAGCTCGTAAATACCTTGTGGAGTATGCACGTATTTTGCTGTCGTCACACGGCTCACAGTAGATTCGTGCATGCCGATGTCGTTTGCGATATCTCTTAAGACCATTGGTTTTAAATACTCAGAACCTTTTTCAAAGAAATCGCGCTGATGTTTTACAATCGACTCTGTCACTTTGTAAATCGTGCGCTGTCTTTGGTGAATTGACTTAATCAACCACACCGCAGAACGAAGTTTTTCCTGGATGTAGTCTTGAGTTTTATCACCCGTGGTTTTGCCACCTTTAAGCATGTTCTTATAGAAATTAGAAATCTTAAGGCGCGGAAGACCGTCTTCATTCAAAGAGACCACATAATCGTCGCCCACTTTGTAAACGTAAACGTCCGGAGTCACATAATGCGTATCAGAACTAACAAAAGCGCGACCTGGTTTTGGGTCCATGGCATAGATGATCTTACACATCTCGATCACGTCTTCCACGTCACGACTCAAAGCTTTGGCAATGGCTTCGTAGTTCTTTTTCTCAAGATCTTTCAAATGATTGTTGATCAAGTTCACAAGATCGTGAGTGTCTTCTTCCAAGTGTTTGGCTTGAATCAAAAGGCACTCTTTAAGATCACGCGCGCCCACACCCGGCGGATCGAATTCGTGAATCAATGTCAGAGTATCTTCCAGAAGTCCTAATTCAATTTTTTCTTCTTCAGCCAATTGCTCAAGAGGAATTTTGATATAACCGTCATCGTCGATCGCACCGATCAACGCGTCAGCAGCTTGCTCTTCCTCTTCAGAAAAGCCGTTCATTTTCACTTGCCAGTAAAGATGGTCATGCAAAGTTTGAGACGCCGTGATGACGTTCTCATAGTTCATGATCTCTTCAGAACCTGCCATTCCTGATTGCGGAGGCTTTTGATTGGCTTCGATATAGGATTCCCACTCAAACTCATCTTGTTTTTGTGGGTCTTGCATGTTTTGTTGATCCGGAGCCTCTGTATGCTGAACTTCGTCAGCGGCTTCCTTCGTTCTTTGCAGATCCTCTTCTTTCAAGGTTTCTGCTTCTTCAAGGATCGGATTTTCTTCAAGCTCAGAGCGAACAGCCGATTCCAACTCCATGCGTGACATTTGCAAAAGCTTGATCGCCTGTTGCAACTGTGGAGTGATCACCAGAGACTGGCTCAGGTTCATCGTCTGTCTGAGAGCCATGAAAGTCCTTCCTTAAAGTTTAAAGTTTTCGCCCAAGTAGAATTTGCGGGCGATTTCAGAATTAGCAATTTCATCAGAGCTTCCGCTCACCTGAATCTTCCCGTCCTTCAGTATATAAGCATAATCGCAAATGCCCAAAGTCTCACGCACGTTGTGATCCGTTATGAGAACTCCTATACCTTTGGCCTTAAGGTCGCGGATGATATTTTGAATATCAGCGACCGCAATCGGATCAATCCCCGCAAAGGGTTCATCCAGCAAAAGGAATTTGGGAGATCCCGCCAGTGCACGAGCGATCTCCACACGACGGCGCTCACCGCCTGACAACGCGTAACCGTAGCTGTCACGAATATGGTCGACGTGGAAATCACCAATCAGTTGTTCAAGTTTTTCCGAGCGTTGTGCGCCAGAGTAACCGTGAGCTTCCAACGCCACGGTGATGTTTTCGGCCACCGTGAGTTTTCTGAAAATACTCGGTTCTTGCGCAAGGTAGCTTAAACCGACGCGAGCCCGTTTATACATGGGCTCCTGAGAAATGTTCACTTCATCGATATTGATAGTTCCAGAGTCCGATTGAACCAAACCCACGACCATATAAAACGACGTGGTTTTTCCGGCACCGTTCGGACCCAAAAGTCCGACAACCTGGCCTGATTCAACGGAAAAAGAAACGCCATCAACGACTTTACGTTTTTTGAAAGATTTAGAAATGTCTTTGATGGTGAGCATGCTCATTGTTCTTTATTCTCCACCTTCGCGCGAACTCTTTCAACCTTAACTCTTTTTCCGCCGTCGAGGAAGATGATTTCTTCGCCACTCAATTCATCATTGTTTTGAATGACTCGCGGACGTCCTTTGAATGTGTACTTATTCGACAAAAGGTCCAGGTTCACACTCTCAGAGGTGGCATACTTACTCGCATCGCTCACGCGCACACCACCTTTGACCGCAACCGAACTTAAAATATCTTCGCCGGCTTTATACAAGAATGAAGCTTCCGGTCCTTCCAGTTTCATATTGTCGTAGTTCATGCGAACCGTGCCCAAAAATTTTGCTTCGCGGTTTTTCCCACTAAATTCTGCACCGTCGGCGACAATCTCAAACTTCTTTCCGTTTTTTTCCGGCTTCTGCGCTGTGACCTTATCCAAAATGGTCATTTTGGATTGATCCACATAGGCTTTCATTCGATTGCCTTTTAAGTACATGCCAGCCCCCGAAGTGTCTTTCGGTCCTTGCATCAAAACTTGCTCGGGGCTTTCAATAATGCGCGTTCTTGAAGAATAAAAAATCGACGGCGTTTGAAACACGTACCCATTTTCTGAGCGTGTAACGACGTTGCCGACAACACTCAGGTCTTTGGTTTTTGCATCCATCGTTCCGGTGTCGCCGGTCACTGTGAATTCAATTTTTTCTTTGTTGTAGAAAAGAACTTTCACTTTTTTGAGTTTGACGTTGCCAAGCCCTTGATTGCCCTCGGCTGTTGCCGCGAACAATTCCCAATCGCGATTTCCCTGCTGGCTTTCCACCAAGTGAACGCCTTGCATTTTTTGTTCAGCAAGACTGGAAGGCTCTTCCACTTTTTCACCGCGTTTAATGCGTTCTTCTTTTTCTAAAGCTCGTTTATCTTGTTCTTCAACGCGGGCGCGAACAGCGGCTTCGTCTTCGTGCTCAAGGCGAGACGGAAATACGATAAGAACCTCTACAAACAAAAGGATCAGCAGAGCTACAAAAATAAGGTTCTTAAATTTAGCCATAGTTTGAGTGGTGCGCAGGCACGGTTAAGGTTAACGTCCTGCGCAGCATAACTGACTTTTAATTTGATGTCGATTCTTGAGGAAGTTTAGTCACTGCGAAATTAATTTCACCAGCGCCTGCCTCAGTGACCGTGTACAAAACTTTTTTGACAGTCAGGAAGTCCACGCCTTTATCGGCTTGGATCGTCACTTTGCTCCATGCATTAGGATCTTCTTCAACTTCACCACGAGTGGATTCAACCACGTCGCGGATCTTGTTCTGCAGTTTGCTTTCTTGCTCGGCTTTTGATTTTGCCAAAGCTTCTTGCAATTGCGTTTTCAAATTGGCGATATTCCAATCTTCCGCGGCTTTCACTTCATCAAATGTCGCTACGGTGTCTTTATCCAAAAGAATTTCTTTATTGGAAATCGTCACGACGTGAGCGGGTTTTAATTCGCGCACACTGGAAGCCTTCGGAAGAACGACTTCCTTCGGGATGTAAAGAATCTCTCCTGTTGCGTTGTAGTTTTGCAGAAGGAAGATCACCAGAACCGTGAACATATCCACCATCGCCGTCAATGACAGCAACGCCGTAACGTCACGTTTCCCTTTACGCTTACTCAAGATGTTGTGATAACGGTGTCTTTCACCGGGTCTAAAGATGGCCATTAATTAGGCCCTCCTGTTGCAACGGAAATGGCTGAGAAACCTGCGGTTAAACAGTTGTCCATTGCTTTGATAAGCTGTTCATAAGGAATTGCGTCGGCAACGCTGACAACCGCATCCACTTTTTCAGGATAAAGCTGTTTCACACGTTGCAACTGAGCGACCAGGCCGGCTTCGTCAAACTGTTCGTTCACCATGGGAAGACTGATGATTTGTCTCCCAACAGTTAATACGTAACCCGCTTCCTTCACATCCACTTTCAAAACAACATCTGCGTTCGGTGGAGGCGTTGGAGCCGGTTGAGTGTCCGACTTCTTCCCATAAAGAGAACTACCAATCTGAATCATAGACACTTGGGTCCATACGGCAGTGATCAACAAGAACGTGATGAGAACGCTCATCAAGTCGATGAAAGGCACGAGATTGAGCTCGATATTCTTTTTTCTACCGCTGGAATCGCCACTATCTATGTGAGCCATAGAAAACCTCTAGTCTAAGCCTGTTAGTCTTTAATCTTTTCTCTGTTCGCAACAACAAGGTTCAAAAGACTCATGCTTGTTTCAATCACTTCATTCTCTGTTTTTTGAATGCGGTGTTGGAACAAACCGTAAGCGACGATTGATACGATCGCGACCAAAAGACCAAACGCCGTACAGTTCAAGGCGTGTGAGATACCTTTTGAAAGCTCAAGAGCTTTTGTTGCTGGGTCAGCTGCTGCCACCGCGCGGAATGAACCGATCATACCGATGATCGTTCCAAGAAGTCCGGCAAGAACCGCCACGTTACCAAACACAGCAAGGAAGGAAACCCAACCTTCTACTTTTGGCATTTCTCTCATAACGGCAGCGTCCATCGCCACTTGCACTTCTTCGTCAGGGCGTTTGTTCATAGCTTGAACAAGACCTGCTTTTACCGTGTTTGTCAGAGGAGCTGGGCGCGCATCACAATAGCTGATGGCCTGGCGCAAATCACCAGATACGACCATTCTGAAAATTTGATCAGTGAATTCTTTTTTATCCACTGCAAGGTTTTTTAGCTTCATCAATCTTTCTACGATCACAAACACTGCCAAAATAGCAATGACTGCGATTACGTACATGACGAAACCACCTTCAGCGAAAGCGCGCTGGATGAAATTCATGTTGTCTGCTGTTACTGTTGGGTTCACGGAACTCCTCCTTAAAAAAACTTTTCTACTCCGACAAGAGTCGGAGTGTATAAAACAACTTAGTTATTAGCCGGGTTCAAGACAAACGGATACGCCTGCACTTCGGCCACAAGACCTGGTGGAGGTTCCGGGAAAGTCCAACTTGCTAAACGATCACGAATGCAGTTTTCAACTTTAGGATTACCCAAGGTTGAACTCTTCACTTTCACGTTACGCGCTTGTCCTTTTTCAACGATTTCCCATGCTAAAATTATTTTACCTTCAAGCTTCGCACCTTTTTCCAAAGTGTTGAGCACACGCTCATAACAACTTTGCAGTTCGTGCTTCTTCGCACGGATCACACGACGAATCGCTTCCTTATCAATTGTTCCGTCGAAGGATTCTTCAAAACCACCGCCTTCGATCGCCACTGTGGTCTTGCTACCAAAACCATCCGCAGCGCCGTAAGCAGCTTGACCCGATCCACGGCCTTTAGTTCCGATCCCTGCGATCCCTTGAGTCGCAGTTCCTTTACCACCAGCGCCTGAATCTTTAAATTTAGATCCAAGATCATCACCAGCACGGTCTTCATTGAAGCCCGCAGTTCCGGTCGCTTTATCGGCCATACCTAGAACTTCACCGGCTCCTGAATAAGCCTTGTCGATATTCGCGCGACTTCCGCCGCCACCGAAGGCGCTGAAAAGTCCCACCTTCGAAAGATCTTTATTCGAAGACTGAGCATTGGCTCCTGCAGTCTGCCCTGTCTTGATCGCTCCGCCTTGACGAGTGGATGTGAATTTCTTCGTACGATCTTTTGCATTTGGTTTCGGTGCCACTTCACTAGCACGCGCTGCCACTTGGGCTTTTTGCGATTGCTGACCTTTTTCGCCCTTTTTCTGTGCTTCCTTCGTCTGATCCGCCACAACCACTTTTTGTGGAGGTGTTGGAGTCGGCGTCGGTGTCGCCACAGGAGGCGGTGTTGGCGGCGGAGGAGTCGGCACCGGCGTCGCTGCTGGAGGTGGTTTATTGAAAATCACCTGCGCGATACGCTGAACTTCCTCTTGCTTATTTTCCTGCCAATCTTTCGGAAGAGTCGCAGAAATATAAAGAGCCAACAAACCAACAAGCACCAACGACATCACAAGGCCCGTCATTTCAGAACCCGTGAGCATGATTGGAAGCATTGGCACCATTGGAGCTTGCGGTACAAAGCGGATATAAACTGTGATGTTACCGCCCGGCAAAGTCACGCAAAGCATTTCATTTTGATCAACACGAACGTTGTAACCTTGGCCGCCTTTTTGCGCTTTTCCGTTGCGAGCCAGATCTTCCACAGGTTGAATACCCGCAGAGGAAACAAGTTCCACGTTCATTTCTGCTGTCGTGTTGACCTTTAATCCCGCTGACATGTCCAGTAATGGATAACCACGCGGCACCAGTCCGTCAGGCAAAGCAATGTGCCCGTCACCTGCGTTCACGCGAACAGCTTTATTTCCCTTGAAGTGGTACGTGTTCAGAATTCTTTCTTTCCACGCGACGATCACTTCAACGGTCGCACCTTTGCCAGGTTTCAGATACGTTCTTAAATCCTGAACCTCACTTGGAGGAGCAAAGGTTTTTGCTTTCTTCACTTTCTTATAAGCACTGCGATCTTTACGAATCTCAGGACGAACCGGAGCCGCCGTGATCACAGGTTTTTCTTCCACCTTTGGTAGTTCAACAGGGATCACAGGCGTTGGAGCGACTTTGATCTCTTCTGTTTTGACCACTGCCGCAGGAGGCATCGGTGCAGGCTCTGGTTTTTTCACTTCAACCGGAGCTGGCATCACAGCCGGTGTTGCAACAACAGTCGCACCCGGAGCTGCTTTTGGTTTTGGAACGCCAATGAAGAATGCAATCTTAAAAGGACCGATTTCGATTTCGTCTCCGGAAGAGACCATCTCATCAAGAACGGCTTGTCCGTTTTTGAAAGTTCCTGAAGAGGAACCCAAATCACAGACGTAATATCCCATATCACGCAGCTCAATAAGACAGTGGATCGGAGACACTTGATCAGAGTCTAAATCCAAATGCACTTCGGCGTTATGTCCGATCACGATCTGATCTTGATCGAACTGTTTAACACCAACGAGCTGATTGTTTTTGAAAATTCTAAATATTAAAGGCGCTCTCAATTACCACCCCGAACCCGCTGTATATCTTCTGATGTTCGTCTCATCTCGGGTAAAAAATTTTGTCTAAGCTTAATCAAACGACTGTAATTAAAATTCTTCTTTTGGAAGAGATAAAAAAGATCCGGCTTTTGCGTTGAACCTTCGATCAATTCATCTTCAAAGTTCAACGTCGCCTTTCTTTTTGTCGTCGTTGTTGTCGTAGTGGTGGTTGTCGTCGAAGTACGATTCGATGTCTGCGCAAATGCCACTTCGAAAGCACAGATCATTGCAAACACGACTGTAAATTGTTTAACGAATCGCAACATAGTTTCCACCTTCACTCTATTTTAAACCAGCTTTCGCCTTATTTTCCAAAGCAATAATTCGATTGCGAGTATCTGCAGGCCCACCTACAAACTTTAGTCTGTTAATTACTTCCAAACCCTCTTGGTACTTACCCATATTATCGACCAACAGTGTTGCATAATTATAAAGAGCGTCTTTGTTGCTCGCAGAATCTTTCAAAATCGTCTTATATAAATCTTCCGCTTTTTCATATTTGCGGTTAGCTGTAAGAGCGATGGCGTAGTTGTTGAGAACTCTCGGATCTCTCACTCCGCGTCTGTAAGCGGTTTCAAGAACGACTTGTGCTTTCGAATAATCTTTTTCTTGAACGTAAATGGCACCAAGGTTCGCTGCCGCTACAGCTTCGTCGTTATTGATATCCAAAGCTTTACGGAAAGATTTGATCGCATCGCGCTTTTCATTCTGCGCAAGCTGAACAATACCCATGTTTGAGTAAAGCTCTGCCATTCTTGGATTACCAGCGATCGCCTTGCTTAAAAGGTAACGACAAAGATCATAACGTCCACGCTTATAGTGGTACATCGCTAAAGCATTCAATGCTTTAGCGTCGTTAGATGATTGCGCCAAGATCTGCGTTGAAGCTTGATAGATCTTTTCATCGCTCTGGGACTTGATCGCTTCATTTAAAGCCGCGTATTGCGACGGTGTTGTCGGAATTTGCGGGCGCACCGGTTCCTCGACAACAACGGGCTTCGGCTCTTCCTTACGCACAACAGGAGCCTCGGTCACCGTTGGCGCCGCAGGGGCCGGAGCTTCGGTTTCATTCACAGACTGAGTCGCACAAGCTGCCAATGTTAAAACAGGAAGTAAAACAATGATCTTCTTCATTATTGACCTATCCAATTCACTAAGCGGATATCCGAACCAATCTCACCACCGTTGTAGTAAGTTTTCGGATCAAGCTTATTCATATACTCGTAAGCCGTTTTAAATCCGTCGTTGTAGACTTCCAATTCCAACCCACGGTCGACCGCAAGTTTGAAACTTTCTCGGACTTTGGTATTGAATGGTTCGGCGAACTTTTCAACACCCGCTTTATATTGTTTTGTTTCTTCCGCGTTCAAGCCTGGAGGAAGTGGCGCATTTAAAATTGCCTGAGCCATGTTCTGATTTGCTTCACCCAAGACACTCAATGAACTGACAATTTCTTCAGCACTGTCGTACTTGATAACATCCGCAAGTTCGCTTGTAAGTTTTGTCAACAAGGCGACTTTTTTATCAGCAGCCGCTTTTTGTTTGTTCGGGTCTTTAGGGAACGAAATCGCTTTCATTTCTTTGAAAGTCCCCATGGCCTCGGCTAATTTCAATTTCGCTGCGTAAGAAGCACCTACACCTTTTTTATTTGGTGCAAAACGCCTTTGGATCGCCAAAGTTTTTTGCGCCCATTCATTGGATTTTGTGAGCGCTCTTTGACGGCCGTAAAGCTCACTCACCCAGTAAGCACTTTCCACCACTTTTTCCTGATCACGACCGCCACCTTCCACATATTCTGTGTAACGCGCAATCGCGGCACCGTTTTGACCGGCTTTGCGATGGATTTGGGCCATGCTGTAAACGGCTTCAATATTGTCGGAGTGTTTTTTATTGAGCTTTGTAAATTCCGTGTACGAACGAATCGCCTCGTCAGACTTTCCAAGCGCTTCATATAAAACAGCCGCGTTGTAAATCAAGTTCGGAGCCAATGGGTCCGTCGGATTTTCTTGAGCAGATTGTTTGTAAAGCTTCGCCGCTTCTTCAAACTGAGCCGAGTCTTGATATTGTTTTGCAAGCAGACGGCGCACTTTTGGTTTTAGCTTATCCGCAGATGGATCTTTAGACGCAAGCACACCTTGATATGCTTGAATCGAAGGTCCATTCATACCCGCTCGCTCATAGTTCACACCTGCATTAAACAAAGCTGTGATCGCGAGACTTGATTTCGGATTCTGTTTTGCAAAGGCATCGTAAACCTGAGCCGAGTCTGCGTATTTTTTCTCCAGCTCCAAATCCTGACCGCGTTTGAAGGACGCTTTTTCCATCACACCGCGAATATCAGATCCGGCTTTTGAAGAGGCGATGGACGGGACAGCCAAGAGCTCGGCTCCCGTTTTTTCCAATCCCACATAGTCTTTTCTTAAGTTGTAGATATCCAAAAGCAGATTCGCAGAATATTCCGCATATTTTGTATTTGGATACTGTTGCACGATTTCGCGAAAATGTTTTGTCGCTTCGTCAAAGTGATTGCTTTGGTAGTACAAACGACCCATGCGGAATTTGATTTCCACCGCTTTTTCAGACGTTGGGAACTTTTCCACATACCATTGGCCCGCTTTAATAAAGCGATCCACTTTTGGCTCCAAAGGCACAGGATCCAAAGAGTTTCCTACGCGCTTTTGCATTTCTTGATCAGACGGAATGCTTCTTTCCACCGCCAAGATCAAGTTCTGCGCGGACTTGCCATAGAATTTCGATTGAGGAGCATTATCCACAACCCATTTGTACTGCATCGCCGCTTCATCGTATTTACCCATATCATAGAGCAACTCGCCGTAATAGAAGTGCATATCAGAAGCCGTTGCTGAATCTGGAAATTCTTTGAGATAAAGTTGATATCCGTCATTAGCCTGCGCTTGAGAATAAGGCGCGCGAGAGTTTTGTGCCGTCTGATGCTGCTGCAAAACGTAATTGCGCAACGTCGTTTCACGAAGTTTGTACGAATTCTCAATCAGGTCTTTGTTATTTTTATTGGCAGCATACCAAGCACTGCTCGAATCGTAGTCTTTCACCCAGCTATAGAGTTCGTTTTTAAAACGAGACGTGTTCTTAGCATAGTAATAGTTTTGAACGATCTGGTATTGGTACTCAAACGCCTTCGGAGAATTTGGATTTTGCGAAATCAAAAGCTTAAAGACTTCTCTGGAAGCGTCTTTGTTTCCGCGGTCTGAATACTGATAAGCCAAACGCTCTAAGTAAGAACCCGTGTTATCGCCCACAAGGTTTTTAAAGTAAGAAGCGGCTCTTGCCGGATCGCCACCTTCAGCATAGAACACGACGATATCGCGCAATGCTTCGCCCTCAAGACGTGTTCGGTTGACCGTTTTGCGTCCCGCAAGTTGTTCACCTGTCTCGGATTTACCGGTTCTAATGATGAACTCAAGATAATTCATCGCCTGTTGGATCTTTCCTAAACGGAATAAGCACCATGCGCCTTTATAAAGAGCAAACGTGTGCAGGCGGTGTTTCTTTTCTTTAATCAGATAAGAATATTCTTTATAGGCTTGCGCCCATTTTTCATTTTCAAAATAGTATTCGGCCAAGGCAAAGTGGGCTTCACCCACGAAAGGAGAATTTGGATACCCTTTGGTGAGCTGCTCATAGTACTGAGCTCCTTTTTTCACTTCGCCTAACTCAAAATAGTTATAACCAAGGAAGAAAAGTGCCTGGCTCATTTTTTCGTCACGAGGGAAATCACGTTGGAACCACTCGTAAAGCTGCACGGCCTTTTTATTGTATTCGCGAGCTTCCGCTGTATCTAATTTCGGTTTTACCTTTGTTTTTCCCGCCTGGAAGGCACGCAGTTTCGCATCGTATTCATCTTGTCTGCGACCATCAATGAGGCTTGCTTTTTCTACATAAAGCTCGGCCAAACGAAGCCACAACTCACCACGGTTCGGACTTGTTTTAAATTTTTGCGTGAGCTTATAAAGTTCGCGGATCTGTTGATCTAAAACTCTTTCATACTCCGCCTGCTCCCCGCCCGCTTCTCTTTGCATGATTTCAGAAGAGCGTGGTGGTTTCACCGACTCTAAGTTGTAACCTTTAACGTCGTCTTTAAATCCTAAGTTCGAAGAAGGTAATGACGTGTCCGTTTTAGACATTTGCACACGTCCACCGCGGCTGCCTTCGTTTGCTTGCGACAACAGTTCACCGACCGTCTTTTTCTTAACAGTCTTCGTCGTCGTTTTAACAACCTTTGCTTGTGCAAACACCGGGCTTACACAAAGAGCGGTCAGGAGACTTGAAACAAGAAGTTGATGCCTGTTGAATTTCATATTTTACTCGCAGCTTTGTTTGCCAAGATAGTGGTAGTTTCCAACCTCATCCAACCAGTATTCTCCCTGGAACGGATAGTATTCGTAACCGTTTTGGATGTAGAACTGACGATCCACTTTTTCGTCGATTTGTTCAGTTCCGATATCTTTCCCAGCCATTTTCTTTTTAATGCTTTCTTTACGGCCCGTGATCATTTCGTAACGGATGAATCCGGCTTGCTCGTAAAGATCACGCAATTCCACGCGCATGTTTTGTAAATGCGCTTTCACCATATCGCCCACAGCAAACTTCGCATTGCGGCTGCGGTTTGCGAGAATTTTCAAAGAGTATTGACCCAATGGAGAAGCACGGAACGCAGAATTCGATTCCACGCGCGCACGCTCTTGAGTGAGTTTTTCGATATAGTGCATAGAACGCTTCACGTCCCCTTGATCGAGCACATTGCGCAAAACGATGTAAGGCAAACGCAGGTTGGCGTTCTTGTCCGTGGTTTTCATGAAGTGAGCTTTTTCAATTTCTGAGTAAAAAGCACCGGCTTCGTTTGTCGATTTTAAGAAGTCACCGATTTTAGTGCGCACAGGTCCGTATGTTTTTTCAAACAAGCTTAGGACCTTTTCCATTTCATCGTACTTACAGATGTAGAGGTAAACGATGGCGCGCAGAAGTAAACTCTCCGGCATATAAAAGTCTTCATAATATGCCGAGTGGAGAGTTTGGAAATTACTGAGGGCTGAACGGAAACGGGCCGCGCGAAGCATGGCCCAGCTAGATTCAAAAACCGCGTCATGCCACATGAGCGTGTCGCGCGGGACCTGAGAATAGGCTTCAATCGCTTGCTCCCAATCTTGTTTTTGGTAAAGCGCACGAGCCAAGCCCATTTGCGCCGCCACTCTGTTTGTGTCCGTCACCGGAGCTTTGCGACGAGCGTCCAACATTTTATTGAAAGTTCCAATCGCCAAAGATGGTTGATTCGCTTCAAGCTCCGCAAGACCCTTGTTGTAAAGAGCTTGGAAGTAATAGCTGCTTCCGTAACTCACGCGACCAAAAAGATCGGCGGCGCCGGAGAAATCTCTGTTGCGAAGTTTGATTTCTCCCAAACGGAAGTGGATCATGTCTTTCAAGTTACTTGGGAAATCATTGAGATCCACGCGAGAAATCGCGTAATTCAAGATCGTGTCATCCCCTAAAGTGTCCGCCACAATCGAAAGTTTTTCGATCGCGAGTTTGGAATATTTAGGATGTTTTGAACGGATGACATCGACAAACTGGAAAGCCGCTGTTTGATAAAGTTTGAGCTCAATCAACATCGTTCCCAAGATGTACTTAATCTGTGGACGATCTGCCGCTAATTCAGGACGGCGTGCGAGTGAGAATAGATTATTCGCAGCGGATTCATATTGCCCGCTTTGCGCCATACGAAGAGCGTTGCTCAACTGGTTGCGCAGAGTCGCTTCACGAGTATTGCTGTTGTACACTGGAGCTGCTTTTCTTGCAGGCTTCAACGTTTTTCGCTGGGCTGAACTTGCAATCGGCAGTGTAAAACTTGTGGCTATCAGGAGTAGTAATAATTTTCTCATCGGTAACTAGCCTCCGGAAAGAACCAACTCATACCCACAGTGAGGAAGAGGTTGTTGAATGAATTTTGTGAACCGTCGATACCTTTAGCGTTAAAGAAGTTCCAGCTAAAATCCCAACGAACGGCATAGGCCTTCGTCAAAGCGAAAATCTGGCCTGTTGCTAAGTGCAGTGTTCCTGCGTTCTCTCCAGCTTGCGTATTCGTTGTTCCGTATCCCGCAGAAAAATAAAGATCAAAAGGTACGATCTTTTCGTTAAACCAAGTCATCTTTCCGTAGATAGGAACGTACATCAGATCAAGACCGATGAAAGATTTTGGATAAACTAAGTTTTCTGTGCTCACACCCTGAATGTCGCGAAGTTCTTCGGTTGTTTGTCTTTCAGACGTCGTAAGACCGAAATAGTTCAGCTCCACGCCCCAAGACTCACTTAAGAAGTAACTCGCCTTAGCCACGCCACCGATCGTATTAAAGAACGGATTGTTGGTAAGGACCGTCGCACCCCCAAAAAGTTGGAAGCGACCTGTTTTTGGCAAGAATCTTTTTTGAATGACAGAAATTTCTTTAAACGGAGCCAAAGTTCCAAGACCGGAGAAATCTGTGAGTGTGTTGTCTCTGGGTGCCGTTGACTCCTGGTAGCTCGGAGCTGAATTCGCCGGAGCTTGTTTTGCCGGAGCGGCTTTATCCAGTTCCAACTCAATCACGTCTAAATCATCACCCGTTTCTGATTGTGCTTTCACTCCCAAAGGAGCCAGCATCATCAGCATCAGAAAAATGTATGTTTGTTTTTTCATAAACATGCCTTAGCTCCCCTTAAAATAGATACGAAAGACCGATGTCGAGATTGGTCGTGTAAAGAACTCTCTCTTGGAATTCATCGAATGACGGTCTTGGCGTTCCTTCGTGCATTTTACTTCCACCTAGAAAAGGCACCGGACCTTGATTCGCATAAAGACGCAAATCAAAGCGCAAAGCCCAATCTCTGTTAAAGTAAAATTTTTGACCTAAACCCACAGCAACAGCCGGATAAGTTTTGTGTTCATACTGAACAACACCCAAAGAACCTGAGCCGTAAAGAACCGTATTAAACACCAAAGACTTCGTGATACTCATCTTTCCGTAGAAAGCTTTTAAGTTGTAATCAGCCATAATGGTATTTTTCGGCATTGGAGCTTTAGATAAATCCAAGTGAGTGGCTGGCGTTTTTTCGATTTGTTTTGCATAATCAGAAAGACCTGACATGTTGTTAGCAAAGAACAAACCAATTGCGTGCTCTTCACTCCAGTTGTAGTATACGCCCAAACCAAGCTTGCTGACGTTCGCAATAGGTTCCGTCATCGCGTAACCGTAAAAAACGTCGACGTCAAATTTTCCCGCCGTGACCACATTTCTGTTTTTCACGCTCACTGGCTTATCAAAAACCGGAAGAACCGATTCTTGCGCCAACTCTTCAGGAGGAAGTTCGACAACCTCTGAAGCCGCAAAAGCCGCCTTGTGTAGCAACAAGGCAAGAACAATAATCATAACGGCTTTGAAACCATTTTTTAGCATGAATTACCTACCTGAGGAAAAAGCCCCATATTTATAGATGTAATCACAAACTTCTCTCACAGCGCCCATACCTCCGGGTCTGCGAGTCACGTAATCAGCAATTTCAAGAACTTCATCAACGGCTTCTGGCACAGTCGCGCCAAAGGCCACCGTCTGCAAAAGAGGAACGTCAAAAATGTCATCACCGATGTAAGCCATCTCTTCAGGCTTTACTCCGGATTCCTGTTGCAGTTGTAAGAAAGAGGGCTCTTTGTCGAGAGCGCCTTCATAGAGATATTGAATTCCGAGATTTTTCACACGCGTGCGAATGTCTTCGGCCTTAGTTCCCGTAATCACAGCAATTTTATAGCCAGAATCAATAAGACGTTTGATGCCCACGCCGTCACGAATAGAAAAGAATCGACGCCATTCTTTGCCATCAAACCAAATACGCGTGTCCGTTAAGACGCCGTCCACATCGAGGACCAACATCTTGATATTTTTCAATTTTGATATTTCTAATCCCACTGAATCATTGTGGAAAAGAATAGACAAGGGGGCAAGTGCCCTACCTTGATACAGGACTTAAGGTTGTATAACAATCAAGACAAAAGTCTAGCGTTGCTTAAATCAAAGACCTAAACTCTTCGAGTGCGTTTGATCCGCAGAAATCCAAGAAGCTAAATGCTCGGGAAACGATGGAGCTTGCAACGAGAGGTCCAACACTTTCAAAAGGTCTTGAGGCGAAACAGTTCCACCCGTTTTACTTAAAAAACGCGCGCGGATCATTCCCACGGCGATCACGTCACCGCGACTGATAAACTTATGCTCAAGATAAAGGTACTTATCATCCCAGCTTATCAAACGCGTGCAGAGTTCAAACTTTTGAAAAAGTTTAAGTGAGCGGCGAAATCGAATCATCTCCGAAGCCACAACGGGATACCAGCCCTGCTCTGCGATTTTTTTTGCCGCCTGCGCGCGAATCATATAATCCGTGCGCGCCAAATCTTGGAGAGAAAAATAAACGCCGTTATTCATGTGTCGTAAAACATCTAAGTCCGTGGGCCATACACGAAACGGAGTGGCACATTCCTCCATGATTTGAACGGGCTTGCGGGAGCGGGAAAATAAAAGAATATAAAAAAGACGGAAAAATAAATTCATAACGTCCTACTTTCGAGCTTCCAATTCGCTCACACGATGTTGCAACCGATAAAGCTGCGCTTCCATTTCCTTGATTTTTTCTTTGAGTTCTTTGACGTCCGCACTTTCGCTCACCGCCGAGGGAGCATTAGGATCACCAAGGATTCCAGCGCCGATTTCCGCGCGCTTCAAATTGAGTTCTTGCAAAGCTTCAACGTCTTGTTCGTCGACTTCGCCGGAGTTGGCGTACTGGTGCTTCATGGCCTTTTGCTGTTCATGAATTTGGCGGCTTAATTGAGTCATCTGCTGAAGACTGGCGTAAGTTTTTTTGATGCGCCCAAAGTTCGGCGGGAACTCCCCTGTGACAACGGAAAAAACTATGACGAACATGACGATGGAAATAAAAAGGCTTCGCAAGATAGAACCTGCGATTTTGCCCAGGGCTTCGCGCATGAAATACTCCTTAAATGACATTTGACTCAACGATGCAGCTCATGGTCAAGTGAGTCTATACGAACGCGAGGAGACTTCCATGAAAAGCATTCTACTAGGTCTTGTTCTTTTACTGACACTCACTTCATGCACCAAAAAATCTGAAAGTCCTGAAGGAACTGCTTCCGGTCAAGCCAAGCAAGAACTCGTGGTCGGAACAGATGCAGCTTACGCTCCGTTTGAAAGCGAAACTGCAGACAAAACGGTACAAGGTTTTGACATCGACATTTTGAAGGCCATCGCTGAAAAATCGGGATTGAAACTTAAATTCGTGAACACACCTTGGGAAGGTCTTTTCAGCCAGCTTCAATCCGGCGACCGTGATATTTTGGTGTCGGCGATCACCATCAATGACGAGCGCAAAAAGGTGATGGATTTTTCTGAACCTTACTTTGAAGCTGTGCAATTGATCGCCCTGCCCGCTTCTTCGAAAGTCACAAAGTTTGATGAATTGAAAAATTCTAAAATTGGTGTACAAACTGGTACGACGGGAGACGAGGTTTCAAGTCGTCTTTTGGGCAAATCAAATCCCAACATCAAAAGATTTGAAGGAACACCGTTGGCCCTCCAAGAGCTAGAAAATGGCGGGGTCGATGCCGTTGTTGCTGACAATGGTGTTGTGAACAACTTCCTGGCCAACAATCCAAAAACTTTCAAAACGATTTCTGATGCCAGCTTTTCGAAAGAGCACTACGGCATCGCTGTTAAAAAAGGAAACGCGGAACTTCTAAAGAAGATCAATGATGGTTTATCTGCTATCAAAGCGGATGGCACTTACGATCGTATTTATAAGACTTATTTTGGTGAGAAAAAGAACTGATGTTTTCGTGGTTTCGCACTGACATCATCGTTGAATACTGGCCTTTGTTTTTACAAGGGCTTTGGACCACTCTCGAACTGACTATCATCGGTGTTTTCTTTGGAACAGTCTTGGGACTTCTGCTGGGATTGGGTAAAATTGCCCAGGCAGAGCGCGGTCCCTGGAAATGGCCTTTAAGAATTTTAGTTAAAACACCTTCACAACTTTACATCACGTTTTTTCGCGGCACTCCTCTCTTCGTTCAAATTCTATTAATTCATTTCGCCTTGGTTCCGATGCTGATTCATCCGGAAAATGGACTTCTTATCAGTGGCGATTTGGCTTTGTATTTAAAGCGTGAATATGGGGCCTTCATTTCTGGTGCGTTGGCATTGAGCTTAAACTCTGGCGCATATATCGCGGAAATCTTTCGCGCGGGAATTCAGTCCATTGATCGCGGGCAATTCGAAGCCGCGAGATCTTTGGGGCTTAACTATTTTCAAACGATGAAAACGGTGATTATTCCTCAAGCATTTCGCCGTATGCTTCCGCCATTAGGAAATGAAGCGATTATGTTACTAAAGGATTCCTCTCTGGTATCTGCCATCGGACTAGCAGAGCTTGCTTACGCGGCAAGAACAGCGGCTGGTGCCTACTCTCGTTATTGGGAGCCGTATCTTTTTATTTCCTTCATATATTTGATTATCACGCTCGGCATGTCTTACGTCGTTCATATTCTTGAAAGAAAGTATAAGAACTCATGATTCAAGTAAAAGATCTGCAGAAATTTTTTGGTTCTAAGCAAGTTCTTAAAGACGTCAGTTGTGAAATCAAAGACAACGAAGTCGTCTGCGTGATTGGCCCCTCTGGTTCCGGTAAAAGCACGTTTCTTCGCTGCTTAAACGCTCTTGAAACAGCCAATGGTGGTTTCGTCAAAGTCGATGGCTTTACAGTGACAGCTCCCGAAACAGATTTAAATCTTTTGCGCGCTCACGTGGGCATGGTGTTTCAGCGTTTCAATTTATTCCCGCACATGACAGCACTTGAGAATATCTGCCTTGCACCTCTCTCTGTAAAAAACATGTCGCGCGCAGAGGCTGAAAAAAAAGCTCACGAGCTTCTAAAACGCGTGGGCCTTTCTGACAAAGCGGACTCTTACCCCAATGAACTCTCCGGCGGACAACAACAGCGCATTGCCATTGCGAGAGCGCTAGCTATGGAGCCGCAGGTTCTTTTATTTGATGAACCGACATCAGCGCTGGACCCAGAAATGGTCGGCGAAGTTTTGGATGTTATCAAGTCTCTCGCTCACGGTGGAAAAACCATGGTCATCGTGACGCACGAAATGGGTTTTGCCCGTCAGGTCAGTGACCGTGTGTTCTTCATGGATGCGGGTCAGATTATGGAAGAAGGAACGCCAGAGACAATCTTCTCTCACGCGCAGAATGAGCGGACTCGCAATTTTCTGAGCAAAGTCCTCTGAAAATTTTGCGCCACTGTCAAATAGTCAGACATTACAAACATTGCAGACGTGAGCCTGACTCAATCAATTAGACTTAATGCTCTACTCGCCATGGCACCCTTCCTGCTTAGTCCCCTTCAACATCTTATTTGGAGGATTCTATGGTTTGGGACTCACGTCTGAAATCCCTAATGGTCTTGGCCTGCGTGGGCAGCTTGGTGTCGGCGTGCGAGGTGAAAAAGAACCTCGATGATATGCACAAAGCCACCGTCGAAATGAGCGATACGACCAAGGATATGAGTGAAACAACCAAACGCATGGAAGAGAAAACCAGCGATTTGGATAAAAAATCCGAAGCCTTGGATTCTAAGACAGCAGAACTTTACGATGCTCTTAGACAGGGAAATGCCGCCATCCTTCGTAAAGAATTCCTAGAGCAAATGACAGAAGCCAAAGAGATGCCGAAGAAATTAGCCTTGGGTGTAAAATACTACTGGGCTTTTGAATTCCAATTATGGTCCATGCAAGGTCTTGATAACGACGCCCGCCGTGAAGAGCTTGCTTCTTCTGCGGCCCGTGAATTCATCCGTGAAATTCACGAATACGCACCGAATGAAGATTTTATTTCTCCGACAACAGATGACAATAAAGAGAAAAACTTCTTAGCGTTGGTTACAACACTGCATGAAGTGAATGACAAACAAAAAAATCGTCTGGATAAAACAACAATTCCGCAAATGTCGATGCTTTCTTTGATTGAAAGAGCTTTGAAAGAGAAAACTCTTTTGGACCAGGGAAAACTCACTGTCGAACAGTTGTCGCACTCTTCTTATGACCTTTTAGGCTTTGAACAAAAGTTGATTCAAATCTTACAAGCTCGCCACAACTTTATTCTGACAATGCTTGTAGCTAAGGCTAGCAATGTGGATAAAGACTGGAAAAACAAAATCAAGTTAGGTCTTTTGGGAATGAAATGGACATTGGATTTCTCTAAATACAATGACGTTGAAGTTTCCGAGATGAAACGCTACGTGAAAGCGGTCCTGGATACCCGCGCCATTTTAACTCGCGCTGGTCACGATATCGTTGTGGATGAAACCATTATGAAGATCGTTAAAAATGGTCAAGTTGCAAAAAGCACTAAATCCGCAAATCCAGCGCGCCAGGCCACAGAAACAGAAATCGTGAATTATATTAACCAAATCCGTTCCGCCCAAGTTCAATTGAAATAAGGTGGACATCAACTCGCGCCAATGATGAGATAGAGTCTCAAACATACTTTGGCGCGAGTTTTTTATGTCTGCAAAATCAAATCAGTTTATCGAAAAATCTAAAAAGTGGCTTACTGAAGACGTGTATCCTCTTTGGTCTTCTAAAGGCATTGATACAAAACAAGGTGGCTTTGTTGAAAGTCTCACTTTTGAAGGCGAACCCATGGATGTGCCTCGCCGTGCGATGGTGCAAGCTCGTCAGATTTATTCTTTTCTTACTGGCGCAAACCTTGAATGTGTTTCTAAGGAAGTCGCCGCCGCAGCTGTTCGTCAGGGAACACGCTACATGATCGAAAAATTCTCAAGCCCTTCCGGCGCTTTTATTTACTCTGTCAATCCGGATGGAACTCCTAAAAGTAAAAACCCTGATTTGTACACGCAAGCGTTTGCACTTTTTGGATTGGCACAAGCTTATGCGATTGAACCCAATAAAGAGATCAAAGACCGCGCAAAGGCTTTGTTTCATTATTTGCAAAAAGATCGCAAAGTCGCTGGTGGCGGTTACACAGAGATTGATGAAAAAAATGGCGTCTCTTACAAGTCAAATCCACACATGCATCTTTTTGAATCCGCGATTGCGTGGATGACGGTGGATCGCAATGATCAAGACTGGAAAGATTTAGGTCATGAACTTGTGACTTTAGCGACAACCAAGTTTATCGATAAAAGTTCTGGTGTTTTAGGCGAATACTTCGATGAAAACTGGAATCATCTGCGCGAAAACGGAAAATTCATTTATGAGCCAGGCCATCAGTATGAGTGGGCTTGGTTGATGTTCCTTTACGAAGGACTCACAGGTCAGAATTTAAAATCCATACGCCATCAGTTGTTTTCACTTGCTGAAAAACACGGAACATCGCCGACAAGAAAAATCGCTTTTGATGAAATGTGGAGTGACTACACTCCGAAAACTCAATCTTCCCGCTTCTGGCCACAATGTGAGCGCATCAAAGCGGCAGTTCGTTTGGGAACAGAAGTCTCCAAAGAAGAACAACCTCAATATGCGAAAGCCGCTGATGAGGCCCTTGAAACTCTTTTCAAGTTCTTTGGAACACCAAAGAAAGGTCTTTGGTACGACATGCTTTCGGAAAAAGATGAATTCAACGGGAACACCGCTAAGGCCAGCTCACTTTATCACATCGTGAATGCGATGGAAGAGTACGTGAATCTAAGAGGAAAGCTGACTGATCCATAAGTGTTCGATAATTTTTGGGAACGAAAGAAATCCGAATTCAAGTCTAGAATTCTCATTCCAAGTCGGTTTTTTGCAGATTAGTTTCTGAACCAAACATGCTCATGTTAATCTAAGCTATGGGCATCTTTGGTATCATCGGAAAAAAGGGACAGACAACAATTCTGTTGGTTTCCGTTCTCAGTATTATTGGTTCTATTTTTATTCTGACGTCGGCTGATATCTTCAAGCGCGATTATACTTTTAAAACTCGTGATTTCGACCAAGTCCTTTTGAATGAAGCGACCATTTCCTCTTTTGCCGTGATGGAAGCGGCTCTCGCTCGTCGCTTATGGGATCCGCCACCCGACAACCAATGCCTGAAAGCAGAAAATTTTGAAACCGAAGGAAGTTTTCCCAACGGTCTTACTTGGAAAGTCACCGCTACTTACAACTACTCCACAAAAAACTATGAGCTTCTTGCACGCGGTGAGTATGCCGGTCTTAAAGCTGTTTTTAAAAAACGTATCAAAGTTCTCGATGTCTCCGACTATTTGCTTTTCTCCGGCAATAACCAAAACGTCAGTCTCGAACGTCTTTATGGTGCGACCTCTCCTTCTGCTTTGATTGCTCGTGATCGTCGTATCTATGTTAAAGGCTTGCTCCAATTAGGAGGAAATATTCATCGCCCGAACCCCGAGCTAGACTGGAACGGAAGTCCCGCTGGATGGCCGGCTGAGTTTGGAACCATCATTCAAGGCGATCGTGTCCAGCTTGCCGGAGGCATTGAGTACCGTCTGCATGCTGTTCCTGAACCGAATCCGGGCCAAGGCAATCTCACCGCGTTGTTAGCGCCTTACGCTTATCCGTGGGGAACTAAACCGAAATATCATCCGCAATTTGGACCGGGCTACGCTATCATCACCAAAGATTTGCAAAAGGCCACGGACTTAGAAAGCCAGGTAAAAACCGGAAGCCCGGTTCCGCAAACCCAAGCCTCGGTGAGTAAAGAAATTTATCCCATTGCTCTTTTTAGTGGAAATCCGCCTCTGGAAGCGTGGTCGGCTACAGACTCTGGCGGGTATTTTAACAACCCCGACAGATATTCTATTTTTAATTATGCTTATGCGGGACTAAACAATTACGGCGTGCGTGCCGACTACACGTGCTTTGCGAAAGATGGAGCGAACCAAAAACACTGTTCAAATTCTGAAGACTTTCCGAATGGATTTGCAAACTGGAGACGCAATGCGGGCCTCGAAGGAGTTCTTTTTACGAAAGATGCTGAAGAAATTCCCGCACCAAAAATGAGTTGGGATAATCTTGAGGCCCTTGAAGAAGACGCCAAACAGTGTGGCATTGTCATTTCCAATCCGACAAATACCTATTCGGACTGCGACATCTGGGATCAACGATTTGTTACTAAATATGCATCTCAAGGTGCAGGTCTTGCTTGCTCTTCCACTTCCCGCATTAACTTGGATTCCATTGGTCTTAGTAATTTTAACGTGGCGGATCTTTCGGATCCTTCGAAAAAGGATCGTCTTCTAAGAAGAATCGTTTATCTTAAAGTTCCTTCGGAAATTGCCCAAACGGATGCCCGCGGTTTGATGATGTCGGCACTGCCGAATAATATTCCCCGAAAAAATCTTTCTCTTTGGATCGTGAGCGAAGACACCTTAGCCCTTCGCGGGTTTCAGCAAGATTTAACGTCTCCTTTAAATAGCGATCCGCAAAGACTGCGTGAGGTGGCCTTTAATCAAGATATTAGTACGCCTGTACCGGCGGCGCAAAAAGCCTCTTTGCCTTTGGTGATTCTTTCTCCGGAACAAATTCATTTATTAAGTCCACAGTATCAACCTTTAACGCCGTCGCGTCTGCATCAAATGTGGCCGTCCTCTTCGGGAAAAATTCATCCCATCAATCACAACCTGACAGACACGCGATATGAAGATGACGGGTTCAAATACGGTTATCGAAAGTTTATTTTGAACAACATAGGTATCATCACGGGTTCCAACGTGAGTGCCACAAAACCTTTTTATCTTCGAGGGCTTTGGAGTGGTCCCGACTCCTCTGCAGATCAACTTCCCTCTAATCTTTGCATGATCAATACCGGCGGATACACCTTAGAGCCCAGCTCCACAAGTCAGCCTTTTGTGATAACGGCGAAAATTCCTCCTTATCATAGCATGGCGAACTCTCCCATTCCTCCTAAAGGCTCCAATTATTATGGCGGGAATAACAATGATTTTCCGAGAATATATTATCCCGAAGTTTTCTGGAAACAGCGCGGACTTACAAGCAGTCGCGAAGAATCGGAAGTTTATTTCACGGGCATTCGTATTCATCTCAGTTTTGATTCTGCAACTCCGCCAGGGAAAAGGGATATTAGCTCCCCTTCTCACCTAGGTTCTGAAAGTCGTTATACGGATTACAATGCTTTCGATCTTTCTCACAAAACTTACACATGGGATTCTCCTAGCTACTATCAAGGAGTGCCACAGGGCACGTCTTGCATGCCTAGCAATATGGCTTACCGAGTTCCATCTTCGCCCACGGATTTATTTGATATTCGCGCCGCCACACCGTCAGTCAACAATGGTCGCTATATCTTTATTCAAAGCTCTCCGGCTTTAAACTATCGAGACGTCGGCTCTATTGTCGGTGTTGAACAACCCATTCTTGAAGCGCAGTCGAATTAGGATTCCTTATGAAGAAGTTCCAACTCAAGATCCATAACACAAAAGGAATGACTCTCGTCGAGGTCATGGCTGCCGTTGCAATTTCAATGGTGAGTGTGAGCGTCTTTTTATTTCTCACTTTATCAAACAGAACACACAAGTCTCAGATCGATCACTCCACTCTTTTAAAGGAAATTCTGACTAACAATGTGATTGAATTAAAAGGTCTTCAATACGCAGACCTTCCTCCTTTGGGAAGATGTCTTTATCGCACTTATAATTTCCAGGGGAACTTCGTCTCTGAAACTTTGGTGAGTGGAAATTCCGAAATGTGCGGCATCGCGAATCCGCAGGAAAATGAAATCCAAATAATTTGGCAAACAACGAACGCGGGTTCAGCTGATGCCACGTTTAGCACCAGTTCATTAAAGCTTCCGGTTTATTCGGATTATTTACGCAAAGTCGTTTTACATGTGCGCGCTCAGAACAAAGGCGCCGGACAAAGTCTTCTACACAGTCAAATGACTATTTTTAAGAGATAAACATGAGAAAAGGTTTCACCGTCGTCGAACTACTCTTAGCAATTGGACTTTCCGCTCTGGTCATCAGCACGGCGACGTACCTTTTGCATCAGTTCTTTTCAGAGCATAAAAATTTGGAAGTCTGGAGCTCTGGCCAATTTGAAATGTCTTCGGCCTTAAAAGATATCGAAGGCGATCTTCGCAATGTGGTTCGCATTGATCCTAAAGAAGAAAGTTCGCGCGATTACATTGGAATCACATCTATTGATGCCGGGTCAGAACCTGCTGAATGCTTAAACACGACCGGAGCTCCGGTCCTTCGCTACACAAGCCTTGATCGTAAAACTCCTTCCGAACGCGCCTTAAGAGCATGGTCCGAGGTCGATAGTTCTGGAAAAAATCTTCCTAAAGATGAGTTGCGCATCAGCACGGAGAATCTCGCGACTTCTTTGTTCACGCAAAGTAAAGCACCCAAAGAAATTGTGATTGTCGATGCCGACCGTCGTTACATTCGCCGTTATGAGGTCAGCAGACATGTTATGCATTTGAATTCACCGACGGATCCTTACGATGATTTACCGAAGGTCGATAGCTTCGGAAATCCCGTGTTCTTTAATTATATAAGCGTCTTCTTAAACAATCCCAAAGGGGCCGCCAACGAAAATACGAATAAAAAAGCTTCTGTTTTTGTTACTGGCAGCGAGGTTTATAATTCACGCACTTACTTTGTCTGTCTTAGAAAAACGGATCGCAGTCTGATTAAAATCAATCAAGCGACCCGAGAAGTCACTGTCTTGCTTACAAACTCTAACGCCGACTTTGAAATCGATCGTTTTGTTGTTGGCTACATGGGAACAAGAAGAAATGTTCGCGTGGAACCCGCAAGCTTTCAATTCGCAATGACGGGAACCACGGCGGACTGTGTGAATACGGTCCTGCTCGAACTGTATTTAAAAGCCACTCAAAGCTTTATCAATCGCACTCAGCAAAATACTATTGGCGAAACGAAACTAGACATTCTTCGTCGCCGCACCGTCTTTTCACCGAATTTAAACATGAAGCGCCCTTTGAGCTGCCAAGAGTGACAAATGTTCATTTTGTATCGCTACTTGGAGTCCTCGATGGAATTGTCGATGGCGGCGAGCGTGTAAAACAAATTTTGAAGATAAAGTACAATGACCTTTCCTTCATTGCTGGATTGATCACTGAGTTCCTTCGTACGTTGAAGAAATTTTGTGTACTCATCCTGCAACTGCAGCAAGGTTTTATCGTCAAAAGAGAAGGTAGAGGACTGAACGCGCAGGGGGCTATATTGTTCCGGATTTTCTAAAACCTCAATCGCATTTTCAAGCCATGGAATATACTTTTGTGGACCGGGCTGTGAACTTCCACGAAGATAGGATTGAATGGCTTTGTATTTTTTGCCTCCTCGGTGAGTTTCCAATTTCAGAAAATCATTGTCTTCAAGCCAGGCTAAAGCACTCTTCACTTCAGCAAGAGAGATTTTTTTATTACGCAAAGTCGCATGAGCTTTTTGCACGTTGCCATTGGGAATGCTCGACATCAAAGAAAAAAGAGTGCTGCGCACTTCATCCGTTAGAAGAGCTTTTTCCGCTCGTGACATGTTTCTGAGGTCTCGAGTGGCGGAATACAGACGATATTCATAGTGAAGGGCCGCAACAGTTTTCATAAGATATTTTTGTGATTGAACCTGAGATGCATAGGAAATTAAAAGAGACATGCAATCATCTGGTTTCATCTGAAGAGCCCTGCAAAGGATATCCAGTTTGTCAGCAGAAAGATGTTTCTTGCACGCCAGTACTGCCGCCAAATAACTCTTGGAGACATCCATCTTTTGGGCGAAATAGGATTGCGTGTACCGAGCATTCTTTTCTTTTTTTTGAAGAATGTGCGCTTTGAGAAGATCACGATAGTCTTGTGGCTGTTTTCCCATAGTCGTCGTATATAGAGCATCTTGAAAAAAAAGTAAACCTACGGGTTCACTTTCAATTTTTTTATAAGTACATAGAATTGTTTGCTTATTAATCAAGAGCGCAAGATGCACGTTATTTTGATCGCTTGTAGCGGACAATAAAGTTCTTCTAAGCTGGCGTTTTAGGGGGGGATAAGGTTCATGCTGGTAAATTCGACTGAAACTCCGAGCATCTTGAATTACTCTGATTACAGGGATTTTTTGGCCGCGCGCTTTCGTTATCTAAAAGCCGTTAAGAAAAATTTTTCTTATGCCATTGCCGCCCGAAAAACGAACGTGGCCCAAAGCTATTACAAAAATCTTTTTCGCAAAGACCGTCATCTAGGACTCGAAAATCTGGGACGAGTTTCAAAAACGCTGGAACTCAATATCACGGAAGAATTTTATTTACTTTTTAAATTGATCTCACTTTTAGTTCAGGACACACGGAGTTTCGAAATTTGTCGAAAGAATCTTGATGCCATTACAGCCGAACTAAAGTTCCAGGAAAAAAAAGACACCGCAATACCAACAAAGACATTTGATTTAGACGAGGACCTAAATCCTCTTTATTTTTACGTCATTCTACATCTGTGTGATTGGCCCCACTTCTCGCCGACGGCGTCCTGGGTGAATTCTCGCTTGTTTGTCAGCGGGTTAAGTGATGAGGAGCTAGATAGACATATTCAAAAAGCCCTGGAACTGCACAAATATTTAAAAGATGTAAAAATTAAACTGGACGACTTTAGAGAAGCTCCTTTAGCCCGTGGCCTAACTGTAAGAACTAAAGTTCCTTTTTATGGAATACTCCCGAACATATTAAAAACTCCGGATTATCACTCCAAAGTGCACAACTATGCGGAACACAGACAAGTCATGAACATGCCAAAAGAAGGTGTTAAAGAAGTGGTAGCACTCTTCACCGAAACGCGCAGTAAAATCATCGAAATACAGAAAAAATATGCTGAGGAAGCTCCCACTCACACTTTGTTTTGGGACCACTCACTTTATAATCTTGCCCGGGAGTTGGAGAAAACTCAGTAACCGGCATCTCCATTTGCGTAAATTTACTTGAGGCAATTCACATAGACCGCCGCCCCAGTGATTGTGACCGTTGCACCAGAGGTATTGTACCAATAGCAAGAATATCCTGTTGGCGACGGAATCATTTGGTAGAACATTTTATGCCCACTATCTGCACAACCTCCACCGGTTGCAATTTCACCAGCATTGCAACTTGCCGTATATCCAACAGACGCACCATCCGCTAAACTGAAGTTTCCCGGCGAATTCTGCCGAATCGTCATCGTCTTTTGAAACGCAGATGTTTGCGTGTTTCCATCGGGATACTTCACGCCTCCTGTTGTTGATTCGATCGCTCCAGCGACCGTCAGCTTCTGGCCCGGACTTGCTGTACCAATACCAACGTTTCCGCCATTCGTAATCCGCATGCGCTCAACGGTTGCACCACTACCGTCAGGAGTCGTCGCAAAAACAAGACGTGTCGGCATATCGTTAGCACCAGGAGCCCCATCAACTTGTGCCGCCACCGAAGCCGCCGTTCTATAGGCCGTGCCGTCATAAGCAGCAAAATTAACATAACCAATTTCATCGGCGTTCTGAACGGCAGCTCCGGCTCTGTCCTTTCGAACTACGAGATTACTTCCCCACTGATCATTCTGAGAGCGAGTGAAGAAAGCCGATCCTCCAACCACCTCAAGCGGTCCCGCAGGAGATGCAGTACCAATACCAACACTTCCATCTCCGCGAATGACCAATCGATCTATTCCTCCACTATTTGCCGTTAAAATCCGCGTTGACGAATTTGTATCTGCTGTTTTAATTAACAACCCTGATGCATTGGCTGCCGAATAGCTATTCACAATCGCAGAAGTGTAACCCAGCGTCGTGTTAGTGGATGGATGCTCCCAGACAAATGAACTAGCACCAGCAAGTCCTAACGGAGATTGATCCGTAAAATTAGCCGCAGACGAATTCGTTAACATCCACGTCGGATTTGTTGTACCGATTCCCACTTTCCCACTGCCTTTAATACGAACAGATTCTGTGCTCGATGCGCCACCTTTGAAAATAAAATCTCCATCGTCTCCACTTGCAGGATCCGTGATAAATTCAAGATCTCCCAATCCAGCCACGGGGGTAGAAACAGAAATTCGGGCCGAATTTCCCACAACAAACTGAAGTGCATTGGCCGTATTTCCGTCTCGAATTTCAACGTTATTCCCGTCAACAGGAGGTCTTAAATAAAGAGTCGTCCCATCACTGGCAAGCATTCGATAAGCAGCACCATTTGTTCCCAAATAAAATTGATTTGAACCTGCGACGTCAAGCAGCCCTTGAGGGTTCGCTGTGCCGACTCCAACACCGCCTAAATTATAATAAATTTTTCCAGTGCCACCATCTTGCCACATCGATGCACCCGCAGGCAGTCGCGCCGAAGCGATCGTCCCTGTGATAATGACTGCCGCATCAAGAGATCCAATGCTTTGACAAGTGAACATGTCCGTCAGCGAAGACCATGCCACGGTCTGACTGGCAGAGCAACCTGCAAGATTAAATGCAGAAGTGCCAACAGAATTTTTCACATCACTGAATTTAACAAAATCACCAGCCCAACTAGTTCCATCTGATTTCAAAAACTTGCCGCCGACTCCCGCCGCAGTTGGTAACAAACCCGTGATGTTATTAGTAGTGACCGCCGTCACACGACCTTTCGTATCGACAGTCACGGAAGGAATTGCTGTTGCAGTTCCGTAAGTACCTGCAGTTAAACCCGCAAGAGTCTCAAGCTTCGCGCCAGTGACGTTGCCGTCCGCGAGCTTTCCTGTCGTCACCGCATTTGTCGCCAACTCAGTTGCGCTCACTCCTCCGGCTGCAATCGAAATCGTTCCAGATGTTGTAATAATCCCGCCTGTTAATCCTGTGCCGGTCGCAATTGACGTCACGGAACCGCCAGAACTCCAGCCCGCCGAGATGTCCTTACAGTTTGCACCCGTCTCATCACAAATATCTGTCGCACGGATCACGCCGTTGACATCTAACTTGGCTTGAGGATTGTTAGTGCCAATTCCGACATTGCCGGTGGAGGGTTTGATTGTCATGCGGACGATGCCATCTCCGACACCGGTCTCATCGGTGAAAAAGGTGAGAGGTTTGGCATTGGTCGCGAAGAAAAATGTGTTTGCGAAGGGTCCGCCCAGGCCGGCGTTTCCGTAGCCCGTGAACGCCTGGGTCGTGCCCGCGTTGTCAGCATAGAGGATCGTACTTCCTCCTGCGCTGTTGCGGTTCTGGATGCGGACCATGTCGCTGTAGGTGCCGCCGTCGCGGTTCACGTCGAGGGAATAAGCGGGACTTGCCGTTCCAATTCCTACTTTGCCACTGTTATAATAGATTGCACCAGCACCGCCATCTTGCCATATCGAAGCGCTGGGAGGAAGACGAGCCGCAGAGATTGTTCCTGAGGAAATTGCAGACGCATCTAACGATCCAATATTTTGACATTCAAACATGTCAGTGAGCGCAGACCATTTGACAGTTTGGTTGTCAGCACAAGCACTGGTATTAAATGCACTGGCCCCGACACTGTTTTTGATATCATTAAACTTTATATTTTGCGCCGACCAAGACGAGCCGTCAGATTGAAGATATTTTCCTGCGACGCCACTCGCGGCAGGCAGAAGACCTGTGATAGCATTGGTAGCAATCGCGGTGACACGCCCCTTTGTATCAACAGTGATGGACGGAACAACTGTCGCGGAACCATAAGAACCCGCTGTAAGACCTGCAAGAGTCTCCAATTTTGCACCTGTCACATTGCCGTCAGAAATTTTCCCGGTAGTCACAGCATTTGAAGCAAGTTCTGTGGTAGTAACTCCATTAGTAGCGATAGAAACTGTTTTCGTCGAAGCTCCTGTGATATTAATTCCCGTCCCCGCAAGAACATCACTCACAACACCCGAGCCACCGGCATCAACTACGCATTTAAAATTTGCTCCGTCAAAAGTAATCACTTTTCCCGGATCACAAGCTGCAGCAGGAAGATTTGATTTTAAAAGAAAATCACCGACACCTAAACTTCCTAATTTCGTAGCAGACAACGCAGATAAAGCATAAGGCACCGAGCGAATGATATTTGAAGGATTGATTTGCTTCCAGCCTGCGCCGTCGTGAAACTGCACCTTCAAAACACGATTATCATCTTCCAAGGGAGTGTAAGTAGAGCCACCATAACAACTATGAGAAATTGAATTATCAAACGAAGTAGAAAATTTAAAAACAGGACCTGTTGGAAACAATCTTGTTCCTAAACCAATAGGAGCATCAAATACACCCTTGGAACTGGCCATATTCACTCCATCGACTTGCTCACGATAAATCACACAGCTGCCATTGGGATTGGCGATTTCAAAAAGAAAGCTAACGTTGTTATATTCTAATGGCGTTCCGTCGGATTTAACGATACGTCCCTGATAAGTTAAATTAAGAGGATTGGCGTGAGCCCAGCATCCCCCAAATATCAAACTTATCAAAAGTGTTTTCATTACAAGCTCCATTCGCTCAGGGCCTATTGTTTTTCAATGTAAAGACATTCAACGACAAAGTTAACGCCCGACACATTTGCATAAACATTTCCATAATTCGTATAGCAAGAAGCATTTGTGACAGAGCCATTACTTGAAAGACTGTTTGCAATTGCATCATATGTAAGGCTTGCCGATGGAAGTCCATTTGAACAATCTCCTGCAATCCAAGTCCTGCTGTAATAGGTTCCACTCGTCGTCGAGTTTCCCGTTGAATAGCTACATCTTGTGACATGAGGCCGGAATGACTTCCACGCAGTGCCGTTACAAAATTCCATTTGTTTTGTCGTTGAGTTATAGCGTTGTTGCCCCTCTGTCGTTCCGCTGCAGGCCGATGCCGTGTTGCCGAATTTAACTTCTCCTTGCACATCTAACTTTGCTGCAGGAGACGTCGTTCCGATTCCGACATTTCCAATGGATCGATAAGCATTTCCTGAGGCTTCATTCCAAGATCCTATCGGTGTCGCTCCACCGCTTGCGGAAATATAACCACCATAGGAAATATTATAAACATTCAGCGGATCGGTATTATATGAGTACGTCACTTGTACTGTGAGCCTATCAGCCAAAGCAGGACGCCACGGTACTAACATTTCGACTTGATGAGTATTAGCGTAGTCATTAAAACTTTGCTTAGTATAAGCGGTCTTATAGTCAGGTTCGCCAGCAGTGGTTCCCGTTTGATAAGCATTAAATGTGATGTATCCATGAGTGCCCGTCGTCGAAGATCCATGATTGTACTGAACAATCATAATGATCGCCCGCGTATCTTCCGGCAAAGTCGCAGGAATAGCTACGTCGTATGTCGGCGTACTGCCGTTTAAATTAAGACCTGTTAAAAGTGCTGCAGATCCCCTACGAATATCCAAGTTGCCCGCGACTGTCGCCTTCGTCTGAATACTTCCATCTGGAAATTTAATTCCTCCGGAGGTGGATTCAATCATTCCATTCACCGTCAATTTTTCGCTGGGCGATGCCGTTCCAATACCGACGTTCCCATTCGGAAGAACCGTCATCTTTGTGGAACCATTTGTTTCTATCTCGAAAGAGAAATTATCGTTGGTTCCAATCACTGCATTTCCAGCAAATGAATTTCCATTGTTTAGAAATACTGATCCAGATGAAAAAGATGAACATATCATCATGCCTGTAGCATCGAATGAAACCATTTGCCCAACGGCACAATTAAATGTCGTAAAAGCCGATCCTGTCCCATTCGAGGCAATTATTCTATTGGCCGTCAAAGAGGTTGCTCCCGTACCACCTTTAGATACGGGAACCGCTGAAGGAAAGTTCGCAGGGTCGGCACTGATAGTTCCTGATGTTACAGCGATACCCGCACCTACTTGCACGGCACCTTTTGTTGAAGTGGTTGCATCGTTGATTGAAATTGCGGGAGTTGTTGAGCCTGTCGCCACAACAATTGGAGCTGCTCCGGTAACATTAGTCACAGTTCCATTTGTTGGAGTGATCCATTGAAGACCCGATGCTTGCGCTGAGTTCGCGGATAAAATTTGTCCATTTGTTCCGACTGGTAAACGAATATCATTCGTTCCATCGTGTGCGATCAAATCACCTTTTGTCGTGCTTGGCGAGAGACCGTTGAAGGCAGCAATCGCTGTTGTTTGTCCGGTGCCACCGTTTGCGATTGGTAAAGTACCAGTCACTTCCGTTGCAAGATTAATTGCGGCACCATTGCTTGCAGCCGACAAGCGACCTTGAGCATCAACAGTGATATTTGCGCGAGTATAGGAACCCGCAGTGACCGCTGTGTTTGCAAGAGAAATAGTTCCTGTTGAGGTGATAGGTCCACCACTTAAGCCAGTACCTGTTGCGATATTCGTAACAGTACCGCCAGCGTTTGTGTCAGTGTCGTTTGCGCATTCCCAGCGAGAATTTGCAGCAATCCATTTAATGACTTGGCCGTCGGCACAAGCGACGTTGTTGGGTTTGTAAGTCAGATATTTAGAAGCGCCATTGTTGATATCACCATAATCAAGAACAACCGCACCAGTTCTTGTTGCAACAGAAGTAACAGGGAACGCAATCGCCGCATTTGAAGCGGCTGTCAAACGACCCTTGCTATCTACAGTGAATGTTCCAACTTGCGTAGTTGAACCATAGCTTCCCGCAGTCACTGCTGTGGTTGCTAAAGTAGGATTTGGATAAGTCCCAGTTAAATCTCCACCAGCAGCTCCTGTTGGAGTACGAGCATCTGTAAAGCGAGAGTCATTACCAGCAGCAACAGTGTTGGCAACTGTTCCTACATTCACAGTAAGAACAGGAGTTGAGTTCCCTGTCGCTACCGATAAATAACTATTAGCACTCGTGACATTTGTAACAGTACCGCCAGCGTTGGTATCGACATCATTCGCGCATTCCCAGCGAGAATTTGCAGCAATCCATTTAATGACTTGGCCGTCGGCACAAGCAACATTGTTAGGTTTGTAAGTTAAATATTTTGAAGCGGCATTATTGATATCACCATAATCCAAAGTTACTGCACCGCCCTTCGTTGCGACAGAAGTCACAGGAAAAGCAATTGCAGAATTGGAAGCGGCAGTTAAACGTCCTTGAGCATCAACCGTGAAAGTTCCAACTTGAGTTGTTGAACCATAGGGCCCCGCAGTCACAGCAGTATTAGCTAAAGAAATAGTTCCAGTCGAAGTGATCGGACCTCCAGTTAGACCAGTGCCTGTCGCGATATTCGTAACAGTACCACCAGCATTGTTATCAGAAGCAGGAGCCCACTTAGTTCCGTCGTACTTTAAAACTTGGCCAGTAGCTAATCCCGTCGTATCAACATCGACACCTTTGATTTTATTTACAGAAACAGCACCAATAGTTCCACTCACATCACCCGCGACAGAAACATTGATCGACTGACATTGAAATGAGCTAGAGACAGAATTCCAATACGGCGTCTGGTGAGCACCACAGTTCGCACTTCCAACAGCAGTATTAAACGCAGCCACCGTGTGATAGTTACTCAAAGAAGAATTCAAGTTTGTAACATCACTCATACCAATAGCAGCACTACTCCATTGGGCACCATCAAACTTGAAAAAGTGCCCACTCATCGGAGCCACATTAGAAACAGCCACCCCTTGAAGTTTCGCCACGGAGGGATTCGGATAAGCTCCAGCCAAGTCTCCACTTGCCGCTCCGATAGGCGCACGTGCATTTGCAAAACGCGAATCATCACCCGCAGCTACAGTTCCCGCAGTGGAACCAATGTTTACAGAAACAGTTTTCGTTGTTGTTCCCGAAACACTAATTCCCGTTCCAGCAAGAACATCATTAATAACACCAGATCCTCCAGCATCAACAACACAACTCAAGTTTGTTCCATCAAATGTAAGGACTTTTCCTGCTCCACAGGCCGCACCCGGAAGATTTGTTTTTAAAAGAAAATCACCAACACCTAAACTTCCGAGCTTTGTCGCTGAAAACGCTGACAAAGCGTAAGGCACAGAGCGAATCACATTCGAAGGACTGATTAGTTTCCAACCTATTCCATCATGAAACTGCACTCGTAAAACACGAGTGTCATCTTCAAGAGCTGTGTAAGTTGCTCCGCCATAGCAGTTGTGAATTACAGAATTATCAAAAGCGCTTGAAATTTTATAAACAGGAGTCGTCGGAAATAAACGAGTCCCCACACCGATAGGAACATCAAAAACACCTTTGGAATTCGCCATATTGATACCATCGATTTGCTCGCGATAGATCACGCAGCTTCCGTTGGGATTGGCGATTTCAAAAAGAAAGCTGACATTGGAATATTCTAAAGGAGTTCCATCCGCTTTAACGATACGTCCTTGATAAGTTAAATTTAGCGGATTGGCGTGAGCCCAACATCCCCAAAATATCAAACCCATCAGGATTATTTTCATTTCAAGCCCCTCATAAAACGTTCAGATGTCGCGTCTTAATATTCTTTTCGGGGTTTAAATGCCTAAACTGGATCAGTTTTCATATTTCTGTACCACAGAGCTGTCCCCTTTAAGCGGACGATCGCCGGGAGATCATTTTTATGTCTTATCTTGTGAAACAGCCGTCTCTTTAGGAGTCGGTTTGTCTTGGTCCTCAATAAAATCGGGCATCGGCTGAAAACTGATTCCCGCTTTATCACCGACTATTGCAAAAGCCTGCGTAACTTCTTTCTTACGCACATCACGTCTTCTAAATCTTTCCACTAGTGAATAGGTAGCAGGTACAACATACAAAGTGAGAAACGTCGAAACGAAAACACCGCCGATCAAAGTGATCGCCATAGGTTTAAAAGTTTCGGAGCCCGCTCCTGAGGCTAAGGCGGAAGGTATAGCGGCTGCCATCGTTGCAAATGAAGTCATAATAATCGGACGAAGACGAACCGGACAGGCCTCTTTCAATGCTTCGTTGGCTCCTTTCGAGGAGTCCCGATCTCTGACGGCATTGGTGAAATCAATCAGTAAGATCGAATTCTTTTTTACGATCCCCATTAAAAGAAGAACCCCGATCATCGAATACATATTGATAGATTGTTTCATCGAAACTAACGCAAAAAAAGCACCGCTAAAACTAAAAGGCAATGCCATCAGAACCGTTAAAGGATCTAGAAAAGAGTTAAACTGACTTGCAAGAACCATATAGGCCACTAAAATTCCGAGCGCCAAGGCGAAAATCAAACTATTAAAAGACTCTTGGAAAGTTTTTGCGGCACCTGACTGTGAGACAAAGTATGTGGGCGGCAAACCCTTCGCTTTTTCCTGCACAAACTGCAACGCTTTCTCTTGGGACGCACCGGGAGCTAAGTTCGAATAAATCGTGATCGCGCGCTGACGATTCACGCGCGTGATTTGTTGAAGACTTGGTTTTTCTTCAAGATCACTTACTTTTGAAAGAGGAATCAAATTGTTTCTGCCATTGGCAATAAGAATGTCTTTGAATTCGACACGAGGATCGGGTTCTTTTTTAAGCTGAACGTAAATGTCATAACGGTGTCCGTTCTTTGTGTATTGACCATTTTTCACTCCACCAATCATCGCTTGTATGGTCGTTCCAATATCTTCAACACTCACTCCACGGGTGGCCGCCTGATCGCGATTGGGCGTGATCCGAATCTCTGGCATTCCCTCGAGGTAATCAGAATCCACGTCCACCATAAAACCTGAATTTCTCATATCTGTTTTCATCTTCTCACTAAGATCCGCCAGCTTATCCCAGGCAGGTCCCTGCAGGACAAACTCAATAGGATAACCTTTCCCCGTCGAGAATCCGCGACTTGAAAGGTCCATCATAAAAACTTTAAGACCGGAAATTTTGCTCAGCTCTTTTCGCGCCACTCCCATAAATTCCTGTTGTGTTAACTCTTTTCCCGTATGCGGGTCCGTTCCGCGTTTCCCCTGATCTTTCAGAGTCACAAACATCACTCCCGTATTAGTATCGCTTCCTCCGGCACCACCAAGTCCTCCAACAGCAACGTAAAGATGCGCAAGCTCCGGCCGAGAGCGCAGCCATTTCTCTACTTCGTGAGCTTTGCTATTGGTATTTGCTAAAGAAGAACCTACCGGAAGCATTAAACGCAAAATAAACAGCCCCTGATCTTGCACCGGCGTGAGTTCTTTATTGAGGAAACTCAAGGAGTAAAAAGATGCCAAGACAAATACCAAAGATCCCAGCAAAACACCCCAGCGATGATTCAAAGTCCAACTCAAAGTGCGGCTGTAAAAATTCCGCCAGGCATCCATAAACTTTTCAAACATTTGTCCCATTTTGGTGGTGCGATGACCTGGATGAACGAAACTTGAACAACGCATCGGCGTGATTGTTAAAGACTCCATCAATGACAACGCCACAGCTAAAGAAATTGTCACTCCATATTGTAAAAAGAATTTTCCAATCACACCCTTCATAAAGGCGACTGGCAAAAAGATCGCGATGATGGCGATACTGGCAGCAAGAGCCGCGAACGTGATTTCGCGCGCACCAATAATGGCAGACTCGATGGGCCCCATTCCCCGCTCATTGTAACGAAAAATATTTTCCAGAACCATGATGGCATCGTCGACCACAATACCAATCGCCAACGTGAGTCCCAATAAGGTGAACGTGTTTAATGTAAAACCAAAAAAATAAATTCCGATGAAAGCACCCATGATGGATGTTGGAATCGCCAAAAGCACATTGAGTGTCGCCGTGAAACTTCCCAAAAACACCCAACAGACCAAAGAGGTCAACAAAACGGCAAGGGTCAGATGCTTAATCATTTCATGAATGGACTGTTCAATAAAACGAGAGGAGTCAAAGTTAATCTGAACTTTCATTCCCGGCGGCAGTTCGTTTTGAATGTCTTTTATTTTTTCTTTAACTGCAGTGGCAACAGCCACGGCATTGGAACCTAATTGTTTTTTAATACCTAAACCCAATGCCTGAACGCCGTCGAAACGAGAGATGCGATAAACTTCGGACAGGGACTCTTCGGCATATCCAACATCTTTCAAACGCACGATGTTCAACGGATCTTGAATATTCATTCCGGCGCGACGATTGACAATCATATCGTCAAAACCCTCCGCATCGGTAAATTCCCCTAAGGTGCGAACATTAAAAGCATTCGTCTTGTTTTGAATAAATCCACCGGGAATCTCGGCATGTTGTGAACGGATGGAATCCATCACGTCCCCGACGGCCATATTTCTGTTCTTCAATTTTTTGGAGTCCACCCAGACACGCATGGCGGGATCCGTATAACCACCAAGTATTATGTCACCCACTCCGGGCACCATCGTGAAACGATCTTTCAAATAATCCTTGGCATAACTCATTAAAAAATACGGATCATTTTTCTCATAAGTCAGCGCAAGCCAAATGATCGGTTGATCATCGGGATTGGTTTTCGTGATCACAGGAGGATCCACGTTCGGAGGCAACAGTCTTTGTGCCTGAGCAACCTTTGTCTGTACCTCTTGCAAAGCGGAATCGATATTGCGATCCAGTTCAAACTCAATGGTGATGTTTGCCACTCCCGTTTTACTGATAGAACTGATGCGCTCCACTCCTTCCACGGAAGACAAGGCATCTTCCACCGGATCGACCACACTGGTTTCCATAATCTCGGGAGCCGCCCCCTGCAAAGTAAGAGACACGTTAACAACGGGAAAATCGACATCAGGTAATTGACTGACTCCCAATCGCAGAAAAGAGATGAATCCAAACACAAGAAAGCCTGCAAAAAGCATCCAGGCAAAGACGGCATTGCGAATAGAGACGTCGGAGATTCTCATAGACACCTCTCCGACATTTTATAGGAACAAAATTTATCTAGATAAAAGAGACAAAGATCTTGGCAAGACACATGACAGGTCTTGCCCCTTAACAACAGGTTTAACGAACACGAGCACGCAAAAGATCTTGAACGTGCAAAATGCCCACTGGTTTCTTGGGCTGCGATGATTCCTTATCAAGCACAAAAAGCATATTGATTTGGAATTGCTCCATCACAAACAAAGCTTTTTCCGCCAATTCATTCACATCGACCGTGCGGGGATTTGTTGTCATTAAATCTTTCGCAACACCCGTCAAAGGATCATCACTTTTTTCAAGACGACGACGAATCTGACCATCGGTAATAACCCCGACAAGATCACCGTTGTTATCCACGATACCTGCAGCACCCCGAACATCTTTATGAGTCATAATCGAGAACACCTGACGAATCGGAGCTTCAAGACCCACCGTCGGCAAAGCGTCTCCCGTGTGCATCACATCTTTCACACGAGTCAAAAGACGATAGCCGAGGCTGCCACCCGGATGAAACTCAGCAAAGTCTTCAGAGCTAAATCCTTTTTCAGCCATCACCGCCATCGCAACAGCATCACCCATCGCCAAAGTCGCAGTACTGCTTGCCGTAGGTGCGAGACCTAAAGGACATGCTTCTTCAGAAACATGCACGTTCAAAGTGACTTGTGCCGCTTTTGCAAGCGAAGAACCCGGTTTCCCCGTGATCGCAATCAAAGGAATTCCTTTGCGAGCCACGAATCTTAAAATGCCAGAAAACTCTGGAGACTCCCCGCCATAAGAAAGCGCCATCACAACGTCATCACTTTCAACAAGGCCTAAATCTCCGTGCGAACTCTCCGCAGGATGCAAGAAAACAGCAGGAGTTCCTGTTGAAGAAAAAGTACTCGCAAGCTTTCGAGCGATTTGCCCGGACTTACCCATTCCGGTAAGAACAAGTTTTCCCTGGCACTCTTTAATCATCTTTACAGCTTGTTCAAACTCCGCACCAATGCGTTCACGCAATCCCATGATGGCTTGCGCTTCTACTTCTAAAACACGAAGACCTTGCTGAACTACTTTTGACATTGCCAAAAATCCTTCCTGACTACTTTCTCTTCAATCCGGCTTTTACAAAATGCACGAAGAGTGGATGTGGAGCTAACGGCTTAGACTTAAATTCCGGATGGAATTGCACACCAATAAACCACGGGTGATCTGGAAGTTCGACGATCTCAACAAGATCACGCTCTTTACAGATTCCCGAAGCCACCATGCCATTTTTTTCAAACAGTGCTTTATATTTATTATTAAATTCAAAACGGTGACGATGACGTTCCATAATCGAAGACGCCTTGTACACCTGATGCGCGCGAGTGCCTGAAGCCAACGCACAAGGGAAAGCCCCTAAGCGCATCGTTCCACCTTTGTTGACGATTCCTCTTTGCTCTACCATCGAATCGATAACAAAGTTTCCACTGCGTTTGTTTTCCGCATGGAATTCACGGCTGGTCGCATCTTTAATGCCACACACGTTGCGAGCAAACTCAATGGCTGACAATTGCATCCCAAAACAGATTCCAAAGAAAGGAACTCTTTTTTCACGAGCATATTTAATCGCCGTGATTTTTCCTTCCACACCGCGAGTTCCAAAACCACCGGGCACAAGAATGCCATCCACTTTTCCTAAAAGCTGATGAACTGTTTTGTCCGTCACCTTTTCAGAATCCACATAGATGATTTCAACACGGGCATTGTTGGCAATCCCGCCATGAACCAAGGATTCATGCAAAGACTTGTAAGATTCTTTCAAGTCCACGTATTTACCCACGACACCGATTTTCACTGTGTGAGCCGGATTACTCAAAACCTTCACCAGGTTTTGCCACCCTTTAAGATCCAGTTTTTTACCTGGAGCAATTCCAAGACGCGCCACGATCAATTCATCCAATTTTTCTCTATGCAATGCCAATGGCACTTCATAAATAAAACGACTGTCTTGGGCTGCGATGACGTTTTCTGTCTTCACTGAACAGAACAAACCAATCTTTGCTTTCAAATTTTCATCAATGACTTTTTCACTGCGGCAAACAAGGAAATCCGGCTGCAAACCGATTTCACGAAGTTCTTTCACCGAGTGCTGGGTTGGTTTTGATTTTAACTCCCCGGCAGCTGCAATGTACGGAACATACGTCACATGCAACAACACCGAATTCTCTTGTCCTACATCCAAGCGCATCTGGCGAATGGCTTCGAGAAATGGCTGACTCTCGATATCCCCGACAGTTCCACCGATCTCAACTAAAATGATTTCGCTGCCTTGAGCGGCTTCATAGATACGAGCTTTGATTTCTTCAGTGATATGAGGAATGACTTGAACCGTTCCGCCCAAATAATCCCCGCGACGTTCACGTGCCAAAACAGTGTCATAGATTTGACCTGTTGATACAGAATTAGAGCGATTCATGATCGCTGACGTGAATCTTTCGTAGTGACCCAAATCCAAATCCGTCTCCGCGCCATCTTCCGTCACATACACTTCACCGTGCTGAAACGGAGACATCGTTCCCGGATCGACGTTCAAATAAGGATCAAACTTCATGATTGTCACACGGTGACCGCGCGCTTCGAGCAAAGCTCCAAGACTTGCCGCCGTCAGACCTTTTCCAATGGAGGATACAACGCCCCCCGTGACAAAGATAAATTTTTGTTTCAACGCTTTACGTGTCGACTTCGCTGTCGAGACCTTCGTTGTTTTCTTTGTTGCTGTCTTTCTCTTCGCCATTACATCCCCTGTTGACTTAAGAGTTTTTCGAGTCGTACCAAATCTTCGGGAGTATCCACCCCGAGACTTGCTTCCTTGACTCTGATTACTTTGATTTTTGCACCTAAATACAAAGCTCTGAGTTGCTCCAAGCTCTCTGCTTTCTCAATGAGAGCCGGGGGCGCTTCACAGAACTCTTTTAAAAAAATTTTCGAATAAGCATACATGCCGATATGCTTAAGGCACCCCTCGTAAGTGCCCATCTCGGAAGCCTTGCTACGAGAATACGGAATCGCATAGCGACTGAAATACAAAGCTTCATCTTTGTGATTCATCACAACTTTAACAGCATTCGGAGATTGCAGTTCTTCTTCACTGATTGGATGAGCCAACGTCGCCATATCCATTGTCGGTTCATTCACAAAGACTTGCGCCAAGCGATCAATCAACTCGCCCGTCACTAAAGGTTCATCTCCTTGAATATTAACAACAACATCACAGGAAATATCTTTGATAGCGGCATGAATACGATCACTGCCCGTAGGAAGTTCACTTGCAGTCATGACGACTTTCGCGCCAACGGCTTCCGCCGCTGCTTTGATTCTTTCATCGTCAGTCGCAACAATAAGGTCATTCAAAAGACGGGACTTCTTCGCACCCTCGATCGTCCACTGAATCAGGGGACGGCCTTTCAGATTCACCAGCGGTTTTCCAGGAAAACGAGTTGAACCATAGCGAGCGGGAATCACTCCGACAATCTTCATAAATCTTTCACCCAATTTTCATACATGTAGTCTTCAACCGCGTTCTGTCCTTCTTTTTTCAAAGAAGAAACCGGAAACACGGCACTTAAGCCCGATGTTTTTTTGATTTTCGCCACCGCTTGCAACATTTGGCTGCGAGAAAGTTTGTCGGCCTTAGTCAGCACGACGGCCATCGGAAATCCACGACGATCAGAAAACTCCTTAAGAAGCTCTTCGTCTTGAGTCCACGCACGGCGAATATCCATGATCAAAAGAAGTCCGCACAGGTTTTCACGAGTCATGAGATAAGTCTCAATCATCATGTGCCATTCTTTCATTTCGTCGCCTGAACGCGCAGCAAATCCGTAACCAGGCATGTCAACCAAGTTATAAGAATCTTCCATATCAAAGAAATTCAAAAGACGGGTTTTCCCCGGCGTCGAACTCACTTTGGCAACTTTGTTTTTCGCAAGAGCGTTGATGAAAGATGACTTTCCGGCGTTGGAGCGTCCGGCGATGGCAACTTCAGCTTTTCTACTTACGGGATAATCTTTTGCCAGAACGGCACTTTTGATGAATTGAATCGTCTTAGGCATGATTTAAGGTACCAGAGCTCACCCCTTTTCTCAATTCTGAGAAGCTAGTCCTTCAGCCAATAATAAGGTGAGTCGAAACCCGCGAAACCCCGTTTAATTCGATTTAAGCGAGGCAAAGCTCTTGAAGTGAGGAGTTGCCATAACAGGAGGCATTTATGCAGCAACCCCACCTTAAAATTTTAAATGAAAACACGAGAACTCTTCCCCTTACCGACTTTATGACCCTCGGAAAAGACACTCAATGTCAGCTTCAGCTCGACACCACCGAGGTCTCCGATCGCCACGCTCGCATTGAAAAAAAAGAGAGCGCTTATTTGATTCGTGATCTGCGTTCCGCCGGTGGAACCTATGTTAACGACGCCCGTATTATGGAAGCCTACTTACAAGATGGCGACATCATCCGCATCGGCCATCACGAAATGATTTTCCTTGAACAACAAAAGCAAGACGGCGCCTTTCCTATGAAAAGCCGTAACGACGTCTGGAATGAAGAGTTGCAAACTCTGGCCAACGTCGCCAAAACTGAATTCCCTGTTTTAATTCTAGGTCCTTCCGGAACAGGTAAAGATATCATCGCTCAAAAACTTCATGAAACCAGTGAGCGTGAGCGCGGTCCGTTTGTCAGTGTGAACTGCAGCGCTTTAAGTGAAACTCTGATTGAGAGTGAACTCTTCGGTCATATTAAAGGAAGCTTCACCGGAGCCATAAATGACCGTAAAGGAGCTTTCGAAGCCGCGCGTGGCGGCACATTGTTCCTCGACGAAATCGGGGATCTTTCCTACAGCCTGCAGGCCAAACTTCTGCGCGCTCTGGAAAACAATGAAATTCGTCCTGTGGGTGCTGATCGCAATATCAAAACGGATGTGCGAATCATCGCAGCCACTCATCAAAACTTAAGCGATAAAATCAAAGAAGGTGCTTTCCGTTCGGACCTTTACTTCCGTTTGAATGTCATCACGGTGTCTCCTCCCGCTTTGACTTATCGTATGGAGGATTTCGAAGAACTTCTGTATGGTTTTGCGCGCAAAATGAGAGTGCGTTTTTCATTCGGTGCGATTGCAAGACTTAAAAAACATCCATGGCCGGGAAATATTCGTGAACTTAAAAATCTTGTGAGCCGGGCGGCCGCTCTTTATCCGCGCGAACAGATTTTAGAGTCTCACGTGGAAAAATTGATCGATAAAACTTTGCTTAAGAGCGATGAAAAAGTCGTGAACGACATTCCTGTGATCAAAGAAATTGAAAAGCAGATGATTATTAAAAGACTGACTGCTAACAGAGGAAATCAAAGAAGAACAGCGCAAGATTTAGGAATGCCGAAGAGCACCTTGCACGACCGTTTGAAATACTACGACATCGACATTTCGCAATTTAAGGTTTAACGCCGCGGTAGCGGGCAGTGCCGAAGCGCTGGGGCGCGCATGCTGAAGCAGCTTCTAAGGCTTAATAATCGCCGTCTTAATAAAAATTCTTCTGACATAACCTTTTGTCAGAACCTTATTCACTTCTTTGCGCAACTTATCACAAAGAAGTTTTTTCCCCTCCCCTGTGGATAGCTGATCGAAGGTCATCTCTTCGATCGTCCGCAGGAAAAGATCTTCCATTTCAGGTTCACGGTCTTTGATTTCGACAACGACTTCAGAGGCCGTGCCTTCCACGTAAAATTCAAAAGCTCCCATGGGATTCGGGCCCGACTCTGCAGATCGGCGCAAGTTCGCCGTCATCTTTTTCATCAGGAGAATATTCTGCGAGGTGCGCGTGGACTCGTAAAAAGATTCTGTTTCCGTTTTCGGATCGTACTGATTTTTGTGCTGAGACCAATCGGCCATCGAAGAAATAAAAAGATCTTCTTCGGGAGGAAGCAGACCTTTTGTCGCCATTTTATATAAGACAAAACTGACGAGCCCGGTTACCACAACCAATCCCACAAAAGCGATTTTTTTAATTGTCGAGAAAGCTTTAAAGACTGCAAGCGCAGCATTCAATCCGGTCTTTATTTTTTTAAGCTGATTTTTCAACCATGCAAGCAATAATGGACCGGCATTTTTAATTCTATAAATCGCTTGTTCTTTCCACTTCGCCCAGCTTAAACGAAACGCCGTGCGCTTCATTTTTATTTTGAAGGAAATGGCAGGAAGAAACGGAAAAACCTTAACAAGCTTCTGACGATATCCAGGCGTTGTCTTCCAAAGTTTCACTTCGTCGGCCAAGGTGTATTCTAATTCAAGGCCTTCATTGTAGATTTCAACATTCGTGGGATCATCGGGGCCGATCTCATTCAAAGCTTGCGAAAACTCCGGGTCTGCATCGGCGATGATAGAGTCCAAGGATTCAAGCGAGAGAAGCTCTTCAGATTCCGCCTCTGGCGCTCCGTCCTTTTTTTCATCCTCTACTTTGGTCGTACTTTCGTTGTCTACCAAGCTGATCTCCCCAAGACGATTGTAAGAAAAGAACCAAATACGTCGCAAGAACAATTTATAAACGAGACTCCATCGGCTAGGATGGATACTTAGGGAGAGTTTGATGAAAGCCTTTTTTCCGTTTGTTTTGGTTGCTTTATCGACATTAGGGTGCGCGCAATTTCAAAGATCTGCCGGAAGTGGATACCAAGAAGGCATTCCTTATGTGGAACAAAAAGATCGTAATACCGGCTATGACCGTCAGACACGTCAAACAGCCTATGAACTTGGAAAAGATCCGGCGTCTTTAAACTCTGAGGACCTTGAAGAGATTAGAACTCGTCAACAGCTTCGCCAGTTGGAGCGCTCTCTCAGTTCTAAAAAAGAAAGAGAACAGTATTCCAAGATCCTTCCTTGGCTTAAAAATGATTCTGAAAAAGTCAGCTTTTTGTCCATTCCTTCCATCGAGGGACGCCAACAATGGATCAACCGCAATAACATCTGGTCGAGATCTCAAGCTCCCCAAGAAGAGATGAAAAATTTGATTGAAACCCAGGATATCGCCGTGGGTATGCCACAAGATTACGTTCGACGTTCTTGGGGTGAGCCTATGGGAGTCGAAGTTTCGGGAAATCCGATTTACAAAAACGAGCGCTGGAAATACCAGCGGCAGGTTTCCACCTCTCAAGGCTTCCGCAAAGAAACACGCTATGTGTACTTTGAAGGCGGAAGAGTTGTCGGTTGGGAAACAGAATAAGAAAAAGGGCGACCGCAAGGCCGCCTTTTTTATTGTCTTAACGAGCTTAATCCCTTTGATCGACAACTGATGTTCAAGCAATCATTCGATGTGAATTGCACGCCGCCAATCGTGGCGTTGTTATGCTGGCCACACAGTTCACCTTCGTATTTTTGACGGGCAACTTTTGAGAGGTTCATAAATACTTCATCAGATTCAACATAAAGATCGCGGTCGAATCGCAATGTCTCCCAGTCAGGTTCCTTGCCATAGAGGTCCGCTAGTCCTGCCTTCTTGCTAATAACCTTAATGCCTTTGTTTGTTTTGGCTTTCAAAACGCCACTCGCCGTGCGAATGCCTTTTTCCAACTTCAGTTGCAATGCAAAGTTTTCACCAACACCATCCGTTCCTACACAGACGATTTCAGCGGCCTTCGCAAAAGAAACCAAGCCGAGCGTTACTGCGACCATTCCTAAAAGAGTTTTATTTAAAAATTTCATAACTATTTCCTTCTAAGGTTTAAGTTCATACGGGAAAATAGCAATGGCTGTGCCTGAAAAGACGGTTGCCAGAATGAATATAAAGAAAAAGGGCCTCTTGCGAAGCCCTTTTTATAACAAATATTTTCGTTACGATGAGGAATAAATCAAAAGTTCACAAACTGTGAACTTCGCGATTAATGGGCCTCATCCCAGTTGTTTCCGATGGCGTAATTTACTTTCAAAGGCACTTTCAACTGAGTGACGTTTTCCATTATGGAAACAAGCTCTGGAGTGTGCTTATTCAAGTCTTCTTCCGTTCCTTCAAAAATCAATTCGTCATGCACTTGTAAAAGCATACGCACTGGAACTTTTTCGTAAACTTCGATCATGGCCTTTTTCACCAGATCACTCGCAGTTCCCTGAATAGGCGCATTGATCGCAGCACGCTCTCCGAATTTTTTCAGCATCATGTTTTTAGACTGAAGTTCTTCGATGTAACGGCGACGACCAAACAATGTTTCTACATAACCTTGCTCGTGAGCCGTTTTGATTGTGCTTTCGATGTAGTCACGCACGTTTTTAAAGCGCGCGAAATAACGATCAATAATATCTTTGGCTTCGGATCGGGAAATTCCCAAATTTTCCGCAAGACCGAAAGCCCCTTGTCCGTACGCAATACCGAAGTTCACCGCCTTTGCAGAACGACGAAGCTCTGAAGTGACTTCTGTCAAAGGCAGGCCATAGATTTCCGCAGCCGTGGCAGAGTGAATATCCAAATCTTCTTGGAAGGCTTTGATCAAATTTGGATCTTCTGAAATATGTGCCAAGATACGAAGCTCGATCTGTGAATAGTCCACCGACAATAATTTCATTCTTGGAGCCGCCACAAAAGCCTGGCGAACTTGCTGACCGCGAGCCGTACGAATTGGAATATTCTGTAGGTTCGGATCTGTACTTGAAAGGCGTCCCGTCATCGTGAGCGCCTGATTAAATCTTGTATGCACACGCTCATCTTTAGGATTGATCATTTCAGGTAAGGCATCAACGTAAGTAGACTTGAGCTTAGAAAGTTCACGCCATTTCAAAACCAGTTTTGCAATAGGATGGTCAAGTTCTGTAAGAACTTCTTCTCCCGTCGAATAACCCGTTTTTGTTTTCTTACCTGCGGGTAGTTTCAGTTTTTCAAACAGAATAACACCCAACTGCTTAGGACTTCCAACATTGAAAGCCTCTCCGGCTTCAGAGTGGATTTGTTTTTCAAGAGCAGCGATTTCAGTTTCAAGCTCTGCGCTTTGTTTCGCCAAAAGATCTTTGTCAATACGAATTCCCCAGCGTTCCATAGAAAGAAGAACGCGCTCCAAAGGAAGCTCTAACTCTTGGTAAACTTTTTCTCCGTGAAGAGACTTCAGTCGTCCTGACAATGTCGCTGCGAAATTTCTATGTGCATTGTAAAGAGCCGAGGGCGGAGCTAGGTCCGGCAAAGTTTCTAACATGTACTTCGTATACATCTTGCCAAAGTCTGCGGCATCACCGGCTTTCAGCACGTAAGCTGCAAGCTGAGAATCCCATCCCGCGATCGGATCTTTGGCGCCGATTTTATGCCAGAAAGTTTTTAGGTCAAATCCGCTCCAACGAATGTGGAATGTGTCTGTGAGTTTTCCAAGGTATTCAAAATCGGAAACTTCAAAAAGTTCTTGTTCAGTTCCAACAAACACACCCCGTGTATCCGAGAAACCCCAAAGCACTTGATTTTCTTTTAAAACAGCAGCGAGTTCTTTCGTTGTGATTGTTCTTTCTTGGAATTCTTTATCGTCTTTTGCAATTACCAGAGTCGGCTGAATCTCTCCTTCTGGAACTCCGACAGCTGGCATATCCACTGTTTTTTTAACAGGAGCGGCTACGTCTGGAGTCGTGGCTCCGAATAAACTTTTTTCGAATGATTTAAAGTTCAGCTCGTGCAAAAGCGCGCGCAATTCTTCTGTATGCAACGGCGTCAATCTGTAGCTGTTATAGTCATCGGAAACAGGAACATCCGTGGAAATCGTGACTAGTTTTTTTGACAAGAAGGCATTGTCTTTAGAAGCGATCAGTTTTTCACGAACGCTTTTGCTCTCAACCTTGTCGATATTCTCGTAAATATTTTCGAGCGTTTTAAATTGCTCGAGAAGTTTGATCGCACCCTTTTCACCAATACCTTTAACTCCGGGCACGTTATCAGAGGCGTCGCCTACAATAGAAAGATAGTCGATAAATTGCTCAGGATAGATGCCCCATTTTTCGAAAACGCCTTGAGCGTCGTAGCGCACGTCTTTCATGGTGTCGTAGAGCCACACGTGCTTGTTGATCAACTGCCCGAAGTCTTTATCACCGCTCACGATGAAAACTTCCATGTCGTGATGGCGGCCCCACTTCGTCAGTGAACCAATGATGTCGTCGGCTTCAAAACCCGCGACTTCGTAAGAAGGCACTCCCAAAAGTTCAGCGATTTTTTTGATGTAAGGAACTTGTTTGGCCAAGTCTTCCGGCATCTCATTGCGATGGGCTTTGTAGCCGTCGTATAAATCTTTGCGGAATGAAGGCTCTTTACGATCGTAGCAAAAAACTAGGTACTCAGGCTTCTCTTCTTTGAGAAGCTTGATCATCATCGATAAAAATCCGTAGATGGCGTTGACAGGTAAACCCGATGGAGCCGTCAAAGAGCGAATTGCGTAATACGCTCGGAAAAACATGGCACTGACGTCCACGAGATAGAGTTTTTTCATATTGTCTCCCAGTGCAAAAACATATTCCTAACACTGGGAGAGCTTTGTTGTCGATTACTCTAAGTCTAGTTTGACGCGTGAAAAATCAATTTGTGCGAGAGCTTGCTTAGCACACTCATTTTCTGCCGCGGGAGTGTACATCACTTCATCACAGCACTCTTCCGCTTGGCGAAGAATCAGCTCCAGTTCGTTTTTGATATTGGCTTCGATATTGGAAATTCCTTCTTCCCAAGAGTCGACTTCTTCAGAAGAACAATGAAGTCTGCGAGCGAGATCTGATCTGCTCCAACCCATGCGAAGGCGTAGAGCGCGAAGAGCTTCTTTGTTCCAGTCCAATGAATGATTATCAACCATATAAACCCCTAAATTCACTTCATAAAGTAGTGGCGAATAGAGTCAGAATACTAGTTGTATTATATCCAACTAGCACGCTTTTATGCGATGGGTTATGGACTATTGTTCAGGGAAAACAAAGACAAGGTCGTGTTCACCGGCCAGATCTAATTTATCGCGAGCCTGACGTTCGATAAAGGCTGGATCTTTGGCCTGCTTAAGCTGTCCCGAAAGAGACGCAATGTTTTCGCGAGTCTGCTGAATCTCTGCGTTAATGCGATCCATATCTCGATGCAAGCCCCACAGACGGAAGACGTTTCCGTTGAGAACGATAGAGACGGAGAAGACGATCATGCAAACGCCCGCCACCCGACCCGGATGATTTAAGAAACGACGGAGACCTACTGCGAACTTTGTGTACGACATATTTGTTAGTCTAACTTTGGTTTCTGGTCCGTGGCTACGAGACGGAAGTCTTGATTGGCTTTTTCACGGTAAGAAACAAATTAGGAACAAATGGTGCACAGGGTTTGCGGGATCTCGTGTTTCTTTTGCGTGGTTTTCTGGCTTGCGCTTTTGGGAGGTGCCCTGGGCTCTTTCAGCAGAGCTTTCCGCCATATAGTTTAAATCTATATCGTTTATATAAACTATCGATTCGATTTATGTTCTTAAATCGCCGATCTTACTTATGTGACTTGGAGGTCTTATGAGGAAGTGGGCTGATTATTTGCGGACGGTTTCGGTTGAGCCTGAGGTTTTTGGGTTTGTTCGGGATGGGAATGTAGAGAGAGTTATTTTTTATTTGGCTCAGGGTGGAGATCCTAATCTTAAGAATCATAAAGGGCATTCTTTGTTGATGCTGGCTGCCTACAATGGGCACCTTCTTCTTGTTCCTCAGTTGATTCGTTATGGGGCTGATGTGAATTCTCGTGATTTGGGTGGCAGCACTATTTTGATGGGTGTTGCGTTTAAAGGTCATGATGAGATTGCTCGTCTTCTTTTAGCTGCTGGTGCTGATCCTCTTGCTAAGAATAATAACAATCAAACTGCTCTTATGTATGCGGAGGCTTTTGGGCGGGAGTCTATGGTTCGCTTACTGACTCGCTCTTTTCCGCAATCGCGGAAATCTAAAACGTTTCGTCGTTTGAAAGCTTGGTTTCGAATTTTGACACCTTTTAAAGGAGAACTACAACATGAGTACTAAAACACTAACTACTTCAGCGGGTATTCCGGTTTCTGAAAATCAACACTCGCAGACGGCGGGGCCTCGTGGACCGGTTTTGATTCAGGATTATCATTTGATTGAAAAACTGGCGCACTTTAATCGTGAGCGCATTCCTGAGCGCGTGGTGCATGCGAAAGGGTCCGGAGCTTATGGAACTTTCACTGTCACTCACGATATCAGTCGTTACACGAAGGCTTCTGTGTTTTCAAAAATGGGTAAGAAGACCGATGTGTTTTTGCGCTTTTCTACTGTTGCGGGTGAAAAAGGGTCGGCCGACACAGAACGTGATCCTCGTGGCTTTGCTTTGAGGTTTTATACTGAAGAAGGCAACTGGGATTTGGTGGGAAATAATACGCCGGTGTTTTTTGAGCGCGATCCTTTAAAGTTTCCGGATTTTATTCACTCACAAAAACGTGATCCGCAAACGGGATATAAAAATCCTTTCCGCATGTGGGATTATTGGTCGAAGGCTCCTGAAGCTCTTCATCAGATTACGATCCTCTTTAGTGACCGAGGAATTCCTGATGGTTATCGTTTTATGAATGGTTACGGCAGTCACACGTTTAGTTTGATTAACGCCAATAATGAGCGCGTGTGGGTGAAGTTTCATTTTAAATCTCTGCAAGGGATTAAAAATCTTTCCGTGGAAAAAGCGACCGAGCTTGCCGGGAAAGATCCTGATTATGCGGGACGTGATCTTTTTGAAGCGATCGAGAGAAAAGAATTTCCGCGTTGGGCCTTGAAAGTGCAAATCATGACCGAGCGCCAGGCAGAACAAACTTCTTTTGATCCGTTTGATCTTACGAAGGTCTGGCCACATAAAGATTTTCCATTAATTGACGTTGGAATCTTGGAACTCAACCGCAATCCTGAAAACTATTTTGCGGAAGTTGAACAAGCCGCGTTTTCTCCAAGCAACGTGCCGCCAGGAATTGGATTTTCTCCTGACAAAATGTTGCAAGGACGACTGTTCGCCTATCCCGATGCACATCGCTATCGCTTGGGAGTGAATTATCAAGCTCTGCCTGTGAATCGTCCGCAAGCTCCGGTGAATAGCTATCACCGTGATGGCAGCATGCGCTTTGATGGCAATGGCGGAAGACAGGACAGCTATGAACCAAATGGGTTCAATGGCCCTGTTCAAGAGTCACGCTTCCGTGAACCACCTTTGGCTTTAAGTGGTGCCGTGGATCGTTATGATTCCCACAAAGACAATGACGACTTCACTCAAGCTGGAAACTTGTATCGTATTCTTACTGAAGCCGAAAAGGATCGTTTAACAAGCAATATCGCAGGCACAATGAAAGGCTTACCTGTGGAGTTGCAGCTTAAAAATATAAAACATTTTGCGAAATGTGATCCCGATTACGGTGCACGTATTCAGACGAAGTTAGGCATTAAATAATTTTGCAAAGACTGAAAAATAAAAAAGGCGATCTGTGATAGATCGCCTTTTTCGTTGGAATTCTTTTACTCAGAAACAATTAGCGGAAAGCCGCTTTGTCCCAGTACATTCCCATGCCACCCAAGTCTTCTTCGATACGAAGAAGTTGGTTGTACTTCGCCGTACGCTCGCCACGGCACAAGCTTCCTGTTTTGATTTGATGGCAGTTGAGTGCCACAGCCAAATCCGCGATCGTCACGTCTTCTGTTTCGCCAGAGCGATGAGACATGATTGTGCGGTATTTGTTTCTTTGCGCCAAGTTCACGGCTTCAAACGTTTCAGTCAAAGTTCCGATTTGGTTTACTTTTACCAACAGCGCATTCCCCGCTTTTTTCTCAAGGCCCATGCGCAAACGTTTTGGATTTGTTACGAAAAGATCATCGCCGACAAGTTGAACCGTAGAACCAAGTTCGCTTGTTGCTTTCACCCATGAATCCCAATCGTCTTCAGAGAAACCATCTTCGATAGAAACAAGAGGATATTTTTCAGTCCAAGATTTATAGATACCCAAAAGCTCTGTGCCAGAAATATGGCCGCCTTGCCATTCGTATTTTCCGTCTTTGAACATTTCTGTTGCAGCAACATCCAACGCCAAGAACACGTTTTGACCTGGATCATAACCCGCATCAACAATCGCGTTCATCAAAAGGTCCAAAGCTTCTTGGTTTGAAGTCAACTTCGGGGCAAAACCACCTTCGTCACCCACGCCCGTTGAAAGACCTTTTTTGTTCAAGATTTTTTTCAACGTGTGGAAGATCTCAGTTCCTGCGCGAAGAGATTCCGCATAAGAGTTATTCACTGTTGGTACAATCATGAATTCCTGAATATCAAGACCGTTGTCCGCGTGCGCTCCGCCATTCAAAACGTTCATCAATGGAACCGGCAAACGGCAAGCTTGTGAACCACCGACGTAACGGTAAAGAGGAAGTTTTGAATCGGCCGCTGCTGCTTTTGCCACAGCCAAAGACACACCCAAGATCGCATTCGCGCCCAAGTTTGATTTGTTTTCAGTACCATCGATTTCGCGAAGAACTTTGTCGATGTAAACTTGCTCCGTCACTTGCAGGCCCAAAATTTCTGGAGCGATTTTTTCACGAACGTTATCAACGGCTTTGTAGACGCCTTTACCCAAGAAACGATTTTTATCACCGTCACGAAGCTCACAAGCTTCGTGAGCACCTGTTGAAGCACCAGACGGTACAGCGGCGCGGCCCATATTGCCATCGGCTGTTGTCACTTCAACTTCAACCGTTGGATTTCCACGGCTGTCCAAGATTTCACGAGATACGACGCTGATGATTTCAGACATGAGGAGTTCCTTCTTTCTTGTTCTCGGTGTTTTGTTTATTTACTTTTTTAACTAATTCCATGCTCTCAAAAACAGTGCGCGGATATTGAGTCTTCACGTGTTCCCAATCCACGCGTCTCATCGCCTCTTTCACTGCCGGAGTCATTTTTCCTTGCGCCACAAGCATCGTAATCAACTGCTGAGCACGCACCATGTAGTCATGCATGCGAGCCAAGTTTTGATTGAGCACATACGCTGGAGATTCACTATCAAAACTCAAATGCGCGAGTGAGCCTTCTTGCGGAAGCAAAGATGGTTTTTTGCTGGATTCAATTTCAACTTCAACCTGAGCCGTCTCTTTAAGTTTTAGTTTTTCAAAGTCGCGGATTCTTTCTTCAAGATCGCCCACGTACTTTTGCAAGTCTTCACGCTCACGTTGAGTTCTCTGCAAATCTTCAATCAAGCTTTGGAAAAGTGCCGGGCTGACTTGATGACCGACGTTTTCACTGAAGATCGTATTTTGCTGAGTCGACCAATTGAGCTTGATCGTAATTCCTTGCCAATCGCAAATCGCAGGAGGCTGTCCCACGTACACAGGCAAAGACTCAAACGCGGCTTTCAAATACATCGTCACAAGTGGGTACTGCTCTGCCGGCAATGGCAGATCAAATGAAATGCTCACTTCATCACGACGAAGATTTTCAATCGGCGGTTTCGGAGAAATGAAATACGAAAGGAATTGTTCCGGCTGATTGAAGATCTCTTGCGGACGAGGCATCATGCGCAGAACGCTATCAAGCACGCCCCACGAACGAAGCGTCGGTCCATCGTGACCTGCTCGCTGCAAAATATTTCCATCGCGCTTGAGCGGAAGACGCAAAGTGAGTTGTAAAAAGCCCTCCATATCCGGAGCACTAATCCAATACGACGGGTCACGGAGCAACTCCACCGGAAGGTGAGTCTGCTCATAAAGAGGCGTGAGGTCTTCCCCCTGCTCCTCTAAAATATTCAAGACTGCGTTTGATATTTTACAACTAAAGTGCACGAAGAAGTCTTAGCGTAATTTCCCTCTGCAATAAACACCTTAAAAGGTGCCTGCTTCTTTTTTGGGTCTACACTGCGTCATTCTGATGACGCGACGTGGACCGAAAAAAGAAGCAGGCACCTTTTAAGCGGCTTGGGGCTTGTTAAATTTGCTTTTGGGGAATGGGAGGTTGTTGTCGATGATTTCGTCCATGAACAACGGGATGTTGCCTGTGGCTTGAAGTCGACCTTCCAAAGTTCCGTCGGGACGGCGAGTCATTCGTGACATTTCGAAAATAGGCACGACGTTGTAGGAGCCATCCGGATTGAATCCGCGGATTTCGCTGATATGGGAGATTTTTCTAGAGCCGTCAGAGAAACGCGATACTTGAATGATGATTTCAATCGCGGAGACGACTTGCGAGCGCAAAGCTTTTTCACTGATCTTCGCATCACCACCTTGAGCCAAGGCTTCCAAACGCACGATGGCGTCTTCAGGGGTGTTCGCATGCACCGTACCCATACAACCTTTGTGACCTGTGTTCATGGCGTTCAAAAGTTCCATGGCTTCGCTCGAACGAACCTCACCGACGATGATGCGGTCTGGACGAAGACGAAGAGCACTTTTTAAAAGATCTTTGATCGATACCTCGCCCTTACCCATTTGATCGGCCTGGCGAGTTTCAAACATCACAACGTGTTCGTAATCCACTTGAAGCTCCGAAGAGTCCTCGATCACCATCACACGCTGACCTTTTGGAATGCGCGTGCAAAGAAGTGAAAGCAAAGTCGTCTTACCTGAACCCGTACCACCGGACACGATGATGTTTTTTCCCAGGAACATGCAGATGTCCAAGAATCTTGCACCATCTTCCGTGATCGCACCGAATTTAATATAATCGGCAAAAGTGATTTTGTTATTGGTAAATTTACGAATGGATAACGTCGTCCCCTTGCGCGACATCGGTGGAATCACCGCTGCGATACGGGAACCATCGGGAAGACGCGCATCCAAGCGTGGCGATTCATCGTCGATACGACGACCGACACTTTGAGCGATACTGTTGACCGCTGCACGCAAATCATCTTCCGAGGGAAAAGACTCCGGAACTCTTTCGAGTTTACCTTTTCTTTCGACGAAAATTTCTTTGTGGCCGTTGACGAGGATTTCGGAGACGCCTTTGTCATCGAGGTACTTCAAAACAGGACCTAGATTCTGCTGAATGGTCTGTTTGAAAACATCCGAGTTCGACATGGGCGCACTTCTCCAGAATTAGTTGGAAGCAGGTTTTCTGTCAGAGTTTCCTACATCAGAATAAATAATGAATTTTCCCTGCACTGCTGTTTCAGGGCATTGATAAGAGAAAATTCCATCTGTTTTAGGAGTTACATAAAAAGTTTTTTGCTCACCGAAAACCGTGTTGTGGTGCTCAGAGAAAGCGTCCAGCACGAAGCTCACGTTCTTTTCTTTGCCGTTCACATTCACGACGTGAATACGGTAGTTGCTGCCCTTTTTAAGGCGAACCGTATCCGGGACAAAGCCCTTGTCGGTATTCATGATCACGATGTCTTGAGTCGGCTCGACCGCCTCAAACACCTTGCTCAAAATAATATCGGACTGATCTTCTTTAATGCTCGCAGGAAGTCGATCTTCGTTTTTCACACGGCTGAAATCCACTTGGCGACGAGAGAAGTCGACTTCGAGGGCTTGAGCCGACGGAGCCGCAAGAAGAAGCAACAACGCAATCTTAGTGCAACTCTGTACGATCTTGAAATTCGCAGAACTCACGCGCAACCTCCATAGCGATATAATTCACGGATCTTGGATCCATCATGTGGAGCTTTTGAATAAGAAGATCTTTGTTTCCTTTGCACGCGTTGATCATTTGAAACGCATCGCTGACGATTTGCGGTTGGGACATCATCTCTTTAGTCACTTCGGCCCAATCCAATTTCAAAACAGGGTCGATAGCGCCCACTGAGTAGAGTGCATCAAACACTATTTGCAAATCGCCTTGAAGAAACATCGAATCCTCCTAATTGCTCGGGGCATCCAGCCCTCTCCATGTTGTTTTTATCGGTAGGAGTTCACTAGAACTTGAGTCAATTTGAGGCGATTTTTCGAGAGTTGAGGAGATCTATCGTTTGACGCTGGTCGAGAGTCGAAAAGGACTCACGACCAGTCCGGTCGAGGGAAAAAACTGCCGAAAGCGGCAATTATTTTTCGATTTCTGACGAACTTTCAGACGAAGCCGCAGCGGCCGAAGTGTCTGTTGCAGGCTTTTCATTACTTTGATTCAAGATTTTTTCTGCGATTTGCGACGGAGAACCCGTGTCCTTCATCATGCGCAACTTGCGTTCGTTCGCGGCTTCTTTGGAAACTTCGATCTTCGCATCACGAATGCGTTCGACAATCTTCTTCTCGAAGCCTTCTTGTTTCAGATAGGGCTTGATCTCTGCCATCAAATTTTCCAAGAAGATGACATAGGTCACTTGCACGACCGGTTTAAAAGCCCGAGGATTTTTCAAAGCATTGATTGCTTCGTCAGTTAATTGACTGACAGTTTTTTCCCAGGACTCCAATTCATCTAAATTGCTACGCAACGGAGCAACAATTTTTTCAATCATGTCATCATCGTTCGGACGCGAATAGACAGCCTGCAGTGCTTCTTTCAGTGGCACCGCTTTACCGCTCCCCGTCTTTTTAGATTCTTTCACTTTGTCACTGACCAGTTTGTTCATTTGATCCAAATCTTTCAGTGCCAGTTGAGAGTAGTTAAAGAGCAAACCTGCTTGGGCTTGCATGCAAAATACAAAGGTGAACATTGTTAAAAGGAAATTTGCTTTTTTCATAAACATAAGTTTAAAGACCTGCCAGAGTGATTCAAGGCCAGAATGAGCCGGACTTTGGACCGGGATTTTTTCCTTCCCTCTAAACTGAAAATAATGTCAAATAAAAGGGCTTAAAACTTTAATCATCCATCTCGGAGGAAACATTGAAAGCACTTAAGTTTTTTGGAATTAGCGCACTCGCGGTTGTCACATCACTCTCTTTAGTGAATTGTGCTCCATCAGCAAAACAACTCAAAGAAGCTGTTGAAAAAGATCCAAGCATCGTTTTCGTAGCTATCGAAAAAGATCCAGAGCAATTCATTGAAGTGGTCAACAAAGCCGCTCAAAATGCTCAACGTAAAGCTCAAGAAAAAGCAGTTGCAGAAGAAGGTAAAAAGCGTGACGAAGAGTTCGCAAAACCATTGCAAGCTGTTGTTGAAGACGGCCGCGTTATCTTCGGACCTAAAGACGCTAAAATCACTATCATCGAATACTCTGACTTCGAGTGCCCCTACTGCGCTAAAGGTCACGCGACAGTTGATGAAGTTATGAAAGCTTATCCAAAAGACGTACGTGTTGTTTACAAACACCTTCCTTTGGATTTCCACCCAATGGCAATGCCTGCGGCTAGATACTTCGAAGCCATTGCAATGCAAGACCATGCAAAAGCTGAAAAGTTCTACAACATCGTATTCGAAAACCAAGGCGAACTTCGCAGCAAAAAAGAAGCTTTCTTGAAAGAGACTGCTAAAAAAGTAGGCGCGGACGTTAAAAAAGTTGAAAAAGACTTGAACAGCGAAGCGATCACTAAGCGTATCGAAGCGGACATGGCTGAAGCTCGTAAATTCGACTTCTCTGGAACACCTGGTTTCTTGATCAACGGTGTTTCTCTTCGTGGTGCTTATCCGTTCTCTGAATTCAAAGAAATCATCGAACGTCACCTTAAAGGTGGAAAATAAGAAGTTTTCTTAAAAGAAAATAACTTACGAAGCCCTCGGCAAAAACCGGGGGCTTTGTTTTGGGCTCCTGCCCAAAACCCCTTCGGGGCTGGCGCGCAAAAATCCCATCCTGGGATTTTTGTTTTTCTTAACTATCTGTTTTTTTTTGCCAACTAGACCAAGTCCGCTTAAAGTGATTTCATAACCTTCTCATCAAGGAGATCACTATGAGCGCACATGCAAAATCACTTATCCTCAAAGCTCAAGACGATCTCGATCTCGCGAAAAAACATCTTCACGATGAAAAGCAGCACGAACTTGTCGGCTACAACTTGGCACAAGCTTGCGAGAAATATTTGAAAGCTCTTTGTGATATGCGCGGTCTTCAATATCCGGAAGACGACCATGATTTAGATGCTTTGATGTCGACTCTTGAAGAGCACAACTTCTCTGCGATTTCTTCTCATGCGGACGTGATTGAATTGACTCCATACAATGCAACAAACGCCCACGTTCATGAAGATGAGCGCCTGGATATGGAAGAGTATGTGGGTTACGTTGAGAATCTTAAAAAACTCGTCGGCGAACAGCTTCGCCTGCTCTAGTTTAATACTTTAGTAAAATTCGAATAGGATTTGCACCTGTTGCCACCGCGGAATGAGCTGAAACTGTCAGCTCTCCGTTTGCATTCACCGTGTATTGCTGAACCTTGCCGTCCATAAAATCGATTACGTATGCTGAAACGTCATCCGCAGCCAAAGTTTCAGGTGCATACGAAGCGCTCACTGTTGGTTGAGCCAGTGCCGCCAGTTTTCCATTCGTCTGGATTGCAAACATTGAAAGCGTGCCTTCACCAGAATTTGCGACATAAAGATTTTTTCCAGCGACAATCATTCCTTGAGGGCTTAGTCCCGTCTTCACGATTTCCTGAGAAGTGAGACCGCCGTTCGCTCCGATAAAAAAAACCTCTACTTCTTCCGTGAAGCAGCTTAAAACATAAATAAATTCACCCGCCACTGTCTGTGTCGCACCCAATGGACCTGAAGGACATCCCGACGAGGCCATCGTTGCGGGAGTCAAAGGCGCAAGAGTTCCATTTAAAGCCACAGAAAATTGCGAAATGCTGGTGTCACCATTCACAACGTAAGCAAACTTTCCTGACGGAGAAAAAGTTAAATTCATCGGGCCTTCTGCGTGGGACTTTGTTGCTACAAGACTGAGTTCACCACCAGTACCAATCGCATACTGAGTGATACTTTCACCCGACAAATTCATTGCATAAAGAAAGCGACCGTCTGACGAAACACTCAATCCTTGGGGCGTTGAACCTGTCGCGACGGGAGATCCCAACGCCGTCAAAGCACCATCACTGCCAATAACAAATTGTGAAATCGTATCGTCGTTAGAATTTGCAACGTAGAGATATTTTTGGTTCCCATCCATCACCATTGAGGCCGGAAAAGCACCCGTTGCCACCGTTCCTGTCGCCAAAGGAATTAACTCTCCGGATAAAGAGACTTTGTATTGGCTGATCGTATCGTCACCACTATTTAAGATATATGCGAACTGCGCTTTTTTCGGGAGGGGTACATGGTGAGAAGAAGAACCGCAACCGAGCAAACTTAGAAGTGATAAAAGAAAAAGAAGGTGTTTCATAAATATCTCGCAAAGAAAAACTAGCGCCCAAGGGCGCTAGTCAAAACAAGTCTTAGAATCGCAGGATGATTTCCGCGAGGAGTTTCGATTTCCTCCATCACGATTTCAAGGCCCGCGTCTTTGAGTTCTTGGCGAATCATTTCTACAGGAGCCACACGTTTTTGTGCTGTCCAGAATTTTCCGCCTTTTTCTACAACTCCCTCCACGTCACACTCGGGAGTTTGTCTCCACAATGTGTAGTTCTCATCCAAAAAAATAGATTCGAAACTGTCTTCCGGACTGAAACCTGCGCTCAAAGCCGCTGTCTTCAAAACGAACTTTCCATTTGTCGCCAGAGAATTTCTGACAGCATTCAAAAAGTGTGCACGTTTTGCTGAACAAGTGATTTGTGTCAAACAATCATAGTCATGAATCAAATCAAACTTTTGATTGAGTTGCTCCACTTGCAGGATTCCACCCATGCCGAAAGAGATATTCAGCTCTTGTTTCAAGGCGAATTTTTGCACGATGGAAACCGAACTGCGATGCATGTCAAACGCTGCGACTTGAAAGCCAAGTTCAGCCAAAGCCATTGCGGCGACACCGTGACCCGCGCCCAAATCCAAAGCTTTCATGCCTACAGGATGAGGGAAAAATCCATTCACAACTGAAGGCAAATAATCAACGCAATCTCTTTCCATCAATCCGCCAAGGGGCAGAATGTTTTTCAAAGTCTCTTTCACAGTGTTTGGATTGTTGGAAATGCGGCTGTTGTGACGACCTACGTAACCTTGATAATATGCTCTCATAACTGTCTCCTAGTTTTTGTCGATCGTTGCAGATCAACGTGATGACAGTCTTAAAAGCACAGGCAATGCCAAGATTTTTCCCTCTGAAAACAGCTTTATTTTGAGATGAAACGGCGCCTGCCGAGATCCCGGCAAGCGTCTTGTTGGTATTTCGGGAGTCGCCGAAAATCCGGTAGACTAGTTTGCGGCGTAAATAAGGCTTCCGCCTTTGATCATATTGATCACTTTATCACGATTCGTTGTTGAAACGGCAGGGCATCCCCAACTACGACCTTGAATTACTGCGGAGTCTTGCACATACGACGCACCGTGCACGACAATCGCCCGCGGGCGCGCATTTGAATTTGTCGAAGAAAGTCCATCGAGTTTCAACGAATAACCGTTGCTTCCTTGATAAGTCTCAGCCGTTTTATAAAAACCCAAAGAACTCGCGTTGGAACCGGAGACATTACTAAACTTCTCTGCAAATCCATCGTGATTGCTGTCAGAGCCTTTACCGTGAGCGACGTGAATATTCCACACACTCCCCGTGCTCATGTTGATGAAGTACCAGCGCTTCTGCGTCGACTTCTGACTAAAATCAATCACTGAAATCACTGACTGATTTTTAAAGGATGCTTTATTTTTATGAAAATAAACGATGGCATCTTCCAGCTTCTGCGTCGGTACAATATGCGTCGGATCGACGTAATCATAAAGTTTTAAAATTTCTTCGCGCGCATCCGCTGTCGTCGGCGGTTTCACAACCGGAACTTCCGCAGTCGTCGATGGAATATCCGTGGAACCTTCTGCGTTGTTAGTGTCATTCGGTGCTGAAGCGGTTGGTTCATTGTTTGGATCATCCGGCAAAACAGGAATGCCAGGACCGCAGGCAGAAAGAGCGAGCATCATGGCTGTTGCGAACAAGACTTTTGTAGGTGAGAAAGACATCGTGCCAATCCTCCATGTGGTTACACAGAGCAAATCGGCTGTTCATTTTTAAAACTTAAAACTTTTTGGAAACGACTGAATTCTCGACACGTTTTCAGAGGGAAAGTGTGAGGTTTTTAGACACTTAACAAAGACCTCAAATAAACGAATCTTTCGGAGGGAAACAGACTTATTCTTTTTTCAAAAAGGAGATTCCCTATGATCGTTCGAGAAATCATGCATCCTAAAGCAAAGGTGATTAATTTTTCTCACACTGTGGATGAAGCCGCGCGGTTGATGGAACAAGAGGACTGCGGTTCTATTCCGGTTGAGAAAGACGATAAAATGATCGGTATGCTCACAGACCGCGATATCGCGATTCGCGTAGTGGCCAAAGGTAAAGATCCGAAAAAAACAAAAGTTCAAGAAGTGATGAGTGAAGGAATTAATTACTGCTATGACGACGACGACATTGCAGAAGTCAGTAAAAAAATGTCGGGACGTCAGCACCGCCGTTTGCCTGTAGTTGATAGAAACAAACGCCTGGTAGGCATGGTGAGCTTAGGCGATTTGGCCAACAAGGGGCACGACGCCCAAATCACTCACGAGACTCTCTCCAATATCGCTCATCACTAAAAATAAAGGGCTGCCGATGCAGCCCTTCTATTAAAATTTCAGAGGTAAAAGAGTTTCAGACAACTCCACCGATTCGGGACTGAGATCTACCAGCAAAGGCGAAATTTTAACGCCTTTATGATAAGCCTCGCGCAATAATTTTCCGTAATCAGGATCAATATGGTCTGCCGGAGCAAAGCTTCCACAGTCATGACGTTGAACTGTAAAAACCAATTCGGCGGTGTGACCTTGATCAAGCAACGACATCAACTCACGCAAATGTTTTTGCCCACGCTCTGAAACCGCATCAGGAAATTTAGCCACACCATCTTCATTCAAAGTGACGTTCTTCACTTCGATGTGGTGATATTTGTCGCTCCCCTTCTTTTTTAGAACGAAATCCAAACGGGTTTCGCCATTGATTTTGTATTCGGCTTTGGCTTCGTCATAATGAGCCCAATGTGCAAACGTGCCGACGATTTCGGGATGACCGACGACACGCTCTAAGGTTTCACGCATAATAATATTCGGTGTCGCTGTGTTCACTCCAACCCACGCTCCCGCCGGAGACTTGATCATCTCCAATGTGAACTTAAGCTTACGTTCCGGATTGTCACTTTCAGAGAACAGGCAGTGCTGACCAGGGTTGTTCACACTCTTCAGACTCCCCGTGTTCGGCAAATGGGCTGTAATTTTTTGCCCTTGCCACTCAATGTCGGCAAAGAAGCGTTTATAGCGTTGCAGGAAGATTCCTTCTTGTAACTTGCGAGTAAATTTCATAGGAGTCCCTTCGAAGGCCTTAATTTCACTCTCAAATTAGTCTTTTTCCGGCATTTTTGTCGACGGCTTTCCTTGGAACCCCGAATAATGCAAAAACCCCGTGCATTTCTTCGCGTTAATGCATGGCGTAATTAAGTGCAAATGCTCTATGACGGGACTAGAAGGGAGTGTTCATAAAGGACAAACTATGACGGTCAAAAAGCCAATTACTCCGAAGCCTTCGTGGCTCAAAGTGCGTGCGCCTTCCGGCGAAAATTACACACGCATCAAGGAGATGATGAGCGATTTGAAACTGGCCACCGTTTGTCAGGAAGCGCGCTGCCCAAACATTGGCGAATGTTGGTCTGGCGGAACGGCAACAATCATGATTATGGGCGAGGTTTGCACTCGCGGTTGTCGCTTCTGCAATGTGAAGACCGGAAATCCAAAAGGAGTTTTAGATCCTTTTGAACCTGAAAAGGTGGCCTACTCGGTTTCGCAAATGAGTCTTGAGTACATCGTTATCACGACGGTCGACAGAGACGACTTGCCAGATCAAGGGGCTGAGCATTTCTCGCGCACGGTGACGACGTTGAAAAAACTCGCACCGAATTTGATCGTAGAAATTTTAGCGGGAGATTTCCGCGGCGATCAAAACCTTGTGAACCAATTGACGGACGCAAAACCTGATGTGTATGCGCACAACGTAGAAACTGTTGAGCGCTTAACACCGAAGGTGCGGGACCCGCGAGCGGGCTACCGTCAAAGCTTGCGTGTTTTGGAGATGGTGAAAGAGCGCGATGCGACTCGCTACACGAAATCTTCCATCATGCTGGGTCTTGGAGAAACTGACGAAGAAATTCTGCAAACGCTGAAGGATCTTCGTGGAGTTGGCTGCGATGTGGTGACTTTTGGTCAATACTTGCAACCGACACCAAGACATCTCAAAGTAGTGGATTACGTCACTCCGGAAAAATTCCAAGAGTGGCAAAAGGTAGCCGAGGACATGGGTTACTTGTATGTAGCTTCAGGTCCGTTGGTGCGCAGCTCTTACCGTGCCGGTGAATTCTTTATGAAGGGAATCATCGAAAAGCGAAGAGCGGCGGAATTGAATAAAGAATTAAATAACGTTTTTTAGATATCTAAATGCAGAAAGGACTTTCTCAACATGGCAACTGACGTAAAACTGCCCGAACTTGGCGAAGGTGTTACAGAAGGTGAATTGGTAAAATGGTTGGTAAAACCAGGTGACTCTGTAAAAGCAGATCAACCTATCGCTGAAGTATTGACTGACAAAGCAACTGTTGAGGTTCCGTCTCCAGTCGCTGGCGTGGTTAAAGATTTAAAATTCAAATCTGGTGATGTTGTGAAAGTCGGAGCAACGATGATTACACTCGCGGCGGACGCCGGCAGTGCTGTAGCGCCGACAGGCGCGAAAGCTGGAGCAGCAGCTCCTACAGCATCTGCTCCTCAAGCAGCAGCGCCTGCAACTGGTGGTGGTAAAGTTCAAGATATTAAACTTCCAGAATTGGGAGAAGGTGTCACTGAAGGTGAACTTGTTAAATGGTTGGTAAAACCAGGCGACTCTGTAAAAGCGGATCAAGCGATTGCAGAAGTTTTGACTGACAAAGCAACTGTCGAAGTTCCAACTCCAGTAGCTGGAGTAGTTAAAGATTTGAAATTCAAATCTGGCGAAGTTGTTAAAGTTGGTTCAACAATGATCACTCTTGAAGGCGGCGCAGGCGCGGCAGCTCCAGCTCCTCAAGCTCCAGCAGGCGCTCAACGTGAAGTTCCTGCTTCTGCTCATGCAAACTTTGCAGCAGCTCACTCTGCTCCAGTTCAAGCGGCATCTGCTGCGACTGTAGCAACGGGTGGAATCTTTCCGCCTGTCGCTGATTCAAAAGTATTGGCAACACCAGCCACTCGTCGTTTGGCGCGTGAAATGGGTGTTGATATCAACTCTCTTGGCGGTTCAGGTCTTGCGGGTCGCGTGACTCGTGAAGATGTGTTGTCTGCTAAAGGTGGCGCAGCTCCTGTATCTGCAAAAGCTCCAGCGGCTCCGGGCATGTCTATTCCTAAGCCTTCTTATCAAGGACCTGCAGGCGCGGCTGAAGAGCGTGTGCCTCTTGTTGGTATCCGTAAAAAGATTGCTGAAAATATGCAACGTTCTAAACACGTGATCCCTCACTTCACTATTATGGATGAAGCGAAAGTGGACGCGATGGTGGCAATGCGTGAATCTTTGAAAGAGCACGCAGAGAAACACGGAACGAAGATCACCTACCTTCCAATCGTGATGAAAGCCTTGATCGCGACCATCCGCGAATTCCCAATGTTCAACGCTTCTATCGACGATGCGGCGGGTGAGATCGTTTACAAAAAATACTTCAATCTTGGTTTCGCGGCAGACACTCCAAACGGACTTGTTGTGCCAGTGATCAAGAATGCAGACCAAAAATCTATCTTGGAAATTTCTAAGGAAATCTTGGATCTTTCTAAGCGTGCGCGTGACGGTAAGTTGAAACCAGATGAAATGAAGGGTGCAACTATCACTGTGACGAACATCGGTTCTATCGGTGGCACTTACGCAACTCCAGTGATCAACCATCCTGAAGTGGCGATTCTTGGTATGTACAAGATCGACGAAAAACCGGTTATCAAAGATGGCCAGTTGAAAGCAATCAAAGTGATGAACTACACAATGACAGCGGACCACCGTTTGATCGACGGCGCGGTTGCAGCTCGTTTCTTGGCAGCGTTCATTGCTCGTATTGAAAACCCAGGTAAAATGTTGGTGGAGTTGATTTAATGGCGCAAAATTTTGACGTAGTAGTAATTGGTGCGGGTCCTGGCGGTTATGTTGCTGCCATCCGCTCTGCACAACTTGGATTTAAGACAGCTGTCGTTGAAAGAGAATTCTTAGGTGGCGTGTGCTTGAACGTGGGATGTATTCCTTCTAAAGCGATGATCACAGCGACTCACCTTTTGCACAAAGCTCAACATGGCTTCAAAGAAATGGGCTTGAATATCAAAGGCGGGATCGACGTTGATATGAAACAGCTTGTGAAGTGGAAACAATCTGTCTCTGACAAAATGTCAGGCGGAGTAAGCCAACTTCTTAAAGGTTATGGTGTCACTGTTCTTAAGGGCGAAGCGGAGTTTAAAACTTCTAAAGAAATCACAGTGAAATCTTCTGCTGGCACAGAGTCTGTTCAAGCAAAGTATTTCATCGTGGCGACAGGTTCTCGTCCTATTGAAATCCCTGGCTTCAAATTCGATGAAAAAGATATCTGTTCATCAACAGGCGCTTTGGCATTTGATACAATTCCAAAACGCGTTGCTGTTATTGGTGGCGGTTACATCGGTCTAGAGATTTCTTCTTATCTCAGAAAATTGGGCACAGAAGTGACTGTGATCGAAGCTCAGGCTTCTTTGCTTGCGGGCGTTGTTGATCCAGATTGCGCACAGATCGTTGTTCGTAAGTTGAACAAAGCTGGCGTGAACATCATGTACGGCGCAAAAGCCAAAGGTCAGAAAAAAGTGAAAGATGGTTACGAAGTCACTGTTGAAATCAACGGTAAAGATGAAGTCGTTAAATGCGACAAGATTCTTGTGACTGTCGGACGTCGTCCTAACGGAGACCAAGCGAACTTGAAAGCAGCGGGTATCGCTGTTGACGAGCGCGGTTTCGTAAAAGTAGATGCTCAACGCCGAACGAATGTTCAAAACATTTTCGCTATCGGCGATATCGCAGGCCAACCAATGCTTGCACACAAAGCGTCTCATGAAGGTGTTCTTGTGGCTGAGGTGATCGCAGGCCAAAACCGCGTTTACGATGCGAAAACAGTTCCTGCCGTTGTCTTCACAGACCCAGAAATTGCGTCTGCAGGTATGACAGAAGCGGAAGCCAAAGCGAAAGGTCACACAGATCTTTTGGTTTCTCGCTTCCCATTTGCAGCCAACGGCCGTGCCGTGAGCATGATGGAAACTGATGGTTTTGTGAAAATGATCGCTGACAAGAAAACACATGTTTTGTTGGGCGTTCACATCGTGGGTCCTGAAGCTTCCAACTTGATCTCTGAAGCTGTGCTTGCCATCGAAATGGGTGCACGCATTGAAGATCTTGCTCTTTCTATCCACCCTCATCCAACATTGGGTGAAACAATGATGGAAGCGGCAGAAGCGACTTTGGGTCACGCGATTCACATCATTCAAAAACCACTTAATAAGTAGTTCTTGAAATAAAATGTTTTTTGAAAAGCTCAGCGGAGAAATCCCCTGAGCTTTTTTTATTTCTTAACAGGTTCCCTCACGACACCGATTTTTTCGGCATCATTTGTGCACAATATTTGGTACAAATAAAAAAAGAGCCACATTGACACTTTTCTTTGGGGGAAAAATGAAAAATATGTTCTTGGCTTTGCTAATCGTGTGCGGTTTGGCACCATTGGCGCAAGCTGACATCAATGACAACATGGGTAATGCAGACACTTCTTACGTGAGACCGGGACCTCGTCCTCCGGGTCGCCCTGATCCTTATCCAGGTCCGGGACCTGTGCGCCCCGATCCTCGTCCAGAGCCACGTCCAAATCCAGGTTATCCACCGTATCCACCACCACCAAATTATGTGTATGAGCACGTGACGTGCACGTCTTATAACTATCGTTATAACGAATGCTACTTCAACGACTACAGACTTGTTGAAATCCGCATTTGGGCTCAGCACTCTTACGATGCTTGCATCTGGGGACGCACAGCGGGCGTTTACGGCAATCGTCTTTGGGTTGATCGCGGTTGCAGCGCTACGTTTGAAATTGTTCGTTACTACTAATTGGTAACTTCATTCTTACAAATAAAAAACCCGCAGCATTCTGCGGGTTTTTTATTTTCAAATCAGTTACTTTTTAAAAATGGACATTAGAATCGGTATTTCAGGCTGGCTTTATCCTCCGTGGAGAAAGATCTTTTATCCCGCAGATCTCCCCCAGAAAAAAGAACTCGCCTATGCCAGCCGACAGGTTTCTTCCATCGAAATCAATGGCTCATTCTATCACTATCAAAAACCGGAATCGTATCAGCGTTGGCATTCAGAAACTCCGAACGATTTTGTTTTTTCTGTTAAGGGTCCCCAGTACATCACCCACATTCGTCGTTTGCGTGATATCGAAATGCCCTTGGCGAATTTCTTTGCGTCCGGTGTTTTGTATCTGGATCACAAGCTGGGATCATTTCTATGGCAGTTTCCGCCGAGCTTTCTTTACAACGAAGAACGCTTAGAAACTTTTTTTAAACTTTTACCGCGCACGTTTTCCGAGGCCGCGAAACTTTCTGACAAATCCGATCGTTTTTCTCCGGAATATCCTGCGGCTCTTCGCAAGCAATCTCGTGAATTGCGGCACGCGATTGAAATCCGTCATCACAGCTTTGAGAATCCGTTTTTTATTGAACTTGTTCGTAAATACAACGTCGCGATTGTTTTTGCCGACACGGCTGGAAAATGGCCTTATATCGAAGATGTCACCGCTGATTTTTTATATTTACGTCTGCATGGCGATGAAGAGATCTACAAAAGCGGCTACGACATTGAAACTCTGAACTGGTGGGCTGACCGAATTAAGATCTGGTCTAAAGGAAAACTTCCTAAAGATGCTTTGAATATTGTCGATCTTCCTGTCGAAAAAAGACAAAGAGACGTCTATGTCTATTTTGACAACGATATCAAAGTCCGGGCTCCTGAAGACGCTCAGACGCTGATGAGGCTTCTTAAAGTCAAAAAACCCCAAGAAATTTGACAGCGCTTTTTTTGAGGTTCAAGATTTTAATATGGAAACTAGCAAGCCTCTTTTGATTGGCCTTTCTCCACGTATTTTGCATGAAGCTCCTGAGGGCTTTGAAGCCCGCGGAAAAACTATTCAGTACCTTGAACAAAACTTAGCTCATTTGATTTCTAAACACGGGGCCTTGGTGTTTATGGTTCCTTCTTTGGAATCTGATTCGCTTTTAAATAAAGAAGATCTCAACGTCGATCAGTACGCCGATGTCTTAGACGGCTTGGTTCTGCAAGGAGGTGTGGATATTTCTCCGTCGTTGTATGGTGAAGAGCCCATTCCTGCGATGGAAAAACAACGCCTGGATCCTGTGCGCGATCGCTATGAAATGAAACTTTTAAAAGCATTTGCGAAAAGAAATAAACCCGTCTTAGGAATTTGTCGCGGTTTTCAACTGATGAATGTTTTTAAAGGCGGAACTCTTTTTCAAGACCTGCCGACACAAAGACCTGACAAAGTCGCGCATTATAAAGCGGAACTTTACGATCACCTCACTCACAGTGTGGAGATTGCGCCTCACGGGAAGCTTTCAAAAATGTATTCCCACGGAGGAGAAATCGTTTCGATTCACCATCAAGGAATTAAGACGCTCGGAAATGGTTTGCAAGTGGAGGCGACGTCATCGGATGGCTTAATTGAAGCTTTTAGCAGCACTCAAGATCGATTTTTTGTCGGAGTGCAATGGCATCCTGAATTTCATAAAGACTTTGAAGAACACTTTCTTTCGTCGGAACCTCTTGTGAAAAGCTTTCTTGAAGCTTGTCTTAACAAAGAGGCTCCGTCACCAGAGCCTATCGTGAATCCGTCTTAAAGAGTTTTCTTTAACTCCTCTAACGATTGCGCAATCTTTTTATATCTTTCTAACTTTGCTTCAGGCAAAGCAAGAGCGCGCTCAATGGATTTTTTAGCTTCTTCTTTTTGATTCAGCTCTTTTTGGGTTTGCGCCAAAAGTTGTAAGTTTTGTAAACGCCACTCGGGTCCCAGCTCAACAGCTTTAGCCGCCTCTGGCAGAGCTTTCGCATGTTCCTTGTTTCGAGAGTAAAAACGCGCCAGTCTCATATGGTAAACATAGGTGTCCGGATACGCCTCCACTAACTTTACAAGCCAAGCTTCTTCCTCCGCTTTCAATCCCGCAGTTCTGAAATACGATTGGCCTGTCATAATTTCGCCAGGACGTTTTGCACTTAAGTCTTTTTTCTTTAGAAGATCTTGCAACTGCGTGACGATTTGTTTTGCGATGTCATCCTTTTTGAGAGCTTTCGCAGATGAAAGCCACACCGACATCACTTCTTCTTGTTCAAATGGTTTTAGATCTGAAACATTCCAAGCCACGAAAAAGTCATGAGACTTTTGCGCTGAGCCTGCGATCGACGGAAGAAGTTCCAGGTTTTTATTCAGTTCTGTCTTAACGTCTTCAGGCAGAGCTTTTTTATCTTCAGTATAAAGTGCCGCCAGATCATTGCGTGCAGAGGCTGCCGTGTAAGAATTTGGATCTTGTGCAATCCATTTCTTTAAAACTTGAATGTAGCCATCGCGGTTCTTTTTATCATTTTCATTTTTTTCAGCCCACAAGCCCATTTCTGCATAAGCATAAAAAGCCGATTTATCTTGCAGCTTCCCATACCATTTCACAGCCGTTGCCATATCCAACTTGTTGAAAGCATTTTCGGCCATTTTCATTTGTGCTGTGCGATCACCGGCTTCGGCTTGTTTTTCAAGTTCCACCAAGGATGTTGTTTTCTTTAAAGCCGCCGTCAGCTCTTTAGAAAGAGTTTGAGCCGGCTTAAAATCAAGACTGCGATAAAGTTCTTCACCTTGAGCATTCAAAATCAAAAGTGTTGGAAGAGCCTTGATTTTATATTTATCACCGAAAGCCTTGTTAACTGCGAGATCAGAATTAAGAGCGACCTTCACAAGTTTTTTAGTCGCACCTTTAAAGGCTTTGGTGCCGAACACTTCCGTTTCTAAACGCACGCAAGCAGGACACCAAGGTGCACCGTAATCCACCAAAACCAGTTTTTTCTCCTTGTTGGCTTTCGCGAGAGCTGCCTCGATATTGTTTTCAATAAAGCCATGAGAATTCACATGCACTTTATCTGATTTAACGGTTTTTTCTTGAGGAGCTGCTCCAGCTTCCGCGCCAGTCGGCGCTACAGCACTGCCGGCGTCCGCCGTAAGTTTACCGGATTTTAACATGTAATCGTATTTATGCTCTTCACAGACAGTTTTTTTGTCATCACAAACGTAGAAACTGACTTGAAGAGCTTTGCCCTCGGCCTTGCTCAGATCGAAGATCAATTCTTTTTCTTCTTTTTTAATTGGCGCACTTTCTTGCCCCGCAATGACGATACTTGCGGGCGCGTCTTTATTAAAATGAAAGCCTGTTGCCACATGGCCCACTAATTTCGTTTTTTCAACTTGAAGTGTAGCTTTTCCGTCTGACAAACGTGCATAGGCGCCTAAGGATAGAAAGAGAAACATTACTATTACAGACTTCATAAAAACTCCTCTAGGCATCATATTCTCAATTCACTTTCATCTTCAATGCTTTTTCATTTACGCACATAAACCATAGAAAGATTGTGCTCGCCTCCCACATTGGATATCTCAGCGGTTCACCAAATAAAAGGAGTTTTAGATGAAATTGCTCGTAGCACTTCTCTTGACTGTTTCTGCCTTGGCCGCTCAAGCGGAAACACTGACTATTTACACAGACCGCCCGACAGCGCGTCTTCAACCTCTCGCAGATCAATTCAAAGCTGAAAAGGGCGTTGACGTTGTTATCGTTGAAAAAGCTTATGCGGACGTTCTTGCGCAACTTCAAACAGAAGGTGCGGCAACTCCTGCGGATCTTATTTTCACTAAAGATCTTGTTTTCTTGTCTGATCTTACAAACAAGGGTCTTTTGCAGCCATTGACAAACGCTTCTGTGAAATCAAGCGTAGCTCCTGCAATGAAAGATCAAAATGACCACTGGGTGGCTGTGACTTACAGAGCACGCACTTTGGTTTACGATTCTTCTCGCGTAAAAGCTTCTGAACTTTCTAACTATGAAGACTTGGCTGACGCTAAATGGGCCGGTCGCGTGTGCATGAGAACTTCTAAAGGCACTTACAACGTGGCATTGATTGCAAGCCTTGTTCACCACAAAGGTGAAGCGCAAGCAAAAAACATCATGTCAGGCATCCTTGATAATTTGGCCGTTGATGTTTTCCCAAATGACACAGCGATGATGACAGCGATGGCAAACGGTATCTGTGATGTGGGTATTGCAAACACTTACTACCTAGCAGGCATGGTTCAACAAAATCCTAACTTCCCAATCAAACCTCTTTTTGCGAACCAAGACACAACTGGTGTTCACGTCAATGGTTCTGGTATCGGCATTGTGAAGTACTCACAAAAAGCGGCTCTTGCGCAAGAATTCATTTCTTTGATGTTGCAAGAACCTGCGCAACTTCACTTGTCTTCTAGCCACTTGGAATATCCAGCTGCTTTGGGCGTGACTCCGAACACGTTGATCAAAGACTGGGGCACTTTCAAAGCAGACGCGACAAACTGGTCTGTGATCGGTGAGCAAGTTCCAGCAGCTCAACGTATCATCAAGGAACTTGACTATAAGTAATCATGAATAAGTTCTTTCAAACTCTTATTTTAATTTCTTTCTTCGGCCTGAACTCTCAGGCCGAAGACGTTTCTGAGGTCTCAGCAAAAATGTCTGAGCTCGGTCCGGTCAAGGTGATCGGCAGTTCTGAAGAAGAATTGACCCAACCGAGTTCTGCGCATTTTATCAGTAAAGAAAAGCTCGAACTGCAACAGCAATCCGACGTGAACCGTGTGCTAAAACAGGTTCCTGGCGTTTATGTTCGCGAGGAAGATGGCTTTGGCTTACGCCCCAATATCGGTCTTCGCGGAACTCACCCGGATCGCAGTAAAAAGATTGTCATTTTAGAAGATGGAATTTTGATTGGTCCCGCACCCTACTCAGCTCCAGCGGCCTATTACACTCCTTTTATGAGTAAGATCGAATCGCTTGAAGTCTTTAAAGGTGTGGCGTCTGTTCCCTATGGACCGAACTCCATTGGTGGAGCGATCAATTACATTACTCGCAGTATTCCTAAAAACGACGCGAATGAAGTAGAATTGGCAGCGGGAACTTTTAATACCCAAAAATATCGTGGCAATATTGCACGCGTTTTTGATCGAGGCGGTGTGATGCTTGAAGGCACTCACATGCAAACAGATGGTTTTAAAAAACTGGATTCAGGCGATAAAACAGGATTTTCTAAGAATGATTTCTTGCTTAAAGGTGAATACCACCTTGATGGAGACAAACGTCATTCCTTGCAAATGAAAGTCGGCTACGCCAATGAACTTTCTGATGAAACATATTTAGGACTTTCGTTGGACGATTTCGATGCGTCTCCGTTCCGTCGTTACAATGCTTCTGAAAAAGATTTGATGGATTGGCAGCACGAGCAGTATCAACTGACCTACAAAGCTCAAGTTCAAGAGAACTGGGGTGTTTGGGCGACAGTCTATCACAACAAATTTCACCGTGACTGGCGCCGTTTTGATGGATTTAGAGATGGAAATATTAAAATCAATTCTGTTCTTTTAAATCCCTCTGGAGCCCAAGATCAGCTTTATCACGATATTCTGACTGGCAACGCGGACTCCGCCTCTTCTGGAAGTAACGCGACGGACATCGCTGTTTTAAATAACAATAGATATTTTTACAGTCAGGGCATTCAATTTGGTTCGTTTTCTGCGCACACAGCGGGAACTTGGACTCATCAAGTGAGTTTAGGTCTTCGTCTGCATGATGATCAGATTCGCCGCGACCACATCAAACGCTATTACTCAATGACGAACAGCCATTTGGTGAGTACGGGAGAAGCTGCTGTACAAAAAGACTTAAACCGTGACACCACTCAGTCCGTCGCTGTGACTGCGAGTGATGAGATGCTGGTGGAAGCTGTTCCTGGTCTTAAAATCACGACAACAGGTCGCTTTGAAACTGTGAATTATTCTGCACAGAATGATTTGACGAACACGACAACCAATGGTTCTGAGAATTTCTTCGTGCCAGGTGTGGGAGTGCTTCAACAATTCACCGATCGCTGGTCTGCCTTTGCGGGAATCAATCGTGGATATTCTATCGTAGGACCGGGACAAACTCAGAGCAGTAAAGCGGAAGAAAGTATCAACTACGAAGCGGGAGTCCGTTACTCCAACGCTGACCAGGAATTTTTCGTAGAAGGCATTGGTTTTTGGAACGACTACCAAAACATCAAAGACACTTGTTCTTTTTCTTCCGGTTGTACAACCGGAGATTTAGATCAAACCTTTGATGGCGGGAAAGCCTTGATCACGGGCCTTGAAGCGCGTGTGCAAAAAGGATTTCAGTACAAAACCGTTTATATTCCTGTAGGCGTGAACGCGACGTTCACAAAAGCGGAGTTTAAAAACGATTTTAGCTCTAACAATGAAGTGTGGGGCAACGGCACCATTCATTCCGGAGATCCGCTTCCCTATGTTCCTGAAACTCAATACAGCTTAAGTGTGGGTGCTCAATACAAGAAATTCACACAAGAGGTCGTTCTTTCTTGGACTGGCAAGATGTACAATGAGTCTGTTTCTACGAACAGACAAGAGGTTGCGGCTTACGGGATTGTCGATTGGAGTTTAAAATACCAATATGACAAAGCAGGCTCCGTCTATGCTCGTCTCGATAACATCTTGGATCGTGAGTATTTAGTTTCAATGAAACCTTATGGCGCTCGTCCAGGTAAGGCTCGCAGCGTTCTTGTGGGTTTAAAGCATTATTTCTAAATTTCGGCGGAGGAAGGTCTTACTTCCTCCCGCTAATTTACTTTCTTAAAAGTCTCTTTCCTAAAGTAACAAACGGCGCTTTGTAATGCTCCCACAACGATTTTCGAAATCTTTCATTCAGACCGAAACGAAGTTTTGAAACCTCTTTAGAAAAAACCAAAGATCCAAACAAACCATCCCAAATCGCAAGGCTGACACCAAAGTTTTTATCGTAATGGCGAACGTCTTTGGAGTGATGCACTTGATGCTGGATAGGACTGATCAAAAATCTCTCAAACGGACCAAAGCTCAAAGGAATATGACTGTGGCGAAGGTTGGCTCCGACCAAATTAAAAATAAAACCAAAGCCATTGATACCTAACAATGTCCAAAGCGAGAAACTTGAACCAAATAAGAAAATAAAGACGCCAATCGCAACACCTAAGCTTAAACTATTTCGCAAAATTGCGAGGATGGATTCAACAGGGTGCGCGCGATACAAAGTCACGGGAGTTAAAACCCGGGCACTGTGATGCAATTTATGAAACTCCCACAACCAAGGGATTTTGTGCATCAACCAATGGTGGAAGAAACGCAAAAAATCATCCCAAATAAAAACCGCCAAAGTGAAAAGCACCAAGCCCGCATTGCTTACAGGAATATTTAAAAGATCGCCGCTGCTAAATTTCACTAAAAACCGAATCACAGCCTGAGAAATATGAAAACTTCCTTCAAACAACGGTACAAAGAGGAAGCTTTTAAAGAGAGCATTCAGGAAATAAATCAAATAATCTTGTTTCGTTGAGTGATTCCACCAATATTTTTTGCGCAAAATCCAACGGCTTAAAAGCGTCTTAAGTGGCATTTTTTCCTGACGAGCCACGATCCAAAGAACTAGGATAACCAAAAGCAAACTGGAAATAATATTGACGTGATAAAGCCGTGATGTGGGCTCATCAAACTGAAAGAGTAATTTTTGCAAACGAGTCCAATTTTCCGGCTGCTCAAACATGCCTTTTGTTAGCACACAGAGACGATTTTCACACTTTTTTCTCAACAATCCTCAATGAGTTTTCAACTATGCCCCCGAGGCCATGAAAACTTGTCACAGTGAGGGGTTTTCAGGCACAAAGAGCCTTCTGAAAGTGAGGGCTTATGCACGCGAAAAATCTGGTTTTGAAGGTGTCTTTGGCTTTAGTGACCTGTTTATTAACGGCTTCTTGTTCGGACTTTTTTAAGAACGAAAAAACAGCTCGCAATGGCGGTAACAATACGCCTCAACAAAACCAAGGTGAATCACTTCCTGGTGAATTTCAAAAACCAAATGAAGGTGCATTTTCAGAACAAAAAATGCTGATCAATATCGGCACAAACATTATTGCTCGTGCAGTAGAAGATTTTAACACGCAAGTTCCTGTTTTACGCAGCTCACTTCGCCTGTATTGCGAAGCTTTGGCGACCGGCTCCCTGGCTCGCCGTGAAGAGACGCAAGTGCAATTGGATTGGGAACGCGCCATGCTTTCCTTTCACACGGTTCAAGCGGCACCTTTTGGTCCTTTGATGGACAATGGACGCTTTTTAAATGATTACCTTTATTCTTGGCCTTACCTCAACACTTGCGACATCGACAAAAAGGCCTACGAAAACTCAAAGTCTGCTATCAGCAGTGATGGTTTGATTTTCAACGTTCGTGGTTTGGCAGCAATTGAATATCTGCTTTTTGAAAAGTCGTTGAAATCCACTTGCAACCCAAGAGCAAATCCTGCCATGGCAGAATGGAATGCTCGCGAGGAACAGCAAAAGAAACTGGATCGCTGCTGGTGGGCACAAGAGTTGGCAAAAGATGTAGAGACAAAAGCTAAATCTTTGAACAACGCTTGGTCTTTGCAAGGTGGCAACTTTACCAAAGCTTTGATTGATGGTTCTCGCTACGCGGGATTGAAAGAATCTATCAACGCCGTGACGGATGCTTTGGCCAATATTGAAAAAATCAAAGATTTGAAACTAGGTCGTCCTTTGGCTCGCCATAAAGATTGCACAGAAGACAAGTGTCCTCGCGATGTCGAGCATATCTATTCGGGTCTTTCTTTAGCGGCCGCTGAAGCTCAGCTAAAAGGTTTTAAAGCGATCTTTACTGGCAGCTACTCAGCACAACCTGGATTTGGTTTTGATGATCTGCTGGCACAATCAGGACGCGCGGACGTTTCTGAAAAAGTTCTTCTGGCATTGGATAAAGCGATCGCTTCACTTCAAGCTGCGCAGGACAAAGGATCTTTGTTAGAACAAGTCGAAGCGATGAATCCGACTCTTTGTAAATCGACAACGACGACGGATCGTAAAGAAGAGATTTGCGCCGTTCATGCGGACGTCCGTGAAGTGGCTTTCCTTTTGAAAACAGAAGTTCTCGCTGCACTTGCCTTGCGTGCTCCGCCGACTCATCAAGGTGATAACGATTAAAAAGAATTCGAGGGCCACCAACAGAATTTGCATCATTTTGAACATCTTTTGGTGAGCGCCCCGAAACACAGTGCTAATTTTGTTGCCAGTGACGTTCTTTTAGACAGTTCGTTATGTTCAAACACGTTTTATGAGAGCTAGAGGCCCCAAACTCTAGCATCACTCTTGCTCTGTAAGTAGGGATGAAGAGTGATGAAAACGTGAATTTATCTAAGAATTTTATCTCAAAACGAAGCACCCGCAATGTCGTGGGTTCTCTCGTGGCTTTGAGTCTTCTTGTCGCGCTTTTTAACTCTGCAAGCTTTCCCGTCGTTGTTGAACACATTAAAAAAATCCAACGCATTATCTTAGATGGTGTGGTCTTTTCAAAAGATCCTGATGTCGTTTATCATCGTGAAGAAATCCTGAACGATTATGAAAATCGTATTGCCGATGACTTTAATATTCCCGCGGGTCTTCGCGACCGTGTAGGGTTTTGGTTTGATATTTACACTCGTTATGATGCCAACCGTAAGGTGATTCACCACACACTGTATCCATGGGTGGTGTATAAAGTCGTGGATGTGACAGATATCATTAACAGCGACACTCCCAAAGCGCGCTGGATGCGCAATTTGAAAGCTGACGAATTTGTTTCTGAAGAAACTCAAAATATCCGCGACGCTCTTAAAGAATTGGCTCGTGGTCAGTTTGATGAAGACGACGCCACTCAAGTTAGCGTTGCTAAAGCTCTAGAAACTTTGCCAGGCAGTTTGCAAAACAAAGCCAAAGAGGCCTTAAAAAACGTGCGCGTGCAAACGGGTCAAAAGAACTTTTTTGCTGAAGGTCTTGAGGTGAGTCCTCTTTATCTTAGCGGCATGGAAGAAATCTTTCGCAATCACAAACTTCCTGTCGAACTGACCCGCATTCCGTTTGTTGAAAGCAGTTTCAACCGCCACGCTGTCAGCAAAGTCGGTGCGTCGGGCATTTGGCAGTTTATGGATTACACGGGAAAAAGCTTTTTGACTGTGAACGACCACATCGACGAACGCAATTCTCCCTTTAAGGCTACAGATGCAGCGGCACGACTGCTTAAGGAAAACCATATGATTTTACGTCGCTCATGGCCTTTAGCTGTGACGGCATGGAACCATGGCCCTTCAGGACTTCGTCGCGCCATGAAAGCCGCAGAGAGCGAAGAGCTTTCCGAAATCATCGCCAGCTATCAATCACGCACTTTTGATTTTGCTTCTTCTAATTTTTATTGTGAGTTTTTGGCCGCTCTTTATGCTGAAAAATACCATGATCAAATTTTCACGGATCTTGAGTATGAAAAAACTTTGGATCTGCACACCGTGAAACTGGCACGCGCTATTTCTGCTAAAGAACTTTTGCGTCGCAGTGGTCTCGCCAAAGACGATTTCGTTCTTTACAATCCGGATCTTAAGAAGGCTCTGGAGCGCAACGCTTCGATCCCTTCGGGATTCACGTTAATGGTCGACACTCCAGCGCGTTTAGTTTTAAAAAGTCTTCTTACGAAAGACACGCGTCCTGACGACAGCAAGGTCAGCCAAAGCGACGTTTCTTACTTCAAACAAGAATAGTAAACTTCGTAGTTTCCTGCAGGAAGCATTTCATCAAACACCACGTTCAATCCTTGAATTGAGCGTGTGCCGTTGTAAACTTGTCCGTCTTTAAGAACCAACAAAGATCTCATCGAGTCGATCACCGGAGCACAAGTCAAAGTGAACGACTTTAAAGTTTTTCTCACACCTTCAGCGATCCCTTGAACTTGCGCCGCATAGTCGGTAGCACAGACGTCACCAATTACACCGCCTGTGAGTTTTGAAATCTGTTCATAGCGGAACCCCGCAGAATAACCTTCACCACTCAAACACGCTTTATCTCCAGGACGCGCGATGATCGAGTGAAAGCTCATGGCTTTTTGTCCACCGAAACTGTCTTGAACGTATTTAATAAAGTTCGCAGGATCATTCTTCGGACCATTCGCTGATTCGTCTTCATCCGAAATCACCACGACGGCCAACTGTGAATCCTGACGAATAAAGTTTTTATTACTGCCGACAGCGCCCAAAGATCTTTCGATCGCTCTGTAAGCGGCATAAATACCTTGCTCATCACCACTGCCCGTTTCGGGTCTTTGCAAAGTCATACCCAATGTGTAACGAGCATCAGCGTCTGCCATCGAAGAATTTAAAATATAAGAGTTCGTTTTTCCATAAAGAGGAACCAAACGGCCATCGCCCAAAGTGCTATGCACAGGATCTGTAGTCGTCACAGCGATTTGCCAGTCTAAGCCCTTCACAACGTCTAAAAAGTTACGCACGCGATTGGCCATGCTCTTTTGTTCATACTCCATGGAGCCCGAGTTATCGATGACAAAAAGAATGTCCACTTTTTGGTAGGCATTCACTTTCACGTTTTGCACCATTTGTTTATATAAAGAAGAAACTTTAAATGAGATGGTCTTTTCAGAAGCAAAACCTAGCTTGTCTTTAGCTGAAACTTTAAACGTGTAATCGCCACCTGCCATCTTTGGGAACGTCACTTTATTTTGTCCCGCCAAGCAGGCTTTCGAGACTCCAGCAAATTCACAAGTGACTGTATCAACACCAGCACCGGCGTCCGTCACAGAGAAAACGATTTCAACATCCAAGCCCTCTTCAACAGGAGCTGATGGATATTTAGCAAACACAATCTCAGGACCGGCCTGATCGATAAAAATCTTTCTTGTATAACAAGAACTCATACGACCGTCATAGTCGCGAAACTGAACACTCACAGGAACAGCTTGATTTGATTTCGAACTGACAAAGGACATGCTGTTGGCGTAACGGATCCAGTCTCCATTGGCACAGGTTTCATTCTCAGAAACTTTCAAATAAGCTGACTGAAATGGAGGATAAAAATCCAAAGACAAATTGGTAGAAGCCGTAAGGACTTCTCCTTTGTTGATATCAAATCCATCGGGTGCTGAAGGCTGTGGAGGCGTCTTCGTTCCGTCATCATCAGGGTTCGTCGGAGTTGTTGTTCCACCGTTTCCTTGGCTCGCATTGTCGTCGCCACCGGGTTCTGTCACAAAGTCGCCGTTATTCAAGTTAGAAGGGACTTCTTTGCCCCCACCACTTTCTAGACACCCTGTTAACGCCATCCCTGCGATCAGTAGAACTGTTACACCCAGATTCTTCATGGACCCTCCGTCTATTTTCCCTGTCCTGTGATTTCATTCTGTAGCGGGTTTGAGGGGCATTTCAAATGAATCTCATTTTGAAATTTTTGTGACTAAAGCATCAACACTCGCAGAAACACTGATGTAAAAAGATTTGTCAGTCTTTTAATAAAGCCATGACATCCCCGACTTTCGGTGGCAAAACAGAAAATATGGCTGACCTTATTTTTCAAGATTGGGGACTCATTGATTACGATGAAGCCCTGAAAAAACAGCTCGAACTCGTCGAGAAAGTTCACTCGGAAAATCTTCCGGGCTATCTTGTTTTTTGTTCTCACCCACCAGTTGTCACTTTAGGTCGCGCCACCAAAGAAGGCGACGTCTTTGACTGGAATGGAAAAATCGTCGAAGTCTCTCGCGGAGGACGCGCGACTTATCATGGCCCAAGTCAATTGATCGTCTACCCGATTCTCAATTTAACTTTGGCACGCAAGGGCCGTAAGGATCGTGAGATCGTCGGATACTTACGTGTCTTCGAAGATGCCATTGTCGATGTTTTAAAAACTTACGACGTGCATGCCCAGGGAAGATCCTTACACAAAAATCCGCAAACAGACTCTGAAGCTGATGAAACAGGTGTGTGGGTAGGAAATCATAAAATCGCATCCCTGGGTGTCGGCGTGCGCAAATGGATCACCTTCCACGGCGCCGCCATCAATCTGAATTATGATCCCAAAGCCTTTGTCGGCATGAACCCTTGTGGATTTACAGCGGACACGATGGTGAGTCTTGAACAAGTTCTCAACACACCGATCGACACAAAACAATTTAGCGAAAAACTAAAACTTCGCCTGCTACAGTCTTTGTAACCGATAGCGGCCTATTTATTACAGGTCTGCTCATGCAGGTGAGAAAATGTTTTCGTTAAATCTGTTAAATCTATTTGCTTGAGTTTTAGATTTTCTCTAAAAGTTATAGGGATTGCGCGAAATAGAAATTCGCCGTCTGTAAAAATCAATCGCTGCTACAAGAATTTAAGGAACTTTTTGCTCACGAACTGCCAGATGGAAATGCTGCACACCTGCCATCGGCGCCAAAGGTGCCATCCTTAAGGCCTGCTATTTCTGTTCATACCAAGAGAATGCTCTGGCAAAGAGCCCAAGGCTGCTGTGAGCATATTGATTCAAAATCTAAAAGGCGATGCTCCTCAAAATATGCGTTGGAAATCGATCACACGAAACCCGTTGCTCTTGCCGGAGAGAGCAACATTGAAAACTTAACCTTGCTATGTCAGGCTCATAACTCACGGAGATCTATTAAAACTTTTGGCGTCAACAGCGTTTCGACTTAGTTTGATATGATTACGCTTGACCTGACGAATGAACAGTTTAGTATTTCTCATGATCAACAAACATCAGATACCAGTTCATGAAACAGACGCGCTCCTGGCGATCATTAATAAATATCCTCTGGCGACGGTTATTACCCATTTTGGGGATTCGGTTGAAGTTAGCCATCTTCCAGTTGTGGCGGATGTACAATTGAATGGAAAAATCTCCATCCGGGGTCACTTGTCGACGCGAAATCCGCAATGGCAGCATCTTAAAAATGGAGCCGCTATGGTGTTAGTGTTCAATGGTCCCAACGCCTATATCAACTCAAGTTGGTATAGAGTTAATGATGTTTCAACTTGGAATTATATCTCGGTTCAAGCAGAAGGCTTACCGACATTGGAAGAGACTTATGAGGGGCTTCTAAAAATTTTGAAAGCAACAACTCATCTTACAAATCGTTTATATAAAGATCAGTGGGACTTTTATATCCCTGACGATTTAAAATCTGAAACTGATTTAATAAGTGCAATTGGTGGATTTTCTTTAATGCCTAAAAAACTTATTGGGAAGTTTAAACTGAGTCAGTCAAAATCTCTTGAGGATCAAAAACGAATTATTGAAGAGCTAAATCTGAGAGAAGATGAAAACAGTAGATTGATCGCAAGATTCATGGCTGAAAATTTCAAATAAAGAGTAATTAAATTTAGGCAGCAAATAACCACTGGTTTTCTACTCAACCACTTATTTAAAAAGCTCCGACTAAGTGATTGGAGCTTTTTAAAAATAGAATGCTCTTCTTTTACTGCCTTTTCGAAATCATATGATCCACGGACCAGCGGCCGGCTCCGTGAAGTACAAAAAATAAAGCAGAGAACATGTACAGCAAAGCCATTTCTTTCTTCGCGAAAGGATCGGCACCGTGCACGCCTAGGACTGCTACGAGCATTGTGAAAACTACAAAGGCTGCGGCGGGACGTGTGAGGAGGCCGAGTGCTAGCAAAACTCCTCCTGCAAATTCTGCAAGGCCTGCACACCAAGCGAAAAATTCAGGCGCTGGAAACCCCAAAGAAGAAATACCATCCACTAACATTTGCGGAGGAGGCAGTTTTCCCAAACCATGCGAAAAAGCCATCGTCAACCCGATAAACACACGCAACAAAGTCAAAGCAACATCGTCGTATTTCGTGTTGAAATTTCTTGCAGATAAAATCTTGGATAGAAAACCAGACATACAGAAACCTCCAACAAAGCTGTTAATTATTTTAATTCAGGAGCGGAAGCACGGAACTGGCGAAGCATCGGCATAATCAAAGAACGGCGGCTCGCACCACCATCTAAGCATGCATCAAATAGATTGATCAGGTCTTCCGTGGAATTAGGGCTAACGTCGCCATCGTAGAAAGCCATGGTCCAATTCGGGAAAAGGCGCTGATCGCCTTGCGCTTCAATAAGAACACGCAAAGAATAGTTACGATCATCTAACAGGATTTTACCAAGAACCTTGCGAACGCTTTTTTCATCGCCTTCCAACAATTGCAGAAAGTGTCCATCACGAAAAATCAAAAGGCCAGTGATGGCCTCTTGAGAATTATTTCGTCGTGAAACTTCGAGAATATCGTGAATATCCGTGTAACTGATATCCTCGGCCGCCTCACTGATATAGACGAGATGAAAAATTGGATTCATACCCTTTATGCCGGAGCATTCATCATGATGACGGCTTCACCCTTCACCACGATATCTCCGTTTTCTTTGTATGCGTTTGTTTCAACCGTCGCGATTCCTTTTTCTTTACGAAGACCCGTGATCTTGATTGTGATCGTGATCGTGTCATCGATGAAAACCGGATTCACGAATTTCAAAGATTGTCCCAAATAAATTCCACCCAAACCGATTCCGTCAACAAGAGCTCTGGAAATCAGAGCTCCAACGATCATCCCGTGGGCAATACGACGCTTAAAACGGCTCTTCGCCGCGTAATCGTCGTCAAGATGAATAGGATTGCGGTCTCCTGATAAATCAGCGAATTGGTGAACCATTTTGTCAGTCACCTTCACTGTGATCGAAGCCGTGTATCCTACATCAATTTCTGCCGTAACCATTTTAAAACTCCTACAAAATATTCGCTGCCAATTCGGCAAGCTCAGATCTTTCACCTTTTGTGAGAGTCACGTGGGCTGCAATCGGGTGCCCTTTAAATCTCTCCACAGCGTAAGTGAGACCGCTGTTCGCAGAATCTACATACGGGTTGTCGATCTGATAAACGTCTCCAGTCAAAACAACTTTTGTCCCGCGTCCTGCGCGTGTAACAATTGTCTTGATTTCATGCGGAGTCAAGTTTTGTGCTTCGTCGACAATGAGGTATTGCTTCGGAATGCTGCGACCGCGAATGTATGTCAGAGGCTCAATGTTGAGCATGCCCTGATTGATCAATTCTTGCGCGCGACCTGCTGCTTTTTTGTCCGCACCCATCAAGAACTCTACGTTATCAAAAATCGGCTGCATCCAGGGATTTAATTTTTGTTCAATGTCACCTGGCAAATAGCCGATATCACGTCCCATTGGGAAGATCGGGCGAGATACAAGTAATCTCTGGAATTGGCCTTGATCCAAAGTTTTGTGAAGACCTGCTGCGATCGCAAGCAACGTCTTACCGGTGCCGGCTTTACCAACAAGAGAAACGAACATCACTTCATCATTCATCAAACAATCCAAAGCAAACGCCTGTTCGACATTTCGAGCGTGAATGCCCCAGATAGAATCTGCCGCTTGCATCAATGGAACGATGGCTTTTTCAGCAAAACTAAAACGACCAATTGCCGAGTGATTTGGATTCGCGGAGTCCTTCATGATCACGTATTGGTTCGCATAAAGCTTCATGTCCGTCAAAAAGCGTTTCTCTTTGTAGAACATGTCGATTTGCTCAGGAGTCACCATGATCTCTTGATAACCTTCGTAAAGGTCGTCGCGGTTGATGTCGTTCGACTCATAGTCTTTTGCAACAACGCCGTAAACGTCGGCCTTGATACGAAGATTGATGTCTTTAGAGATCAACTCCACTTTGTAGCGTGGATGTTGTTTCTGCAAAGCTAGAGCCGTATTCAGGATACGATTGTCTGCTTTTTGGTGATCCAACTCTGACGGCATTCCCGCCAGCATCAAATCCGTGTTGATATAAACCATCGTTTCGGAATTATCGATTTGCACGCCACTTGCGAGAGAACCCTTCGCACGAAGCACGTCGATAAAGCGGCTGAATTGACGGGCGTTACGTCCGTTTTCACCTTGGTCTCTTTTGAATTTATCTACTTCTTCGATAACTGAAATGGGGATGTGAACATCTGCCTCCCCAAAACGCAGAATCGCCTGAGAATCGAAAAGAATCACGTTTGTATCGACAACAATTTTTCTGCGCTTAGCTTTACTCAAGGACAGCCCTCCGTGTTTATAGTCCGTGCAATTCTGCATCCGCTGCAGAATATACCACAGCTAAATTGCAACAAATTGCAGGACTAAAGTCCACGGAAAAGGGCCGCGTGAATTGAATTTACGAGATGTGCGAAACAAGAACGTCGCCGGAATCCGTTTTCAGACTCGCACTGACGTTTTCGATGAATTTAACGAAATGATGGAGCGCGACATCATTCATTGTGCCTCTGACGAAATTAGCACCATGACGGATCACACCTTCATCTTCGATTGAGCGACTGTTCGTCACACGAATTGTGAACGGAAAATAAGTCGAGTGATTCAGATAAACGCGCATCGCGACTTCTTCACCCGTCGTAAAACCGCCCTCTGTCAGTTCCAAATCAAATGCCATCCCGTTTTCAGAGATGTCATAAAGAGCGGCCTTTAAAAGACCTTTTTCAGGCAAAACCACAAATGCACCCACGAATTCCGTGAGAATAGTTCTTTTTACATCGCGGCGATCACGGCTCAAAATCTCTTGACGAGCCTCAGTGATATCAAGGATTTCCGCACCCACTTCTTTTTTCGTATTTTCTAAAGAATTTTGAGATCTTAGGCGTGGCGTGATATCGAGCACTTTCCCCATTATTTCCCCCTGTGACACATTCTTATCGGCAGAAAATGTTTCAACTTTAGCCGTCTTGCACTAAGGTCCAGTTATGTCTTAAAATGGGACGACGATGATAACCACGCGACGAGTTCTTTTAGTTACAGCCCTCCTTTGCAGTCTTTTACTGCATTTAATCTTCTTTGGAGGTGTGGTGTGGTTGGCTCCCCTTTTTGAAACGCCACCGAAAGAGACTATCGAGATCGCTCTTTATCCTGAGGGACAAATTTTAGAAGCGCTCACTCCAAAAAAACAATCCGTCGTTCGCCAGGCCTTGGTTCCTGAAAAAATGAAGGCGCCCGATGACGAAACTTTGGCGCGTTTTCTTTCTGAACAAAAACAACGTGTGCGTGAAGAAACTCGCGCCGCTCAGAACGGCATGACGGCCAATCGTAGCAATCGCGGAACTTCTCAACAAAACATGCCGCCGCAACCGCAAACACATTCGGGAATGAAAGCCTCTGAAGAAAAAGACAAAGACGGATTTCAAAACGTCGATATCACCAAAGAGCTGCAAGAGATGAATCGTTTTAACGATGGCATGTCGACGATCGGTGAATCCATGCCGCGTGATATGAAAGTCGGCTCTTTCACGGCGTTAAATACGGATCGCTATCTTTTCTATACATTCTACGCCCGCATGGAAGAATTGATTCGCTATCGCTGGGAAACACGTGTGCAACAAGCGATTAATAATTTCGACCGCCCTACTTTATCGCAGGCGGGAAATCGCAACTGGACAACTCACATAGAATTTTTGCTGGATAAAACCGGACAGCTTCGTCAGGCTTTGATTATGAAAGAGTCCGGCATCATGGCTTTCGATGCGGCTGCCGTGAATGCATTCCGCGACGCCAAGGTTTTCCCAAATCCTCCGCAAGAGATGGTTCAAGACGACGGATTTATTCACGTGAAATTTTCATTCACGGTGAATTACAATCCGCCAGCTCTTGTGAATCGCAACTAAGACTTTTTTGGAATAAACTTCAGCGACGCTGAGTTGATACAATAACGAAGTCCGGTCGGCGCCGGTCCATCATCAAACATATGTCCCAAGTGAGAGTTTGAATTCTTCGCACGCACTTCGATCCGAGTCATACCATGCGAGTGATCCGGAAGCTCCACCACCGCGTCGGGCGAAATAGGTTTTGTAAAACTGGGCCACCCCGACCCTGAATCAAATTTATCTTCACTCGAAAATAGAGGCACTCCAGAGATAGCATCCACATAAATACCTGCTTCATGGTGATTCCAATAGGCATTTTGAAAAGGCCTTTCCGTGCCGTTTTCCACCATGATTCTGTACTGCTCTGGCGTCAGGATTTTTTTTAGTTCATTCTCATCATCGGGAAGCCCGCATTTTAAAACTTTGTCAGCCATACCTTGGTTATACATGGTCTAGCTCCTTTAGTCCAGACGGTGCCGGAATTCATGTCACTCGCCAAGGACCCTTGCTAGAATGAAAGAATATGAAAAAGATATTTTCTGTTTTAGTTTTGGCCGTTTTAGTTTCGACGTCTCTTTCCGCACAAGCTATGTACACCGAACTCGGGCTTTCTTACGGACGAAAAACAACGACCTTTGATGAAAACAATAAATTCGATTCAGAATCCATCACGGGATCGTTATCCCTTTATTTCTTAGAACGCTTGGCTCTCGAACTGAGTTACACGGATGCTCGCGGTGTTCGTGAAGAAAAAGCAAGCCCTTCGGATGCCCAACGTACGACAACTCAAAAGTCCCAAATCATGGGTGCGGATTTGATTTTGGTATTTGCGGATAAAAAAGCTTTATTCCAACCCTACATCAAAGGCGGCGGAGCGCAAATCAGCCGCTATCAAGAAGTTAAAATCGAAGGACAAAATACTTTCAAACTTCAACCGGAAACAGCGACGGTTCCGAGTTATGGGGCGGGCTTAAAAATTCAACTCACAGAAACATTTGGTATTAAACTAAGTTATGACGTTTGGAAAACTCCGATCGGCGGAGGAATGCAAACGGATGACTCTTCTATTCGTGCCGGAATCACTTGGGTCTTATAAAACGTTTTCTTAAAATAGCGATCTTTCCTTTGGGTCTTTCGCTTTTATGCGGATGCCAAATGGGTTATTTGATGAAGTCCGGTTATGGACAAATGAAACTGCTGGGCAGTCGCGTGCCTATTGAGGAAGCTCTTCAAGATCCAAACCTTGATGAATCTAAAAAACAAAAACTGCGTCTGGCGCAAGAAGCGCGCGAGTTCGCAGAAAAAGAACTGCATCTTAAATCCACAAAAAACTACACGTCGTATGTTGAATTGGGAAGACCCTACGTCACTTACGTTGTGAGTGCAGCTTATCGTTGGGAACTTAAACACTATCAATGGTCTTATCCTTTTATGGGAAAAATGCCCTACAAAGGATACTTCAACGAGCCCGATGCTCTTGAAGAAGAAAAAGAACTGCAACAAGAAGATCTCGACACTTACATGCGCGGCGTTTCCGCTTACAGCACCTTGGGTTGGTTTAACGATCCAATCTTAAGTTCGATGCTTCGTTACGATGACTACGATCTTGTGAATACGATCATCCACGAAACGGTGCATGCGACTTTGTATATTAAAAACTCGGCGGACTTTAATGAACGCCTGGCTACGTTTTTAGGAAACAAAGGCGCTGAACAGTTCTACCATAAAAAAGAAGGCGCGGACTCACCCACTTTGAAGCAGATTCAGAATGAAAACGCGGATAACAAACTTTTTTCGCAGTTTATTTCGGGCGAGCTGAAGGATTTAGAAAAATGGTACAAAGATCTTCCTGCGAACGAAAGGTCTGAATCCAAACGCCAAGAGCGCATTCATCTGATTCAGGAAAAGTTTACAAAGGAACTTCAGCCACAGCTTAAGACGGACAGTTACAAGAAGTTTCCTGAATCCAAGCTCAACAACGCCCGCCTGCTTCTTTATAAAACCTATATGCAAGATCTTGGGGACTTTGAACGTCTTTATGAGCTCTTGGGAAAAGACTATTCCCGCTTTATTGAGCAATGCAAAACCTTGGAAAAGGCGAAAGACCCTTCTCAGGGCTTGAAAGACTTAATTGTCTCTTTAAACACCCATGCAAAAAAAGAATAATAAGTAACCAGAAGCGCACTTCTCTTTTTTAAGAGGGCTTCCTATAAAGGGCCCATTCAAAACGGAGAGAACCCATGAAGACTGTATCTTTGTTCAGCGCCTTACTTTTGACTTTTTCTTTAAACACTTTCGCTAAAACATCTGAGATCGAAACCCAAGTCGCTAAGCTTGGTGATCTTGCTTATGGCTATGATGTATTTCATGTCGGTGGAAAAACAACGGAAGAAATTTTGCAAAACTTTTCTATGCATGAATACGGTGAAGTATCGAAGCTTGTGCACAAAGAAGTTCAAGACATCGCTTGGGGTGATGAAGTAGACATGGGTACAACATCTGCGGATTCCGCGAATGCCATGTCAGAGTTCATGATTTCCCAATCCGAAGAAAGCCTTGAAAATTACGACGAAGCAGATCCTGAAGCCACAAAAATCAAAGCGCAAATTCAAAAGGTGAAAAAGGAATGGCCCGGAGTTATCCGCGTTCTTGCCAAAGCCCGCGCGCAGTTTGGTTACACAGGAAACGGTCCTGGATATTGTGGCGTTACGTTCGCGACTTTGCTAGTTATCGACACGACAACCGGCACAGTTTACCAAATCTATCTTTCACAAAGCGGTGAATGTTAATTAGGAATCTAAGGACCAAGTCGAAGAGACGGCTTGGTCCAAGCTTCTAGACATCTTAATCAAAAATTCGTATCCTCTTTCGAGGAGTTCATCATGATTAAGAACATTTCTCTCTTCCTTCTTCCATCTCTACTTATCAGTTGCGCAACAAAACCTATCGAACAAAACAAACTGCAACAGCTTAACGACGTCGGCGTTGTTTCTGTTCTAGATAATCAAGCCGTCGTGAAATACACGGGGACCACTACTTTTTCAAACAAGGAGTACGCTGCAAACACAGCGGCCTGGTCTTTGAACAAAATTATCGTTGATGAGATTCGTGCGGAACTAAAAAGCCAGAATAAAACTTCTTTGAACGTGAACCTTGATGAACAAAAAATCAATCAAGGTAAAAAAGAAGCGATGAGCCTTAAAAACATCTACTTGGGAAATCGCTACCAAGGCATTCAACAGTACGTTCTTGATGAAGCGGCCAAACAAGGGGCCAAGTATGTTTTTGTTGTGCATCCAACACTCAATGAAAACTTTCCCGTGCATAAAGCCGGTTACGGATTTTTATGCCAGGCTCCCGTCGGCAGCAAAGGCGATCTTGAAGCATACTTCCTGATTGGCGCTGAACTATGGAACGTACAAACAAAAAAAATTGAAGCCCAAGCCACGGTCACTCCGCAACTTGTTGCCGTTAAAACAGGAAAAACCTGCGCAGAAGCCGCGAAGATGGCGCCAGATAAATTAGCAAGTCTTTACAAAGATCAAATCGTTGCGCTTGCCAAAAAATCCGCTGACCTGATTATGGTTGGAACCGGTATCACAAAAAAATAAGCCTCGGAATTAGGAGACGATGAAACAATGCCCAGATATATCGCTTTTCTTCGCGGTGTCAGCCCCCTCAATGCCAAGATGCCCGAAGTGAAGCAGAGTTTTGAAAAGATGGGTTTCACCAATGTCGTGACGGTGCTTTCAAGTGGAAACGTCGTCTTTGATGCCAAGAAAACATCTCAAAAAGTTTTAGAAAAGCAAATCGAAGAGGGGCTCAAGAAATATTCAAAGCGCTCCTTCCCAACAATTGTAAGAGCGCAAGACGATCTGCGCGATTGGTTGGATTCAGATCCCTTCCGAGCAGAAAAACTAGATGCAAAAGCAAAGCGCGTGGTGACTTTTCTAAAAGACAGTCCCACTGTGAAACCAAATCTTCCTATCAAAAAAGATGGCGCCGTGATTCTTAAAGTTGAAGACTCGATGGTCTGCTCGGCTTATCTTCCGCATCCGAAGGGTCCGGCCTTCATGGTTTTGCTCGAAAAGACATTCGGAAAATCAATCACGACTCGAACCTTGGATACTCTCAAGAAAGTGGCTCAGAAATAAGCCCGCGCTAATAAAACTATTTTTCTTCAATCAACTTCGGTTGTGGTAAAGAGGGCTTAGGCCCTTTTTGCGTTTCAGGATTCGCAAGCATCGTTTTGATTCTGTTCGTGAGATCTTGCTTGATCTGTAGATACTGCACCATGCGCTGTGCACCCAAGAGCGGTTTCAACTTATCAAACTCTTCTTCACTCAAGCGTCCATAGTTTTGCAAAGCTTTACGGTAGTGACCCAACTCTTCTTCTTTAGCTTTGGCCGTGTCAGCTTTGCTCATTTTCTCAATGGACGCCTGAAGGGATTGATTCAGTTCCGACTTTTTTTTGTTCAGACCTTGCACGATGTCGGTGAACTTCTTTTCTTCCACAGGTGAGAGCTTTAACTCATCACTCATTTTCCAAATAAGAAGTTCTTCCAACTGATTGCGTTTTTCCGCAGCGGAAGCCACGAAAGAGAACGTCCCCGAAAGGACGATTAAAATAAAACTTAAAAATATTCCGCGCACGTCAACTCACCCGAAAAGGGTGATTAGCGTCCGCTTTCACCCATGATTTTATTGAATTTTGCTACAGATAAATTTTCGAATGATTCGCTAGCTACGTCCATAAAAAAGTCAGATTCGCTCTGCGTGCTGATTAAAGTCTGGGATAGGTCCTCTGGGGACAGAAGTGCCTGCGCCACGATACGCTCGTGACCGTCACTCAATAAACCCACACGTTGCATAGATTGGTTTACTTTTGACACTTGACTCAACAATAAAGCCGAGAACAAGAACAAAGACATTACACCGCCTGCCGGATAAAGCCATCCTCGCCAGTGAGCGCGCAAAACATTTCTGGGGGTCATAAGCATGGGAGCTGGAGCAATTTCGGTTTGCTCAACCTCGGCCATGATCTTGTCGTGCAGACGATCGAAGAAATCTTCGCTCATCGGGAGTTCAAGATCATCGCTGGCCTTCAGCCCTTTGCGCACTTTATCCATACGATCCATCGGTTCGATACGGTCCATTGATTTATCCCTCTGCTTCCGCAAATCTTTGGTTTACTTCCATAAAGAAACCACCAACCTCCTCCGTCCAGTTTTTGAGCTCAGAACTTTGCTCAAAAGTTTGACGAAGCTTCATGAGAGCGTGGCGGTAGTTCGCCTTCGCTGTGTCGTAAGGACACTGCATGATATCGGCAATTTCGTTAAAGCTGAGGTCTTCGTAAACACGAAGTACCAACGCTGTTTTTTGTTTAAATGGCAATTTCTCCACTTCGCTGTGAAGGATATCTGCCACCGCCGTATGAACTAATGTGTTCTCAGCTTCGGCATCCACCGCTAACTGCACATCGTCGATATCGACGGTGTCACGCTTTGACTCGCGGATTTTGTTCCTCGCAGTATTCACTGCAATTTGGAACAACCAGCTTTTGAAAGAAGCTCTGCCCTCAAAAGAGTTCAGCTTCTCGTAAGCTTTGATGAACGCTTCTTGCGTTACATCCTCCGCTGTGTCCATGTCCTTCACAAACCTCAAACTCAACCGCAGCACACTTCTTTGATGTCGTTTCACGAGCTCGGAAAAAGAACGTCTGTCACCAGACTTTACTTTTTCAACCAGTTCAAGATCCGTCACTACTAGATCTCTCTCCATAATATGACTCGTTTCTGTCTAAATTCGGTTAACGTTCTGAATTTTTTTCCCAGAAAGGCCATTTCGCCCCCCTCAGCCCCCGGTAAATTCGCCCCCAAACCCGCGGTGCCTACAGTGTTTCATTAATGCAACGATGATGCCGATGGAAGCATAGTCAAAGTGGCCCTAAATATATGAAATATCTTAGGAATTACGCATTTTGTTATGACACGTATTAGCATTTCTTATGGCCCTGGATGAAGGTCCTGGAGCATTGTGGGCCTAGAAAGATTACGCGCAGGGCCCGCAAATATTTTGTCTATATATGGAATCTGCTAAAACCTCCGCATGACAAAAACCTGGGGCGTTTTCTTTTCCGTCTTATTATATGGAGTCCTTTCTTTTGCCATCATCCTTCCGGCAGAGAATGACCTTCCCGCTTTGATGCTCAATCAAAACGACAGCCTTTTCTTTGAACGAGGTGTGGCGCCGGGAAAATCTGACAGTTCATTGTGCGGTCCTACGAGTGCAGTGAATTGGTTGCAGCTTAAATCGTTTCAACAACCCTACAGCAAAGAGCATTTGGTGGAGTTGGTGCGTGAGGTGGGAGCCGACCTTAGTGCGAAGAACATCGATATCAATCAAGGCCTGGTTGAACCGGATCTTGTGACATTTTTAAAAACTCTGAATCGCAAGCTTGGGATTAAGCAAGACTACGCCATCAAAGGTCGCTATGGTTCCGGCGTTACAATTCAAGAGGAAGACATCTGGAGCCCTGCTGTGCAAATCCTGATGTTGAACTTCCGTGAAATCCCAAGACCGCTAGAGCCAGGACTGCGCCCAGGAAGACCCGGAAGAAATATTCCGCTGCCTGATGATTTGATGGATCGCCCTCTCGTGCGCGGAAATCATTTTGTTTTGAAAGTCTTCGCAGATCGCGACAATAAACTTTTAGGAGTGATTGATCCAGAAAATCCAAGTCGTTTTTCTTTGGTGCGCGTGAACTTCGTCACATCCCTTACGGATACAACACCAGTGATTCAATTAAAGCCTGCAACACGTCAGGATCTTTCTGCGTTTACTTTTGGCGTGCCTCTATCTTGGAGTCTGATTTCTATCATTGAAGAAAAATAAAAGCCCAAGATTGAATTCTTGGGCTTGAGTTGAAATTTTTCTTAGAAAATTCCAGAGATACTTTGCACCAACGCTCGTTTTAATTCCGGCGCCGCTTGCGCAAATTCTAGATTCACTTTATTAGCCGAACTCAAGATACGTGTTTGATAAATCTTCCACTCGGATTTTTCCGAATAACTCGAAAACGTGCCACCGCTAGTACCTGATTCATTGTAGTGCAGTGTTGTGTTCTGCGCCTTGCCTTTTCCTGACAGACGTTCTTTGATTTGCACATCTGTAATGACACTAAAGTGAACGTCTTTAACAAGTGAGTCTGCGACTACAGAAGCAATACCTCCTAAGATTCCGGCACCGACCATCGCTTTGTCACTTCCACCAGCGACGTAGGCAGCTCCGGCACCCAAAGCGACACCATCTGCGCCATAACCTTTATACATCGCTGCTTCGGCCGCGTTAGGATCGGCTTTACCTACCTGCAAGACGTTTACTTGTAGAACAAAAGCCGCTTGATTCATTTTTGAAACCACTTTAAAGCCTTTAGACTGCAAAGCATTGCGCATTTCATCTGAGATTTGAAACTCAGATTTATCAGAGGTATTTTTCACCACAACATAAATAGTTTTTCTTTTTTCTTCATCGATCGGATCAAGAAAGAGCGTTGCGCTCATTTTCGTTTGAACATCTAAGTTCTTTTTTGACAAGGCCACTTGTGTGGCCGCGCAACCAGAAAGCATGTAAAGCGCGGAAAGAGCAAGGATTGATTTGATAACGGTTTGATTCATGATTCACCTCCATTTGGTTGCTGGGAGGATATTCAAAGAAAAGGCCGAGACATTTTTGCTTTTAAACCGAGTTAAAATTGAGATCGGGAATATTTGTCTTAAGAAAAAGACCTTAATTCTAAAACCTTAGACAAATAAAAAAGGCCGTTTTTTCACGGCCTTTTTTAATACTCAATTAAATGCTTCTCTTTACTGAGCCACCGTCACGCGGTTACGGCCGCCTTGTTTGGATTGATACAAAGCTTTATCAGCGCGATCGTAGATTTGTGTCCACTCGGTTTCGTTCGGAAGTTTTGTTGCTACTCCCACAGAAATCGTCACCGGAATTTTTTTACCTTCAAATACAAACTCATGCGCTTCGATTGTTTGACGAATACGCTCACCCACTTCACCGGCTGTTTTTAAAGAGGAACCAGAAAGAAGCAGAACAAACTCTTCCCCGCCGTAACGAGCAAAGAAGTCGTTTGAGCGGATCAGTTTTGTGATCACGATACGGCAAAGTTCCTTCAACACGTGGTCACCACCTGGATGGCCGTAGTTGTCGTTGATCTTTTTAAAGTGATCGATATCGAAAGTCACAAGGCTTAGAGGTTCGTTCAAAACTTCGGCACGCTTTATCGCCTCAGGGCCTTTTTCGATCAAAGCTCCTTTGGAATGAGCACCTGTCAAAGCATCTTTTTGCGCGCGTTCGTACATCGCTGCATTCGTCATCGCTTCGATACTTCCTTTTTCAAGGAATTTGAAAATGACGTTGCCTGTTTTGATTTGATCGTTGTTTTTTAATAAACAAGAAGCGAGCGGCGGAATGACTTGGCCATTCACGATCGTTTTATTTGTTGAGCCCAAATCGATCACAGACACTTCACTGCCATTCACTGCGAATTTTGCATGCGAACGGCTTAAACTTTTATCGTCGATGTAAACTTGGCTTTCTACAGAACGACCAATCACGATATCATTGGCCGTAATAGGATACTGTTTACCCACATAACCTGGAGGACCGATCAAAACAACGATTGCCGGAGGGACTTCATCAGCCTCTTTCAGACGTCCTTTGAACGTGTCACTAGCGACTATACTGGTTTTTTCTAAATTGTCGGAGTTGTCATCGTTGTGAGCCATACAAAAAAGTATACGGCTTCCCACCGACGAATGACAATCATGCTTTCTTCAATTTTGCTTTCGCTAGTCTCTTGCCCAGCTCTACACCAGGTTGATTAAAAGCATCAATTTGCATGTACTCCCCGAGTCCCGCGACAACAAGCTGCCAATACATAAACATGTATCCCAGAGTGTGTTCGTCTAAGACTTTTGTCTTAAGCGTGAGAGTAGAAACTCCATTCTGCGTCAGAGCTTCTTGTGTGGCCACAGCTTCTGCCCTCAAAAGTTCACCCATGGTGCGACCTTCAAGATCTGCCATTTCAGAAAATTGCGTTTTATGAAGACGTTGAGAACCCGCTTCAGATTCTTCAACTCGCACAAATATCACAAACTTATCGCGAGCCCCTTCCATCACTTGTTGCAAAATGGAATGTTGATCGCAGGCACCCACAGCTGACATTGGCGTGCTCGCACGCGGAGCTTCACCGCCGCCACGTCCTTGACCCTTCGCTAAAGACTCCGCCCACAGTTGTTGAAACCAAGAACCAAAATCTTTTAAACGAGAATTATAAGACCAAAGAAGCGTGATCCACTCGTTGCGATCAAAACTTTGTGCGACTTGCGCCATAGTTTGCGTCACAAGAGAAGTTTCGTTAAGAGCGCGCATAGCTCCCACGCGGAATTTCTCTAAATCCAAACCAAGAAAGGCCGCAGGCATCATTCCCACGGGAGAAAGCACGGAAAAACGTCCTCCGACATCCACAGGAATTTCACACACTGGCACTTCATTTTTCTTAGCCCATTTTGTCAGGGTGTTTTCTTTGTTTTCTGAAATCACAACACTCTGAGCTGCTAAATGAAGATTTTCTTCTTTAAAAATTTGGTCGAGGAATTCCAAAGCGCAAAGCGTTTCGATTGTCGTTCCACTTTTAGAAATGAAAACCCAACCTACTTCGCGCAAATCACCCAGTTCTTCAATAAGAGTCTCAAATTCCAAAGCATCGACGTTATCAACGAAGAATAATTTTTTAGCTCTGAAAACTTCGGCGATCACACGGGTTCCCAAAGAACTTCCGCCCACACCGACAACGACCAAACGCTTGAAGCGATGAGAAAATTCTTGGCCTACCTTATATGATTGTTGCCACAGAGAAACCCGCTCCATGAGTTGTGGAAATCCGATATCTTTTCTGTGCAAAAAGATTTTCAAAGCTTCTTGGCATTTTTCATGAACAGAAGAATCAATTTTATGTGCCGCTTGAGCAATTTCCAACATACGTTCCGCCTTCTACCTGATTGGGCCGTTAGGAAATAGCCACGTCTTCTTCGATGCGATGATAACCCTTCCACTCTTTCAGACGACCGCGAGGGCGGCCTCCGTCTTCAGGGTATTCGATCAGCACGTAAGTTAGCTTCGTGATTTTTCCCAAAGACACAATATCCAAAGATGTGATCTCAGTCCACGTCCCTGTATTAAAATATTCTTTATTCTCAGACCACTGACGGTATTGGTACACATGCGTGTGGCCAAAGACGACCGTGTGAACACGTTCATCGCCTAAAATTTTACGCGCTGACTCACTTAAATCAGGAAAGATCGCACTTTCGGCAATGACTTGGATAATTCGTTTCAGTGGCCAGTGACGACGAGGATCTTTCACCACGGCGCTCTTAAGAAAATATCCAAGGGCCATAAAGAATGCCTTAATCATGATCTTTGTTTCATTCATGAAAGACCATCGCACCATTTTTCCGAACGGACGAATTTTATCGACGTGGGGATAATGTTGTTTGATCTTTAACACCACTTCGAGGAAAAAATGGGAGCCAAATGGCAGATTTAAAATGGGCTCGACAAGATCTTTTTTAAGAAAGAACTTTTTAGGGTCCATGCGATTGGCAGCTTCGTGCATGTGCCCGTGTTCGATATGCACGCCATCAAAGAAGTACACAATGTTTTTAAAGCGGATCGGAGTGCCAATCACCTGGTTTAAAAACGCACGACACGCAGGCCACAACATCCCCTGATCATGATTACCCACAATGTAGGTGATGGTGTTGCCTGGCTTTGCAGCAAACTCGGCCAAAGCTTTAAAGACATTGGCGTGCCCCTTCACAATCTCTTTCAAAATTTCCAAAGTCACGGACTCGGTAATGACCGAAAGAAAATGTCCTTTGTAATCACATTGCAAGAAATTGAGGAAGTCGCCGTTGATGATCAGTTCCACTTCATAATCACGGTAAACACCCGTGGAATAAAAATGAATGAACTCGACAAGCTTTTCACCGTAGTAGAATTCTTCCAGAGAGTTGATCCCGCCTTTTTCCAAAAGACGACCCTTCCCCAAATGGAGATCACTCACAATGATTTTGATCTTTTTGACAGGAGCTGGTTTGGCGACTGTAACGCCTTCGTTGCTCTCAACTGGGGAAGCAGAATCCATGACTACTCAGCTTTCTTCAACGGAACGAGGTTCTCCTCTTTAGCCTCTAGATTCGTTAAAGCCAAGCGCAAAGCACGCTCGGTGCGTTTAACTTGATCCTGATTGGCCTCGATGGTCTTGTAAAGTTCAAGACACTTCTTACGGTAATTATCGAGTTCCTGAGATAGCTGATCAATCTTTCTTTTCTGTTCTAAGATATACTCATCTTTGGACCGAACGAGGGCTGACTTCTCTGCACGAAGAAGCTCTAGACGATTTTCCAGCTCTCTTTCGCGCACACGGATCTTTTTAAAGTCCGATTTAAGTCGAGTTTCTAGCTCGTCCACTTTAATGCGTGCTTTGGCAACTTCGTTTTCTTTGTACTGAAGATTGCCTTTTAAAATCAAAATCTCGCTTTGTGCGGATTCTTGCACTTCTTGTTTTTCTTTTTCCAAAGAAGAAATGCGCACTGTCAGTTCATCCGTGCGAGTGCGAATGATCTCACCAGCCGAAGCCAGTTCTTCATTTTCACCGCGCAGATGTTCAACTTCTTTTTCCAATTCCAAAATACGTTGTTGGGCCAATTTCAAGTTTTCAGCTTGCGCCAAACTTGCATCCACGGAAGTCATCACATTGGCGGAGCCACGGCTTCCACGGTAATTCCCAACACTCACCTTCACATCGACATCCGGAGCCTTGCGCGCGCCCAAACGAGCGTTGGCAAAACCTTCCACAGCCACGGTTTTATCCGCATCTGTCCCAGCCGCCACTGAAGAAGTGACGTTCATGTCTTGTTGAATAGAAACGGTTTTATCTTCTCCACCACCCACTGCAGATGGACTGAATACAGGGCGAGTAGCCTCGTCGTCAGACTCTACAGATGGAAGATTATCAACGGAAGGACCTTTATAGACATCTTCTGTTGAAGGAGTTGCAAAAATATCATCAGGGGATTGATAACCGCCATCGGCAGAAGGACCATCGTAATGCTCCTCTTCTGCGGAAGGAGTTCCCATCATAAAACGCTCTGAAGGTGGCAAGTTGCCAAAGCCTTCCGGCATATCAAAGTCAGAATCTGCAGAGGCTTCTTCATCAAGATCGTCAGAAGGATCAGAAGTCTCGGACCCACCCGTAAACTCAGAAGAGACTAAATCCTTTTCGATTCCTTTTTCTAAATTTTCCCAGAGGTTGCCGCCACCTGCATTTGTGTTTTCCACACGGTGGGCTTCGTCGTCCAGAGTCGGCAAACCAGAAAAATCATCTTCATCCGTGGCGGCACGGTAAGAAGATTCGGACTGAATATCCTTGAGGTCATCCATCAAGGACTCAATCAGATTCTCTGCGGCTGAAGATTTCTTTTTCTTTTTGCTCATATCTATTGGGAAATATCGGAATTTTTCCATCTTCTCTTTAAGGGTAATGCAAAGTCCGGGCAATATCAGGATTAAGGTCGAGCCGTTCTCATTTTGAGACGTTTTTTTTGCGTACACAATATATTTGTTGATGGCCACCGAGCCTTGGTCCGTTGCGGGACTTTCAAGTGATAGAAAAACGTCTTATTGTTTATGAAGGAAAGGACAGTGAGATGAAGAAGAACACAGTATCTCTCGAATTTACCGAGAAGATGGCGGGCTACGTTGTTCCGAAAAAATTTGTTTTGTCTCCAGCCCAGCCTCTTTCTCACGGTGATTTTCAAATTGAAAATGAGCGCTTTGATAAGCAGCCATTTGAATTTACGGTTACCATCAAGGTCCCCGATCTTGAACGTTTTCTAGAGGACCACAGTACGACCTCCAAAGTTTTTGGTAAGATCACCGACTTCCGGTTTCGTGATAATATGCGCCTGGATGATGGTTTTTTCCAACTGTTCACTCAACCCGCCGCAAGTCCTCACTACGACACGGTCAAAGAAATGCACTACACATTTTTCCTCACGGACCGTGAAGGAAAGAAGTGGACGTTTTTTGGGTTTAAAGAAATTTTAAAAGAAAATGCCAGTGAACTCTGGAAGCAGACAACAACGCTTTACTATTATCTCTGGGAAGGACATTCCAACTTCGAAAAGTTTGGCGAAAAAAATGTCCATGCCGTGGGTGTTTTGCGTATTTCCTTAAGTGATTTCTTGCGCCAAATGCGCAGCTTTAAAACAAACACGACTTCTTACCTTGAAGAAAAAGAATCCTTGCTACGTTACTTTAAGGCTTTCACCGATACGCTTTGGGAAAGTTATGCGCCGTTTGTTTTCACTACAACTTCAGCACGGTGGAATGAACATCAGTATCCTTTGCACACCACTCAAGGTGTGGCTTTAGGTGAAAAAATTCTTCATCCTCTCGACACGCGTGACGGCCTGACTATTTCGGTACAGCGTTTTAAATTTCAAGAATCCAAAGATGTGGTTTTACTTCTGCATGGACTGACCACTTCGACAGACATGTACATTATGCCAGAGCATGAAAATCTGGTGAATCATCTCCATACCCAAGGTTTTTCTGATGTGTGGTCTTTGGATTGGCGAGGCAGCGGAAGATTTAATTACAACCTTCATCCTCACCGCTACACCGTTGATGATGTCGCGAAGTATGACATTCCACGAGCCGTCAATTTCATTCGAGAAACTTGCGGGAATGATGTGAAAATTCACGTGATCGCCCACTGCGTGGGTTCACTTGCTTTTATGGCTTCTTATGCTGCTGGATACGTAAAAAATATCGCAAGCATTGTCGCTAACAGTGTGTCCCTGACACCGCAAGTCCCTTGGCAAGCTCTCGCCAAAATGATGGTGGGACCTGAGATTTTAGAACAGGCATTTGGATATCCTTACGTGTCTCCCAAAATTCCTTATTCACCGGGACGTGTTTTCGGAAAATGGCTTTACTGGATGGAGCGTTCGATTCGAAGCGAATGCAAAGAGCCAGCTTGTCATATGGTGAGCTTTATGTGGGGTTGGGGCTTCCCTGCCGCTTTCAATCACCGCAATATCCATCCCGTGACTCATCGTCGTTTGATGGATCTTTTTGGCGGAACCAGCTTTCATTATTATAAACACATTCGCAAAATGCTTCTGGCAAAAGCTTCGGTTTCGTGGGACGGCAAGATCAACTACCTGGAGGAAATGAAAAAGCGGGATCTTCCTCCAACATTGTTGGTTTCTGGCTCGGAAAATCATATTTTTCCAGAGTCGAATAAAATGACTTATGAAATTTTAAAAAACACGAAGAACGCCGCACGCATTCAGTACAAAGAATTCACCAATTACGGACATCAAGATGTCTTCATGGGACAATACAGTCACACCGAAGTCTTTCCGCAATTAGTAGAATTCTTAAAACAACAAGCAAGCGTCACAGAAGTCAAAAAGCTGCGTATTGCATAGGAATTAGAAATCATGAAAGTAGATTACGATTACATCGTGATCGGGTCCGGATTCGGGGGCTCGGTCATGACTTGCCGTTTAGTCGAAAAAGGTTACAAAGTTTGTTTGTTAGAACGTGGTCGCCAGTGGAAGATGCACGAATTTCCCCGTCGTCCTCATGAAGTTCGCAAAAACATGTTCTGGGACCCGCAGGACCGCAAATTCGGTTTGATGGAAATTCGCGACACTCCCGACAGTGATGCAATGACTTTAACCGCAAGCGGCCTTGGCGGGGGAAGTCTTATCTATGCCAACGTTCTTTATAAAATGCCTCCCGATTTTTTTGTGAACTGGCCCGGAGGAATTTCAAGGGATCTTTTAGATCCGTATTACGAAAAAGTATTAAAAATGATGGAGGCTCAGCCCTATCCGTTTGAAACGCATTCTTATTATAAAAACACTCCGAAGACGGCTTTGTTTAAAAAGCTTTCCGAAGAAATGCCGATGCATCCTGAAGCAAAGGAGCGCCACAAATTCACTTTGCCTCCTTTGGCCGTTCGCTTTGAAGGAGATTTTCCGGGCCATCAAACCCGCAACAGTCATGGAGCTTTGCAATCGAGGTGCAATAAGTGCGGTGACTGCGACATCGGTTGCAATATCCACGCAAAGAATTCTTTGGATTTAAATTATCTTTATCGCGCTAGAAATTTAAAAAATATTCCTCACGCAGCTGATGTGCGAACCCATGCTGAAGTGATTCGCATTGAAAAACGCGAAGATCATTACGCCGTGGCTTACGTCATTCCTGAATTTCCAATGCAGGAAAATATTTTTACTGCCAAGAAAGTCATCCTCGCTGCTGGTTCATTAGGTTCTACGTCTTTGTTATTAAAAATGAAAAAGCAGGGATATCTTCCTAAACTCAATCACTGGTTAGGAAAAAAGTGGAGCGGTAATGGCGATCTCATTTCGTGGATCTTTAATACAAAACCGAATGTGGATGCCACGAATGGCCCGGTAATTACAGGCTCTATCGAATATTCATTTCGCAATTATGACGACGGATACCCTCACGGCATGTATTTACAGGAAGCCGGATATCCTTTGGGATTTGCTTGGTTTCTTTCGGGACGCATTCCACAGCTCAGCGGTATTTTAGGTCTTTTAAAATTAGCCAGCCATCAGCTTAAAAAACATTTTTTTAAAATTCTTAAGATCGACGGCCACGATCAAATCAATATAGGAGATGAATTTGCCAAAACCATTGACCGCGCCGAATTTACAAAACGCTGTCTGATTCTTTTAGGAATGGGGCGCGATAAGCCCGATGGAGAAATCCAACTTCGCGACGACAACCAAGCTATCATTCGTTGGAAGATCGATAAAAGCCAGCCGCACTTTGATCGTCTGCGTGAAGAGATGCGAAAGATCGCCGACATGGTGGATGGCGTTTATGTTGAAAATCCGCTGACTCACTTAAACAAGGTGATTTCCGTTCATCCTCTTGGCGGTTGTCCCATGGGGGATTCCGCAGAAGATGGCTTCGTCAATACTATGGGAGAAGTTTTCGGCTACGAAGGCTTGCATGTTATTGATGGAAGTATTCTTCCTACCTCTACAGGAGCAAATCCCTCGTTAACGATTGCCGCTATGGCTGAGTATATAGCGTCTCGAATTCCGCAGAAAGAAAACGCTCAACAAAAAATGGAAGAAAGTCAGGTTAACTGACTTTCTTCGCTCCATTGATAACATCCCCCACGCCGCCAACCAAATCATCTAACTGCTCAGATTGTCGCGATAATTCAACGGAAGCCGCTGCGGCCTCTTCGGAGGAAGCGGCGTTGTTCTGTGTGACTTTATCAAGCTCATGAACGGCTTTGCTGATTTGTTCAATCCCAGTGGTTTGCTCAACGCTAGCATGTGCGATTTCATTGTTCAGCACAGATACTTTTTCTGCCTCTTTCACGATCGCCTGCAATGTTTCTCCGCTTTTAACCGCATAATTATAACTTGAACTAATTAAAGTGGAGCTTTGCGAAATGAGATCTGAAATTTCTTTCGCTGAGACAGCGGATTTTTGAGCTAAGGAACGAACGGCGTCGGCAACAACAGCAAAACCTTTTCCGTGCTCCCCAGCACGAGCGGCTTCTACCGAAGCATTGAGTGCTAGAAGATTCGTTTGAAAGGCAATGTCATCAATCACCGTGGTAATTTCAGCAACCTTTTTAGAGGACGTAGAAACTTCCTTCATAGATTCAATCAAAGTGCGGATTTGTTCCTCACCGACTTTCGCTGAATTCATGGCGCTCACAGAAATATCTTTGGCACTGTTGGCATTTTCGGTGTTAAGTTTCACCATGCTTGTCAATTCTTCCAAAGACGCCGATGTTTCTTCAAGAGCCGCCGCAGCTTGAGTGGAAGAACTGCTTAAGTTTTGTGATGCGCTTGATATCTCGTGACTGGTTGACGCAAGACGCGCGCTTGAATTTTTAATTGAATCAACGGCGTCACGCAATTTTGCCAAAGGTTTTCTTAAAATAAACCAGGCAAGGATCACACTGAAAATCAAACCGCCCAGAGCAAAGAGTAAGATATTTTCCACGGAAGCTTTGGCGGCTTCATGAGTGGGCGCCATATCAGACTTGATACTGAAGACACCGTGAAGCCTTCCGTCCGCCCAATTTTCCATCGTATGACCAAGAATATCTTTTCCATTTTTAAAAGGACTTTGTGAAGGCTCGCCATGACAAAGTAAGCAGCCTTGCTTTTCAGAAAGTCGCACCGGTCGGTAAACGACAATATGACTGTCTGTTGTCGCCACGAATTCTTTCAAATTTGGATCCCGTTCGAATTTATCAAAAATTTGCGTTTCATCTGCCGTGGCTAAGTTGCCTTTGCGACGGGGTTCTTTAGCAAAGACTCGAAATTTATATCCGGCGCGCTCTGACTGATCCTGCCCCACCTTCATGGAAGCAAAAATGGGAACGCGTTTCAAAATACTTGTTTTTATATCCTGGGGAATATTGCCATCGGGATACCGTGCAACAATCTGATTGATATACTCTTGCAAACCGCCTTGGTCGGCGACGTAGTCCCGGATGCCTTCGAGCTGATCTAAAATCGCCTGACTTTTTTGAACAAGATCTTCTTGCCCTTGCTCTTCAACTTCTTTTCTTGCGATCTGAGTTGATGTAATTGATGCCAAAGCAGCTGCTAACGCCACAATACATACTATTTTTGTTACCAGCTTCATACGTCCTCCTGCAATTCCTTTGCACTTCCTTATCTCAGGGTAGTGTTGCGAAATCGTGGAGTGTGATGATGGCCGTCATGATTAGCGTATATTTTTTAAAATTCGCTTCAACCCGAAACGGAAAATGCTTCAAACGCGAATATGATTCTAGAGAAAAATTTGCGATAACGAAGTGCCCTCGGCTAAGATCGAGGGCACTCATCAGGAAACTATTTAGTCATGCTTTCTGATTTTTCTTTTTCTGATTTCTCTTTTTTGCCGTGTTTTTTATGTTTTTTCTCTTTTTTCACAACAGCAGAATCTGCTTTTTGTTGTTGAGAAACTTCAGAGTTTGCAGTGTTTGACTGCTGAGGAGCTGCGCCTGTGCCTTGTGCTTGAGCGAAAACACCTGCAAGTACGATTGACATAAGAACGATTGCTGATTTCATAAAAACCTCCATTTGGTTTGTGAGAATCATCTCTTCTCTTGCTGAAATCAGATTAACAAAGCGTTCTTAAGAACCTATGAAAACGGGATTAAATAATTTTTAAATGCTGTGACTCGGATTTCGCTCTAACTGCTGGAATCGACTAAGGATAAAACTAAAAAAGCCCCGCTTTCGCGAGGCTTTTCATTTTGAGATTTTTTAAATTTACTAAACCGTAATCACTTTTTTGTATTCAGTGAGACGTTTTTCCAGGTCACTGAGTGTGACTTTCGCAAGAGCTCTTACAGAGAAGTCCTGAATCGTGTGACTTGCCATCATAGAACCCATGATACAAGCCTGTTTCAAGTTACCTACCGTTGGAACTTCTTTTTGCGCTGCCAAGTATCCGAAGAAACCGCCGGCGAATGTATCACCCGCACCTGTTGGATCGACGACTGTCGGAATCGGCATCGCAGGCAAGATGAAGTAACCATCTGTTTTAGAGTACATCGCAAAGCCGTACTCACCACGTTTGATCACCACTGTTTTTGGTCCAAGATCTGTGATCATCGGAGCGGCTGAAATGGCATTCGCTGCGCCCGTGAGCATTTTGGCTTCACCTTCGTTGATCAAAACAAGATCGACCTTCTTAAGAACTTCGATTACTTTTTCTTTTTTGATATTGATCCACAAGTTCATGGAATCCATGCCCACAAACTTTGGAGCTTTCACCTGTTCCAAAACTTGCAATTGAAGTTCTGGAGCAATGTTAGCCAAGAAAACGAAAGAAGAATCTTTGAAATGCTCCGGCAATTGCGGGTTGAAGTGTTCAAACACGTTCAAATCCGTTTTCAAAGTTTTCGCTTCATTCATGTCGCCTTCATAAGAACCCGCCCAATGAAATGTCTTTCCTGGAACTTTTGAAAGGCCGGTCAAATCAACACCGCGAGAGTGAAGCAACTCATAATCGTTCTGCTCGTAATCTTCACCGACAACACCGACAACGCGCACTTTAGAAAACAAAGAGGCTGCCAAAGAAAAATAATTCGCAGAGCCGCCCAACGCGCGATCGACTTTTCCTGATGGCGTTTGAATTGAATCGTAAGCAAGACTTCCTACAACGAGAATTTCAGACATGATGTCGGTTCCTTATTGATTGTTGTTATTCGTCGCGGCTTCAGCAGCTGCAAGCATCTCACGCTTGTACTTTGGAAGACCCGCAAGTTTAGAGTTAGAGATATCCATAGTTTCAGGCTTGTTCGGCACCTGACTTGTCAACTGACCGCAAGCCGCAAAGATGTCGCGCCCCATGGAGCGGCGAAGAAGAACATGGGCACCAAGGCGCATAAGTTCCGAGTGGAAAGCCTCGACAGCTTCATCCGAAGGACGCTCGTAACCAGAACCTGGATGTTCATTGAACGGAATGATGTTGATCTTACAAGGAACATCCTTCACCAATTTCACCAACTGGCGAGCGTGTTCGATTTGATCTGTCACACCTTTAAGCAAAACGTACTCGAAAGTGACTTTGTCTTTCGTGATACGGCAATACTCTTTACAAGCGTTCAAAAGTTCCGTCGTATTCCATTTTTTATTGATCGGCATCACTTGTGAACGAATCTCATCCGTTGGACCGTTTAAGCTCACGGCTAAACGCACTTTCGCGTCAGCGACACGCCACATTTCTGGAACGATACCTGACGTCGAGACCGTGATTTTTTTGCGAGAAAGATTGATACCCCATGGAGAGTGAATAACGTCGATGGTTTTAAAGACGGCTTCTGGATTATCCAACGGCTCGCCCATGCCCATGAAAACGATGTTTGTGATGCGCTGGCCGTCGCCCATGCGATCATGACATTGCATGAATTGGCCCACGATTTCTTCCGTGCGCAAGCGACGTTTTAGTTTTTGTTTTCCAGTGAAGCAGAACTTACAACCGATGTTGCAACCAACTTCGGAAGAAATACACAATGTCAGACGATCTTCCGATGGAATCAAAACAGCTTCGACACTTTGGCCATTGCCCATATCAAAAAGCAATTTCTGAGTGCCATCGACTGATTTTAAGTGAGTTAAAACTTTTGGAAGTTCGAAGCTCAAAAGTTGCGGCAAAGAAGCACGGAATTCTTTTGAGAGATTCGTCATTTGTTCAGGGTCTGTGATTCTTTGTTCGTAAACCCATTTGAAAATTTGTTGAGCGCGGAATTGCTCTTTGCCCTTCCCTTTAAGGTAGGCTTTCAAATCTTCAAGAGTCATTGAGTAAAAATTGACGGGTTTGTTTTCGAGAGGTTTTGCGACGTTATCGTCAGCATAGTTCACAGGGGCAGACAGAGCGTTTTCAACGCCGCCGTTGTTTAATTCCATCTTCGGGCTCCTCGGGCTTATTACAGCCATGCTTGTTACAGCTGAGACCTTGTCAGTCTCTTTGGTTAAAGGATATGTGTGGGCGATTTTGTAGCACAAGCCCCCCTTTTTTCCTAGGAATTTCATGGAATTGTCCCTTTGGACGAGCCGGGCTGCCTGACTTTAAGCAACTTTAAGCAAATTCTACATAAGAGTCCTCATATTACCCCTCTCCTCCTTGAGTTCACCCTCTCAGGTCTTTATATTGAAGGCATGATTTGGCCCTTTATTTTTCTTTCTTACGCAAGCCTCTTTGTCTTCGGACTTTCCGACAATATCCGTGGGCCTTTGTTTCCTGAAATCATGAAGCATTTTGCGATCAGTGACTCTATGGGGTCTTTGATGTTTGCGCTCAGTAATATTTCAGGCTTTTTTGCGAGCTATGGCTGTCGTTATCTTTTGCGACGCTATGATCGCCTGACGGTTCTGCGCAGTGGAGCGATTGGCTTGATGCTCTCGATGTGGGGTATGGCGGCCTCTCCGATTTTTCCTTTGTTTTTATTTTTCAGTTTTTTCTTTGGTTTAAGCCTGGGCGTATTGGGTTTAGTGCCTAATATCTTAGTGCCGATGGGCTCCAGTCCTCATCGCAAGCAACAAATGCTTTCGGGCCTTCACACTATGTACGGAATGGCGAGTTTGCTGGCGCCTCTTTTAGCAGCCTCCATGGAGTATCTCACTGGAAGCTGGCGCTGGACTTTTGCTGCTGGCTCTTTAGGACCTGTACTTCTTTTGATTTATACTTTTCACAGAAGTCACAAGTCTTTGCACACGAAAGCAGAGTTTTCTCCTGAGAAACACAAAGCCAATAAGCAGAAAAATTTTAAGCCGCAGTTGTTTTTAGCTATCATGCTGAGCCTTGCCGTCGCAGCCGAGATTATGGTGTCTTCGCGTTTAGCTCTGTACATGCAACGCACTTGGAATTACGACATGGAGGCTTCAAGTCTTTACGTCACTTATTTCTTTATTTGCATGATGCTAGGACGTTTTCTTTTTGCCGTGGTTCACTTCAAACGTTCTCCGCAATTTTTATTGTCGAGCTCTTTAGTGATGACCGGTGTTTTTATCTTAGCTGGCGTATTTATTCATCCTCTGTTCTTGGCGGGAACAGGTTTTATGATTGCGCCATTTTACCCTCTATCGATTTCCTGGATCTCCACAGAGTTTCCTGAGGACTTGGATTCCGCCGTTTCGTATATGATGGCGACGGATTCCATTATGTTGATTCTAATGCATCTGACGATTGGGAAACTGACGGACTTGTTTAGCATTAAACAAGCGCTCCTCTGGGGTTTAGGATTTGTGATTCTATCCTTCTTGATGGTGAATAGTTTTGCTTTCTTGTTTAAACGCGAAAGACATCATCATCCCTTGCAAGAAATTCCTGCGAAGTAGAATTCCCGATTCCTTCGTTTATATAATTTGAGTTTACCAGGGAACTTCGTTATGAAGCTTCCATGAAAACACTTTCTTTATCTATGCTCTTGGGTTTGTTTTTAGGTTTTAGTACATCAGCTCTTGCTGCGACTCCGCCGTCTTTGCTGGGACAAAGCTTCGTGCCAGATTCAAATATTTCACGACTGCAGCAATCCGCTCTAGGCACGGTAACAATCCAGCTTACGGCTCCGGCGAATTTTCCAGGGGCAGGTTTCCATCTTAGTCTTGAAGATCAACAACCTTTCTTTCATATCACTCGTTCTAATTCCGGCGCCTTGTTAGTCAGTTTTGATAAAGGGTTTTCTGCAGATTTAAAATCAATTGAAACCACAGAAAATTCTGCCGGTGTGCTTTTTGTTTCAATCAAGTCTTGGAATGCATTGGTTCACCCACAAGCCCATATCAAAGTTCAAGCTTTTGATTCTACGGGTAAGAGTCCTTGGGTGTCTTTTGTTTCTCCCTTATACCCTTTGGCCGCCTCGACGGGACCAGCAAGCTTACCCGAGCTGCTAGGACAAAAGAACCAGGTGAGCTCATTGAAGACATGGTTGGACTTAGCTTTCAATGAAACCATCGAACAAGCTTCACAGAATGCTTTGATCTCACTTGAAATCAATTACTTATATAAAAATTCAGGAGCTATGGCTTCCGTGTTATTAATGGTTCCAACCTCTTTCACATCTGAATTAACGACTCAAGTGGAATCTGCCGTGCAAAACTGGTTGCAAACACAACATCCCGTCCTGGAAAACGCATCCTTGGTGTTTAACGTGCGCATTTTTGTTCCCGGAGAATCTGCAGGGCAAGCGCTGCGACCGGTTTATATTTTTAACGGTTTAGAATTGCCTTTTACGAATTTAAACTGAACTCATATTGAGTAAACAAGCCTTAGCAGTCTAGCCAAACGGCATTCTGCTTTGCGGTTTTTTATTTTTTTGGCATATACTGGCTGCCTATGACTCGTGAATTTCGAAAAGATATTCGTGGTCGTGGAGCCAGTAGCAACGTCACCAATCGTTACGACTCTCTTAAATACGAAGCTACCGAAGAAGAATTTGATAATTACATTGATGCTGACGAGAAGCCTCTTCTCAAAACGGAAGTCCTCAAAGACTCTTCACGCACCATTATCACGGAAAACAAATCTCCTGATGTCGGTTTTCGCTTTTCAGTGAATGCCTATCGCGGCTGTGAACACGGCTGCGCGTACTGCTATGCGCGCCCGACCCACGAGTATTTAGGTTATTCTCCGGGGCTTGATTTTGAATCTAAAATTTTTGTGAAAGAAGAAGCTCCTAAACTTTTGCGTGAAGCTTTGATGAAAAAATCTTGGCAACCGGAAGTGATCAACATGAGCGGCATTACGGACTGCTATCAACCGCTCGAAAGACAAAAAGAGCTGACTCGCGGCTGCCTGCAGGTTTTGTTGGAATTTAAAAATCCTGTTTCGATGATCACGAAAAATGCGTTGATCTTGAGAGACTTAGATATTTTTAAAGAGATGGCCAAGTATGACGGCATTTTGATTTTTCTTTCAGTGACATCACTGGATGCTGACCTTGCTCGCACTTTAGAACCGCGCACTTCTCATCCGATGGCGCGTCTTAAGGCGATTGAAACTTTGGCTAAGGAAGGGATTCCGGTAGGCGTGAATGTTGCACCTTGTATTCCCGGCCTCACTGATCATGAAATGCCAATGATTTTAAAAGCTGCTAGTGAAGCGGGAGCCAGCTTTGCCGGATACGTTCCTTTGCGACTGCCGTCTTCGGTTTTACCGATTTTTGATGAATGGTTGGAAGTCCATCGCCCACTAAAAAAGCAAAAAGTTTTAAACTCGGTGCGTGATATTCGGGGCGGCAAACTCAATGATCCTAACTTTGGATCGCGTATGCGCGGAGAAGGCGCCAGAGCGGACCAAATGGCGCAAATGTTTGCTCTTTATACTCGCAAATATAATTTAAATGTGAAAGAGTTTGAACTCTCGGCAGCACACTTTCAAAGGCCCGGGGATCAACTGCAATTTAAACTAGATTGATATGCGTAAAGTTCATCTCGATGTTCGACAATTTGCGATTCCAACTCCTCGTGTAGGACACATCGAGACGCATTCCGGTTATGGAGCGCCTCCACTGAGTGGTCAGGAAATTCATCAAGCAGTACAAAGAATTCGTGTGCGCGAAAATTCGGATTATACGCCTGAGAAAAAAATCTCTTTTACCTTTACGAAGTCTCCTTATGAATTTGAGATCTCGGGACGTGCTGATGGATTTGTCGAATATCCGGCGATGATTGAAGAAATCAAAACCAGTTTTGATATTGATGAACTTTACGATAAGTTGACCTTGGAGCCCAATCATCCCTACGTGTGGCAGGTCCGCACTTATGGATACATGCACTACAAACACACGGGCGTTGTTCCACGTTTGAATCTTTGTCTGGTTTCAGCTCGCAATTATTATAAATTTCGCGACTTACCCGTTTTATTGGATATTGAAGAATACGAGACCTGGCTCGCTCTTCGCTTGGAAGAACTTGTTGTTGAAACGAAGATCAAAGAGAAGTTATTTAAAAAACGTCAGCAGATTTCTGAAGAAATGGCTTTTCCGTTTCCCGCTCCGCGCCGAGGACAACGGGAACTCGTCGATTCGGTCACCGAAAATTTTGCCACAGAAAATCCTCTTTTGATTCAAGCTCCGACGGGCCTTGGAAAAACTGTGGGGATTTTATATCCCTCTTTGAAAGAAGCTATGGCTCGTGGCCAAAAAGTGGTCTACGTCACGCCTAAAAACTCCCAGCATCAGGTTGCTGAAGAAGCCGTTGAGCGCATGCAAGAGCAAGGTTGCAAAGTGCGATCTTTGACTATCACGGCAAAAAGCAAGATGTGCATGAAGGCTGAGCCTCTTTGCAATCCCAAATACTGTGAGTTTGCGAATGATTATTATAAAAAGGTTCATGAAAACGATCTTGTAAATAAACTTGCGAGGTTGCGCAGTCTTGACAGTCATAAACTCAAGGCCATGGCGGAAGAATATCAAGTTTGCCCTTTTGAACTTTCTATTGAAGCCATTGAGCGCGCCGATGTGGTGATTGGCGATTACAACTATGTGTTTGCTCCCCGCAGTTTGATTGGCCGCTTGGCAGAGCCTTTGCTTGAACCAAAGGAAAAAGCCAATCTGGTTATTGATGAGGCTCACAATCTTCCTTCACGAGCGCAGGATTATTTTTCTCCGAGTATTTCGACTCAACAGCTTAATATCTTAGAGCGCGACTTGGTAAAACTCTCACCGTCGTTTTCTTTGCGTGCGCAAGTTTTGTTGCAACAGGCTCGCAAGCTGATTCAGTCTTACGGTCTTGATGGCGTTTCCAAAAAGATTGAAATCATGATGGAGCCGTTTGAAGATCTAGATGCGGATATTCGCGATTTGACCGTTCAGTATTTGGAGTCTGACGAAGAGATTCAAAACCAAGATCCTATGTTGCGCTTTATGAATATGTGGTCGGATTTTGTAAACTCGCTAGCTTTAAGTGGCGAAGAGTTTTTTCAGACCTATCAAAAGAGCAACTATTCTGAGATGTTGAAGATCACCTGCTGTGATGCTGCCGATCATTTGTCTTTGGCATATAAAGAATTTAAGAATGTCGTGGCATTTTCAGCTACGCTAAAGCCGTTTAATTATTATCAAGAACTTTTGGGTTTTCCGAAAGAAACAACGAAACAAATTGAGTTCTCTTCACCGTTTACTAAAGACAACCGTAAGCTTTTGATCATTCCACAGATTTCAACAAAATTTTCAGATCGTCATATGAACGCCGGTAAAATTGCCGACGCCATTCAAAGAATCACGCAAGTGAAATCTGGAAATTACATTGCTCTTTTCCCAAGCTTTGAATTTATGGGAATGGTTTTACAAAAGTTGCAGCTTCCAGAGTTTCAAATTCTGACGCAAGAACGAGAAATGAAGCAGCAACAAATCCAAAGTTATCTTGAAGAAATGAAAGCCGCTCAACGCCCCACTTTATTGATGGGCGTGCAGGGTGGAGTTTTCTCTGAAGGCGTGGACTTCCCTGGTGATATGCTCATTGGCGCTTTTGTTGTAGGTCCGGCACTTCCCAACTTTGATTTTGAGCGCGAGCAAATTCGTACTTATTATGAAAACCGTTATGGCAAAGACAATGCCTTTAACTATGCGTATGTTTATCCGGCTATGGCAAAAGCCATCCAGTCGGCAGGACGTGTGATTCGTTCAGAAACGGATCGCGGTGTGATTGTGATGCTGGACTCACGCTTTTTGCAGAACAGTTATGCTGAAACGATGCCCGAAGGTTGGTTTCAGGATTCTCCGCAAGAATTAGTATCAAGGCAGATTCTTAAAGACGTCCAAGAGTTTTGGAGTTCTTATGAGTCTTAAAAAGAAATCCGTTCTTTTTTTAGATTTACAAACTACAGGGGCAAAACCTGATACTGCCAATATTTTGGAAATTGCTTGGGGCTCTTTGCAATCCGAGACTGTTGAAAGCTTTTTGGTGCAACAACCAGAAGATCAACCTGTTCCTCGCCGTATTCAATTCATCACGGGAATTTACGATAAGCACATGGTGGACGCTCGTCCTTTGCCTGAAGTATTTTCTTCTTTAAAAGAATTTATCAAAACTCATGTCGGCGAAGACGTATTAGCCGTGATCCACTTTGCGCAGTTTGAAAAACCGTTCTTAGCGGACGCTTACGAAAAACTACAAGAGGCCATGCCATTTTCTATTCTTTGCACTCACGAAATTGCCAAAAGACTTTTTCCGAATCTTCCCACTCGCGGTATTAAAGGACTTGCTGGATACTTTGGCTGTCCTTCGGGGGAATTAAAACGCGCCGCCAATCATGTGCAAGCAACACAAGTGATTTGGCAAGGGCTCACCGCAGCCTTGGAAGAAAAAGGCATTCATACTGTTGAAGAACTTCATCACTGGCTGCAAGAAACTCCGAAAACAGCCCGTAGTAAATACGAATATCCTTTACCGAAAGAAAAACGTCTGAGCCTTCCTAAAGAGCCTGGCATCTATCGCATGATGAGTCGCTGGGGCGAAGTTCTTTATGTTGGTAAGGCGACCTCTCTGCACGATCGCGTGAACAGTTACTTCCGTGGTCAGAAAAATCGCGACACACGAAAGCTTGAAATGCTGACTCAAGTTTGGGACTTGCATGTCACAACTGTAGGAAGTCCGTTGGAAGCTGCTTTATTAGAAACCGACGAGATCAAAAGACTCAATCCTCCTTACAACGTGAGTTTAAAGGTGGGCCGTCGCGAGCTGGCGTTTTTTAACCGTGATTTCACTTCGTCACGCGCTGAAGCTGACGACGAACATTTCATCGGGCCTTTTTCTAATGCGATGGCATTGGACTCGATTTTAAGATTGAGTGCGTCCTTAGCGGCAGAAAGCTTTGACGAAAATATGTTCTATGAGCCTTTGGATGCCGAACTTCTGAAAGAGGGCTTCCAGCTTTTCTGTGAACGCCATGGTTTTGAGATGTATGAATTCACATCCGTTCGTGCGATTTTGGCCGTGGGACTGAACTGGTATCGCAAACTTAAAGACGAAGATGAAGAAGAGGCCCAGGAGCTTTTGGAAGAAACAGAAACTTCCGAAGAAGATGATGACGTAGAAACAGAACTTACGGCGGAAGATATCGCCGATAAGTTTGAGCGACACTTCATCCGTTCTGCAGCGACTTACCTGCGCACAAAAAAGCTAACAGCTTTGATGAATGCCCATATTCAAGTCACCGGTGAACAAAAGATTGATCTTAGAATTCACAATGGTCATATCGTTAAGGAAGACCTTCCAAAAACCATTAGCAAGTGTCCTTGGAAAGACCACTCCGTCGATACCTACGACCGCATGACCGTTCTCTACACGGAACTCAACAAACTCCGTTCCCAAGATCATATTGTAGAAATGTCTTAAGATTTAAACTCGGAATAATCGAGAGGAACGGCTTCGCCGAGCCACATGGCGGCTTGAGTATGATCGTAGAGATCGTTTCCTGTCAATTCATGTACGAGGACTGATAAATCTCCACGGGCTTTCATAAGCCACAAGACCACGTCGGTGAAGAGCTCTTTGGGAAAATTGATTTCAAACATCGGAATAGGATGGGGGCCGATGGCTTCGGGAATCATTTGCCCTACGAACACGCGCTGACCTGCAAATCGCGCGATGGCCTCTTCGCGCAACCGATGGGCTTTCTCAAAAGAAGTTTCCGAGAAATAAATATGAGCATCAAACTCTCTGGGAAAACCTTCGGGTAATAACTGAGAATTGACTTTATAAGTGCGTGTCTTCATGAGGGCTTTATAACATACTCTCGGGAACAAACAAGGAAAGGAAGCCCGCTTTAAAACTCTTCCATACGGAAGCTTCGGGTTCAGATTCCACTGTCACTTGGTTTTCACCTTCTTGAGTCGTCCATTGCAATTTTCCCTCGTTTAAAGTCACCTTGTAAGCGACATCGGGAAGTTCATTCAATGTTAGCTCCACAAACTTTTGTGCAAGCTCGGGACTTTCAAATAAAACGCCCATTTCTGAATTAAGTTCGACCGAGCGTGGATCTAAATTCATAGAACCGACGAACATCACACGACGGTCAAAGACATACGCTTTACCATGCAATCCTAAACGAGCTCCGGCAGAAAGACTGCTAGAGAATTTCTTTTTCTGAGCCGAAATACGCGGACGCATTTCGTAAATTTCCACGCCCACCTTTAGCAAACCTTTGCGATATTTTTTATATCCTGCGAATACAAGCGGAACATCATTGGAGGCCAAAGAGTTCGTGAAAACAGTGACCTTCACCCCCTCCTTGGATTTTTTCTTGAAATATTCAACACCGTTTTTTCCGGGAATAAAATAAGGTGAAACGATGAAGATCTCTTTGGAAGATTTAATCGGCAACGCAGTCACTTGATTGAGCATGGAAGTTTTTTTATAACTTTCACCTGCTACCTTTTCCGGAGAGTCAGAAAAAACTTGTGCCTTTCCCCAGAACGAATGCACTTTTCTATTTTCGATGCTCTTTGCTAATGAAGATTCTGCGAGTTCCTTTAAATAGGGTTTTGCCTCTTCGCTTTGTGCAACGGCCTTAAGGTCATTCTGCAAACTTGCCAATTCCGTTCCCTGCACCTCGCGCTTATTCAGTTCTTTAATCGGAACCGATAGACGATGATTCCAGTAAAGGTCAAAGGACTGCGAGCTTTCTTTCACCACCGGACCAAAACACCAGACATCAAAATCCCCGAAGTTTTCATCAGGGCTCGCTGTGAAGTATTCGTTGCCAATATTTCGTCCACCGATAATGGCCGTTTGGTTGTCGGCAATCAAAACTTTGTTATGCATACGACGATTGATTTGGCTAAAACGAAATACGTCCAAAAATCGAAGACTGCGGTTGGCGAAAGGATTGAACATTCGCACTTCAATAAAAGGATGCGAATCTAAAACTAAAAGTAATTCCTCGTACTGGCCGATGTGCAAATCATCCAGAAGCAGGCGCACCCGAACACCGCGATCTGCGGCCGCTAAAATTTCATAGAAAAGAATTTTCCCAACAAGGTCGTCGTGCCAAATGTAGTATTGCACATCGAGGCTTTTCTGGGCTCGTCTAACCGATTCAAGTCTTGCCACAAAAGCGTCAGTCCCTGCCTGCAAAGGATAAAAACCCGATTTCCCAGGGTTCGCCTCAATACTGGGTGCTAAAAGGCGACCAAAAAAAGTGTCTGACGTTGTGGTCAGCGCATGACTTTCTGAAACCTTATAATTTGCAGGAACGCTTTGGCAGGAAACAAGAGAATAAAAAGAAATGAAAACTCCCCACAACAAAAAGCTCATGCCCTTGAGGCTATGACAATCCCGTTGTGAGGAGCCAGATGTTATTTGAAAACTCCTAGTGAGCTGTTTGGATGTATTCTTTAAGCTCTGGAATTTCACAAGGCACGCATCCAACTTTGCCAACCACCACACCTGCGGCATAGTTTGCTAGCATGCAAGAGTGAACAAGAGACAAACCAGAAACCAGTCCTAAAGACAAAGTCGCGATCACCGTGTCACCGGCGCCCGTCACGTCGAAAACTTTGCGGGCGTATGTTGGAACTTCCATGATTTCATCACCGGAGAAAATCGTCATTCCGTCTTTTCCACGAGTCAAAACCACTTCTTTGGCACCCGTGATTTTTTGTAGAGCACGACCTACTTCAACAACTTTATTTGGATTGTCACGAAGATCATCAAAATCAAGGCCTGTTAAAACAACCGCTTCATCGTAATTCGGTTTGATCAAATCAACACCAGCATAGAACGAACCCGGATTATTACGATGTGGATCGACCATTAATTTTTTACCGTGCTTTTTACAAATCGCAGACACTTTTTCCACGACATTGCGAGAGATCACACCTTTTGCGTAGTCTTCAATAATCACGCAGTCCGCTTTAGCCACATTCTTTTCAACAGTTTCAATTAAGCGTGCTTCCGCTTCGGCAGACAAATATTTGCGAAGCTCATAATCCACACGCACCAAGTGATGGTGTTTTGCCATCACACGCGTTTTACGTGTCGTCGGACGAGCCTTATCGACAATCATGTAATCCCAGCTCACACCATTTTTCGCAAAAAGATCTTTTAAAAGATTGGCTCCGGTATCATCGCCAACAACAGAAACGAGCATCGCTTCACCACCAAGACTTGCGACGTTTTGTGCGACGTTGGCAGAAAGGCCTAAACGCATGTCTTCTTCTTCCACTTCCAAAACAGGAACGGGAGCTTCAGGGCTGATACGGCGAACTTGACCCAAGACGTACTCATCAAGACCGACATCTCCAATAATGAGGATTCTTTTACCTTTAAGGAAAGGGATCTGATTTAAAAGAAGTTCTTTTTCTTGAGGACCTACGGTCGCCTTCACAGGGGTTGTCATTTTTTCATCCTCCCACGGGTCATTTGTATCCGAAGCAGCCCTCCCTGTCACCAGGTACCTTTGCAGAAGCCCTTAGTTATGATAGACCATTTCTTCTATGTTTAAGCCTAAAGGATCTTACAAGCCCAAATTCCCTCCCAAAGGAGCGGAAAACTCTTCCGGTCGCGCACGCGGCCTGGTTTATAAACAGGGCTACATTTCTCCTCGGGAAAAAGAAGAAATCCTTCAGTATTTAAACACGCTCTACCCGATCTGGGAGATGCGCTATTCCAAAAATAATCCGCCGCCTGAGAACCAAAAACAGCGCCCCTTGTTGCGCCCGGTTTACTGGTTGGGAAACTGGCAGTTTGCTTGTTTGAATTACTATCATCCGCCTAAAGGAATTTATAATCGCTGTGTAAAGGCCGAGGGGTATCCACCGATTTTAGAATACCTTGTGCAGAAAATTGAAACTCTAGTTCATGAATCTTTTGAACCGCGCGATATTCCCCGTGGCTGGCATCTCAACACATGCCTAATTAACTACTACGGAAATCAAATTCAAGAAGACGGCAAACGCCTGGATTGCGCGCGCGTGGGTGAGCACAAAGATTTTGAACCAGGCCCCGTGGCTTCGATTTCTTTTGGTGAGCGCGCTCTTTTCCAATTTGTCTCAAGCAAAGGAACAGAGTCCAGATCTAACGTGATCTTGCAACAGTGGCTTGATGATCGCTCTTTGCAAATTTTCGGTGGAGAGAAATTTAAAAAGCACCTTTTCCATCGTGTGCAACGCGTGGATAAAAAAGAGGGTCACACTTTTCCTCTGAACGAAATTTCAAACTTTGAAACTCGTCGTATCAACTTCACCTTCCGTTATGTTCCTGACGAACACATCGTGCCTTTTAAACATTTGCCCAATGAAGCCCAAGAAGACGTGCGCGGTTATATGGAAAAACTCGCGGAACATTCCGAATTCTTTAAAAGTCAGCTTTAGGAAAAAAGGTACCTGGTACCTTTTTCTTACTGAAACTGCTCGAGGCGTTCCTTACGACGCTCAATCGCTTTATTGATTAGACCTTCTGTGTTTTCAAGAGGAACAGACTGACGTTTGGATTCACCCAGAACATAAGTAAGACCGACTCCATATTCAAAGTTTGAATCCGCTCGATGTAAGGGACTTTTGCGATTCACCGATTGTGAATAATCCGTGTAAGAAACTGCTGCGTAAAGAGTAAAGCGACCTTTGGAAATTCTTTGAAAGTATGTTGCTTGTGTATCCAAAAAACCAGCAACGGCATCATATTTTGATCGCACACTTGTGGCATCTTTCGCCGAAACTTCAAAATAAGTTTTATGAAATTCTTGAGATGCGGCCTTCGCGTTTAATGTCAAAATACCACTTAAGCCCAGCGGAGTTACAAAAAGACCTACCACTTCTTTTTCCCAACGATAAGCCGCTTGCAGATTAAGACTTCCGCCGTTTTGGCGAATGTAAGCGCCATCGATCACAATGGAAGGGAATGCAGCGATTTTAAATTCCCAAGCGTGATCTTGAGAGTAGACCAGTTGAGGTCCAGCCTCTAAAACCAAAGGAAGATTCTCCATGCCTTCACGAGCACGATTGTCAGAAGAATCCAACGGCAACGAACCACTTCCGGAAAACTCCAAGGACCACTTTTCATTTTTTAAAAGATAAGCGCGACCACCTTCGTGATCATCTGCACGCAAAATTTCACCGCGATACTGAAAGGTCGGAAAAGGCAAAAAGAGCTGAGCATACTGATCAGCCGCCGGATAATGGGCATACTGCGCATAACCCGCTCCAAAGCCGTACTCCCATAAGGGTTTGCTTTCTTCGGCAGCCCCTGAAGTCGAGGCTGCACATACTAAAAACAAAAAAAGGAAAATTTTAATTACTGAGCGACAGACCATGTGGCTCTAAGAGCGTACTTGCCGTTTTTAGGTTGAATGCGCAGTTTGAGATTTTGATTCAACCAACGCACAATCATCTCTTGTTCAGAAGCACTCAGCTCTGGATTTAAAAAACGGAAATCAAATTGTGACAATGGCAAACTTAAGTTCATCGACTTCTCTTTGCCTTTGGCATTTTCGACTTCCATCTCGATTGTCACAAATCCTGATTTTTTATTAGGCTCTTGCACTTCAAATTTCACGCGCGAACCTTCATCAAAAAATCCCTCCCACTCTTCGTCGCTCAAATCCACATCCAAAGTTCTCTCGACCATTTTAAATCCGGGAGAGTGTGAAAGAATGTAAGACTGAAAAAGGGACGTAATTGCGTGCCAATCGTAGGGAACCGGAAGCGTGCAGTGCACTCCTTGCGGCAATTCAATCACGCGAAGATTTTTACTATCGATTTTTAAATCTTTGTTTTGAATAAGTTCTGAATTGAGATTGAAAGGCACCGCTGGATCTTGCTCGGTTGCATAAATCAAAACGGGCTGTTCAACTTGTTTGTAGTACTTCCAAAAATCATTCAAGCCCCAGAAGTCAGAGCTGTCTTTCATCTCCGGCGGCAAACGCACACTTGAAATATACGAAAGGCCGCCATGATAAGTGCGGGCAATTTCAGAAATGGCCTTAGAAAGAAAAGCAAAACTGTCATAGGTCACAAGCGCTGGAAGTTTTTTATCAAGGCCCGTCAGACGCTGGCGACTCCACAGATCGACAAAGGCTGATTTTACTCCGCCTTCTGTTAAAGCCACCATTGTTTTTTTCAGATCCACAACGGGACACAAAGCCGTAAAGCTGTTGATCAACGCCCCACTCTTAGGAGAATTGTATTTGTTTAAAAGCGAAGAGAATAAAACGCCATGACCACCAAGACTGATACCAAAAACATGCACACTGTCGACAAGCTGAGAAAGGGGCTCAACGGGATCACTCAACAAACGCGCGACCAAAATATTTTGAATACCTTCGTCGTAACCGCCGAATGAAAATTGATTGTTGTTCGCGACAAAATCAGAACTCGACATGTTTTCAAGCAAAAGCACGTTGAACGGCGATTGTTCAAACAGCATCATGAGCCAGGCGCGCTCAGGTTTAAAATCTTCGACATTCGAAAAAATTCCCAAACGAACAATCACAAGAGGGCGTCGCTTCAAATCTCCCTTCAAACCCAAAAGACCTTTGAGTTTTACATTGCCCGGAAGATTCACAACAACACGACGTAAAAAAGGATGCGTTTGTGGCGCATACTTCATCGTCATCATCGTTTTTAAATTTGTGAAGTAACCGTTGTCGCCTGTCTCTAATTCGCTTCGACACTCTTGGAAGTATTTCTGAACGAGGGCTCCTTGCAACTGCAATGAACCCGCAAGGCGCGGATCTTTCATGCGCTCTTGCCATGTGTCTGGTGAACAGGCCGCACTCATCAGTTTCGGCTCTCCGCGAGGAATCCAGCTCAAGACACTTTCTAAGATGAAGTTCAGAGGCTCGGGATAACGCCCCGGGCTGTCGGCCAGAATAGCTGACTCTTCGGAGGGAAAACTGATCCGCGAGCTTTGGAATTGCTCTATAAAGGCTCGTTGAGGGGTCGCTGCCAGGGCTGAGAAGCCTCCAAGAATAAGACCAATAGTAATAAAACAAGACTGAAGCATAGGCCCATTGTGGCCAATAAGAACCACTGAGTCATCACCTTTTTCCAGAGTGACATTGAGTATTTACTTCAATAGACTTGCACAGTGTATTTTTAAGGAGACACATATCATGGAACACAAGATTGAGCCCTTGTATGACGGGCCTCTGTTCAGAAACGCTATTCAAACTCTCGAAGAAGCGGCAAAGATTATCAACTGTGACCCTAACGTACTTGAGCGTCTAAAAAGACCTCGTCGCGCGATCACTGTATCTGTCCCTGTTCGTATGGACGACTACAGCGTAAAAGTTTTCACTGGCTATCGCGTTCAGTACTCTCCAACTCTCGGCCCTTACAAGGGCGGTATCCGTTATCACCAAAACGTAGACCTTTCTGAAGTTGTCGGCCTTGCGGCTTTGATGACTTTCAAAAACTCTGTTCTCGGTCTTCCTTTGGGTGGCGCAAAAGGTGGTATCACTGTTGATCCCACAAAACTTTCTCGCACTGAAAAACAAAATCTGACTCGTCGTTATGCTTCTGAAATTGCTCCTTTCGTAGGACCAACTAAAGACATCCCAGCTCCAGACGTGGGCACAGATCCACAAACAATGGCTTGGTTCATGGACACTTACTCTCAAGAGCAAGGTGGCTATGCACAACCGGGTGTTGTGACTGGTAAACCGGTTGAGATCGGTGGCTCTTTGGGCCGTAACCACGCAACAGGTTTGGGCGTTGTTTACGTAGCTGAAAAAGCTTTTGAAGTTTGCAAGATGAGCATGAAAGGTTCATCCATCGCGATTCAAGGTTTCGGTAACGTAGGTTCTTTCGCAGCGAAATTCGCTCACGAGCGTGGCGCTCGCATCGTTGCAGTGTCTGACGTCTCTGGCGGTATCTTCAACGGTGACGGACTTGATATCCCTGAAGTGATGGAATACGTGAAAGCTCACAAATTCTTGAAGGGTTATCCAAAAGCAACTCCAATCAGCAATGAAGACCTGCTTGAAGTAAAATGTGACGCTCTTTTCCCTTGCGCGCTTGAGAATCAAATCGACACGCACAATGCTGAAAAGATCCAAGCAAAAATCATCGTTGAAGGTGCGAACGGTCCTGTGACAAATGCAGCGACAAAAATTCTTTCGAAGCGCGGTGTGTTCATCGCTCCAGACGTTATTGCGAATGGCGGCGGCGTGATCGTGTCTTACTTTGAATGGGTTCAAGACATCACATCGTTCTTCTGGGACGAAGATGAAGTGAACAACCGTCTTAAAGGTATTATCACAAAAGCATTCGATAAAGGTTACGCTCTTTCTAAAGAGAAAAACGTCGACATGAGATCTGCTGCGATGGCTGTTTCTGTTCAACGTCTTGAGAAAGCAATGCTTCTCAGAGGATTGTATCCAAGATAATGCGTCCTTGGTTAGTTTTACCACCCCAGTGGGCTCACGACCTGAGCTCACTGGCCTTACCGATCTACTCTCTTGTTCACGGCAGAAAAACTCCGCATTGGAAAAGTTTTACCTGGCGCGATCTGTATTTTGCGAATCCCCTGGGAATTGCCGGTGGAGTTGATAAAAACGCTGAAAATTTAAAAGACTGGTGGGCTTTGGGTTGTGGCTTTGTTGAAGTCGGAACTGTGACTCCCCTTCCACAAGCTCCAAATCCTGGAAAGATCATGGACCGTGATCTGAAACTTCAGGCGATGTGGAATAAGATGGGATTTCCAAGTCATGGCGCAGATGAAACTTTCTATAACCTTGCGTTCTATGCTCCCAACTATCGCACTCCCATTTTCGTTAACATTGGAAAGAATCGCTACACTCCCAACAATCAAGCGGTTCAGGATTATCTTACACTCGTGGATAAATTCCGTCCGTTTGCCGATGCCTTTGTTGTGAATATCTCAAGTCCGAATACAAAAGGCCTCAGAGATCTTCAGAACAAAGAGAATCTGCGTGATTTGATTGGTCCGATTGTGGACCGTGTTTCTCACTTTGAACCGACGCCTGTTCTTGTGAAACTCTCTCCAGATATGGGAGATGAGGCTTTGGCAGAAACAGTTTTACACTGCCAAGAGTTGGGTGTTGATGGCTTCGTGCTAACAAACACAACATTGTCTCGTCCTCCGGGTTGCCATTTTCCTTCCGAGGGAGGACTCTCTGGAGCACCTTTAAAGGAACTTTCGCAGCGCGCATTAAAAGTTGCTGTCGAAAGCTTAGGCAAAAAACGCGAGGGTCTGCTTTTGGTCAGCGTTGGTGGCGTACTAACTCCAGAAGATGTCTTTGAAAGATTGCAAATGGGCGCAGATCTTGTTCAAATTTATTCTGCACTTGTGTTCCACGGACCTAGTTTTTTCCATGACGTGGCAAGAAGGTATAATGACGGACGATAGCGCAGTAGCGACAAAACCTAAAAAATCTAAAATCCGCAAAGGACATTGGATTCCTGTGGTCGCTGGCTTTTTGCGTAAAGATGGTAAAATCTTGGTCGGTCAACGCCCCGAAAACAACTCTCTTGCAGGCCAATGGGAATTTCCTGGTGGCAAAATTGAGACAGGTGAAACTCCCGAGGAAGCTTTGGCGCGTGAGCTCAATGAAGAATTGGGCATTGAAGCCGAAGTGGGCGAACTCAAACTTGCTTGTACACATTCTTACGGAGATGTAGGGATCCTCATATTATTTTATGAAATCCTATACTGGAAGGGCGAGCCTCGGGCCAAGCACCACATGATGCTTGAGTGGATTCATCCAGAAGAGTTGAAGCACCGAAACATCCCTGAGGCCAATCGCAAAATCCTTCATAAGATTTATAAAGCCTTAGGACTTGAATGGCGAAAATAATTCTGGTGAGTAAACATGTGAACGCAACCTCGTGGCAGCTGGCGCAAGCTCTTAAATCCCAGCAGCACGAAGTGGTTCTCCTTACCAGTCACGGCGAAAATCCCGAACACGATACAAATGGCATTGAATTCATGGGATATTTCAAACGCTGGAGCCTTCTTGAAGGTCTTCGCATTATTCCCGGCCTTTTTGGTCTGCAACCGCAAATTCTGCATCTGGTTTTAGACGAAGACAGAATGAATGCCGCGCAAATGATTCTTTCGACTTTTGCGAAATCGCATCCAACGTGTGTTCTAACGACATCTCTTTTAGATATTCGCCATGGACTGACTCGTCGTAACCCTGTCCGTTATTTGATTGAAGAAAGTGACATCATCACTTGTCCTACAGTGGAAGCTTTAGGACAGCTTCGTGGTTTGGATGTCAGATCCACTCGCCAAGGTCGCGGGATTTTGCCGCCGGTTTTGGACCTTAAAAATGAAAACAAAAAAGTCAGCGTGTATAGCGACCAGGAAGAAGATCAGCTCATAAATCTTTTGATTGAGGGGCCTTACGTCGTCATTCCGTTTAGAGAAAATAAATTCAATCCGGAATCTGACAGCTTTATCCGCATTCGTACAATGGCGCAAAAGTATAAAGTGGTTTTGTGGGGATCCTACTCTCACTGGTCTTTGCGAGACCGTAAAAGATTTGCCGCCTGGATGGAAGAGTTCCAATGCGGTCATCACTGGACTGTGACTGGCGATTTGCCGTCGCATTTAAGCAAAGTCCTCCTAGAGAAAAGTACTGCTTTCATGCTTGCGGGCCAAAATTTAAGCCCGGTGGAGATGACTGAATACTATATGCGCGCCATTCAGTGCCATGCTGTTTTGATCTTGGATTCGAAACAAACGAGTGTGCATTCGGATCTTTGGAAAAACACGGTGAATTGCTGGGTTCTCAACCACCACCATTTGCAAAAAGACTTGGTTAAACTTTTGGCCAAGCCTCACCTTAAACTTCCTGAATCTTTATCTGAGCAACTGGCTCAAGACCGTCATTTGATCGATTCGTCTTTGAATGAACTCAATCGTCTGTACAACAAGGCTTTGAATCATCTAAGATAGATTCATGGCCAAAAGATCCCGTCTTCCTGACACTTTAAACATCTGTCTGACTTCGCATCGCTTTCCGATTTTAAGTCGCGCGACAGATCATGGATTTTTGTGGCCGATCGCTCGCGGGCTTGCCAAAGAGGGACATAAGGTCACGGTTTTGGCAGCGACTTCTCCGTTAAAAAAACCTGAAGTTATTCGTGACGGTGTGAGAGTTTTTTATCTGCATGAAGGCGCAAAAAACCTGGCTCACATGAATTTTCAAATGGCTGTGCGCCAACGTTTTGCCCAGCTTCATAAAGAAGATCCGTTTCATCTTGTTCATAGTATCGACAAATCGGGCTACCGCATTGGCAGTCGCAAAGATGATTTGAAAGTCGCGATGGCCTATGACGTTGAAGCCACTCAAATGTCGCAACTTTTTGCGATTCTCGCGATGAAGCAAGACACTTTGGGAAGTATGCTCACGACGGCTCTTGCAACTACTTATAAGTTTTTGACGACTTACTATGGTGGCGATCGTCAGCTGCTTTCAACAGCGGATGGAATTTTCGTTACGAATCCTCAGCAAAGAATCATTCTTGAAAGATATTATCTCTACCCGGATTATCACACTTACACTGTGCCTTACGGAATTGAACTTGGTGATTTAACCCCCAAAGAAAAGTCATTAGAGCTTCGTAAAAAATTGAGCATTCCAGAGAATGCCCATGTCGCTGTGACGATCACGGACATGACGGAAGTTCAAGAGATCATGCCTTTGCTGCGGGCTTTTGAAAAAGTCGCGATCAAAAAACCGAATAGTTATTTGATCGTTGTCGGAAATGGTCCGAAGTTTAAAGACATCGAATTTCAAGTTCTGAATCTGGCTTTGGGAAATCGCGTGGTAATGACCGGAGCCGTTCCCTCCACCGAGATTGAGGATTATATCGTTCTTGGTGATGTCTTCGTGAACATGGGTTCGAGAAGCACGGGTTTTGAACCTTCTACTTTGGAAGCTATGGCACAAAAGAAGGTTGTTTTAGGATCGGAAGTGTCCCCAATTGCTAATATTATTGAAGACGGTCGCGATGGGTTTTTACTGAGACCTGCCGATGTGGACTCGATGAGTAATCTTTTGGTCGAAATTTTCTCAGGAACCATGCCTGCTGAGGAGATCGGCGATCGGGCACGCCAAAAAGTGGTCGATCTCTTTGACACGCCTAAAATGGTCCAGGCGACTCTTGATGCCTACCGTAAAATCCTTCTGAACACAGGTTTGTATAAGAAGCATTGAGTTAAACTATTGAAAAGTGGTGGTCAGACCACCGCACTTCTGTATAATCGGGAGTGTTATCAATACTTTAAGCTTATGTTCTTGATTTGAGGACTGCCGAAATGACAAAAGCGGATTTGATTAATTTAATCTCTGAAAAAGCGGGCATCACACGCGTAAAAGCTGAAACCGTTGTGAACACTATTTTTGATTCTATGGTGGAAGCATTGATGCGCGATGACCGTATTGAGATCCGTGGTTTCGGCTCATTTGTAAATCGTCAGTATGGTGCTTATAAAGGACGCAATCCTCGCACAGGTGAAATCATCAACGTCGACGAGAAAAAACTTCCATTCTTCAAAGTCGGAAAAGAACTGAAAGAAGACATCAACAACGGGCCAGAGAAAAAAGGCTAAAAAAACGAAGGGGCTTTTAAGCCCCTTTTTTATTTCTCGAATTTAGATTTATTTGCACTCTGTTTTAACTACGTCGTAAAAATCATTCGTTTTTATAAATGCAGTCACGCACTGATAAGTCGGAACGTTGCCGTTTACGCGATAAAAACCGCGCACTGTTGTTTGGATCGCTAGATCTGCGCCTTCGACTTGCACGAATTTATGGTTTTCAATCGCGACAGCGCCTTCATCAAAACCCAATGTTTCTAGAACGCTTTCGTTCGTCATCGACCAGATTTCTTTCATTTTCCCTGCGTAAGAAGCAGGAGCCGCAGATAAAACTAATAACGCAACGATAAGCTTTTTCATCGAAAACCTCTTTATATGTGATTGAAGATGCAGAGGTTTTAATAAAGAAAATCACAGAATCAAAGTTAGGATCGCGTTGTTTGTTATTTTTACTAACTAAAACCAAGGAATTTTGCGGATCTTCCTCGAAATTCCCTTAATACGGCTTCCTTAATGAGAGCCCACGGAAGTCGGCTGACGAAGATGCGCTTCAATCGCTTGAAGACGTTTTTCCAAAGCCTCATTGTGTCTTTCAAGAGCTTTGTTTTTCTCTTCCAGAATAGCGATTTGAGATTTTTGTTCAGCGAGTTCCTGATGGATTTTTTGGCTGTCATGGAACCACAACGAATAAAACTCTTTAAGACTTTCAATGATCGGCGAAATGAAGCCCAGATAATTCACTTTTTTCATTCCGGCTTTATCTGTTTTTACTAAATCCGGAAAAACTTCTTCCACTTGTTGTGCGATCACTCCGCGCTGAAGACCTTCGGAATATTTCTGAGGCTCTTTCCAGAAGTAGCTAACACCTTCGATTTTCAAAATATTTTCCAAAGATTTTTGCAATGGATGAATATCTTTTTTCAAACGGCGATCTGAGGGATTCAAAGAACCCGTGTAAGTGATATTTCGGGCCATAATGTCCATCGCATAACCACCGCCCCGATTGTAGAACACTAAATTATTGTTGGACGTCTGGGTTGTCCCGATTTCAAGATCACCTGAAGAATCTCCTCCCATATAAAGAACATAACCAAGACCGTTACGACCTGCCACCTCGCCGTTGACGTCGAGTTTGTAACTTGGAGAGGTGTCACCGATTCCTACTTTGCCATCACCTTGAACACGCATCATGGAATTAAATACTCCGGCATTGGTGTATCCCACGGAAAATGCGTCTTGCGCTTGATTGTTATCCGTAAAATTCACACGTAATTCAGATTGGTCAGCTGCAATATTATAACGTGCCATCCAGATCGGATCGGTCACATCACTGTCTGACGTCGCTGGTGCAGGTCCCCCATGGAAATAAAGATAGTTTCCATATCCAGGTAAAGTTCCCGTATTGGCTGGATTCACGGGGCCAAGTTTAATATTTCCTCCCACATGCAAAGTTGCAAGAGGTGCCGTGATACCAATCCCGACATTGCCAGAAGACGTCACACGCATTTTTTCTGTCGATGCTCCATTCGTAGATGTATGGAATGAGAGAGCTCCGTTATTCGTCGTTGCGGTCGTTGTCCAGTTTTCCTCGGCAAGAAAACGCAAACCTGCGACCTCGGCAATTGTAGAACCATTATAGCCTCTGGTTTGAATACTGCTAAGAAGTCCCGCCGTAATAGCTGTTGGTGCCGCCAAAGTTCCTTTGTATCTCGTCAATAAGATCGACGGCGTGTAAGTATCCGAATAAGTCATGATATTAAAATCATCATTAAGATCCGACACGGCATTGTTTATCATCGTCAGAGCGGAAGTCGGAGCGGTTGTACCGATGCCAACATAGCCTGAGCTCGTCATCGAAAGAATCTGTTTTGATGTTGTTCCAATCGGAGCTTCGTAGTTGAATTGCAAAGTATTTGTAACATCGGAACGTTTGAGCGCAAAACCACTGTTCTCTATTTCATTATTGATTTGAAAAGTCGCATCTTCATTAAGACCGCTCGCAGAAATTCTTCCAACAGCACTGGGCGCTGAAACATGAAGAGCCGCGGCAGGAGACACGGTTCCCACACCTAGTTTTCCATCACCTCTAAAAGAAAATTGTCCCGTTGAACTTGAAGAGAAATCCGCGATAACAAGGGCCCCTGCTCCACCCGTACTTGCGGAACCTGTTGAGACTAAATTCCACGTCTTACCTCCGGTGTCCGTATTTGCAAATAGCACGCGAGTTCCAGCGTTGTAACTCGAAGTAAAGCGGGCCGCATTTGAAGACGCCGTGACATCAAGAGGGTAAGAAGGATTGGGATTTCCAAGACCGAAACTTCCGTCAGTCTTAAGAGTCGCACGAACGACACCATTTGTTTTAAATCCTAAATTTTGGGCGTCGTTAGTTCCCAAAGTTGTTGTCGTGCCGAAAATATTTCCACCGTTAACAAAAGCATCTGGAAAAGGACTGCAGATCATCATTCCGGTAGCATCAAAGGTAATCACATAACCCGCAGAACAAGTAAAAGGCACAAGAGCCGAACCCGTTCCATTCGACGCAATCAAACGATTGGCCGTCATGGATGTTGCGCCTGTACCACCCTTACTGACCGGCACTGCAGAAGAAAACGTGGATGGATCTGCACTGATCGTTCCTGATGATACAGAAAGACCTGAACCGATTTGAACAGCACCTTTTGTTGAAGTCGTCGCATCGTTAATTGAAATCGCCGGAGTCGTCGAGCCAGTGGCAACAACAATAGGAGCTGTTCCAGAGACATTTGTGACAGTTCCGTTTGTTGGCGTAATCCATTCAAGTCCTGACGCCTGCGCCGAGTTTGCAGATAAAACTTGTCCATTCGTTCCCACGGGAAGACGAATGTTGTTCGTTGTATCTCTTGTGATAAGGTCGCCTTTTGTCGTCGCAGGAGAAAGTCCGTTGAAAGCCGCCAGAGCCGTAGCTTGTCCGGTGCCACCATTTACGATGGGCAAAACACCCGTGATTTCCGAAGCAAGATTCACAGCGGCCCCATTGCTTGCAGACGTCAAACGACCTTGAGCATCCACCGTGATATTTGCTCTAGTATAAGAACCTGCTGAAACCGCAGTATTCGCAAGAGAAATAGTTCCCGTCGTTGTGATCGGACCACCGCTAAGCCCTGTGCCTGTTGTGATATTCGTAACAGTTCCTCCTGCATTGGAGTCCGCAGCCGGTGCCCACTTCGTTCCGTCGTATTTTAAAATCTGACCACTTGTTAATCCTGTTGTATCAACATCTACGCCTTTAATTTTATTCACAGAAACAGAGCCGATAGTTCCACTCACATCACCTGCTAAAGACACATTGATTGACTGACACTGAAAAGATCCTGAAACCGAACTCCAATAGGGAGTTTGGTGGGCCGCACAGTTGCCACTGCCTACAGCTGAATTGAATGCCGATGTCGTTAGATAATTTGAAAGTGTCGCTGAAAGTCCCAAGACATCACTTGTTGCAACCGCAGAACTTAACCACTGCGACCCATCGTATTTTAGAAAATGACCTGACGTCGGTGCCGTTGATGAAACAGCCACACCTTGAATTTTTGCAACTGTTGGATTTGGATACGAGCCACTTAAATCTCCTCCGGCCGTTCCCGTGGGAGGACGAGCGTCTGTGAAACGCGCATCATTGCCCGCAGCCACGGTGCCCGCAGTTGTTCCCGTCGTAATTCCTAAAGTTGGAATTGAAGCGGTGCCGCTTTTAGTGAGAGGAGCCGTGACATTGATATCTGCCACCATTCCTGCCCCACCGGCGTCGTTTTGACATGTAAAATTTGTTCCATCAAAAGTTAAGTACTGACCTGCCGTACACGATGTTACCGCGTTTTTTAAAATAAAATCGGCCGCCTGCTTGTCGCCGATTCGAGATGCCGAGTAAGCAAAGTTGGCAAAGGGTACTGAACGAATTGTCGTGTTCGGGGTGACGACCTTCCATCCCGTCCCGTCGTGAAATTGCACACGCAGGACGCGCACTTCATCAAAGGCCGGTGTATAAGTCGTATTTCCTTCGCAGGTATGTTGAACAGAGTTATTAAAAACATCGCGCAAAGAATAGCCTAAAGATGTTGGATAAAGTTTTGTTCCTTCACCAATAGGAATATCAAAAATTCCTTTTGAGCCCTGCATGTTCACGTTGTTGCGTTGTTCGCGATAGAAAACACAAGTGCCAGTTTCGTTCGTAACCTCAAACGCGAAGCTCACGTTGTTATACTCCAACGCGGTTCCATCGGATTTTAAGATCCGGCCCTGGTAGTTTAAAGTTCCCGGAGTCGCGAGTGCCGTAGCACCAAACATTAGTGCGCCTAAAAACAATCCGTGACGTGCCATTCTTTTTATGAGTTCCATAATTGATCTCTTCGGAACAGGCTTTCCAAATCCAAAGTAAATACGCAGAAACACGAAGGACTTTCGTTCCACGAAAATCCAAGTGAATCTCAAGTACGGAGTTCTTCTCAATACAGGTCACGAATAAAACAAAGAGATAATGATGATTACAAAGGGAAAAGACGAAGGTCTGAGATACGCTCTTTTCCGAGTATTGCCATAAATAAACGCTCAACACCGAGAGCGATGCCTCCTGAAGGAGGCATTCCTGCTTCTAGGCATTCAAAAAATTCTTCGTCGAGACTGACGACTTCCTTACGAAGGTCTTTCTTTTTTTCTAAATCTTCGGCTGAGCGCAGACGTTGAATTTCGGGATGATTGAGCTCATGGAAAGCGTTCGCAAGTTCCAGGCCCTTCCAATAAACTTCAAAACGATCTCCCCACCCATCTTCTGTTAAACGCGCCAGAGCCGCTTGATAAGGGGGGTATTTTTCGACAAAGATCAAATCTTCTGGCGGAAGTTTTGATTCGATTTTTTCCATAAAAATCAAAAAGAAAAAATCGTCGATGCTTTCGGCACTGCGCACGTCGACTTGCAACTTCTCTGCTAATTTTTTGAGTTCTTCTTTTGTTGTATCAGGGCGAAGATCGAAATCGCTGTAGGTTTTAAAAAGTTCTGCGATCGAATGACTTTTCACACTGCGCGGGCCGGATACCTTCAGAAGCTTCGTCAAAGTGTGCACCAGGTTTTCCACATCTTTTTTAATACTCGTAAGATTATCAAAAGCTCTGTACCATTCGAGCATCAAAAATTCCGGCTGATGTCTTTCCGTGACTTCACCATTTCGGTAACACGGAGCTATTTCAAAAATCTTTTCTGCCCCTAAAGCTAAAGCTTTTTTGAGATGAAGCTCAGGACTTGTCGGCAAATAAAGTTTTTGTGTACGTGAACCTACTTTTAAAGTCGTAGAGAACACATCAAGACTTGGTTCTGTTCCAGGACAAACAACCAAAGACGGCGTTTTTAATTCGATAAAATCTTGAGAAGTAAAAAAATCACGAAGACCTTGCACGTAGACATTCCAAGTCTTTAGCAACTCAGGATCAAACTGACGATGAGGTAAAGATTTTTTTTGCGGAGCCAGCAGAACGATTTCGTTCGAAGAAACAACGGCAACCAGGTCCCCTTCCATCAAAAACTCTGAATACGGCGGAGCTTTTTCAAATTGGATTTTTCGAGTCTTTTGATCGCGAAGGAGAACCAACTTCAAAGAATCCTCGTCCCGTTCGATTTTATAAATTCGACCAGCAGCCTTAGAATTAGAAGGCATTGCGGGATAGTTTGTCCAAATTTGGGATAAATATTCTTGTCTGGTCACAGTTCGGCTATTTTATAAGCCATACCCAAGACGTGCAAGGCATAAAGAAGCCTTTCATTTCTTCCGACAAGCTTACAATGAAGTTTCTATTGATTTTGACAACATTGATTTCTAATTTGGCTTTGGCTCAATCTGAATTTTGTAAAGATCCTGCGAGCTATTTCAGAAATAAATTTAACGGCAAGTACGTTTCCGAAAAACGCAAACAAATGATAAATTCGCTGAATGAAGAGAAATTGGCTTTAGCTAATTCAAAACTCATCAATGAGCGTTTGGCAAAAGATCCAGAATTTATGCAGTTGGCGAAAGATGCGAAGCTCTTACCTGCTCAATGTCGTCTTGCAGACTGTTCAGATGCATCAATGACGGTGAAAAAAATATCTAAAGCCCTTATGTTGTCAAAACTAGACAGCAAGTATAGCGAAGATCCCAGTGTTGCAGAGTTCCTTAAAAAAGCTTCCAATCATGGGTCAGCCGAAGCTTATTTAAAAAGAAAAATCATACGTGCTATATCAGCCGATGGGGCCATGAGCCCCGAAAATGGCGCGGCTCCGTTTCTGAAAGAAAATGTATATGAATACTTAACACAACAAGCGGGCTTAACCAAAAAGGCCGCTGATGAATTTCTTGAAGACACTATTTTGGATCCGGTCCTTAGAGAGAATTATAAGAGCTATGTGAGCTCTTTAAAGGTGCAAGCCAGTGATTATGTCGATCTCGATGATGGCGCCTCGAATGCATACGAAGGTGGTCAGTTTAGGGCGCACTTAAACCGGGTTGAAATTGGTACAGGAAATCTTCTTCTTTCTCGGTCACATATCTCCGTTATTGGCCACGAGCTAGGTCACCGCATAGATCCCTGTTACAACAACAATCTTGAATATACTGCAACAATGAATTCTTCCTTGAGGCCGAACAATGCCGAAGGAAAATATCCTTTTAAAGAGGTGGTCTCTTGCTTGCGCTCGCCGGAATCGATTTACGCTCAACCTGTTGGCAAACCTCGTACAAACGAAATTTGTTTTGGCTTTAGCACCGATCGTATTGCTGAAGCATTCTGTGATTGGTTTGGGGTGGAACTTATGGTTAAGACCATCTTAGATAATCCAAAGTTAACTCAACAGGAGAAGAAAGATCTTCTAGAACAAGAAATGGTTTTTGGAGCGACACGAACGGATATACATTTTTATGGAGATAAGCGAGATGTCCATTCGTCTTTTAAGGACAGAATCAACAAAATATACTTCGCTCACCCTAAGATTCGCGCGATCTACGGTTGTTCTAATGAAGAGGCGCCTCGTTACTGCAAGCCGCCTTCCCGATACGGAGTTTCTCCAACATCTTCGGAAATAAAATCTTTCAGCGGTACAAAATAAGCGAGACTTAGCGGCAAAGTCCCTGAGTGCGCAAGTTTTCAAGTTGGGAGAGGATCGAATCCATGTCGTTTGCGCCGCCCAAAACGTCTTCATTCACAACGATACGGTGCTTCACCCACGCTCCGTTATAAATTCCCTCGCTCGCCATCGTGCAAGACGGCACGGATGGAATGGCTGCTTGAGCCGACGCGAGGTGAGTTAACATTGCGATCATCATTGTTGTTATTAGAGCGTAAAGGATTCTCATAATCTGCCTCTTTTTACTCTGGGTCTTTATGACACCAGAACCTCCCTGCATCCCATATAAAGCAAACGGCTTGCCAGGAAGTTTTGCTACCAGTTCCCTCAGCGGTCCTGCGAAGTATTACTCGATGCGACTTTTCACAACTGGACGTTTCCGGGTTGTATTTTTAGGTAGCATCCTTTATTGGAAGTGTTGAATTACATTAAGGAAAGGGGCCACAGATGCTCGATTTGCAACGCACCCTCAATTCGGTACGAAACGATGCGGACTGGGTCAATTTACGTCTCGTCACTGAAAAAACAACTTGGCGCATGGTTCGTGATGAAAAAACGGATCGCAATCACATCTCTTTCGATCAAGGAATCATGGTTGAAGTTTTGGTAAACGGCCATTTCGGATTTGCAGGAACGACGGATTTGAGTGAAGGCGGTATCAAAAGAGCTCTAGCTAAAGCCGTCACGATGGCGAAAGCTGCGTCCTCTCAAAAAGTCCACGAGTTCTCCCTAGCTCAACGTCCAACGGCGAAGGGTTCTTACAAATCTCCTGTGGTGAAACCGTTGGATTCTTTTTCAGCAAAAGAAATTACCGATATTTTCGTGGACGCCACTCGCGCCATGAAAGTTTCCGACAAAATTATGAATCGTTCCGCAAACACGATGATCGTGGAAACAGAATTCCAATCTGCAAGTTCTTCAGGTTCTGAAGTTTATCAAAATTTCTCAATCGTAAGCACAGACTTTTCTGCCACAGCCGGAGCTGGCGGAGAAACGCAAACTCGTTCAGACAACGGCGGTCTTGCTCGCTGTTTGCAAATCGGAGCTGAGGTTTTCAACCGTGCTTCCATTTTAGAACGTGCTAAAAGAATCGCGGAAGAAGCCGTTGAATTGTTGGGTGCTGAAAACTGCCCTGACACTGCGATGGATTTATTGCTAGCTCCAGACCAAATGACTTTGCAAGTGCATGAGTCCATCGGTCACCCGCTTGAGTACGATCGTATTTTAGGTGACGAGCGCAACTATGCGGGTTGGAGTTTTGTAAAACCAGATGACTTCGGAAAATTGCAATACGGTTCAAAACTCATGAACGTGACGTTTGATCCGACGATCTCTGATGCCATGGCTTCTTATGCGTTTGATGACTCTGGATACAAAGCGACGAAAGAGTTTTTGATCAAGGACGGCGTTTTGGTGCGCGGTCTTGGCGGTTTGGAATCGCAATCTCGCCTGAACCTCCCAGGGGTAGCAAATTTCCGTTCAGCTTCTTGGAATCGTGCTCCGATTGATCGTATGGCGAATATCAACTTAGAAGCTGGCACAACGAAATTTGAAGATATGATTGCTTCCGTTGAGCGCGGTGTTTTCATGATGGCCAACAAGTCTTGGTCCATCGACGACTACCGCAACAAATTCCAGTTCGGTTGCGAGTATGCGAAGTTGATCGAAAACGGAAAAATCACGAAGACTTTGAAAAATCCAAACTATCGCGGAACGACTGTGAAGTTCTGGAATAGTTTGAAAGCTGTCAGTGCAAATCGTGAGACTTACGGTTCTCCATTCTGCGGAAAAGGTGAACCAAACCAAGTGATCCGTGTGGGTCACACAACTCCTTACTGTCTCTTCGGCAACGTCGAAGTTTTTGGAGCGTAGTATGAATTTTACTGAGAATATGAAAATAGCCTTCAACGCTGTTGCTGATCACTTGCTTGGAAATTTGAAAAACGGCGAAGACGCTAATATTAATTTGAATGCAGAAGAATCTTTGTTCGTGCGTTTTAACGGCAACAAAGTTCGTCAGAACACACATGTTGAACAAAGAACTCTGGGTCTAACTTTGCAAAAAAATGGGAAGACTGCGAACTTAAGTTTTTCTATTACGGGCCAAGCCGACGAAGATAAAAAACGCGCGGATCATTGGCTCGAACAAGCTCGCAAAGAGTGTGACCTTTTGCCGGAAGATCCTTACCAAGTGGCTCTTACGAACAACGGCACAAGTGACAACACGTTTAAAGGTGACTTGTTGGCGGATGAAAAAGTCATTGCTGCAATCACGGCCCCTGCTCAGGGAACGGACCTTGCGGGACTTTATTGTGGTGGTCCTCTTTTAACGGGAAATAAAAATTCCAAGGGGCAAAGTCACTGGTTTGCGACAGAAAACTTCTTTATGGATTATTCACTTTATATGGGTGAAAAAGCCGTGAAGTCGATCTATGCGGGCACAGCTTGGAATCAAAAAGATTTCGATGCGAACTTAGCACAAAGTAAAAATCAATTGCGCTTGATGGAGCGTCCAAAGATGACTTTAAAGCCAGGTGCTTATCGCACTTACTTGGCTCCGGGAGCTGTGGCTGAAATGGCTTCGATGTTCTCTTGGGGTTCTTTGAGCTTTAATGGTTACAAACAAGGTGGAAGCTCCATGCAGAAACTTGCCGACAAAGAAAAAACTTTGTCGCAGAAGTTTTCCTTGCGTGAGAACTACGGCATGGGTCTGACTCACCGTTTTAATTCTTTGGGTGAATTGGCTCCGGAAACAATGGATTTGATTTCTCACGGTGAGCTTAAGAATTTCCTGACAAGCTCTCGTTCTGCCAAAGAGTACGGCGTTCAAGGAAATGCGGCGGATGTCGGTGAATATCCTCGTGCGATGGAGATTCTGCCGGGTGGACTGAAACGCGAAGAGATCTTAAAGGAACTCGGCACGGGTCTTTACCTGTCAAATCTTCACTATTTGAACTGGTCAGATCGTATGAATGCTCGTATTACCGGAATGACTCGTTATGCGTGTTTCTGGGTGGAAAACGGCGAAATCGTCGCTCCCATTGCGGATTTGCGTTTTGATGAGAGCCTTTACGACTGCCTTGGCGAAAATCTTTTGGCCGTCACGGACTTCCAAGAGGTCGATCCGATGGTTTCTACCTATGAAAGCCGCGCTTTCGGTGGAAAAAAGGTTCCCGGTATGCTAATCAAGGACTTTAAATTCACGCTTTAGGGAGTCCCATGGTTACGTATATGGTCCACTTGATGGTTCGACACGAAGCTTATGCTGAGTACGTTGAATGGCTTAAAACTGAACACATCAAAGAAATGCTCGCTTGCCCGGGTTTCTTGGGTGCGGAATTGTGCCTGCGTAAGGGTGGAAGCCTCGAAGCCTCGAGTAAAGACGTTAAAATCATCTATAAACTCAAAGATGAAGAGCACCTGAAGCTCTACATGACTGAATATGCGATGAAATTGCGTGAGAAAGGCCTTGAGAAATTCCCAGGTCAGTTCTCCGCCCAGCGCGAAGTTTGGCTGGAAACTATTAAGTTTGAGTCATAAAAATCCCGGGATGGGATTTTTACGCGCCAGCCCCGAAGGGGTTTCGGGCAGGAGCCCGAAACAATTTAAGAGGAGGGGCTTCATTTCGCCCCTCTTTCGGTGTATGGTGCGGCTTGACCGCAGGATGTGGAGCGAGCTCCGCTCGCGGAACTGGACTTAATCAAAAAGGAGGCTGTGATGGCTACAGCAGCATTTCAAAAAATTTTGGAAAATATCTCTGGAGCAAAAGGTGTTCAAAACCTTCTTGAAAGCTTCCAAAAACTCAACGACGAAATTAAGAAAAAAGAGTCTGAGTTGAAAGACCGTTTCGATCAACAAAAAGATGAAAAGATCGAACTTGCTTGGAAGAAATACCAAGAGATCGTGAAAGTCCTTGGCACTTCTGAAGCGAAACTTGAAAAAGAAGTGAACAGCACAATCGCTAAAATTAAAAAATCTGCGGATGGTTTGGAAAAAAACATCGCAGCTTACAAAAAGAAAGCGATCGCGCAAAAGACGAAACTTGAAAAAACTCTTTTCAAGAAAACAATGAAAAAGACTTCTGCGAAAAAAGCGCCTGCAAAAGCAAAACCTGCGACGACTAAAAAAGCAGCTACGAAAAAAGTAGCTCGTAAGACAACAAAAAAAGCGGCTAAAAGAGCTTAAGATTTTTTTGTGGTTTGAAAACAAAAAGGAAGGTGTTAATCACCTTCCTTTTTTATTTTAGACTAGTCTAGTGCTCCCGCAGGTCTAGTCTCCATGAAAATTCCATCCGAGGATTTATAGTCCTGTCCTTTGGACTTCAGTCACGTTACTTGTTGGAGACGCTGTCGCGCAACCCCTTGAACCTATTTCAACTCTTTAATAATTCTAACAATAGTTAGGACGATCAAAAGAATCTGTTTAAGTATTCTTAAGATTGTCCGAAAAGACCTATAGCGTTTGGTCATTTCGGATCTCCTTTCGGACAATCGGATAAGAGATCTTCTAAAAAGCGAGTCCTGCAAGAGCAGAACTCGCTTTTGTTTCCGGCATCCTGCCTCCAACCCCTTCGGGGCTTACGCGAAAAAATATCATCCTGATATTTTTTTGCATTTTTAAAGCCAGATTAGTAAATTCAAGTCTCTATGAAGTTCGCGAAAAGTGTTCTCAAATATTTTGGATTCTTCCTTTTGGGCGTCGTTGTTTGTGCCATCGTCGGACTAACAGGTATTTCTTATTACGCCATCGACCAACTTGTGAAAGCACAGGCTCCTGAAGCCAAGCCCGCGAAGAAAATGCCTGTCGCAAAAGCTTCGATGCTGCCAAGTCTTGAGGAAACTGCGAAAGATCCAGAGACCGTGAATCCGAATTTGAAAGAGGTCACACGCATTGGCTACAACTACACCGCAGAGTTTGCGATCTTTGATCGTCTCGCGGAAGACATTTCTAAAAGATCTTTGCCGGAAATTTGTTCAACGCTTTGCAATCCCTCTAATTTAGATCGTGAACGCATGAGGACCGAGCGCAGTGCTTATCTCGCGTCCTACTACAAACAAGAAGGCACGCGCGCCTTGCAAGATCCTGTCTTCCGAATAAAGTTGGAAGAAATCGATTTTCTTTCTCGCCTTTTCCCACCGTCATTGAGATTCGTTTTAAAACAAATTGAACTCGCGCAAAAACAAGGCAAAGAAGTCGATAAATTCGGTCTTGCTGTGCATTTGGAGTTTGCTGTTCTTAAAGAAATTTCGAGCATGAGTGCGCGCTTCGATTCGATGAAGCAAGACACCGAAAAGTTGAAAGTTCTTCGTGAACTTGTGCATTCTTGCGAAAGAGGAACTCCTCGCAAGAAAATTTTCGCTGATTGCCATTCTCAAATCGCAAACTGAATTGATATTCATCTTTAGATCGTTTACCCCTAAGGCTTATGGGTAAAGGTGTCTCACGCTCTCAAGTTTTATTCATGGTTGTCACTTGCATCCTGGTGATCGGCAACCTCTACTACAATCAGCCTCTTCTTGGAATTTTAGCTCGTGAATTTGGTGTTGCTGAAAAAACAGTTTCTCTTATCCCCGCTTTGACTTTGATTGGTTATGCTATTGGCATTTTGTTATTAGTTCCACTTGGCGACATGATGGAGCGTCGTAAACTTTTGCAAGTAAGTATGACGGCCGCGGGATCTTTGGCCTTGGCAATTGCGTTTAGTCCCAACTTTGCGGTTCTTTGTGCGTTGAGTTTTGTGATGGGTTTCTTCAATGTTTCAGCAACCGTGCTAATTCCATTTTCTGCAAATCTCGCTCGACCTGAAGAGCGCGGTAAAGTGGTCGGCACTGTGCTTTCGGGAATTCTACTGGGCTCTTTGATGGCGCGAACTCTTTCTGGATTCATGGCTCAACACTTAGGTTGGCAGAGTATTTTTATCTTTGCGGGTGCCGTGAACTTGATCTTAGCATTGGTCACTCAATGGGCTTTACCAGCTTCAGAACCACAATTTCACGGTAGCTACAAAGCATTGTTAAGATCGACACTCGAACTGATTCGCGATTTTCAACTCGTGCGTGAAGCTGCGATGATGGGTGCGATTCTTTTTGGTTCTTTCTCTGCATTTTGGACAACATTGACGTTCTTACTTGAAGCAGAACCATTTAATTATTCTCCGCAAACAATCGGACTCTTCGGGGCGTTGGGAATGATCGGCGCACTCGCTGCTCCCTTGGCTGGCAGATACGCCGATAAAAAAGGGACAGCGGCGACAATTCGTTTAGGGCTTTACTGTTCAATGGCGGCGTTTGCGATTCTGGCTCTGTCATCAACATTCGTCGTTGGAATTATCTTAGGCGTTTTAATTTTGGATTTGGGAATTCAGGTGGCGCATATTTCAAATCAAACGCGCATGTTTGAGATCTCGGCTGAAGCTAGATCCCGCCTTAGCTCCATCTATGTCTTCTTCTATTTTATCGGAGGAAGCCTCGGTTCCTATATCGGCTCCCAGCTTTGGAGTTGGGGAAAATGGCCTGCCGTTAGCCTTGGTGGACTCGTTTTCTGCCTCGGAGCCAGTATGATATTCGCAAAAGGCCAAAAAATACGCTATTTCGCCTCGCATTAGCCTACCCGCTCCCCTTACAAAACTTTCATAGACTAGGGGGCGTGTGCTAGTCTCGGGGGCGTCATTGAGGTGCACATGAAAATTGCCGATTTATCTCCCCGTAACGAATTCACTCCCCGTCACATTGGTCCCACAGATGCAGACATCCACACGATGCTGAAAACTTTGGGTTTTAATTCTTTAGATCAGATGGCTGATAAAGTCATCCCTCAACAAATTCGCACGCAACACAAGTACGAAGATGTAGGCCCAGGAATCTCTGAATACGGACTTTTGAATCATTTGAAATCGATGGTTTCAAAAAACAAAGTTTATAAAACTTATATCGGCATGGGTTACCACGACACTATCACTCCGACTGTGATTCAAAGAAACATCTTTGAAAATCCGGTGTGGTACACAGCCTACACTCCTTACCAGCCGGAAATTTCTCAAGGCCGCTTGGAAGCTCTTTTGAATTTCCAAACAATGGTTTCTGATCTGACAGGCATGGAGATTTCAAATGCTTCTTTGCTTGATGAAGGAACTGCCGCGGCAGAGGCGATGTTCATGGCGCACTCCCTTTGCAAAAACAAAGCGAATGCCTTCATCGTGTCTCCAGAAATGCACCCTCATGTGATCGAAGTTCTTGGCACACGTGCTGAGCCCTTGGGTTTTGAAATGATCGTGATGGATCCGGCGAAATATGATTTCGCAAAACCAGTGTTTGGTGTGTTCTTCCAATATCCAAACACAAATGGCGCAGTTGAAGACTACGCTGATCTTGCAAAAAAATATAAAGACCACGGAGCTCTTGTAACTGCGTCTGTGGATTTGCTTGCGATGACACTTCTGACTCCTCCAGGAGAATGGGGTGCTGATATGGCTGTGGGTAACTCTCAGCGTTTTGGTGTGCCACTTGGTTTCGGTGGTCCTCACGCGGGCTTCTTGGCAACAAAAGATTCTTACAAGCGTTTGATGCCAGGCCGTCTTGTCGGCGTGAGCGTGGACTCTCAAGGGAAAACAGCTTTGCGTCTTGCTTTGCAAACTCGTGAGCAACACATCCGTCGTGAAAAAGCGACTTCGAACATTTGTACAGCGCAAGTTCTTTTGGCGAATATGGCTTCGATGTATGCGATTTACCACGGTCCTCAAGGACTTAAGAAAATCGCATTGCGTGTACAACGTTTGACAGGAATCTTGGCTGAAGGTTTGACGAAACTTGGAATGAACGTTGCGAAAACTCCGTTCTTTGACACGATCACAGTAACAACAGACAAAGCCGCTGCGATTGTCGCTCAAGCAGACAAAATGCAAATCAACTTCCGCAACTTTGGTAACAACAAGTTGGGAATCTCTTTGAATGAGACAACAACTCTTGAAGATGTTGAGATGATCTGGGCCGCGTTCAATCTTGGTAACATGGCAGGATTCACAGCGTTGTCTGTGGATGAAGCTCTGAAAGACATTGAGATTCCAACGAAACTCACTCGCACTTCTCCGTATTTGACTCACGTGGTGTTTAACTCTCACCATAGCGAAACAGAGATGCTTCGTTACATCCACGCTTTGCAAAACAAAGATTTAACTTTGACTCACTCTATGATCCCGCTTGGGTCTTGCACAATGAAACTGAATGCGACAACAGAGCTTGTTCCAGTTTCATGGCCAGAGATCAGCAAACTTCATCCGTTTGCGCCAACATCTCAAGCCGCGGGTTTGATTGAAATGATCCACGATCTGGAAAAGAAATTGTCGGACATCACTGGCTTTGCGGGCGTGAGCTTGCAACCGAATGCAGGATCTCAAGGTGAATATGCGGGTCTTCTGGTGATTCGTAAATACCACCAATCTCGCGGTGACAGCCACAGAAACATCTGCTTGATTCCTTCTTCGGCTCACGGAACCAATCCGGCGTCTGCGGCCCTTGCGAATATGCAAGTCGTGGTTGTGGCAACGGATGATCAAGGTAACGTTGATATTGCGGATCTAAAAGCAAAAGCAGAACAACATCGCAATAATTTGGCGGCGTTGATGATCACTTATCCTTCTACACACGGTGTGTTTGAAGAAGGTATCGTTGAGATTTGCAAAATCGTTCACGACAACGGCGGACAAGTTTACATGGATGGCGCGAACATGAATGCTCTTGTGGGCATGTGCCGTCCAGGTGTGTTTGGTCCTGACGTTTCTCACATGAATTTACACAAAACCTTCTCGATCCCTCACGGTGGTGGCGGACCGGGTGTGGGTCCGATCGGTGTAGCCGCTCACTTAAAAGAGTTCTTACCAACACACTCTTTGGTTCCTGAAGCGGGTCCTGCAAAAGGAATTTCGGCGGTGACGTCAGCTCCTTGGGGAAGCGCAAGTATTTTGCCGATCTCTTGGGCTTACATCACGATGATGGGTGCTGAAGGTTTAAGAAAAGCGACTCTTGTAAGTATCTTGAGTGCCAATTACATCGCGAAAAAACTAGAGCCGCACTTCCCTGTTCTTTACAAAGGTAAAAACGGTCTTGTAGCCCATGAGTGTATCGTGGATGTTCGCGAAATTAAGAAAACTTCGGGCATTGACGTGACGGACGTTGCGAAACGTTTGATGGACTTCGGGTTCCACGCTCCGACAATGAGCTTCCCTGTTGCGGGAACTTTGATGATCGAGCCGACAGAATCTGAATCTAAAAAGGAACTCGATCGTTTCATTGATTCTATGATCACAATCCGCAAAGAAATCGCGGCGATTGAATCTGGAAAAATGGATAAAGAGAACAACGCCCTTAAGAACGCTCCACACACGGCTCAAATGTTGATGAAGCCTGAATGGAATCATCCGTATTCTCGTGAAGAAGCCGTTTACCCATTGGAATGGTTGCGCGCTAACAAATTCTGGCCAGCAGTAGGACGTGTTGATAACGCCTATGGCGACAGAAATCTTGTCTGCTCATGCCCTCCGATGGATACTTACCAATAGCGCGGACGCGCCGGATGCAGCGGGCGGTAGCCCGCGGAACTGGACGATGAAAAAAGTTCTCTTAATTAGACTCGACAAAATAGGCGACCTGATCTGCACCATGTGTGTTGATCAGGTTTCTTTTTTGAAAGACTGCGATGTTCGGTGGGTAATCTCTAAGGGTTTGGGATTTGTTCCTGATAATGCCGATCCCAAACGTAAGTACATCGAACTTTCTAAAGAGAATTGGAAAGATTCCCTTCACGTTCTTCGTAAATTTCTTCGTGAGTACAAACCCGACGTCGCTGTGAGCTTTCAAGCTCCGTGGTGGGTGAGTTACGCATTGTGGGCTGAGAATGTTCCTACGCGTGCGGGAGTCAAATCCCAGTGGCACAGTTTTCTGTTTCTCAACCGAGGGCTTCGCCAGCGCCGCAGTCTTGCGACCCAACATGAAGCGGACTACAATCTAGATCTTTTGCTTCATGCTTTTGATATTGAAGAAGATCTTTTGCAAGAAAAGACACCGATTTTAAAACTCACAGCTCCTGAAAACATCGCGCTTTTAGATAAGTACAAACTGGCGATTAAAAAATATGTCGTCGTTCATCCTGGTATGGCGGGATCTGCATTAAATTGGCCAATTCCAAAGTACATCGAATTGATCGAGGAAGTTTCTAAGACGACTCAAGTGGTGCTCACGGGAACTCCGGCGGATGAATCTTGGCTTAAAGACATCAAAGAACATTTTAAAAGCAACCGCCATGTTCTTTCTTTGCAGAACCAATTAAAACCCGCAGAGCTTTTTACGATACTTAAAGATGCCAAGGCTGTTGTTGTGCCAAGTACGGGCGTTGCGCATATGGCAGCTTCTTTAGGTGCTACTGTTTTAGGAATTTATTCTCCGGTGCGCGTTCAACATCCTCGTCGTTGGGCTGCTCGCGGAAAAGACGTTCATATCTTTATGCCGGAAATTCCTGACATGGATAATGTCGACCCGCAATGCATGGAGCAAATCAAAGTCGAAGATCTTTTGAAGGTCTTGGCTCTTCAGTAAGCAAGTCTAATTTTTTTAGATCTGCAATGGCAGGTCCTTCAATCACTTTTCCCGCACAGTCAAAACGCGATCCGTGACAAGGACAGTCCCAAGATTTTTCAACATTATTCCAACCCACGAGACAACCTAAGTGTGTGCACGCTGCTGACATGAAATGCATATCACCGGAGTCATCTTTATAGGCCGCCACCATTTTCGCACCTGCTCGAAAAACGGTGCCTTCGCCTTCTTGCAGATCCGCCAATGGTGTTTTTGGCTTTGTCGTCACCCAATCGCCGTACTGGGCCGCCACGTTTCCGTTCTCTTTGAGAAATTCCGCGGAAGCTTTTAAAGAAATTCGCGATGGATTGTAAAGGTCTTCCCAAGAGTTTTCCCTTCCCATGATGAGATCCGTGACTAATATTGCTCCCAAAGTTGAATGAGTCATGCCATTACCAGAGTCTCCTGTAATGATGTAAACATTGTCTTTATCCATGGGATTACGGCCAATGAAAGCCATTCCATCAACAGGTTCCATGACCTGACCGGACCACTGATAAAGAATATCCTCGACCATCGGGAATCGCGCTCGTGTCCAGGATTCAATTTTTTTAAAACGTTCCTCGGGATGATTCTCTTGTCCTGTTTTATGGTCTTCTCCGCCGACAATAAGAACTTCGGTTTCTGCGGAAGGTCCCTTTTCTAAGCGAATGTAGTGATAAGGATCGAGAGTGTCCCAGTAAAGAGCTTTCGGAACAGATCCCGCAGGAATTTGAAATCCCAAAACGTAAGTTCTGTAAGGAGCTTGCTTCGTATGAATCGCGACAAGATCATTCACAGGAGTATTCGTCGCAACAACAACGGATTTACAATAAACGCGATGACCGTATTCTGTTTTTACAAAAGCTTCATCGCCACCGTGAACTTCGGTGACATGAGTTCCGGTGAAGATCAATCCGCCGCCTTTTGTAATCCGTTCGGCAAGAGCCGCTAAATATTTTAAAGGATGAAGCTGCATCTGATTTGCAAACTTCAAACAAGGTCCTGTATCAAACGAAAGGAAAGGAACTTTTTCAAGAAGAGCTACGTCTTTAAGACCCGCACGCTGAGCTGCTTCGATCTCACGACGTAAAACATTCGGACGTGGATCGTCTTGCGCAAACAAAAAGCCATCTAAATTTTCCATTTCACAATCGATTTGTTCCGAGGCGACGATCTGTTCTACTTTATCAATAGCGGCACGATGACTTTGTGCTGCGGTGACAGCTCCTTTTTCTCCGTGGTATTTTTCAATATCAAAAAATCTATCGTCTAAAGCCGTGACGAAATGAGCTGTCGTCCGTCCTGTTTGGCCACTGGCCAGTCCATAGGCTTCAACCACACAGACTTTTTTCCCTTCCTTCATCAGCAAGTAAGCCGTGGTCAATCCCGCCATTCCGCCTCCGACAATACAAACATCCACATTGAGATTGTCGGAGAGCGGAAAAAAATTTGGCATAATTTGAGTGTCCATCCAAATTGACGTTGTCTCGCGGCGGTCTTGAGAATTCATGTTCTTTCCTTTTGTTTTTCCTATTCAGATATAGAAAGAGCTTCTAGCCTTAGCCATTTTTACTTGGATTTTCTGCGGGAATACACCGCCGATGCGCCGAAATCTTTGCCTGAATCGCACGGATCCGTTAGTATTTTAACAATGCAAAGACAATTCACATACCCGCCTTCTTTTGAGGATTCTTTAACGAAAGCGCTGGCCAGTTATCAGCTCACGTTGAAAGAATCCAAAACTCTCGCAAAATGCGTGCAGGCCTTATCGGATTTTTTTATTCATAAGCCTGACGACGCGACACCGTGGCACGAGACGTGGGCTCAAGTGGCTTATCTTTGTTATTATCTTCCTTTAAATGCGACCCGCCTTCGCGGCATCATTGAAGAAGCAGAAAAAAGAAATTTCTTTTCAGGTATTGAGCGTGTGATTGATTTTGGAGCAGGATTAGCTACGGCGTCTTTGGCACTTTCAGAAAAACGCTCGTTCAAATTTCAACTCATTGAGCGAGCGGCAGAACCGCAAAAGATTATTGAAAAATTCTTTCCGCAGTTTCAGGCCGAAGAATGGCAGCGCACTTTCAGTGCTCCTAGGCTTAAAGATCCTCAAAAAACGTTAGCGGTTTTTTCTTACTCACTGACTGAATTGAGCGATATCCCCGATTGGGCTTATCAATGCGAAGCCTTGATGTTGGTAGAACCTTCTACTCAGCAAGATGGCAGAAAACTTTTGCAGCTTCGTCAAAAGCTTTTAGACAATGGCTATCACGCCTGGGCTCCGTGCACACACGAAGGGCTTTGTCCTTTGCTCACGCAATCTAAAACGGACTGGTGTCATGATCGAGTTCATTTCGCCGCTCCTGAATGGTTTAATAAAATGGAAGAACAGCTTCCTATGAAAAATCGCACACTCACAATGAGTTATCTTTTGATGCGAAAAACCCCGGCACAAAAAATAAATGCCGCACGTGTTGTCGGAGACCAGCTTCAAGAAAAAGGCAAAGACCGCCAAATGATCTGCCGAGGCTCTGAGAGAGAATTCCTTGCATGGATGCATAAATCCAAAATCGAGCAAGAGATTCCTCGCGGTGTTCTTGTTGAAATTCCGGAAGACATCCAAAAAGTTTCCAATGAACTTCGCGTGCAAAAAGAGATTCAAACACTATGAGTTTTGACAAAGAAAACCAGCAACCGCCCATCGAAGTTTCCGCAAGCGACATCAGTCCTGAAGCTCTGCATGGGATTATTGAAAATTTCATTCTAAGAGAAGGAACCGATTACGGTCGCGAAGAAGCCGCGTTTGAAACCAAATTCAAACAAATCAAAAAGCAGTTAGATAACGGTGACGTCAAAATCGTTTTCGATCCAAATACAGAAACTGTAGGTATTGTCACAAAAACAGAGTGGCAAAGAATGCAGAAGAAAAAGTAAACGTCGTCTCCTTGTCCTACACATGTACCATATGCAGATTACCGTGACTCGAAATGAGTCACGGTAAATGACCCACATTTCTTTTATTCGAAATGGGAACATTTTGCTCAACTGAGCGAACATTTATGCCGATATATAAGTACATGTTTAGGAACCATAAAGATGAATACCCGGGACGTATCTGTAACATTCATATTTATACTCCTGTTTATTTTAGGAGGATGTACACTGAGAGGCGATATCAGTGCGACCTCTCTTATTCCTAATCTTAAAGCTGCAGACTCCCTTGCTTATTACACAAACAATTCAGATATCAAAGTGACCTTGAAATTCAATCGTGCGCCTCAAACGTTGGTTGAAAGTGAATTTCAATTGATGAACGCCGACATCACGAGTATCACGAAAGTCGATGAAACAACTTACATTGTTCACCTCACTCCCAAAGGACAAGGACTTGTCTCTTTAAATCTTCCTAAAGGTGCAGCCTTAGGACAATACGGGGAAAAATCAGAAAGCTCAGACACCTTCGAAGTGATTTTTGACGACATTCTGCCCACCATTGGCACGGCAACCATTCTTCCTGCCGCCGTCAGTCCTGATCCACGTCCTATTATTGACGGGGTCACGGAGCCTAAAGCCATCGTCACACTTTATAATTCCATCACCTGCTCAGGACAGATATTAGCAAACACCACAGCAGATAAAGATTCCGGAGAATTTCATTTTCCTATTGGCAATGCGCTGACAGCAGAAGGCTCTTATTCGTGGAGCGTTCTTTCTGAAGACGCCGCAGGAAATACATTTTGTTATCCTTATCCTCTCCCCTATACGCTCGATCAAACCAACCCTTCAACACCTTCAATCAGCTTGGCGTTCGGTTCTATTCAAGACAGTCCCGTAGGGGTTGACATCGCGTCTTGCGATGATCTCAATCAAAATTCGGATTCGTTTTACAAAGTTATTTTTAGACAAGACGGAGCTCCGGCACCTGCTTTGACTGATGCCGACTGGATGAACTGCGCGACAGGTACAAACTACGTTTCAGTCGCCGGGCCAGATGGCACTCATACTTTGACGATGTGGGTGCGTGACGAAGCCGGGAATATTTCTCAAAGCAATCAAGTGACATTCAATCTGGACACTTCTGTTCCAACTCTCACAGTTCCAACAACCGCGTCCTTAAATCGCAATGTGAGCGCGACAGTTTTATTTGTAGACGCTCAAGTGAACTCTAACGAAGAGAGTCGCGGCACTTATTCTTTGCCAGCAGCTTCGTCACCAAAGTGTTCTGATTATGGAACTGTGAGTATCGATGCCACAACGGGCGCTTTGACATTCCAACCGACCGCCCACTATTTCAATCGTTACAACAGTTCCGATTACAATGGCGGACCTTGTAAGGTGAAAGTGCAGTTCTCTGACAACGTTGTTCCCACTCCGCATTCGGCTTCTTCAGAAGTTGCCATCACTGTGAATTTTGTGAATGAAGTTCCACAAATCACCGCATGGCCTGGAACGAATGGCACTGTCGCAGAGAAATGCGGTAACAAATGTTTTGCCAATGCGATCTTTGATTTAAACTTTACGACAAATCCTGGTGGAGCAACTTTTCCAGATCCACAAACTCTCACTTGCTCCGCGACGACAGCGGATGGTTATTATGTAGATGTCGCAAACTGCAGCGTCTCTGGAACGACGGGAACTTTGTCTTTGCAAATGGGTGCAGCCCACGCTTCTGCTTCCGACACGACTCTTATCACGTTAACAGTCAGTGATGGTGTTACTACAGATACAAAAACTTTTGGAGTACACGTCGATAACTATGTAATGAGCATGTACCCAGCTTTAGCTGTCAGCAGACCGCTTTCCTGTATTTGGTGTCATGCGAATATCCAAGCCGACCTTGTGACTGATTTCGGAATTGCCCCAGCCAACTATGGAAACGCCAATAACATTCTTGGTGCAGCACCGATCAATGGCTCTCACATGTTCCACGTCGACAATAACTCGGTACCTTTTTCGATCACAGGTTCGATGTACATGCCTGATATCACCATCACCGATAAAAACTTTATTAAACAAGCGACAACAAATCCTAACGCCGCTCCTATCAATTTAAAAAATTTCTTCACGAATCCTTGGAACTATTACGCCCCTGTGACTGATGCGCAAGGAACGATTCAAATGGATGGCGATGGTTTTGTGCAAGTCAATCCCGCACCAACCGCCATGCCTGCTTGGCCGGTGGCAAATATCCAAGGTGGAATCACTCTTAAATCCGCTGTCAAAATCAGGGCTCCTTCCGATGCCGAAGTTCTGGCTTTGGATTCTTCATTGAGTGCAGGCACAACAGCCTTTGTCTATAAGGGACCAAACTCAAAACCGGGATTAAGTGGTTTGCAAATTCATGATTACGGTTATGGCAGTTTCGTGAGAAATAGCGGAACGATTGTGTGCTATGGAAGTATTATCATTAGCGGAACTCTTCACCTTGTGAATCCAGATATTCAAACAGATGACGTTGGCTGCTCGATTTATGTCGCGGGTCACGTCTTCATTGAAACCACTCGCAATCCTGCCATCAGCTACGTTGGTGGAGCGACATCACCCACTTTACAAATCACGTCTTCTCGTAATTTGCATATGGGGATTGGACTTTACGATCTTTATGCGATTCGCAATTCAAATAATGCGTATAACGATGCTTTGAAAATTGCAAATCCTGCAAATCCTAGCGGGCTCCGTGACGCTTCAGATGCAGCTCTGACAATCAAAAGTAACGACGATGCTGGAGCTTTTGAATACATGAAGTGTCCACTTCGCCCTGAGCATGTGACTTATCTTGAAGCCCACTATGTGTCGAATGGAAACTACACCGCTTGTGATCCGGCGACGGACAGTGCGAAGTGTGCTTGGGCGAATGCGCTTTTTAATAATTGGACTGGCACAGTGACAGGCTACAATCACTTAACAACAGCTCCGGTGATTTATCGTCCGTCGACAAATTCGCTTATCAACATGGTCGAAGCTTACGAAACAATGTGCCGCTATAATGGCGGTTATCAAATGACAAACTATGCAAACTACGGCTGGACGTGGGCGGGTTATTGGGGCGAACAACCTACGAAAGTGGGAGCTGCAACTATCAATACACTTCGTATTTCAACGGTTTTCGATCACTTGCGCGTGAATGCTCAAAACGTTCATAGCCGCTACTATGGAGAATTCCGGGGCTCCGTTATTTCGCCTTACGCCTTGTTTGCTGTCGGAAATTTAGTTTTCAAATACGACACCCGACTTAACAGTGTCGTGCCTTATCCGAAGTTGATGGTCCCGAATCCTATTTTCGATGTTCAATAAGAACAAACCAGCATGCGCTTCCATTCTTTGCTACCGCGAAGATCCAGAACCGCTTTTTCTAACCACTTTTGCAAATCCGTGCGACTTTTTGGATTGATCAAAACTTTGCGCGAGAACTTTTCTATCGGTTTTGCAGAAACATACAGTTCTTTTTGCAATCCCAACTCATCAACCAAAGATCCATAAAGCATACGTCCAAAAATCGCGAAGTCGATTCTTTCGGAAGCCAGCATTTTTAAAATATTCTCGTAAGAACCCGCCTCAATTCTTTGCACCTGTTTGTGAGTGATCAGATCTTCAACCATCGCGTTTCGATGGCCAATCACATCGGACGTTTTTTTACCCACCAAAGACTCACGATTCAAAAATTCCACGGGTTTTTGCGACGGAGAGATCAAAAGGTTCTCATCCTCATACAGCGAAGACATCCATAAGAATTTTTCTTGATAAGGATCTTTAAACCACTCGGGTGCGACCAAAGGCACTACATACGTTTTTTTCTCTTCTAAATACTTTACCAACCGAGCACGAGGAACGACTTCCACTTTGAAAAAATAGTGAAAACAATCTCTTCATAGTTGCATTCTATCATGAGAATTTTTGAGGCAAGAAGACAGTGCTAAAGTACAAAGAAAACTTTAAAATTTCTCAGATTTTTAAATAAAAAAACCGAGTGATCCGCAAAGACCACTCGGTTGATCGAGTTTTATTTTAAATGATACTTCAACGCTTAGTCGTTAACGCCGAAGCCTGACACAGGAAAAAGAGACACAGAAATTTGATATGTCTTTCCTTGTGAAACGCCTGAATCAAGAAACTGAGCCAATTCCTTACGGAAGGCTTTGATTTTCTCTTTCGCTTCAGGAAGGCGGTTTTCATCAACTGTGATTGAAATAGTTGATTGTTCACGCTCTTCCGTTGGCATTTTCTCTAAAAGACGCTCAAGCTTGCGCTTCATTTTTTTCTCGCGGCTGATTTCGCCAAAACGAGAAAGCTCTTCCGGAGTCAGGTTCAAACGCTCCCCGAACATACGGATTGTTCTCATTGTGACAGTTCTTTTGCCGTTTAGAATCTTGGACAAGAAAGACGAGTCCACTTCCAAATGACGAGCGAACGCACGCAATGAATAACGGGGATAGTTTTGGCTACGACGAGCCAATTCATCTTCAAGAAACTGTCTAAAATCTGAGTTATTATTTACATCCTGCATGAGGACACAATTATTTGCAGGTACCCTAATAATCAATATTTTGTTCACAGCCTTACAGACATTTAATACTGCCATTCCGGGTGCGTCATGAAAAGGCCGAACATTACTTAATTTTTATCAAAAATCAATAACTTACGAGTGCGTCCCCGTTCGGCAACTTCGTAATGTTCGTTGCTCAATTCATATCCAAAATTCGATCTCTCGGCGAAAAACTGAAGCAGTTTTTCCTCGTCTCTTTGAGGACACAAGATCAATCTCTGAGCCTCTAAGTGACCTTTTTCATGAAGACTTTGGATAATTTTAAAAATGGTAAACGCCCCCACTCCGGCAACGACAACGGAACCTCGCAAAGGACGCGCAATTTCCTCCCCCTGTTGAGCAAGAAAGTGCGCTTGTGCAGGCGAATCTGCACGATGATATTCATTTTCAAAGCGTGTCTTAAGCTGGGCTATGATGTGCTCCACCTTGTCAACAAAATACACTTCGGGAAAAAGGCCGCTTTCATAGGCGTTCAACCCCATATAGCCATGGTCGCAACAGAAGTCCCAGACGGGTTTTCCGGGCAAAAGAAGATCGTAAATAAGCTGCATTCGGCGAGAAAGTTTAAACATGGAGCGAGTCAAAATAGAATCCTCATTGACTGTCTGTCCAGAGGAAAGGACACTCGGGCCCATGAAAAAGACACCTCTCGCAGAAACACATGAAAAAATGGGTGCCCGCATGGTCGATTTCGCCGGCTGGTACATGCCTGTTCAATACATCGGCCTTCGTGAAGAGCACAACAACGTGCGCACGAACGTGGGACTTTTCGACGTCTCTCACATGGGAGAAGTTCGCGTGAAAGGCCCGAAAGCTCTAGAGACTCTAGAGTGGCTGACAACAAACGACGTTGCTAAATTGAACGATGGCGAAGCTCAATACTCTCTTCTTCCGAATGACCAAGGCGGTTTGGTTGACGACATCATTGTTTATTGCCTTAAGAAAAATGAAGACTACCTTGTGTGTGTAAATGCCTCGAACAAAGACAAAGACTTTGCGTGGATGACAAAACACAACAAGGGCGCCGACATGACTGACGAGAGTGATCGTTGGGGTCAGATCGCGATTCAAGGACCGAAAGCTTTGGAACTTTGCGATCGCGTTTTCGGATTCAAAGTGAGCGAGATGAAATCTTTCACTTTGAAAACCGGCGAATTCCAAAATTATAAAATCATGGTGGCAACAACAGGCTACACAGGCGAAAAAGGCTGTGAAGTTTTCGTTGAAGCTGCAGGCACAGTGGCTCTTTGGAATGCACTTCTTGAGCAAGGTAAAGATTTGGGAGTTATGGGCATCGGCCTGGGCGCTCGCGATACTTTGCGCACGGAGATGAAATACTCTCTATATGGTCATGAAATTGATGACACGACGAATCCATACGAAGCCGGTCTTGGTTGGGTGATTAAACCCGCTAAAAAAGACTTTATGGGAAAAGCCCAAATTGTAGGCAAAAAAGAAGCGGGTCTTAAGCAAAATCTTGTGGGATTTAAGATGCTTGAGAAGGGTATCCCTCGCCAAGGTTACAGCCTATTTTCTTTTGACAACAAAGAAATCGGCAAGGTAACAAGTGGTACACATTCTCCGACTTTGGATGAACCTATTGGGATCGCTTTTATCGACGTGGCTTATGCGAAAGAGGGAACAGAATTCCTTCTTGATATTCGCGGCCGCAAAGTAAAAGCCGTTGTGTGCAAGACCCCATTTGTAACGAAATAAGGAGCCGAACATGGCATTTCACATCCCTGAAGATTATTACTACACAAAAGAACACGAGTGGGCTCAAGTTGACGAGAACATCGTAACTGTTGGAATCACTGAATTTGCTCAAGATCAATTGGGTGAAGTCGTGTACGTTGAGCTTCCAGAAGAAGGTCAAAAAATCACTCAAGGCCAAACTTTCGGCGTTATTGAGTCCGTTAAAGCCGTGAGCGACCTTTATGCCCCTGTTTCAGGAACTGTTATCGAAGTAAATACAGCTTTGGGAGACGATCCATCTGTATTGAACGACGATCCAGTGAATGAAGGCTGGTTGGTTCGTATCGAAATGGATACTGAAAAGGAACTCGCAAATCTTATGAGAGCTCCGGACTACAAAAAATTGATCAGCGAGAAATAGTTTTTTCTTGCAAGATAGCGCAGAACTGCGCTATCACTGTGTTTCAAATTTAAGGTGTTGCCCCGCTGGTGAAATTGGCAGACACGCTAGACTTAGGATCTAGTGCGCAAGCGTGGGGGTTCAAGTCCCTCGCGGGGCACCAATTCTCGAAAGAGAAAAAATCAAATAAAAAAGCGACCCAAGAGGTCGCTTTTTTATTTTCTACACTTAGTTCTCGTTAGGGGCCTGTGCGGGACTTCCCAGAACTCTGGACCAGATGAAACCTCCGCTGACTAAACTCACCATGTAGGTTCGATTCGGAGAAGCACCCACTGATAAGTCATCCAACTTTTTACCGCGACAATCTGCTGTGCTCATCATTTCAGCCCGAACAGTGTAAGGCGCCATAATGGAGATGTAATTTCCTGAACTCCAGGTTTTAGTTTGTCGTGGCGGCACACAGCCATAGTCGGCATGCCCACTATCGAAAGGATCGTAGATAGTGATCCACATTCCGTAGGCCGTGTCGTTCACTGTCGTAATTGGCGATATGTCTGCTTTTGAAACTGATGATAACGTCAAGCCCGTCAAAGCTACCAAAGCTGCCATTAGATATCTTGCGTTTTTCATATTTTTCTCCTTAGTGATTTGTTGTTAACATTCACTAAGGCAAGAGCAGTGCCAGCTAAAACGGACTCCCAAAATCAAGCTATTCGCTCTCTTTCAACATTTGCCGAAATCCCGGCGAAACCTGGCGCCGGATTTTCAGCAGGAGCCGAGTTATCAGCAAACTCACTTGGATTTCTTTTTCTTCGCATCCGGTTTGGGAATAGATTTGATAAAGGCTTTCGCCTCTGCTTTTTCTTCATCGGAAATGTGCGTGAATTCAGTGTTGGTCAATGCTCCAATGAGAGCGTAAGCATAAAGAGAATGGCGATATTTGGGATTATACTCGATCAACTTCTTCATAGTCTTTTTCCAGCCAAGCTTAATAAACTGCTGAGCTGTCGTGATGCCGATTTTCGCGAATTGCTTTTCCGTCACTTCACCAAGATTTTTTAGGTCAGAAATTTTCTTGGCTTTCTTTAATGCGTCTTCAGCAGGTTCATCTGAAAAAAGTCGCGGCTTTCGTGTGTCGATCTTTGTTGAAATTTCGTCTTCGACATTCTTTCTTTTTCTGGAATTTCCTTTTTTACCTTTAGGCTTCGGGATACTTCCCCAAAAACTGCGAGGTCTTAAAACTTCGCGGAGAATATCGGGAACGATTTCGTCGAAACCCTCTGTATGCAACGGCAGATAAAGCCACTTTGGCAAAATCACATGCGGAGATAATTCTGGAAATTTTTTAAGAGCTTGTGGTTGAAACTCACGCTCGACAGGAAACATAGTTCCGTTCCAGCGTTTGTCATCGGATTCAAAAATCAAGAGTACGATTTTGTCATCGATATAGTAAGCAAACCCACCGAACATGGATTTGCGCCGATACCCTTCCTCGGGTAACAGTTCCTCAATCCACTTAAGCTCTCCAGGTTCTTTTGCCATGACTCTTAGTTAACATGTTAGGACTGAGCATTCAACCGCATTACATTTTAAGTTTCATGGTCGAATTGCTCCAATATGAAACGAATTTTCCAATTTTTAACTATACAAAAGAAGGTTTGATACCGAAAAGATAAGTATGCTAAAAGCGGTACGTTTCTTCTTAGTTTTCCTGTGGGCCACGGTCAGTATTTTATTAGTCTCGCTATTGAATGGGGTTCCTATTTTAAATGCCCCTCCTCCGGGCCGATGGGTGCTTACTCACGTAATTGATTCAGCCACCGCCGAGGACCAAAGAATTCTTGATTATCTTCTTAATAGAAAATCGGCCAAAGTTTTTGATGAACTCGTAATTCTTCTCGAACCGAACGAAAATCTTCAAACTCAGTTACGCAAAAAAGGATATATCGTGACGCCGGGAAGCCGACAGGTATTGGCCCAAGCGCTGCCTACTTTACAGAGCCCTTATTTTCTCGTGACTTCTCCCAAAGGGGAAGGCGTTTATGCCGGAGCGTACACAGAAAAGATTCAGGATCTTGAAATTGCGCAAAGTTATTTCAATCGTAAAACACTTTCCAACTTTCCTATCTCGGGCTGTGGCAACAGCGTTCGCGCCCAGAAAGTTTTCGATCCGCAGTCTTTAATCCTTGCGCAACGAAATGAACTTTGATTATTTTTTCTTCGGCACGTCCTTAATTGTGATCTTCTCATCAAGCTGCTTTTTCAAAGCCTCGACAAATCCATTTCTTAAAGACTCCCAGAATGCGCCCCATTTATTGATACTCGGCGCCTTGGAAGCTCCTTCAAATTCAATCTTGGTAGCAACAGTGTGATCTTTGCTATTTCTTAAAAAAACATTAGCCCAGGCGATAGCGACTTCATTAAAAAATCTTTTGGGGCTTTCGAACTTTTCTTTCGGAGACATGACGTCAAGATTTTCAAAAAAAGGTTTTACATAACCTTTCACCATATTTTCTTTGGTACTGACCTCTCCATAAAGACTGAACTTCCCGGAATGCACGTTGAAAGAACCGTAAGCCAAGAAAAAATCGTTCAGCTTTGTGACATCTAACTTATCAAGTTTAAACTTGGACTCAAAAGCAGGAAGACGAGAGAGCAAATTGATTTTAGCCTCAGCATGAAGCTTCGCACTTTTTTGCAGTCTTGCTGAAGCCTGCACCGTGCTGGGCAAAAGTTCTTTTCGGTCGTCGGTGTTCTTAATATTCGTGGCTTCAGCGTTGATTTCATCCATCACGATTTTCACAGGCACTTTAAATTCTTTATTAACGAATAGAACTTCACTGCGGCTGAGTTTAAACGATTCAAGCTCGATAGGAATTAACTTTCCGACTACGGTCTTCCAATCTTCTCCGCCCCCGAACTGTTGTTTCTGTTTTTCCTGGCTGTCGACGAGGTTAAGCAACACGCCATCCACTTTAAGATCTCCAAGCAACTTTCCTTTGAACAAGGCCCGCCAGGCCAAGGACAGGTCCGTGTGTTTGATTTCAATCAATGGGTCTTTCGCACTTTTTCCTTTTTTCCATAAACGAAGTCCTTCAAACTGGTAGGCACCTCGATATAAAGCCAGACCGAAGTCGTCAAGATGCCCCTCATAGTTCTGGAGCTTCTGACCAAGGTACCAATTAACTCCATACTTCACTCCAACCGGAAGAAAAATACGGACGAGGATCAAAACTAAAATCAGGACCCAGATCGCAATAGGAATTTTACGCAAGAGTGGTTTTGCATTCATGGCGCAAGCTTATCAATGTAAACCGCAAGCGCATCTTTTTTCGATTGAAAATGGCCCTTAACAAAAACACCTAATTCCATTAATCTAGAAAGAACTCTTCCAAAGGACTTTTTTTGTTTCGCAGCTTTTATTTTTGCTTGGGCTTGTTATTCATATTGTGTGTTCAAGCACCTCAACAAGTTTTTGCAGAGACAAATTGTTATCTGATAAACGAATGCAGTCACTTTCGCAGAGATCCTTCGAGTCCCTCCCCCAGTACTCAAGTCAAAATCAATCCCTCTGCCGTGCCGACAGATAAGGGTTTTGGTGTTGAAGCGATTTATTTTAGCGGCGGAGGAGATTTTTCTTTGGTGCGCGGAAATGGCCGTATGGGCGCTGCACTTTCTCCTTCAAACAGTGAAGATACTTTTTTTGGGGCTCCCGGCTTTGAAACCACTGAAGATTTCTTAGATAGAAAAATAAATAAGAAAAAGTTCCCGAATCAAAAATACACTTTGGCAGCGGCCTTCGACTTGGCTGACAGAAAAGGCAGCGGTTTTAATCGCTACAGCCTGAAACTGGGAGCCATGGCAAAGTACAACACTCTCACCACGGCTGTGAGTCCGGGCGCAGGTCTAAATGGAATCTGGGGTCCCTTTGCGGTAGGTTATTCTCTTTACGGAGATGAAACGCAGCTGGAGTCTGGCGGACAAAAGCTGGTTATCAAATATCAAGTTCAGACTTACAACGTCGGCCTTTATCTCAATTCTTTGATTTTAAATTATGCAAATCTGCGTTTGAAAACCGCTGAAGATTCTTCTTTTGGTGAATACATAGCCACGGTTCAGCTCTACACTGCGAGTTTAACTTTGGGAAAATTTATTCTGACGGCCTCAAAGCGTTTAGAAGATTCAGACGCGCCGGCTTTCAATTACGATACTGAACAATTGGAAACACGAAAAATCAAAGAAGAATATTTTGGTGGAGTTCAGTATTCTCTGTCGAAAAATTTTATGCTGGGTGTGCTCTACAATTACTATCTGCTGCGAGAAGCGTCCGCGACGGCGACGTTGTTTTTTTAGTGGTTTAAAAAGCACGATAAACAATCAATTGATTTTAAATATTTTAGTTTGGTAATGACCTCCCCTGAACGGTCTACAGCCTTTTCTCAAAACGATACGCTCAGAAGAAAATAATCAACTGTTCAGCATTTACTTAGTTATGCTTCCTAAATTTTTCTCCGAAAAGTTCTCAACCCCGCGCCTAGAAGGCGCACAAAAATAAAATGGAGATACGAAGCCGTTATAGTTCTTGTGTTGCGATTTCGAGCGACTCAGCTTTCGGTGCTGCTTTTAATCCCACATCTTACATGCAAGGTCTTACCTTCAATGCAGATGGAAGTTATGTTCTGACTACATTTTGGTTTACGGGTGCGAACTGCCAAATGGGTGGAGCACAAATTTTAGCCTATACGCAGGGAGGGGTATTCCAAACAGGTGGAGTGATGACTTCTCCAGCAGGCGCTACAGAAGTTATTATGACAGTAGGGACTTCTCTATTAACGACATACGGTGGCACAGCGGGAGACTCTCAAACATGGGCCGGTTATTTCAATGGTTCTCCTGGCAGTCCTGGATTTAGCACATCTGCGAATGACACTAAAACTGTGTCAGGGTGGCAGAGCTCTAAGGTCACAGCCCCTGATTTCGCTCTCCCAGCATTTCCAACAATTGGCGACGTTTTGTATAACGCTGTCACGTTGGACACATCGGCTGCAAAAACATCCGTCACTTCATTTCACCAAACAAGTACGATTTGGAATGCCGGACAAGCGGGATCATATCCGACAACATCGAATACGACTTTTACAGAGCCGTAGTAGTTAGTTGATTTATTCATTTTTGCGAAGAGGAGCCTCCGGGCTCCTCTTTATTTAGTACAGTTCCATTAGCTTTAAGCTAACTCACAATGTTGCCTCGCATTATCGCTACATCTGCCTCTCCGGAGGGCCTGAAAAGGATGCATGTTTAGGGAAAACCTGATAGATATTGGGGACCTATGACAAATGCAAAAAACACCCGTTCAAATCCCTACAATCCCGTAAAACCCGATGTCCAACTTGCAAAGCAAGAAGAGACGATTTTAGATTTCTGGGATCAAGAGAAAATTTTTGCGCAGTCTTTAGATCCAAAAGGCAAAAAGACTTACAGCTTTTATGACGGGCCTCCGTTTGCAACAGGTCTTCCTCACTACGGGCATTTGCTTGCCGGAGTTTTGAAAGACGTTGTTCCTCGTTACTGGACGATGAAGGGCTATACAGTTCCGCGCCGTTTTGGTTGGGACTGCCATGGTCTTCCGGTAGAGTATGAAATCAACAAGACTCATAAAATCGAAAGTCGTAAAGACGTTTTCAAAATGGGTGTGGCGAATTACAACGATGCTTGTCGTTCGATTGTAAAACGTTATTCGACAGAATGGAAAACAACGGTTCGTCGTGTCGGCCGTTGGGTTGATATGGAAAATCCATACTTCACAATGGACGTTTCTTTCATGCAGTCTGTGTGGTGGGTGTTCCAACAACTTTTCCAAAAAGGTTTGATCTATGAAGGTTACAAAGTCGTTCCTTACTCTGTAGGGATTTCGACGTCTCTTTCAAACTTTGAAGCAAACCAAAACTACAAGATGGTTCAAGACCCTGCGATCACAGTGATGTTTAAGCTGATCAATCAGCCTGACACTTCTGTTCTTGCATGGACGACGACTCCTTGGACTCTTCCTTCGAACTTAGCATTGGCTGTCGGACTTGAAATTGATTACGTCAAAGTTCAGGAAAAAGCGACAGGTCGTAAACTCATTCTTGCACAAGCTTTGCTTCCTTCTGTGTTTAAAAAACCAGACGAAGAAGTTGAAGTTTTGCAAATGATGAAAGGCCAAGAACTTGTTGGTCTTACTTACGAACCTCTTTTCCCTTACTTTGGTGATCGCGCTGATAAAGGAGCATTCCGTATTATCTCTTCTGATCACGTGACGACGGATAGTGGTACAGGTGTTGTTCATATGGCACCTGCATTCGGTGAGGAAGACTACTATGCGTGCGCAAAAGCCGGCATCCCGTTGGTGAATCCAGTGGATGATGACGGTATGTTCACAAATGAAGTTCCGGATTACGCTGGCAAACGCGTAAAAGATGCGGATAAAGATATCATCGCGGATTTGAAAAAACGCGGGAATCTTTTCAAACAAGATACGATCCAACATAGTTATCCGTTCTGTTATCGTTCAGACACTCCATTGATTTATCGTGCGGTGTCTTCTTGGTTTGTAGCGGTTGAGAAAATCAAAGAACAATTGATCGCAAACAACCAAAACACAACATGGGTTCCAGATCATCTTCGTGATGGTCGCTTTGGTAACTGGCTTGAAGGCGCTCGTGACTGGGCGATCTCTCGTAACCGTTTCTGGGGAACTCCATTGCCAATCTGGAGAAATTCAGAAGGCGAAGTGATCTGTGTCGGTTCTCGCGCGGAGCTTGAAAAACTTTCTGGTCAAAAAATTGATGATCTTCATATCGAGTTCGTGGATAAGATCACGATTCCTTCTCCAACAGGAAAATCGCCGTTGAAACGTGTTGATGGCGTTTTGGATTGCTGGTTTGAATCGGGCTCTATGCCTTACGCTCAGTGGGGTTATCCTGAAACTTCTGTTGAAGATTTCAAAAAAGCTTTCCCGGCTGATTTCATCGCGGAAGGTTTGGATCAAACTCGTGGCTGGTTCTACACTCTTTCAATCATTGGAACTGCGTTGTTTAACCAAGCTCCGTTTAAAAACGTTGTTGTGAACGGTCTTGTGCTAGCGGAAGACGGTCGCAAGATGTCGAAGAGCTTGAAAAACTATCCTGATCCAATGGAAGTTTTAAATCAGCACGGTGCGGATGCTTTGCGTTTATATCTGATTGATTCTCCGGTGGTGAAAGCACAAGAGCTGAAGTTCTCTGAAAAAGGTGTTTACGATATTGTTCGTAAGATCTTGCTCAGATGGTGGAACTCTTATTCGTTCTTTGCGAATTACGCGAACATTGATGGATTTGTTCCAAAAGGTGATGCGAAAAAATCTCCAAACATTTTGGACCAATGGGTTCTTTCTCGTTTGAATGGTTTGATTGCGAACACTCACAAAGAGATGGACGCTTACCGTTTGTACAACGTTGTTCCTCATCTTCTTCAGTTCATTGAAGATTTGACGAACACGTACATCCGCTTTAACCGTTCATTGTTCTGGCAAGATGGTATGCCTGAGACAAAACGTTACGCTTACGAGACTTTGCATGAAGTTCTTGTGACCTTGTCACGTTTGATGGCTCCGTTTGCGCCGTTCTTGTCGGAAGTGACTTATAAAAACTTGGCGCAGGTTCTTCCTAATAAAAAAGACTCTGTGCACTTGGAAAGCTTCCCGAAAGAAGATCTTTCTATGCTTCGTCCTGAATTGGAAGAAGCTGTGAAGGCCATGGATACTCTTGTGACATTGGGACGTAATCATCGTGAAAAGATCGCCGTGAAAGCGAAGATCCCTTTGAACGAAATCAAGATCATCCACAGAAATCCAGAGCTTCTAAAAACTTTGCAGATGTTTGAACATCTTTTCATTGATGAGTTGAACTTCCGTAAAGTGACTTACGATTCTCACGAAGACCAATACGTGCAAGTGACTGCGAAAGCAAACTTCCCTGTTTTGGGTAAACGTTTGGGACCTAAGATGAAGGCCGTTGGTGGCGCGATCCAAAAATTGGATTTAGCTGCGATTTTGAAACTTGAAAACGGTGAAACGATTCAAGTGGAAGGCGAAGACATTCAATTGTCTGATGTTGAGATCCGCAGAGCACCAAAAGGTGATAATGCGAATTTGTCTGTTCATCAAATCGTTTCAATCGAAGTTGATCCAACAGTGACTCCGGAGCAAGAGCGTGAAGGTTTGGCTCGTGAGATCATGCGTAAGGTTCAAGTGGCGCGTAAGTCTGCTGACTTTAAGCTTGATGATAAGATCACGCTTGAGATCGCATGTACGGCGGCTTTGCGTGAAGCTCTTGAAGCTCACAAGGACATGGTTGTTTCTGAAACTTTGACGATGAATTTGAACATCATGGATGTGGCGGCTGATCCAAAAGGCACGCATACAGAAGCTTCAGATATCGACGGCGAAGTTATTAAAGTCGGTGTGACCGCTCTTCCTCGCGCGTGAAAAAGCTCGGGGAAGAATTCTCATTTTCTGCCATAGGCGTTGTCAGGACTCCGTTCAAAGACAAGTTCGGAGTTCCTCGCCAACCGGGTCTTGCCGCTGAAGCCAAAGGCGTCATTAAATTAAATCCTGATCCTGATTTAAAAACTGCACTTAAAAGCCTCGAAGAGTTCAGCCACTTGTGGATTGTTTTTGTTTTCCACGAGCACGGCGGAAAAAATTGGAAGCCGAGCATTCGTCCGCCAAGATTAGGCGGCAATCGCAAAGTGGGAGTTTTAGCTTCGCGTTCTCCTCACCGTCCAAATCCCATTGGGATCTCTGCTGTTTCTATAGAAAGAATTGATCTTGATGCCGAAGGTGGAGCAGAAATTTATGTCGGCGGAGTTGATTTGATAGATGGCACGCCGATTTTAGATATTAAGCCTTATATTCCTTATGCTGATGCGATTCCTGAAGCGAACGCAGGTTGGGCTTCGGGAGATATTCCTCGTTATCCAGTCAATTTCACAGAAGAAGCTGAGGCGGAAATTGCGAAGCGTGACCCTAGCGGAGAAAAGAAACTGCGTGCGTTGATTATCGACATTTTAGAACTTGATCCCCGCCCTGCATTTCAAAAGCGTCAATTGCCTGTGGAAGACGAAAAAAGCTGGGGCACTAAATACGGCTTTGATGTCGTCGGCAATGACATAAAGTATGAAATCCGCGAAGGACATTTTTTGGTCTACGCTTTGGGTTATCAAAAGTAAGTATGGAAAAAATTAAAAACCGCCTTTTGCAATTTTATGAAGCTAACGAAACTAAATTGGATATTTTGTTCTTTCTGGGCGGTTTCTTTTTTGATGTTTTAACTTTATCTGATGTCGATGATATTTTAGGAGTCGCGCAGCAAGTTGCGTATCTTTTGATTCTGGGGTCCATTCTTTATTTTGATTTCTTGGGCCGTCATGGCGCTTTTCAAATTCCGAAACGCTTGGAAAGAATCTGGGAATATCGACAGCTTGCTTTGCATTTCCTTTTGGGAAGTTTATTAAGCCTTTATTCTCTTTTCTTTCTTAAAAGCGCTTCGCTTTGGTCGTCGATTGTCTTTATTGCGCTTCTCATGGGCTTGATGGTTGCCAATGAGTTTAAGCGCGTTCGCGAAAGCGAAATCAACATCAAGATCGGTCTTTATGTTATCTGTGTGTTTTCATTCTTCTCGATCCTTGTTCCTGTTATTTTAGGCTTTGTCGGCATCGTGCCTTTTCTTCTTTCGATTTTACTCACAGGCTCCACTCTTTACGGAGTGTATGGACTGCTTAAAAGAAAGATTTCAGACAACAAAGCTTTGCTTCGTGGCTTAGCTGCTCCTGGGGCCGTCGTTCTTGTTTTGTTCTTTGCTTTTTACTTTATCGGTTGGATTCCTCCAGTGCCGCTTTCAATTCAAAATATGGGTATTTACCACATGATTGAGAAATCCGAGGGTAACTACATCGTTTCTTCAGAAAATTCAGGATGGATGTTCTGGCACACCGGCGATCAGGATTTTATTGCAGAACCTAACGATAAAATTTATTTCTTTGCGCAAATCTTTTCTCCAGCGCGTTTTAGTGATTCGGTGATTTTACATTGGTATTTTAAAGATCCTAAAACTGGATGGCAGACCACTGATCGAATTCCTATGAATATCTCAGGAGGTCGAAAAAGCGGTTATCGAGGATTTGCTTCAAAACAAAACTATTCAGAAGGAAAATGGCGCATCAGTGTCGAGACGACCGATGGCCGCGAGATTGGTCGCATTTATTTCAACGTAACCAAAACGCCCGAGATCAATCCCGAGCGAACATTTTATAAAACGATTTATTAAACTATTTTCTTCCGCAAGTGATATGCGTGAGACTGTAAAGCTCTTCACCACGAAGGTCTTTAAACATCTTCAATTGAATGGTTTTTTCCAAGCGGCTTGCTTGAGGAACGCCTTTAATATCAAAAGTAAAATAGATGTTGTTCAGATAAGTGTTTTCAGCAAAAGAAATTCTTGCGCGGGCTTCTTTAGCAAGATCTACTTTCGCCATTTTAAAATCCACCGCCGAAAAATCTTTTGATGAACTCATCTGCATGCAAACTGCATCCGCAATACCCATAGCTACTGCGTCAACCGCCTGGCTTCCACCTACACCGAAAAATAAGCGCTGACGGGTCCCGCTTTTTGAATCCGCCATCAAAGATTTCAGATAAGGATTTGTGATCATAGGTCCTTTGATAAGATACTGCTCCATCTCAGAATTTCGATCACTTGGAATGACGGAAATATCCACTGCTCCTAAGGACAAGGAGTTCACACCCATATCACTTTTAAAAATAACAATGTCCCCTTTAAATTCGCTTGAAAGGTTCATAGGAAGGGACTGAATGTCTGTCATGGCTTGCGCAGAAAACGAAAGAGCCAACAGGAACAACACCAAAAGGCTTTTCATAAACACTCCCAAATAAATGAATTCGTTCCATTTATTAGCAATAAGGGCACCATTTTCCTCTCAAATATAGAGAAACTGCTCCCTTAAAACATGTTTATGACTTAGGCAGCGCTCTAAATTGTCACCGTCCTCAAGACTAAGGCTGAGTCTTCATATTTATAAACTCAGTTTTATTGACTCCGGTTTTTGATTAAATTCACAATAACAATAAACTTTGGGAGCTTATTATGAACAAAATATTTTCACTGACATTGCTGACATTCGCATTTTTCTTTATTGGTTGCGCATCGATTCCTCAGGCAGACAAAAAACTCGATACTGAAGCCAAGCTATTCAAAGCGCATCCAGAGAAATCTATTCTCTATGTTTATCGTAACGAAGCTATAGGCGGCGCTGTCAGAATGGATGTCATGGTCGATAACGAACTCTTGGGTGAAACAAGAACGGGTCATTACTTGTGGATTAATATGCAACCCGGCGTCCATGTTATTTCAAGTCGAGCAGAAAACTCTCATGATATCGAACTAAAAACAGAACCTGGAAAAGTTTATTATGTATGGCAAGAAGCCAAGATGGGCATTATGTATGCGCGTACGAAGCTGAACGTCGTCGATGAAAAAACAGGACAGACAGGAGTTCGCGAGTGCAGCTTAGTGCAACACCGCCAACCCCGTGGCAACGTCAACGCAAGACTTCATTAATTAGATTTTCTTAAGGGCTTCTTCCAAATCGGCGATAATGTCTTGGGCATTTTCTAAACCGATCGACAAACGAATCGCGCGCGGATCGATACCGCTTTCTCCGCGCTTTTCCGTTGGAATCGCAGAATGAGTCATGAAGCCCGGAACCTCGATCAAAGTTTTTGTAAGCCCCAAACTTACTGCCAATGTGATTGCGTAAGAATTCTTTGCAATGTCGTCGACAAACTTCTGACACTTTTTCATGTCGCCTTTAAGCTGGAAAGAAATCATTGTTCCCGGAGCAAATGTGTTCTCTGGAGATTTTAAATATTTTTTTGCGAGCTTAAACTGCGGATGAGTTTTCAATCCAGGATAAGTGACACTTTGAACTTTCGGATGTTTTTCGAGGAATTGGGACACTTTCAAAGCCGTACTTTGTTGTTGCTCAAAACGAATGGCTTGAGTGGAAATACCGTATACAAGAATATGCCATGCTGAATACGGATGAATGATGGCACCGAAATCTTTACGAGCTACACGCAACATGCTTTCGTGTTCTTTCGGCGCAATGACAGCTCCACCCATCTCTGTTCCAAAGCCTGAGATATTTTTCGTCAAACTTTGAATAACAAAATCAATACCCCACTCGACAGGTCTTAAAGCCCACGGAGTCGCAAACGTATTATCAACCACCGTGTAGATTTGATTCTCATTTTTGCGTTTCTTATTAGCCGCTTTAACAAGGCTTGCGATTTTTTCTAGATCCGCAATTTCCAGAATCGGATTAGAAACAGATTCAAAGTACACGACGCGAGTGGCAGGGTCTGCGAGTTCTTTTTCCAAAACTTTAAAATCGTTGACATCGATCAAAGAGTTTTTAATTTGCAAACGAGGAAGCCAATTCGTCAAAAGACTGTAAGTACATCCATACAAAGTTTTGTGAGCGACGACCTTGTCACCCGCTTTGAGCAGCGACATCAAAGTAGAAGCAATCGCGCCCATACCGCTTCCAAATGTCACGGCACACTCGCCTTTTTCTAAAAGTGCTAATTGGTCTTCCAACATTTTCGTCGTTGGCTCTTCCAGACGGTCATAAATCCAAATTGGCGAATCTGTTTTTTGCGCACCGAACGTATTGAAGCCTTCCGCACCACGCTCTAACGATCCCAAACGGAATGTTGTGGAAGCAGTCATCGGAGGAATCAAGTGATGAGAGAACTCCCAAGATTGCGATAAGAACTCACCGTGAATGGCTTGTGTCCGCGGTGATTTAGATGACTTTTTTTTCATGGATTCCCTCACTTTTATAATGGAGGAAATAGAGCACACATTCTAAAACTTGGGAAGAAAAGAGCACTGGAGCCGCACAGCGCTTTCATGCTGCGACGTATCTTTTAAGCCGTTGCGCGAAGAGTGATGAAAAAGTATTGCGCGCCCGATGAAGAATAAAGTTCCAACGAGCCTGCTCCTTGGATTTTCAATGTAGAACCGGTTTCCACAGAGTTTCCCAGAGCGGAAAACGTTCCCGCAGCGCAAAACAAATAATGAGTCCCGGAATCCAGAAGTAGTTTCGAGGACTTCCCTGCTTCAATTTGGTTTGCAGTTAAATTCGCAGACACCTGATCGCGGCGATAAATCACGCCAAGATCAATCACTTCGCCACTCACCAAATGGCAATCCATGGGAGTTTCTCCTGAAAAACGCAAAGGTTCCATAGGCTCTAATTTTTCATTATTTAAATAAAGTCCCGCCCCTTTCCACACCACAAGCAAACGATCAAGACCTGGAAAGTTTGAAAATGGAGAAGAAGTTCCCACCGTTGCCGAACTCACACGCCACAAAAAATCATCGCCAGGAAATACCAAACCTTCCGGAAAAATATCAATCTGTGCGGTTGAGCCCAAACCATTTTTCCACGGCATAATCTGGTATTCGGAACTTTTGATTAATTTTGTGTCCATATGCATTCTTATAGCCAAATGATCTGCCAGTTGAAAGAATTCTTTTCAGTATGAAGATTTTAAATTTGCGCGATCTTAATCATAAAGAATTAGAAATCAAAAAAACCGGCGAAAAGCTTTCGCATTCATCTGTTTTAAGTGATCTCGTGGATTTTTCAAAATTCTTTACGTCTCATGAAATCATTCCCCCAGGACGAAAAGCTTCTTCGCCTCATTCGCACAGTCACGATGAAGAAATGTTTTTGATTCTTGAAGGACATCCCACACTTCATCACGGAGAAAAATCTTACGAACTATCTCCAGGAGATTTCGTGGGCCTTAAGCCTCAAGATCCGTTCCATCATCATCTTGAAAATAAAACCACCGAAGAAGCACGCGTTCTTGTTATTCGCTCTAAATCCGGGAATGACGAAGTCATTTATAAAAATAATACCGAGAACCCTATTCCAAGAATCGAAACGGACCGGCTTGTGTTGCGTCCTTTCTCGCTCAGCGATGCCAAAGAGGTTCAACGCATGGCTGGAAATATCAAAGTCGCCGAAATGACAGCTCTGATTCCTCATCCGTATCTTGACGGCATGGCTGAAAGTTGGATTGCGACTCACGCGGAACGTTTCTGCAAAGGCCAGGCTGTCGACTGGGCGATCACGCTTAAAGACACAAACACGCTTGTGGGTTGTATCAGCCTTGGTATTTCCCAAAACCACCAGCGTGCGGAAGTGGGTTATTGGATCGGTGAAGAGTTTTGGAGTCGAGGTTTTTGTTCCGAAGCTGCCACTGCGGCCATTGACTTTGCTTTCACAAGACTGCGCCTTAAAAAAATCACGTCGTGCCACATGGCTATTAATCCAGCGTCAGGAAAAGTCATGCAAAAAGCGGGAATGGAACAAGAAGGCTATCTAAAAAAGCATTTCAATAAAAACGGACGTTGGATGGATATGGTGCTTTACGGGATCCTCAATCCCGATTAAAATTTTTCTATGAAAAGAATAAATATCCTTCTCTGGTTCGTTCTATTAGCTGGATGTTCAAGTTTTCAAACACGCGCACCCCAATCGGAGCTTTCGCGTTCCCCGTGGTTCTTTGAGCAAACCTTTTATGAAACTCATGATCCTTTCGTTCAAAGCGTTTATCTGCGCACGGGATATTATTTAGAAGCTGAAGCAACAAACTTTAAAGGCTGCGTGCTTTACCTTGAAGGACTTGCAGACTCCGTTGCGAACCACAGTGCTTTATTCAGTAAATTGAGTAAAGCCGGATATCGAGTCGTCTTTTTTGATTACATGGGACAAGGCGGCTCGCAAGGTTCGATGAACAACACCCGTATCGTCGCACCTCTTTCGTCTTCTTTACAAATTTCTACACAAGCGAAATTTATTTGGGACCGTTACTCCAACCGCAAAGACGAATACTTCGGTCGCGATTGTTCACAAAGTAAAAAAATGGTGATGGGTTGGTCCACTGGTGGACTTGCAACTTACGGTCTTGCTCATGAAGGATGGGCGGATGCTGTCGTCTTAATTGCTCCGGGAATTCACCCTAAGAAATTTGTAGGTGAAGCTGCGACTTCGCCCAAACTGATGTTCACGTTAGATCAGGTAATTTCAGAAAGAACTCTTACGCGTAATAAGTTTGAGAAAAATTTTAATCCCCATGTCGACCCGATCAAACCGGTTTCTCCAGCGGTCGTGCCACTCTTTGCAACCAATCTGCTTTTGTCGTCCGAGTTTTCCCAAGGTTGGGAGATCGCTAAAAAAACTGACGGCTTGGTTTTTCTGTCGGGAGTTGAAGACACTTACGTGGATCGCCTTGCCACAGAAAAAACTCTAAAAAAGAAAGCGCCCCACTTTAAAGTTGTCGCCTACAACGGAGCCCTTCACGAAATTGACAATGAATTACCGGAAGTTGCCAAGGACATGCACGAAAAAACAGTGCAGTTCTTTGATTCTTTCTTAGCAAAGCATTAATCAATCACTTCATCAATAATCTGAGCGATCGCCAATTCCCGAGGAGGGATTCTTTGCCCTCCTTCAAAACTCCAAGCTATCGACAGCATTGTTTTCGCAAAAGCCCAAGCCCGAATTCTTTGGGAATCAAACGGCAGCTCTTCATAAAGCACATCCAACCGACGCAAAATAAAGGCCTTTAAAGATCCTGATGGAGACCAATCCAATGGATTGTAAATCATCGACCCCACTTCAGACACTTTGTCACCGATATAACCGTGCGGATCAATGATCTTCCACTCAGTTCCCGAAAGCAGAATATTGTCGTGGTGAAGGTCGCCGTGCAAAAACACATCTTCGGATGAAGGCTGTGAAAGTTCGCGGTAGATGGCAATGCCTTTATCTAAAATTTTTTTCTCCATGACTCCGTCAAGAAAGCGGAACGACGAAATAAGTTCGGCCAAATGCTGAATATGCGGAGGCACATTCACTTGATGATCAACGTACAATGATTTTATCAGGCGAGCCACACCCCGTGTCGCTTCCTCATCATGTCCTGAAATCGTAAGCCCTTGCAAAGTTTGTCCTGGATTGAGTTCTTCCATGAAAAACGCATTTAAATCATGATCAAATACCAAGACTTGCGGAGCTAAACCTTGATAGGAAGAAAGCCACAACGTTTCCCGAGAGTAATCAGCGCCCGCCGGACCCATTTTCAAAATGGCTTTGACACCATTTTCCATTGTCACCCGCGCGACAAAGTTAAAACTGAGATTATTGACGAGCACAAGCGACTGCAGTTTCCACCTTTGTGAAACCTTTTGCAATAGCAGTGGCAGCTCCGCCAGCCACGCTTTTCCTTCAGCGCCGTAAACCTCAAGAATATTGCTCGTAAAATCTTTTGGAAATTCCATCAAAACTAGACTAGCAAAGGAATTCCTGAATCGTCATGAGAATTTTTTGTCAAAAAACTTGCTTTCAAAAATAATTTATGAACTAATTAGTACATAAACGGAGATGTCATGGCCAGACCCAAGGATCTCGAACGCCGGGATGAAATTTTGAAGAGCACATTAAAAGTGTTAAGAAAACACGGCGGCTGGGATTTATCCTTAAATGAGATTGCGCGCCAGCTTCATACCTCCACGCGCATGCTGGTCCACCACTTCGGCACAAAAGAAAATTTAATTAACGAATGTAAAAAGAATTTAGAGTCCCGCCTGCACAAGGATCTTTCCAGCGCCCCTCCCCACAAAAACTGGAAGGGTCTTGTTTGCTCTGCTTGGGAAAGCTCTTTGCAAGATTCTCACAAGGATGACCGCAGACTGAGTTTGATTTCAAACCTTCAAAGTCCGCGCAAATCGCAGAATCAAAAAGACAATGAACGTGTTATCGGCTCCCTCCGCGAACTTCTCCCCTCCCGATTGAAGAAGTTCGCGGAGGATATATTTATCTATGCCATGGGCTTAGATCTTTACGTTCTTTCGGGAGGCAACATAGACAAAGCCCTTAAGAATTTGCAAAATTATTTACGCCACCTTGAAGACAAAGCGGCTTAAATAAAAACTATTCTTCTTTGTAAGAAACCTTTTTCGGAGCCAAGTTTTTTCCGCGTTCAAGATGTTTAATGATTTGATCGACCTCTCTCTCGAACGCTTTGTCTTCCTGACGAAGTCCATTTAAGACAGTGCTCCAGTGACGAACAAGTCCCGCCATCGCCACAGCCTCTTTGATTTCTTGAGCTGTCGCTCCGTCGGCTTTCGCAAATTCAGTGTCGAGATAAGTGCAATACTGACAAGGAACTTGCGATGAAACTGCAAGACTGACCAGGTCTTTGGTTTTCGCATTCAATGCCGTGTTGGGATTCATCTCCAACCCTTTAAGTTCATTCCAGGCCCCTGCGATCCCGGCTTCAGGATAGGCCTTTATAAAATTCGGAACAAAGCCCATGGTATTTTCCATGTCTTTGAAAGCGGAACTTGCATCTGTGACCGTCACGGGCTCTTTCCCCTTTGGTGGATTTTTCATCGATGTAACCATCTTATCAACATCCGCTTTGAAACTTGCCATGTCTTGCTGAGATCCGTAGAAGTAAGCACTCCACTTGCGTGTACTTGCAGCAATAGCGATAGCTTCCTTCAACTCAGAGGCTTTAGCTCCATTGAAAGTGGCCGTTTTTTTGTGGAAGTAAACACAGTAACGACAAGGAATTTGTGACGCGACGGCAAGAGCGATCACCTCTTTGATTTTTGGTTCCAGCGCCGTGTTGGGACTAAGTTGAATGGTCTTAAACTCTTCCCATGCCCCTGGAAGCGCTTCCGGCGGGAACTCTTTCATGAATGTCGGCACCATCCCAAACGTGCCGCGTATCTCTGACATGACTTTACTATTATCCATTGATGTCTGCGTCTTTTCCGCGGCAAGACTCAGGGAACCGGCAAAAAACAAGGCCATAAAAACAATCCGTGTCTTCATAAATCACCTCTTTCTAAGAGGTATTTGGAGCGGCTCGGGTCGTCTTTTCAAGATTTTTACAGGGTACCTGCAGACAGTCAGGGAGCCCCGACCAGCGCCCAGCTCGATTATATCCGATTTGAAAGCTATTATAGGCGCCCTTAGAGAGTTTCTACACAATTGAGTTTTTTCCTCTTTATATCGCCTTTTATTTAGGCTACAACCAGGGCTCCAATATCGGTCTCTCTTGAGTTAATAGCGTAGGGCTCATTTCTCTTTAGTAGTACCCCCATCCTAAGGAGGAATACATGGGCAAAAAATTATACGTTGGAAACCTTTCTTACCAAATGGACGATCAATCTCTTGGTGATATCTTTGCTGAATTCGGTACAGTTGAATCTGCACGCATCGTAACTGATCGTGAGACTGGCCGTAGCAAAGGTTTCGGTTTCGTTGAAATGTCTTCTGATGACGAAGCTCAAACAGCGATCACAAAATTGAACGGCACTGAGCAATTGGGTCGTAACATGAACGTTTCTGAAGCGAAACCAATGGCTCCACGTGAAAATCGTGGCGGCTTCGGCGGCGGCAGAGGAAACTCTCGCGGTGGCGCAGGCGGCGGACGCCCTCGTTACTAAGATTTTTCTTAGAAATTAAGAATGCTAAAAGGGGATCTTCAACAGATCCCCTTTTTTATTTTTCCTGAGCTTGAACTAAACGTACTGACATCGTGTTGTTTTCTAAAACATCCTTGGCTTGAATTTGTTCGATCCGATCGTTGTAAGCGATCGACACTTGAGTTCCTTGAATCGCATGTAAAAGTTTGCGATGAAGTCTTTTTTCCTGCTGAGTCGCCTCCTTCACAAGTCCGTTAAAGTCACTTACGGCCGCCATTGAAATCGAACTGCTAACAAAACTGATTAAAACGATAAAGAAGCGCATCCTTGCCCTCCTGTTTAAGTTCCTATCTATAGGAGTCCCGGGAAAGGCCCGTCGGTTAATAATTTGCGGTCTTAGAAAAAAACAAAGCTGACTTTTTGCCGCACCTCTCTTAATTTTGATTTCATGAAGAATTTAAAAGCTGGAATCCTTTTCATTTTTATTACAGTGACTTTGGACATGATCGGGATTGGTCTAGTTATTCCTTCCCTTCCCGATATCATGAGACGTTTTGTAACGTCAGAAGCCAGCGTGTCGGAGTACTTCGGATACTTTATTGCGCTTTATGCTTTGATGCAGTTTATTGCTTCACCGCTCTTAGGCGCTCTTTCAGACCGCTTCGGTCGACGTGCAATTTTGTTGGTTTCGCTTTTTATCGCGGGATTTGATTACATCCTGATGGCATATGCGCCGACGATTGAAATTCTTTTTATCGGTCGAGTGATCTCGGGCCTTACGGGTGCTAATATCACCGTCGCCATGGCCTACATCGCTGACGTGAGTGATGATAAAAATCGTTCAGCGAATTTTGGTATGATTGGTGCGGCGTTTGGTTTGGGATTCATCATCGGTCCTGCGATCGGCGGTTTGTTAGGACACATGGGACCGCAGTATCCATTCCTTGTTGCAGCTGGAATGAATTTGCTCAACTTCCTTTTTGGTCTTTTCATTCTTCCAGAATCTTTACCAAAAGAAATGCGTCGCAAAGTGGATTTGAAAAAAACAAATCCGCTGAGCTCATTGAAAAAGATTTTTCAAGCCAAACACATTCTGGGTCTTCTTGTTGTGTATTTCTTCTTTCAATTGGCAGGGCAAACTCATCCTTCCATTTGGACTCTTTACACAGAGACGCGCTTTGGTTGGACGACAGCAGAGGTTGGAATTTCTTTGGCTCTTGTCGGAGTTCTTTCTGCAATCGCACAAGGTTGGCTCACTCGCATTGTGATTCCAAAAATTGGTGAACGCCGTGCTGTCGTTTACGGAGCTTTCGGATATGGCGTGACGTTCTTTCTTTTCGGAGCGGCCACTCAAGGTTGGATGATGTATGCCATCTTGATTGTGTCTTCGATCTTCTGGGTGTCTCAACCGGCGCTGCAATCTATGATAACTCACAAAACTCCTTCGCAAGAGCAAGGTGAGCTGCAAGGTACGCTCGTGAGTTTGGCGTCGCTAGCTGCGATCATCAATCCTCTTGTGGCGACAAAACTGTTTGCCGTTTTTACCGCGAATCCACAGGGGGTTTACGTCCCAGGTGCTCCTTATTATTTCGGAGCCTTGATCTGCGTCATCTCGTGGATCATTATCGCGAAACAAAAGACGGCTTAATTCGAGACCGTTCAATAATTTGAAAGCTCATTTTTCTCAATGATTTTCATTCTAGCCTCTCGTACCTTCACGGCTTTGTGATAATATCAAAAAGTCAGATGCAAGGCGCGAGGAGGTCGTTATCTATCACGGAGAACGTTTTAACAGCATTACTCATCTCATCGGCGCAGCTCTTTCTGTGGCTGGCACTTCAGTATTAGTAACGATGGCGACCATTCACGGTGACGTTTGGAAAATCGTCGGGACCAGTGTTTATGGTGGCATGCTTGTTCTACTTTATACGATCTCGACTTTGTACCACAGCCTACAAGGGCGCGCGAAAAAAGTTCTGCAAAAATTAGATCACATCGCGATTTATCTTTTGATCGCAGGCACGTACACGCCATTTACGTTAATCACACTGCGAGGACCTTGGGGCTGGTGGCTCTTTGGAATTAATTGGTCGCTGGCATTGATCGGAATTATTTATGAGCTGACCATGGCTCATCGCACACGCATTCCTTCGATGATTATTTATGTCTTGATGGGATGGCTTGTCGTCGTGGCGATGAAACCTCTAACGGCGGCGCTGCCAACAGCAGGAGTTGTTTGGCTAGCATTGGGTGGATTGTTATATACAGGAGGCATCGGTTTCTTTTTGTATGACGAAAAAGTCCGACACTTTCATGGCATTTGGCATTTGTTCGTGATGGGCGGAAGTATCTGTCAGTATTTCTGCATTCTCTTTTATCTTGTCTAACTCGGCGTGATAAAAAATTTTTGAGTCGGAGTCATTTTGACTCCTCATCCATTGGCATCGTCTTTGTATTGTTCCTTCTTGTTACCAATTAGGAGGGAAACAATGAAATCACTAACCACCATTCTTTTGATCACACTTTTTTCTTTCAACACATACGCAGGAATTCTTGATTGGATTCGCCCTGATCCTCGTCCAGGCGATGGCCGTGGCGGCGGCCGTCCTCAAGTTACGTGCACAGCACATGATACTGGTTGGGAAGAACACTGGGGTGCACACAGAGATTGTCGTGAGTGTTTAGCGAAACACGGAAACTGTATTGAAACTTGTGAATCAAAATACTTCACATGCCAAGCAGAGGGTGTTGATTATCGCGGATACAAAATGACAATGGAAGCTCGCGGAGAATCTCGCTACTACACAGAACGCGAAGCCATCGACCGTTGCCAATACCGTTACGACAACTGCCGCATCGTGAGCTGCAGCGAAAATTCAGAGACAGTGTCTCGCCGTTCTTGCCGTTAATTTGTACGATCTTTTTTATAACCGTGAATCATGCCTGCCACGAGATTTTGCTTCTCGTGGTAGCTTTCATATAAAGCGCCTAAGACGTGAACAAAAACGGCAGCCATCATAACATCAGCGATGGTACCGTGAAGTTTTTCAACCCACTCTTCACCAAAGAAACGATCCGTTCCCATCATAAAACCTGTGAGCCCCAAACCAATCACACAAAGCATAAGAAAGATCATCATCCATCCCGCAATCGGGTTGTGGGACATATACACGCGTCGTGATTTAAAATTGCGAAGATAACGAAAGACGGTACCAGGACTTGCGAGCCACGTGCTGAACCGTGCGTAATAGCTGCCGAAAAATCCCCAGATAAAACGAAGAATCACAAAAGCGGTGGCAATATAGCCGATAACGGCGTGAGGTTTTTCACCTTCTTCGGTAACAAAAAAATTTAAGAAAATGCAAAGGACCAGAACCCAATGAAATATTCGAACAAAAAGATCCCAAACGTAGATTCTTTTTTCATCCTTCATTCTTCTGGTCCCTTTGATGAAACTATTTTTTATTTTCTTTTACCACAGAGCCGTCAACCGGATTATAATAGATCTCAACTTTTTTGCCTTCTTTATCCCAGCCGTAAATTTCGTAACAATTGCCAGCGATTTTAAAGATTTTTATTTTGTAGCCTTGAGAAAGAATCATCTCCTTCATTTTGGCTTCTGACATCCATTTGTCTTTTGCTTCTTTTGTACACTCCGGTGCTGCGAAAGAAACAGACCCAGCTAAAACAACGAAAATAACAAAAAGAGCCTTCATTTGAACCTCCTAAAAGTGACTTCCTTTTCTCGAACTCTTAGCTCCTTGTCCAGAGTCTAGACTGCTCCTGCGTGTCATTGAAAACAAGATGAAAATTACGGCTCCTTTTGAAAGTCATGATATTCTAAGCAAAGAGGACAAACGCTTGAGAAATTTACTTTCTTCGCTTTTAGAGAATCCATCCCCCCTTGACTTGCAGTCGCGCCTATCAAGGCACGCTTGTGTTTCGGTGATTCTAAAAGGTGAAACTCTGGATAACCTAGAAATTGCTTTTATACAAAGAGCCTTTAATCCCGAAGACCGCTGGTCCGGCCAAATAGCCTTCCCTGGCGGAAAAAGAGAAGACATAGATAAAACGGACCTCGACGCCGCCCTCAGGGAAACGAGAGAAGAAGTGGGTGTTGAATTAAATCGATCCGAACTTTTAGGACGTCTAGATGATATTCAAGCCCGTAAAGCGGGAACGCTTTTG